>NZ_PVQL01000002.1:0-943820 GCF_002998085.1 Bacillus sp. NMCN1 | reverse complement strand
TTGGTGAGCCATTACCCCACCAACTAGCTAATGCGCCGCGGGTCCATCTGTAAGTGACAGCCGAAACCGTCTTTCATCCTTGAACCATGCGGTTCAAGGAACTATCCGGTATTAGCTCCGGTTTCCCGGAGTTATCCCAGTCTTACAGGCAGGTTACCCACGTGTTACTCACCCGTCCGCCGCTAACATCCGGGAGCAAGCTCCCTTCTGTCCGCTCGACTTGCATGTATTAGGCACGCCGCCAGCGTTCGTCCTGAGCCAGGATCAAACTCTCCGAGGTATGCAGGATGCATATCACACATGCGTTGCTACACGATGTAGCGAACTTAGTATGTGATCATTTCCTGCCTCGTCAGTTTGACTGACTACCTATGATATATCATAGGATTTTTTTATAAAAAACTCGAATTAACAGGTGCGTTTTGTCTTGTTTAGTTTTCAAAGATCATCTTCGCCGTCTCTCAGAGGCGACTTTATTAATATAACATTCTATCAAGATAAAGTCAACAACTTTTTTCTTTATGTTATTTAATAACCGCGCTGTTTTAGCGGCGAATACAAATATAACACCTTTTGAGAGAGGAAACAAGTATTTTTTCTAAATAATTTATTTTTCCTTATCTCTTCCTATATAATCATACAAAAATTGATTATCACAGGAATTCTCTATTGTTGATCCTGAAGGTCTTTAGTATATTTATAATAGAAGAAAACTAAATAACCGCAGGGGGAGCTTTGTGCTGAGAGTGAACACTCGTTGTTCTGACCCTTTGAACCTGTCAGTTAATACTGAAGTAGGAATGTGGATTCAATTGAATACATGTGGTGTATTCAACTCGATATGTTTTTCTATGAATAACATACTCATCCTTACACGGTCTCTCCTTGCTCAATTCATGAAAAGGGAGATTTTTTTATGCAGCAATCAAATCAATTGGTACGACTGATGGAAATCGCAATTATGACTTCACTTGCACTTGTATTAGATTACTTATCAGGTCTCTTTTTAAGAATGCCGAACGGCGGGTCTCTTGCGCTGATTATGATACCTGTCATTCTTATGTCTATTAGATGGGGAATATCAACCGGGTTTATCATTGGTGTGCTCATCGCAGGGCTTCAGCTGATGAATGGCCCTATTATCGCTACACCAGTTCAAGGATTTCTCGATTACTTCGTCGCATCTGTTGTCATTTCCCTAAGCGGCCTATTTTCTGGATTGATCAAAAAAGCCATTCAGGATCAAAAGCGAAAGCAGCAATTCTTCTATATTACCCTATCCGTATTTGTTGCAAGTTTCTTCAGACTATTGACGTTCTTTATCTCTGGTGTTGTTTTCTTTTCTCAGAATGCACCAAAAGGAACACCAGGCTGGGTTTACTCTTTAATTTATAACAGCACATATATGGTTCCTTCATTTATTATTTGCAGTATTGTTCTTTGCATACTCATACCAAGTGCATCTCGTTTGGTTTTTCCTCACCAAAAATAACTGGCTGATTTCAGCTGGTTATTTTTTTATGCATAATTTGCCGCTCTATGGAATCTATTAATAGTAGAAGATTTCATGCTGGAGGTACGCCAATGAACCCTTACTCCATTATGCTGTGCTGTTATATTCTCAGTCTTGCTTATTTTTTGGCAGGTTTCTATGAAGCTTTAAAAATAGCAGGAATAAAAGGAAAAGTAGAAGCTTCTCCTTTTATCTCTTATATGTTGCTAGCTGTGCTTTTCACCTTTTTCTCTCATTATTATTGGAAGCTGACGATTTAATTCGGTGTACATGGTCATTTAATACAGACAGCTCCCATCCATACCCCATTTCATTATGTTCCTCACCAGCCAGCTCGAACTGGCTGGTAACGACAAAATGAGGTTGAAGTTTTTGATAAAAATGCTTTGCCGAATTTTGTTCAAACACCCACAGCATCATATTCTGATACCCTTTCTCTATTAAATAACTCACTCCTTCTGCAATTAAAGCAATACCTGCTCCTGATTTCTGTTTCTCTTGCAATAAATAGATCGCATAAAGTTCTCCATCATATGTTGAATAGCGCTCATCACGTTGTTTTCCAAAAGAAGCAAAACCAAATACCCCCTCGGCATCTTCTACGACAAACGTGCCTTCAAGTGACCTTCTTCTCCAGCTCTCTTCTCGATCTTCTATATTTAAACCATCCAAATAATCCTGATTAATAATGCCTTGATAAGTCGTCTGCCAGCTCTTCACATGTATTTCGGCAATTTTAGGAATATCTTTTTGTACAGCATGCCTCACCTTCATCCGCGCCACTCCTTCTCACTGTTTTCACCCTATCTTCATTATGATAAATTCCTATTTCCTAAAATTCAATCAATAAAGGATATCCGTTGACATTTTGTCAACACACCTTTATATTGGGTACGACTTCTTCTATAGAAGAGTTGAAACATCATACAAAGGATGGCGTAAAAGATGGATTTTAAGACAACTGAGCTTGGGCCGCTCTTAAAGGAAAAATTGCAACAACGTTCTCTATCTTTAAGAGATCTCAGCACATACACAGGAATTGATAAAGCGACACTGTCTCGAATCATGAATGGAAAAAGAAAACCAACTTTGAATCATCTGCAACGGCTTTCAGATTCTCTGAACATATCATTAGATCAACTATTGACTGCTGCAGGGTTTCCAGTCAAAAGCGAAAAGGTGCACGGTGATACGTTCATTCAAGCGGTAGAAGAGATCGAAAAAATACTGAAAGATCAGGACGTCTACGACGGTACATTTAGTCATACCAAATTGAAGCAAAAATTAAACGAATATGAAACCTATAGCCAAACAAACGAGGGAAAAGAAACGATCTCGGCAAAGTTTGAGAAAAAGACGAAGACGCTAAGCGGCGTCGGACCATTCCTTCAGCATTTGAAAAACATGTACAGCTTATTTATGACCGGACGGGGTACTTCTCGAGAATTGATGCTGATGGGGGGCGTACTCCTTTATTTCATTATGCCTGTTGACTTAATACCAGATTATATTTTTCCGATCGGCTATATTGATGATGCTGCGGCTGTAAAAATCGTCATAGACCAGCTGACAAATAGGTAGCAGGACAAGAAGCCATGAAAAAACAGTACAGCATTGACTTCGTACTTTTACTCACTGTGATTTGTTTATTTGTCATCAGTCTGATAGCTGTATATAGCGGATCAGGACAGTATGAAACGCAAGATATGTTTTATTTCGTCAAAAGACAAATTTTCTGGTATATCGTCGGTTTCGGTCTTATGGCAGCAGCTGCATACTTTGATTATGAACTGCTTGAGCGTTTATCTTTTCGGTTATTTGCAGGTGGTATTTTCCTCATTATTCTTGTGCATTTTTTCGGAACGAGTCAAAACGGATCCCAAAGGTGGATCAGCTTCGGTTCAATCAAAGTTCAGCCATCAGAGTTCATGAAAATTTTTGTGATCCTTCTGCTAGCGGCTGTTTTGAACCAATACAAGCATCAGCGATTTTCGTTTAAAGAAAGCATCCTTCCTACAAGTAAAGTCGTTTGCTGGACCGTTGTCCCTTTTTTCCTCATCTTAATTCAGCCTGATTTAGGGACAGCGCTCGTTATATTATCCATCGCCTTTACACTGATGCTTGTGTCAGGGATTTCTAGCAAGATGATGGCCGCATTAATGGCTTCTTTTCTTGCACTTCTTACATTTCTGGTCTACTTGCACAATGAACACTTTGAGCATTTCACCAAAATCATTAAGCCTCATCAGCTTGACCGCATTTATGGCTGGCTCTCTCCCGATGAATTTGATTCAACTTACGGGTATCAGCTGAAACAATCGATGCTCGGCATTGGATCAGGTCAATTATCAGGAAGCGGTTTTACACAGGGACATCAAGTACAAGGAGGTAATATCCCTGAAGCGCATACGGATTTTATATTTGCCGTCATTGGTGAGGAGTTTGGTTTTATCGGCGCATCCCTTTTGTTGTGTTTGTACTTAATGATGATTTATCGAATCATTCATGTAGCTATGCATGCTAATACGCTTTATGGATTGTACATATGTGCGGGAGTCGTTGGGCTGATCGTGTTTCAAGTTTTCCAAAACGTAGGGATGACAGTCGGTTTAATGCCTGTGACGGGACTCGCGCTTCCTTTTATCAGCTATGGAGGCAGTGCGCTTTTGACGAACATGATCGCCATTGGCCTCGTGTTAAGTGTCAATATCAGATCATCATCCTATATGTTTGGAGACAATTGGAATTGAAGATGATGGCATTCCTTCGATCTCATCTCAAAAGAGTCGACCGCATTCTTGTTGGAACGATTGTGTTCCTCTGTTTATTTGGTTTACTGATGGTTTACAGTGCAAGTTATCCTTTAGGAGAAGTGAAGTATGAAAAGGGCAGCTATTTCTTCATCAAACAATGGCAATGGCTCCTGATCGGGGGATTCTTTTTCTTCATTGCCGCTCTGTTCCCTTATCAGATTTATCGTAAATGGATTCGGTTGTTTGTCATGCTGTCATTGCTATGTCTCATCCTAGTCCTGCTCCCTGGAATCGGTGTTGTCAAAAACAATTCACAGCGGTGGATTCAGCTAGGCTCTCTCATGCTCCAACCTTCTGAAGCTGTGAAACTAGTAATGGTTATCTATTTTGCTTATGTATACGCGAAAAAACAAGCGTACATTACATCTTTTAAAACAGGCGTACTGCCGCCACTCATTCTTTTAGGTCTTGTTTTTTTGTTGATCTTAAAGCAGCCTGATTTGGGCACAGCTGTGTCTATTTTATTAAGCTGTGGCATGATTTTATTATGCGCTGGGCTGAAAACGCGCCATCTTATTTTGCTAGGATCGACTGCCGCAGCGGGTATCTCTTTTTTTGCCGTGACAGCTCCTTACCGTTTGAAACGGCTGACTTCTTTTCGTGAGCCTTTTCAGTATGAAGATGGAGATGGATATCAGCTGATTCATTCGTATTTCGCAATGGATTCAGGCGGGCTGACGGGGAATGGGTTAGGCGGAAGCATTCAAAAGCTAGGCTTTCTGCCTGAAGCCCATACTGATTTTATCATGGCCATCATCAGCGAAGAGCTGGGAATCATGGGGCTGTTGCTTGTGATTGGTGCATATCTACTCATCATGTATCGCGCAATGCGAATTGTGCAGGCTTTACATGACCCTTTTGGAAAGCTGTTAACGATTGGGCTTACGTTTCAAATCATGCTCCAAGCAGTCTTTAATTTAGGCGCTGTCTTTGGTCTTCTTCCGATCACAGGCATTCCGCTTCCCTTCATTAGCTATGGCGGCTCCTCCCTAGTGTTCATGATGATATCTGCTGGTATTCTCGTAAATCTTTCTTCATATGTAAGAAGGAATCCATATCGGGCACATGCCAAATAGACACCTTCTGATGGAAGGTGTCTATTGATTTTATTCTTCTATTTGATGATCAGCTATCTCTTTTTTTCTTGGCTGTTTGATTTCATTCGTTAGTTCCTGAATGCTTTGCTTCACATTGCCTTTGCCGGAAAAGTTCTCAATAATTTCTTTGACATCGATTCCTGAGGATGCTTTCAGGCTTTCTTGCAGACTGGACATAAGGTTTGTAGCATAGCCAGTGACTTTATTGGCACCGCTGCCTTCACCGTTACCGCCAGTATCCACAACAGTAATTTTATCAATGTTAGAAAGTGGTGAAGATACTTGCTTCGCATATTCAGGAAGCATTTTCACAATCATATCAAGGATCGCTGCCTGACCATACTGTTCGAATGCTTCAGCGATTTTCTCTTTCGCTTCGGCTTCCGCAAGTCCTTTCAGTCTAATGACTTCTGCTTCTGTTTCCCCTTTTGCACGATCAGCTTCCGCTTTGGCAAGCCCATCAATTCGGACTTTCTCAGCTTCTGCCTTTGCCATTGCTTCAATGCTGTATTTCTTGGCATCTGCTTCAGCGAGGCGTTTCGCTTTTTCCGCCGCAGCTGACTGCTCAACAGCATAACGGTCCGCATCTGCTTTCTTTTTCACTTCAGAATCGTATTGACGCTCACGACGCTGGATCTCTTTTTCTTCTAATTCAATTTGCTTCTGACGTTCAATGATTTTTACTTGCATTTCTTGTTCAGTTACGTGCTGACGGTTACGAGCTGTTTCAAGATCGTACGCTTGGTCGGCACTTGCTTTCGCTGTATCCTGTTCACGTCTGAATTCTGCTCTTTTCAGCTCATTGATCTTTTCTGCTTCAGCGATTTCAGTGGCACGCTCAAGCTCAGATTTCTTCGCATCTTTATCTGCTTCGGCACGTTTGATACGTGTTTCTTTATCTGCTTCAGCAGTTGCAATATCTGCATCGCGTTTCACTTGGGCAATTCTAGGTTTACCTAGTGATTCTAAATAGCCATTTTTATCACGGACATCTTTGATTGTAAACGACACAATGACGAGGCCCATTTTCGCTAAATCTTGAGAAGCGACACGCTGTACTTCTTGAGAAAATTTCTCTCTGTTTTTATAAATCTCTTCGACTGTCATTGATCCTAAGATGGAGCGAAGGTGTCCTTCTAGTACTTCTCTCGCTTCGTTTTCACGGTCTTCTTTTGTTTTACCTAAAAATTGCTCTGCTGCAGTAGCAATTTCTTCAATCGATCCGCCAATTTTAATGATGGCCGTTCCGTCTGCCATGACTGGTACACCTTGTTCAGTATAGACTTCAGGCGTTGAAACATCTAGCTTGCTAGATAGTAAGCTGAGCGGCTCTGCTTGTTGAAAAACAGGGAGTACAAAGGTACCTCCGCCTCTTACAATCTTAATCTTGTTTCCGCCTTCATCCACGTGGACATTTTTACTTCCTAGGTAACTTCCTGTGACGATTAACGCTTCATCTGGACCTGCTGTCCGGTATTTCGAAACAAATACACCAATAAGTGCAATAAGAATCACAAGCACAATTCCAATAATAATCAAAATGGTTGTTCCTGGCATAGCATTCCCTCCTAGATTTCTTCATTTGGTATAACTGATAAGACGCCTTTGTTCACTTCGACGACTAGCACCCGGGTTCCATATGGAATCTCCTCTTCGTCGAAACTGACGGCAGGCTTTGAGATTTTCCCGCTATTACTAATTAACAGCACTTCTCCAAACCCGTCTTTTGGAACAGATACAATGATCTCCCCAGTTCTTCCTTTTAAGTCGGCCTCCGTATATGAGAGAGATTCTTCAGCAGAGGAAAGCGGGACTAAGACAAATACATTCAAACAGGTCACAAGAACCACTGCGAGAATGGCAGATAATACTGCGCCAAGTCCACTTCCTACAATTGCTGTTTTTTCAGAGATAAACCCTCCAGCCGAGAAAAAGGTAAGAAATGCGAGGATCAATGTTGGTTGAAGGAATGGAACAGGAATCGCTTCAAACAATCCATCAAATACATCGCCGAAAAAGACGAAAACAAGTGTCAGGATTCCTGATATCATCAATATGTATAAATACAGCGTCTGAAGTGGTAGCCCGAACACATCCATCTTCCTCACCCTTTCTTCATGAAATGAACAGCCTTTGTTTCAATTAGACCATGCTCACCTCCAAGTGTATTCCTTCTAACAGGTAATACGAACCACTTTTGTAAAGGTTTCAAATTTCATCACAATTCTTCACAGGAATTCTCCGATAGCTCAAGAATGATTGTCTTGTAACAGTATGTTAAAATTTGATCCTGAGGTGATGAAAGTGAGTTTATTACATGATGCAAGACAAGAATTGTGGCAAGAGCTGCAAGGTTTGAACGAAGAACAATTGAATCAAAAATTATCTGATGATACTTGGAGTATTCAAGAGGTGGCAGATCACTTAAAGAAGATGGACCTAGTTGCAGCAAAACATCTAGCTGCTGAGGGGAAAAAAGCACCGATCAAGGAATATGAACCAAAGCCGGTGGAAATGGCAGAGGACCGTTCTAGAAAAGCCACTGCGCCTAGCATTGTTGAGCCTGAACGCAAGCATGTGACACCTACACATTTAAAGGATGAACTCGATACAGCACGTGAACAGCTCAATCAAATTTTATCAACGTTTACTGAGGAAGATTTCAAACGCGTCATTGCACACCCTGTGTTTGAAGAGCTATCCCTTAAGCAATATCTTGATTTTATCGGCGCACATGAAAAACGCCATATTCATCAAATCAAAGAAATGAAAGAACAGCTATAAGACATAAAGAAGACTCCCTTTTGGGAGCCTTTTTCCATTGTTATACTGTTTTAGGTGTTAGACCAAAACAGCGTGCATAAATCCAGTTGTACGCTTTTTCGTTTAGATCTCTTGGGTTTCCAACTGTTTGCGGATCTTTCATTGCTTCTTTAGATAAACGGTCAATCATATCTTTTGATACACCTTGTTCTTCTAACGAAGGAACTTCTAGATCTTCCACTAAATCATACATCCAGTTCACAGCAGCTTTTGCTGCTTCCTCTGTAGACATTCTGCTTGTATCAATGCCGAACGCTCGCGCAATACGAGCGAATTTTTCAGGATACCCTTTCCAGTTATACTCCATCACGGGTCCCATCATTGCTGCTACACACTGGCCATGCGCTACAGGAATAATGCCTCCGAGTGTTTGACTCATCGCATGTGCAGCTCCAGCTGACTCGCTTCCATAAGAAAGCCCGGCAAGCATCGCTGCTTGTGCCATTCCATATCTCGCTTCTAGGTCCTCGCCATCGGCGAAGGCACGGCGGATATAATGAGCTGCATATTCAATGGCCATGAGCGCTACCGCATCTGTAATGGGCTGAGCAAATTTCATCGTATAACATTCAATAGCGTGAGCAAGCGCATCAATTCCAGTCATTGCTGTTACATGAGGCGGCATGGATACATGAAGCTCTGGATCAATGACTGTGAGGTGAGCTGCAATGAGTGGTCCACCTGTATTGAATTTGAATTCTCTTTCTTCATCCGTAATCACTGCCCATTGCGTCACTTCTGAACCTGTACCAGCCGTTGTTGGAATAGTGGTTAAAGGTGGGATTCTATTTTCAAGCGGTTTTTTCCCCTCTGCCGCTTCGTAATCAAGGACTGATCCTTCATGAGTCGCCTCTACTCCGATTGCCTTCGCTGTATCCATTGAGCTGCCGCCTCCTACTGCGACTAATCCATTACAGCCTTCTTTTTCATATAACGCAGATCCTTCATTCACTAAACGGACTGGCGGGTTTGGCTCTACTTTATCAAATAGAACAACATCAATTTGTGCTTCTTTTAAAGAAGCAATCACTGGATCTACCACGCCCGCTTGATAAATACCTGGGTCTGTTACAAGCAATACCTTCGAGACACCGTATGCTTTCACTTCTTCCCCAACATGTTTCACTGCACCGATGCCGTGTTTGATGACAGTCGGGATTTCAAATGTGTGGAATTTCTGCATACTTTCAATTTTCATATTTAATGTCATATAGAATCTCCTCCAAATGTGTGATATTTATTTAAACCAATGCACCGCTTCAGGTTTCGTATTTCGATATACATGCTTCAGTTCTGTATATTCTTCAAGTCCTGTCTGTCCTAATTCACGTCCAAGACCTGATTGCTTATATCCACCCCAAGGTGCTTGAGCGAAATAAGGATGGAAATCATTGATCCAAACTGTACCTAATCTTAATTGATGAGCGACTCTTTCAGCTTTTCCAATATCTGAAGACCACACAGCTCCTGCTAATCCGTAAATCGTATCATTTGCCAGCTCGATGACTTCTTCCTCTGTACGGAAGGATTCGACTGTTAATACTGGGCCAAAGACTTCTTCCTGCACAATCCGCATATCTGACATGCAGCCTGAGAAAATGGTCGGCAAATAGAAGAACCCATTTTGCAGCTCTTCTGCTTCAGGTCTTTTTCCGCCTGTTTCTAATCTTGCACCTTCTTCTAAACCGAGGCTGACGTATTTTTCTACTTTTTCTCGATGCTCAGCTGAGATAAGCGGCCCGCTTTGGGTTTCTTCATCAAAGCCATTGCCTAGCTTGATTTTTTTCGTACGCTTCACCAGTTCTTTTAAAAATTCATCATGAATGGATTCTTCCACTAGCAAACGTGAACCTGCTGAACACACTTGCCCCGCATGGAAAAACACAGCATTCATTGCTTGGTCAACCGCTACGTCTAAATCAGCATCTTGAAACACAATATTCGGATTTTTTCCGCCGAGCTCAAGGGCAATTTTCTTTACATTCCCACTGGCTCCCTGCATGATTTTCTTGCCTGTTTCAATACCGCCAGTGAACGAAATTAAATCGACTTGGTCATTCACAGCAAGCTCATCGCCAACCGTTGTCCCTGGTCCAAGCACTAGGTTTGCTACTCCAGCTGGAATACCCGCTTCTTCCATGAGTTTGAATACTTTTATCGTGGTGAGTGGTGTGATTTCACTTGGCTTTAAGACGATTGTATTCCCCGCAGCAAGAGCGGGAGCGATTTTCCAGCTTGCTTGAAGCAATGGATAGTTCCAAGGGGTGATTTGTCCGCATACACCGACAGGCTCTCTGACTAATTCACTTTTTGAGTTTGGGATTGGTGACGCAATGATTTCCCCGCCATCTTTGTCAGCAAGACCTGCGTAATATTGGAACACGTTCGCAATATCGTCCATATCTGCTTTGCTTTCCTCTAATGTTTTACCAGTATCAAGCGATTCTAATTTGGCTAATTCATCAAGATCTCGTCTAATCAACTCAGCAATCTTAAACACCAAATTTCCTCTTTCAAGTCCAGGCAGGTTTGCCCAGTCACCTTGATCGAAGGCTTTTCTCGCTGCTTTAATGGCTAGTTGTGCATCATTTCTTGATCCTTCGCTGACTGTCGCGATCAATTCTTGATTAAATGGATTGATGATATCCCGTGTGTCGCCACTTTTGGCGCCAACCCATTGTCCATCTATAAATAGTGTTTGACTCATAGAAGGGACCTCCTCTGATTCTCTTTGATAAGTTTGTTAAATAAAAATTTAACGTTTTGAACATAATTAACGTATCATGTTCAAATTTTTCTGTCAAAGGGAGATATGCATCATTTTCTTTTGACATTTTGTATTCTTTCGTTAACATATAGTCCATAAAGATTTTTTTGAACGTATTGAATTCTCTTAATAGAAAGCAGGGACAAGATGAAAAAGCAGGAACAGCCGCAAGCAGAAGAACGCATTTTAGCTGCTAAAGATCTCGTCATTGATTCGATAGCTGAAACGATGGATCTCTATGGCATTACACGAAGTGCTGGTATTCTCTATGGGACCATGTATTTAAATGAGGAAATGACGCTCGATGAAATGCGAGAAGATCTGCAAATGAGCAAGCCCAGTATGAGTACGGGTGTGAAAAAACTGCAAGACATGAATATTGTCAAAAAGACGTTTCACCGAGGCCAAAGAAAACACAGTTTTGTTGCTGAAAAAGACTTTTTTAAGTTTTTCACGAACTTCTTTCCGCAAAAATGGGAACGAGAGGTCGAGGTCAATTTAGCGGCGATTGAAGAAGCGCAAGAGCGGCTTCAAGAGGTTGCTAGTGATGATCAGTTGGAGGAACATGTAAGAGAGGAAGCGCAGCAGCTTCTTGAACAGCTTGAAAGCTCGAAAGCCTATTATGACTGGCTGAGACGCTTAGCCGAATCTGTACATTCAGGGAAAATCTTTGACTATATTCCGATTGACCAGAAAGAAAAATAGACGATGTGTGTGCGTTTTAAAGCTTGAATTTTACAGGAGGATTGATTATAATAAATTATGTCGTCATACTTCGGGGCATTAGCTCAGCTGGGAGAGCGCTACGCTGGCAGCGTAGAGGTCAGCGGTTCGATCCCGCTATGCTCCATACGAAAAACCATTCTTGAGAAATCAAGGATGGTTTTTTTATGTATTTATTTCTTACAGTTGTGTTTGTTCTTTGTTTTTTCTTAACCTTATTATCTTTATGATGCGATACATGATCACAGAGACATAAGCCGTGATGAGAATGATTGTGTAAGACACAGGAAAATCGCTCGTCATTCCGTGATAGATGAAATAGATGAGCAGCACTGACAGCATGATGACTTGGAACAGTTCCTTTTTCATTTTACTCTCCCTTATGATAGTGATTCGGTCGATTATATCACAAATGGTGCCATTTTTTGTTAGCTATCAGCAAGAAAAAATGCATTCACCTGCTGATAGCACTTTATGAATGATCACTTTTTCAGCAATCGTTCGATTTTGTTCTTTGTCTTTGGTCCGTAAATTCCGTCTGCCGCTAAGCCGTTCATTAGCTGGAAACGCTTGACCGCATTCGCCGTTTTCGGTCCATAATAGCCATCAATCCCGTTGTTTTTTGCCCCTTTGTCTGGGTAAAAATAGAGGGAAGATAAGGCTTTTTGCACGGCTGTGACTTGTGGTCCTTTTGTTAAGGGCTTGGTTATTTTTAAGATGCCAGATGGCAAATTTGACGATTTCTGTTTGGTCACGGGTGCTTTGTCTTTGTGGCTCAGGCTCTCTGTTCGGACTGGCTTTCTTGTGCTTTTGTTGCCGGTATGAGCTGTGGCTATTCCAGCTTTAAACAGATCCCATCGTCCGAGCAATTTCCTAGGACATTCTTTCCCACTCCAATGTTTATGGGGCACTACATTTGATAAAGGAATTCCGAAATCTCCTATCAGCTTTCGAATGAGCCATTGCGCATTTTCGACTGCTTGTTCAAAGTTGCCGTCTGCATTTTCACAAATCTCAATTCCAATTGATTTCATATTGCCAGTGCCTCTGCCATCCCCTGCATGCCAGCCGTTTTCGTTTAACGGTAAATGCTGATAAATGACCTGATCGTCGACAGTGTAATGCCAGCTGACCCCGGTACTTGAACGTGCAACAAACGCAGCGTGACTCCCCGCATTTGCACCTTTTGCAGTGTTAGAGGTATTATGCACCGTAATATAGACCGGCTTCATCCTATTTCCTGGTCTGTTGCGATTGTGTTTTGGAATGTAGGCTTGAATGATATTGACCATATTGTTTCTCCTTCATCTATTATTTTGTTAGCCCTCTTTGTTTCAGGGTATCTTTTTGTAATTGACCTTTGTAGGTCACATAATTGTTTTTAAACCAAGCGATAATAGCTGTCACCATCGTAAAAATGGTGGAACCTGCTACATATAGTGCCTCACCGGCTGTTTGTACTTGCTCCTCACTAATCGGCAGCACCGTCTGTCCAAACATGACAAGCGTTTGATTGATAAGTGCAATAAAAAGAAGCACTGTGCGAATCACAGTGCCTTTGTCGAATGTTTTCATGATTTTTACCTCCTATTTTAAGTTCCGTTCAATTTTGTCGAGTTTATCGATCACCACGTCATACTTCTCACTAAACTTTGCTAACACATCATTTTGCGCCTCGATTTGTGCATTGAGCTTGTTTTCTCGTTCCTTTGTTGTGTTAAGAACATAAAACAGAACCCAGCAAAAGAGAACGGCAAACGGGCCTTGTGTCATTAAGTTTTGAACGACATCTACTTCCATTTGAAATCACCTTCTTTCCGGCAAAAAAATAAAGCCATTAGGCTTTGTACATTTCTCCAGTTATATCTTGGTAGTCGTCTGCCGAGATCCAGCCAATGCTTACATAAAATGCAATGTCCTCTGGACCGTAACACTGCCAGTCCCAAAATTGTTTAATATCTGCTACAGTTGGAAACATCATTTTGAAGTTCTCCCTTTCTGCATAGCCAATAGCTGCGTTACTTGTTTCGACAATAAAGCATTTTGTTTCTTTAAAAGGTCTATATCACTTGGCGGGAGAGGGGCTGGTTTTAGGCTATCTATATACTCCTGTGTCGCTGATTCATACCATTTCTGTTTTTCCACATCAAATGCAGCTCTCTTAATGTAGCGTTACCTATAGCAGGTGAATCAACTACCCCAAGCATAAAACGAGCAGGCACCTAACGATTTAATCCCATTATAAATAATGCCGCCAGCTGGAATATTAACCAGCTGTGATCCATTATCATTCGTCATTTTATATAGCTGAGATTGGTTCCATTTCTGCTTTTCTGCTTTAGCTACATGAGTTGTTGAATCATTTTCGAGTTGATTGATGTAATCCAATAGTTCAGCATCATTCTCAATAATAACCTTCACCATGTCATTAAACAGATCTGCATGGGCTTTATCACTTGTTTTGAGTGTACGTGGTGTCTTTATCTCCATGTGATTCTCCTTTCCCATTGTTTATGGAATTATCTTGTACTGAACTTAAAACCAAATGTAATAAACTCCGTGGGATTAGCATTATTTGAAGATGATTGCACACTTACATTCCCATTCTTATCTATTAAGGTACGATGAAATTGAGGTACTCCTGGTGTCCCTATACTTGAAGCGATTCCCACAAAATGGATCGCCTGCTGCGGCCGATATTCTTCAGGCAAAATAAACACTGGGTTATTTCCTAAAATTCCACCTTTTATAGCACCTACTATTTCAACTTCTCCTAACAAGTTCTTGCGATATTTTACTGGCAAATTAATAGGGTCATATTCCTTCCAATTGCCTTTAATCTCTTTAGGTGTTTCCCAAGAACCTTCTAATAGATCTGATAGCGTGATTTGCTTCTCCCATCGTGTCCATGATTGTGCATTGTGTCTAAGAACTCTAAAGTATGTGTTCTTCCCATAAACAGATTCGTATGCTATTTGTACTAATGTACTGCCATAACTCATGACGAGCAAAAATACTCGATCATAGGAAGGAGATGGACCGTTTACTCCGGTATTATATATGAGATACATCCCTGTCTCGGTAAGGGTATTGTAGTCTGTCTCGCTAGCAAATCCATGATAAAAGGGCTTTCCATTATCTTGAGTGATTTTTACTAATTGACCGTTATCCCATCTGTTTCTATCGCTTTCCGTAGGCAGCTTTGTCCAAGTAATCGACATATGTCCGGTTTGATAATAGAAAAAATAAGCATTACCTGAACTATCCACCGCAAATCCAGAGCCAATATTTTCTTGACCTACTGTCTGCAGCCCCCTGATTGAGACATTCGATGATGCCGGAGAATCCTCCACACCAGCAGCTGCATAAAATGTACATGTTCCTTTATCTTTTATCGCATCAAATATTCTTCCGTCAACAGACACATTAATAAGCTGTCTTCCACTATCTGCTGTGATTTTATAACTCTGGGAATCATTCCATTTCTTCTTTTCTGTTTCAGATGCGTGTACTCTCGCATCATTTGTATGTTTCAAGAACTGCTCTATTAATCCATGATCATTTTCAAGAAGTACTTTGACCATGTCATTAAACAAATCGGCATGCGCTTTATCATTTACTTCAAAAGGTTTTGGTTCTTTTATTTCCATTCAGTTTTCACTCCCTTTCTTTGAAGCTTGGTTTAATTTCTTGCAGCTGCTCTAGAGTGAGCATCCTTTGCTCATATCCTGCATTTAAATCTTCCATTGAACAATCACCTAGTTCCACTGCTTGTTTGACCAATCCAGGGGGCACCCATTTAAAATATAATGCCATTACCCAATAATTCATGATTCACGCTCTCCTTTATATAAAAGGATCTCACTTTTTAACGCTTTTAGTTCGTTTGTTAGATGATCACATTGATGCTCAAGCTGTTTTCTCATTAGCTTTTCTTTGGCTACTTCTTGTGCTAGATAATCTAGCGGAAGAGGTGGTTGATACCTTGGATTAAGTTGAGATTCCTCCCACCATTCTTTCAATTCTTCTGTCGTTGGCTTTGGCACATCTAGATGCCACTCGTTAATATACGAACCCTCTCCGTCATTTCTAAGTTCAAAATCCTTTTGCGGGTCCGCATTTGGGTATTTATACTTAATGGCTTCATATAAAATCATTAGAATCCTCCTATACTCTCGGGAAATTTCGACCACCTATTTCAGTAATATCGAAATAGTTGTACCAGCCTGGGTTATCTGATGTATAACGACTAACGTCTCCGTCATATCCTACATATAGATACATTTCTAAATAGTCCCCTTTATTAGCCGGTATATTGGCAGCACCATAAAGTCCCATACTAAAGCTCAACGCATCAGATGGGCTTGTCGGACTTTGTCTTTGATGTGCAATATTTTTATATCTTCTTCCATTTAAATAGATCGATAATTCAAAGTTTGCGTATCGTTGAAAGCTATCAATATAAACACCTGCATTCACTGAATACATTCCGTTTTCAGGGCAGATGAAGCGATTATTTTTGATATCAAAATTGTTATGACTGTCTTTTATTTTTCGATTAAAAAGGACTTTTTGATACTCTCCTTTGGTTAATAACTGCTTCCCAGTTGTACCTATATTGGCATGACAGAACCCAGAGAGTTTATGCCAGTCGGTCCAACCAGATCCAGTCCACCAATGACGGCACCATGTACCTGTGCTATCAAAATAACTGCCTGCTTCGTTTCCAGTCCCATAGTAATATTGAACAAATCGAAAGTTGCTATATTTTTCATTTTTTACAAAGCCAAATCTCGTAGGATATCCGGTATCATTCGCTTGTCCAATATCCATGAACGTAATGCCCATTGGATATTCCTCACCGCTGACTGATGCATCTTGAATAACCTGATCGCCTGTTAGTTTAAATAAGCTTTCATTGGTGATTCCTTCTATCTGTTGGCTAAGCTTATTGTCATTCTCTACTAGTGTGTCGACCATCCGGTTAAATAAGTTGGCATGTGCTTTGTCAGAGGTTTCAAACGGTAAAGGTGATTTGATGTCCATTTCATTTCCCTCCATTAATAAATATCATCAATTTCAAAAACAAATTCGATGTCGCCGTCTTTTTGTTTGTCTGTCATGGTGCGGATGGCGGTGAATTTGCTGGCTTCGTCGACAAGGGCTAGTTCGTTGATGACTTCTCCTGCAAGTTCTCCTTCGGCGATCGTGCAGGTGTAGCGGATTTTTGCTGGTTCCATGAAGGTAAACGAATCAATCTCTTTTTGGACCAGTTCTTTTTTGAGTTTTTGTTCAGTGCCGTCTAGTGAGATCGGTTTCCCATCCTTCGTCCCACCATTTCCAAATGCCATTTTGACGACTTTTGTGAGTTTTGTTCCTTCTGCTCTTGCCTTTGCCATTTGTTGACGTGCATATAGTGTTGTTACAGTTAATTGATCAGCCATTGTGATCCTCCTTATAGCTCTATTTTTTGAGAAGTTGCTGCTAGCATTTTTGATCCGTCCAGCGGAACAGATCCATCGAGAATCCAGTAATGATCCTTGATCAGTAAGCTGCCGCCCTGTTCAGTTTGGACATGTACTGGCAATCGGAACGTCATCTTCTTTTTGGTTTGATGTGACAGCTGGTTCTTTGTGCGTAAAATCAGTGCCGCTTTTTGCCTTGTTTCATGTACAGCTCCAGTCATGACATAATTCATGCGATATGTGGTTTCTGACCTATGCTGAAGCGGCATTCTCATCTTCAACGAATGCCGAAAACGAGCAGGTACATCGGTTGTACCTCGTGTTCCGCTAAGATAAAACGACCCATTTAATACAAATTCACCATTCAGTAAAATCGGAATATGATCGAAAAAACCCACTCTGCTTCGCAGTGTGAGCCTTTGATGATGATCATTTTTTTCATGTACATCGGTATGATGAAATGCAGTGAACGTATAAGCCAAATGCGCTGGTTTTAACGTTTCAAGTATTTCTACAATATATCTAGTGTTTTGCAGGTCATCTAGGTTCACACGTAAGGCGAAATGATAGCGATTGGTGGTGAGACGGATGATGGCACTTGGATTTTTGAGAAAGCGATTCACCGATTTCTCTAATGAAAGATACGTGATCGGTGGAATGTTTGACATCATATTGAGTAAGCGTGCCCTGCGAAGTTCAATGGAGTCATCTGATTCTCGCTGCACCTTCAGCATTCTTTCCCATCTATTCAATCCCCATGTCGCTGTCAAAGGGAAGAACTGATCCGTTAAATCGAAAATGGATTCATCCAATTGCTCAAACTCTGGTGCTTCTGTTTTGAGCAGGTGATCTATTTCATAAATCTCTGTAAAATACGGCGGCAAGTAGTTTTTCATTTCATCCTGTTTGCTCAATAACCTTCACCTGCCTCAGACGCGGTATCTCAATGTCCTGTAACACTAAGTTTCTCGACTCCCCATTCAATAACACGTTTGCATAATCTGATACACTTTCTGAATGGTACAGAATATCATTTAAGGCGGACATTCGAATGGTACTCTTTTCAAATGCGATTGATTTCAACAGCGCTTTTACCTTTTCTTCTATTTCTTTCTGCGCTCCTTCAAGGGTCCAGTCCATTTGAAGTTCGACGGATACTTCTATGTCAATATCAAGCCATTTGGCGCTTTCGACGGTCGCTTTTGAACCGATAGGCGCTTGCCCTTCTCCTTCGCCTGGTACTGGGTCGATGTATTCCTGTACTCTTTTAACAAGAAGATCTGATGCAACATCTAGATTGCCGTCTGTGATGATAATTTTGACCGTTCCTTCTCCATTCCAAAGCGGGAACACTTTCGCTCTGCCAACCCCTGTCACTTCCTCAGCCCATTTTTTATAATGCGCCTTGTTGGCACTGACTGCCTCCCGCCTTGCACGTATTAAGTAGCGATCATATAACGAAGCGTCATCTTCTTCCTCTTGTCCTGGTATCACCAATTCTTTCATAATAATCGATTCAAGTCCTGGGATAGTATCAAGTGACAGCAGCGGCTGATCTGTTAATTGACCATTGCCGGCCCTGCCAGGTGTCTCGCATTCAAGCGTACCATCCTTCGAATATTGGAAATAGACATCTTCAATAAAAAAACGTGAGCCAACTGGGATGTTGATATTCTCTGGTTGAATAGCCGCTGACCAAACCGCTTTAGTCGCTGGTTTTCTTTCAATCCCTACTTCAGCAGCCCGCCGATCTAGAAACTCTCCTTGTGCTGTATCTGCAAAGACAAGCTCGAACACTTGATCAAGCCAAATATAGGACTGGGCCAGTTCAGCGGCAGCAGGTGCCAAGGCATTCCAAATGACGCTGTTTTCTCTTTTATCTATGTCATCTGGCAGTCTGTCCAGCATTCTTTCCATCAATGCTTCATACGTTTGTTCCTCAAACATCGCCCTCCATCACCTCCTCTATTTCTAATGTGCCTTCATCTGTGACAATAGCTAGTTTGACATGAAACGAGTCATTTTGCTTTGTGACCTCTAACTCTTCAATATGATCAATCCGTTCGTCCACAATCAGTGCTTCCTCTAGCAGTCTCGGAATCTCCATTTCTTTGTATTCATCCGTGGCTTCTGTATCCGTCAAGAGCTCCTGGATTTCAGTGCCAATGTCGTGGCTATAGATAGGATGTGCATACC
The DNA here is from genome assembly GCF_002998085.1 of Bacillus sp. NMCN1. NCBI lineage: Bacteria > Bacillati > Bacillota > Bacilli > Caryophanales > Bacillaceae > Bacillus > Bacillus sp. NMCN1. The sequence continues at coordinate 924,423 of NZ_PVQL01000002.1, read as the reverse complement.
GCTCTGTCCTGAGTGTCATATAAACGAATTGACGAATTGCTTCAATGCCTGAAATGGTTTCGCCTGTCAGTCTGCCAGTTTCAACATCTATTCGATACGTCGTCGAGGTTTCCACCTCTTCGTCTTCTTCTGTTTCCTCGATTTCTTCCTCTGGTGAAAGTGCCACGTTCATCACCTCCCTTACAATTTGTCGATGATGTAGAAGGACTGCCCTCCTGCCATTGCGAGCACCATAATGCTGTCTCCCCTTTTCAGTTCATCATCCTCACCCTTATTTAGGCGTTTTGGCCAAATCAGTAATTCTTCCGGAATGACTAGCTTATGGTTTTCATTTAACCGGATGCTTACAGGAGAAACTGCCGTGACTTCTCCAACCACCAGATCAATTGGAGAGGCGGCATCTACAGCATTCACTGCTAATCGTTTAATCGCTTCACTTAACCTCACGCTTGATCACCCTTTGGGATGGTATTTTTCTCAACGACATCAATTGTCATGGTGTGTTTCACCCCACTGAATTCATGTTTGTCTTGATCGATCCAGTACGTTTTTTTCACGTTAATTTCAGGGATTTTTAAATAGATTGGAAGACCGCTTTGCAGTTCAGGAATGCCTAGCGCTTGTATGCTTTTGACTTCTTGTTTAACGCCTTTTTTCTCTGCCAGCCGTACTTTGGCTCTTTTTTGCAGCTGCGGCTGGTTGATTTGCCCTGTAACCGTCTCAACATGCTGTAAAATACCGTATTTACTTTGACCTGCTTTATCCTGTTCGACCACTACAATCTCTGATTTGCTACCTTTTTTCTTATTCTTCCCCTGTTCGTCTGCAGACGTTCGGAGCTTGACACGAGTGGCTGTCTCTTCAATCGAGGTGCTGTACTGATAACCAATAAGGTTAACGCCTGATTCAATGACCCATACGTCCTCTGGATCTGGCCAAGCTCTCAGCCCCATTTTTCCTTTAGTTGAATAAATTTGATAATTTCTGCCGGTTTGCCGCTTTGTTTCTTTTAACGCTTTCAGAATCATGTCATATAAACTCGTATCGTTTTTAAACACTAGTGATTTTATGACATGCCCTGTATTGTCAATGGAGGTCATTGGAATTTGAAAATCAGCGCCAATCCGTCTCAAGATTTGATCTGCTCTTTGTTTTGAAAAAACATAGACATCTTGGTTTTTCACCAAATATTGAAGCATATCGTATGCGGTAAAGGTTAGTTTCCCTTCAACAGGCGTCCGAGAAAACACAATGCCTCTGAACAGCTCTTTTCCTTTCCATTTAAAAAGAACCGTGTCTCCTTCTGAGACACGGTAATATGCTTGACTGCCTTGCTTTGTGATAATGTTTGCCTGAATAGAGCGAGGGGCTTGATACCTTTGCCCCTGAAGTGTCACACTCTCTGTGACAAGCTCATACATGGTGCCGCTTCTGATGGCAAAAAGCTCGATCAATGCCAGCCCCCCCTATTGTGGAATTTTTAACTTTTGTCCAGGGAAAATCCAATGCCCTGGCTGCTTAATATTGCGTTTACTTCGTTTAATCATCGCCGCTTTATTGGCGTTCCAAATACGCCGCCATTTTGTACTGTCGCCATAAAACCTGCCTGAAATGGCCCACAGCGTATCTCCTTTTTTAACGGTGTACATTTTTGGCGGTGTTTTTGAAGGCCTTTTCTTTTTCGTTTGTTTTGCTTTTTTCTTTCGTTTGATTTTCCTAGGCGATGCGGTTATATATTCCTTTAACTCAATCGTAAACTCACGATCCCCAATATCATATGACCCTTCTTTGTGGGTGAAGCTTTCAATGCTGCACGTCATATTGATTTTTGTCCCAGTTACAATCAGCCGCACAGACTTCTTTGAACGCATCATTCGTTCAATTTTCGCTATCGCATTCTCTGGTGATGGAATGCTTTTATATTCAGCAATTGGCGAATATTTCTTAGGAAATAATGAAGTGAATGATACTTGCTTAGCCGATGGGACATCAATAAAGGTCAGTTCTCCAAAAGAGGCGACCTTTACCGTTTCATTTTGTACGTTGTTTGTGATTTCAAGTTCGGATGGAAGGACAGGGAATCGCAACTTGTCCTTTCCTTGGGAAATCCACAATTGATACACTGATTTACCCATCGATCACGACCCCCTTCGTCCCTGTATGAAGCTCTACTTCCAGTTCATCTACGAGCATTTGTCTAATTTTTTCAACAAGCGATTGCTGATCTTGTCCATTATGGAAATGCTGATCCCCATTGAATTGAATGGTGATTTGCTTATTACCTGACGCTGTTGTACTACTAGAAGACTGAGCTGAGGTGACTTGCTGCATCTGTGATTCTGGTAAAGGAGCAGGCGCATTTGCTGGATCATATACTTGCATTCCAAGTGCCTTGGCTGCCTGCGTTAATAAATACCTTCCGCGAATACCTCTTTCTTCAGGAATAATCCATTCGCGTTTGTTTCCTTCACCGACTCTAGCTACCTGCTCCTGAGTAATCAGTCCACCATTTGCGTATCCCTTATAAGGCCCGCCTCTTCTCATACTTCGTAATCCTGGTGTGTTAAAGACTGTTCCATATCTGCCCTTAATGTAGTTAATGGCTGCTACGGCATTATGAATTGGGTTCCAAATGTCATTCATGCCTTTGCCTTTATTAGAATTAAACGTCGGTCCAATGGTCTGCATTAACCCTTTAGAAGGCGTTCCCTTCTTGGCGTTGGAATCCCATAAGTTGATTGCTCGCGGATTTCCATTTGATTCATGCTGTGCAATGGTCATAAGACCTGGAAGCCAGTTCATAGATGTGCCAGTTGCCATCAAAGCTGCCATGAGCCATTGCTGAACACTAAGACCTGAAGCTCCCATACCACTGAAGGCACCAATTAATGAACCAGCCTGATTTTCAGCAAACTTTTTCACATCAACTGAGTCGAGCCCTTTGACGACACCAATCGATGCAAATTTCCCAAGACTCATCATGACACGTGAAGGTGAATGAATATCTAATTCCTCTCTAAACGCCTGCTCTACTTTCTTCGCCATTTCTTTGGCGGCTTGTGTGACTTCACTTGCTTTCGAACGCATGCCGCTATTGAAGGCATCTATCATTCCTGAGCCCCAGCTTGGTGATTCTTGTTTTGCTTGCAGAAATGGTTGTTTGATGTGCTGATCTACGTATTGGCTTGTACCAATTGATGTGGCATTTTGACCTGTGGCAAAACCACTAACCGTTCCAGAGCCCCAAGTTGGTGATGCTGTCATCACTTGTTGGTATGGTGCTTTTACACGACTTTGCAAAAAGCTGTCTGTTCCTGTTGATGTCATCTGCTGACCATTCGCAAAAGCAACAACTGTTTGCTGACCATACTTACCTGAGTCTGAGGTCAATTGACCAAAAGGCTGCTGAATATTCTTTTGTTTCCATTGATCTAGTGAAATCACTTTTTGATTTAATCCTTGTTCAAAATCGTTATTAAATTGCTCGCCTATGCTAGAGGCTTGAATGTTCCCAGTCATCGAGACCGATCCGTCTATTGAACCGCCAGAAGATGATGAAGCTACAGCTGGAGAAGCTGGAGAAGCTGGAGAGCTTGATACTTGATTTCCTGCTGCTCCGCTTGGCATAACAGACATTCCAAGATGAGAAGCAGCCTGGGCAAGCAGCATCTTCCCTCGCCCTCGGTTATTTTGTGTTGGAATAACAAATTCGTTACCAGCTTCTCCGACCCATGATAAGGTTGGCTGGGTGATATAGCCGCCTGTGGCATTGTTATCAGGTTTTTTCTTCCCAACAATCCAATTTATGACTACATCTACAATACCGCCTGCTTTGTCAAAAATCTTTTTAACCCAACCAAATGCTGCAGAAAACCCATTACTAATGGATTCTGCTACTTTTACAATCGGCTTTTGAATGTTGTCCTCAAACCATTTGGATAATCCATCCCATATATCTGTCACGACTTTATACGCTTCTTCAAACTTTTTCCCGATGCTATCTTTAATAGTTCCTACTGTATCTACAAGTGGATTCCACACATTTTCCATAAACCAAGACGATACAGCTCCAAAGATTGATTGTATCGTTTTCCATGCATTTGATAATGCTGTCCAAATCCCTGTAGCGACTGTAACGACTGTGCTGCTTAGCGGTGTCCAAACGTTTTCGATAAACCAGCCTGCAACTGCACTAAATGTTTCTTGAATCCATGTCCAGGCATTCACTAGGCTCGACCAGATGGTCGTTGCTACCGTAACGACTGTGTCGCTTAGTGGTGTCCAAACGTTTTCGATAAACCAGCCCGCAACTGCACTGAATGTTTCTTGAATCCATGTCCAGGCATTGACTAGACTTGACCAGATGGTCGTTGCTACCGTAACGACTGTGTCGCTTAGTGGTGTCCAAACGTTTTCGATAAACCAGCCTGCAACTGCACTGAATGTTTCTTGAATCCATGTCCAGGCATTGACCAGACTTGACCAGATGGTCGTTGCTACTGTGACAACTGTACCGCTTAATGGCGTCCAGACATTTTCGATAAACCAGTCCGCGACCGTTGACCAAACTTCAACAATTTGATCTTTAATTTCTATGGCTTTTTGGCCGATCTTTTCAAATCCGCCTCCATCAAACCATTTTCCAATCGTTTCACCGATAGATTCGCCACCCATACTTCCAGCGATGCCACCTACTAGACCGCCGATGGCTGTACCTATCCCTGGAACTACGCTTCCAATAGCTGCACCTGCTGCTGCACCTGCCATCCCGCCGGCGATTCCGCCTCCAGTCGTACCGATCTTTTCACCAGCATTCTCTTTGTTCATACCGATTAGATTTGTTGCACTAAGTATACTTCCTAGAATAGGTACTTTCTTTAATAACTTGCCGCTCCCTTTACCTATATTTTTCACTGCATCCCCTAATCCACTTAACCCCTTGCTACCTTTCACTAAACCCGTAAGTCCGCCAACTGAAGCTGCGATACCCGCACCTTTCTTTAGTCCACTAGGGATTTTTCCAAATAATTTACCTGCATTTGTTTTCAGTTTCCCTAATTTACTTGGAGGCCTTCTATTCATTTCGGTTCTTGTTGTGGCATTTGGATTTGTAGATTGTCTTGGTGATTGACCATTTCTATTTTTAGTTTTAGTAGATCCTCCCCTGCTTAAACCTCTTGCACAACAGGGGCAACAGCTATTGCGAAACAAGCCTTTTCCACCTCGCGGCTGAGGTTTCGTTTTGGGAGCTGGATTTGATGGTGTTGATGTTGGTGCTGTTGTTGGTGCTGTTGTTGGTGCCGTTGTTGGCGCCGTTGTTGGTGCCGTTGTTGGTGCCGTTGTTGGCGCTGGAGTGGCACTTTCACTTGATTGATCACTTGCACCAAAGAGACGATCTAATCCAGTCTTCACCAATTGATCTAGTTTTTTTTCAGGATTAAATTTAATCTTTTCTTTAATTCTTCCGATCACATCTTGTTTGTAATCTTCCATTTTATTTTCAACCCAAGGAAGTGCTTTTTCGTCCCAAAATTTTCTAGGACTCAATTTTTCCTTCACTTTGTCTGCAACGTCACCTGCATATTTTTGAATTTCATTTAATCCTTTATTGGCAAGGTTTTGAAGCCAACTCTGTTTAGGTTCATCTGTTTTCACTGACGGACTAACAGCCTCAGGCTCTTTTTTTATGTTTTGTTCTTTCACAACCGACTCTGACTGATCTCGTTTTTTCAACTTACTCTTTGCATTGTCTTGAACCGACACTCTGATTTCGTGTTTAGACATTGTCAAGCTTTTAAGTGTCTTTTTGATTCGTTGAATTGCAGCGGTCGCTTGGTCAACCATGTTTAATCTCATATAGTACGTTCTGTTCATGAGCTGAAAAATAGATTTTTTAATCGATGACATTTTACCTGACAATTGATCGTTTAGTTGAAACGTCAGCAGAATGGGGCTTGTCCCCGCTTGTTTTAAACGATTTATGCTGGATGTAATAACATCTAGTCCCTTTGCTTGAATGGTTATGACCAGATGATTTGGGAGCATATTTAACTGATTGTTTAATGCTTTTAAATCACGATAGATTCCCTGATCCAGTCTCATGGAAAATACTGAAATTTTTCGAAGCGATAAAGTGAGATTTCTTAAATTCTTTTCATCCATTTCCAAGCTTATTTTTACCGGTTTTCTAAATGGTTTGAGCTGCTTCTCAAACGTTTGAAATCGTTTTTGAATGCGCATAAGCTTCTTCGATACTTTGTCCTCTAATTCAAATCGTGCAGTGAGTTTCGCCAATTATTTCCCTCCTTTCTTTGCTTCTTTTTCTAGCATGTCTAGCTTGTAGCTGATGAGTCCGAATAGGAATGCTTTGAACGGTCTTGGTGATTCGTATAAATCTAGGAGTTCAGATGGGGAGTAGTGAAGCTCGTGCATGGCGTAATATAAAAACACCGCTTCTTTATCCCCATCCTTTATTAGTTTTTTGCTGCTTCTTCTAAATCTTCAATTTCATCTTCGAATCCATTGATTTCGATGGCTTTGTTTAACCAGTTTGCATATTCACCGCCAACTGACAGAACACGTTTTGCTACTTCAACTGGATCTTGTGTGCTGTAGGCTTCCCTTAATTCTTTTGAGCGGAAATCTGGATAAATGGTTGATTCAATCGCAATTCGTGCGTAGAAGCGCTGACTGTCTAAGTCCTTTACGCGGCCTCTGCCTTTGACATTTTTGAAGGTCGTATTTTCTTTTTCCAGTTCATCAATGCGTTCAGTTGTAATGGCTTTAAAGACAAAAGGAATGACATTCCCTTTTTTATCAACAAAACGCTTAGAGATCGGTACTTTGACCTCTTCCGCTTCTACTGTTTGTCCTGGCATAAAAAATGAAAGATCAAATGTTTGTTTTTCGCTCATGTTTAAAAACTCCCTTTGTTATGTTTTTTTAATGCAAAAAAGCACATCCATTTTTTGAATGTGCTTTCCAATCTTTTCATGTATAATTTAGGTTGTACAATTGAACGGCTTGCTCAAGGGTGTCTGGCTCATCCCCGATAGGAAGGGGGTGATGCTCATGTCAACATTTCAAGCGCTTATGTTAATGCTTGCATTCGGGTCATTTATCGTTGCCCTGTTGACGTATATAGACAAAAAATAGACTCCCCCTTGAGCTTTGGTAGGTAAAAGGGAAAGTCTATCCTGAACATCCTATTCGATTAGCCAGCCCCTTGAGGGCCAAATTGTACATTGCCGGGATGTTGACGCATCCTGGCTTCTTTTTATTTTATGCAAAGTACTTTGCATGTAAACATATTTCTAAGAAACTTTTTGGGGTTACACAGTAACTCTTTTGTAGCTACTCTGTAACTATGAAAAATTATACCATATCGTCGAATAAAATAAAAACAACATATATTTTCGTCATTCGTAATGCCTTTTTCTTAATTAGAAAGAATTCTTCAGCTTTTCAGGCAGATCAAAGTCTTCAAATGTAAACGGAACTTCTTCTTCAAGTGCCTCTGAATCGACATCCAGTCCAGCGATTTTAGCTGAATCAAAGTTGACATCAAATAATGTCACACGCTCAGTGCCTCGGCCTGATGACTTATCGTCAATTACAGCCTGAAGAGTGAAATATGGGTCTTCCCCTTTTTTCACATAGTTGAGCATTAATTGAACGAAACGTGAAGTGACTTTATAGAATGTTGCTGTTCCTGTTCCGTTTGCCCCTGTTGTTTTATGACCAGTCATTCGGCGGCCCATTACGTTGACTTCTGATTTGTTTTTCTCCACGTTTGCTTCAAACGTTTTGATAAAGGCAAGCTCCTCACCTTCTAAGAAAAGACGACCCTCTTTACCTGAAATTGTATTTTGCGCTTTAAAAGCCATCTTACTTCACCTCCACATTGAAATAGAATTTTTCTGCTGCATCTACTGGTTGAACAGCTAGATCGATGATAAATCCATCACGATCTTCATTGAGACCGATCACGATATCTGTTTCTGAGTTAAAGCCTGTAATGCCGCTGCCATCTTGAAGCTGTGTGAGATACTGTGTAATCAGTGTTTTCACAAGCTGCACCCCATCATCAGATGCTGGAATGTCATTGCCATTGGCTTTGCGTAATTTAATCAGATTTTTTAATTCGAACGTCAAATCATTGTTGATTGCATCAAGCACACGAATGATTTTGTTTTTCGCCATTTGCTGATTCTTTTCAGCTGTAAAGCTTGTCAAGGAGTTAATATCTTTTTCAACACTCACCGTACGATCTCTCGCATCAAAGGTGAAGAGGAACTCCCCTTGTGATAAACGGTATTCTACTTGATCATTATCAAGGCGTTCTAATGTATCCACTGCTCCTTCGTATTCAACAAATGTCAGTGACTGATTGAAGTTTGCTCCTGCACTTGCCCCTGCGACCCATGCTGTTGCTTGAGCAGGCGTTAGTTCTGTTCCGTCTTCCAGCACAACACCGCTTGTCACATTGATGATGCCTTCTTGGTCAGCTGCATAGTTGGCCACAACTCCTTGCACCTTACGTCCTTGCTTATCACGTAAACGCTCGATAAAGGAAGCGAATGTTGCTTTTAATTGCTCACTATTATCGATTGGGAGCGCAATGACATCAAAGTATTCTGTTTCAGCCGCTTCTAGGAAAGCTGTATAATCTGCGACACTTGCCACACCGTTTTTCCCGCCGCTTAGTGCCACACCAGCTGTAATGACTGCTTCACCTTTACCAGAAAATTGAACATATTTGTTTTTCACAAGATCTTTGACATCCGTGACAACCTGCTTATCGACAATATCTGTTCCAAGATAGGTGATGACGTCACGCTTTGTGCTGTCGAGTACATTTTCTGCCACTTGGATGGTGATCTCATTTCCTTTTAGACCGCCATAATTTGCTGTGACCACAAAGTTTTCTGCGATTTCAGCTTTGGCTGTCTCTCCTTCATTTAGGCGGTAAAGCAAGACAGTTTGTGCTTTTTTCTTTGCTTCACGGAACAGAAGAAGCGACTTGTCATCAATATTGAGTCCAACCTTTTTATTTAAGTCTTCCATATTTGAAACGGAAATAAAGGTTTTTGGTTCTCCCCAGCTCATCACAAGAGGAAGTGCCACCGTACCTCGATCGCCTAAAGTAATTCGCTGCTCTGCTGTTGTTTTAAAATTAAAGTAAATGCCAGGACGCTTTTTCTCTGTACCTGGTGTAAATGTGCCTCCGTTCATCCTTTAAACCTCCTTGGACAAAAAAGCATCAATGTGCTTTTTCGCTTCTGTTTTTGTAATTGGTTGATGTTTGATATAAAAAAGAGCACCTTCAAGGATTTCTGGTTTAACCCCAAAAAGATCCTTACTGTGCTCCTTTAAGGCTTCAAATGAAAAGCCAAATTCTTTTTCTTCGCCAGCTGTTTGAGCGAGCTGTGCTTTTTTAGTCTTGCTCACGTTTGATCACCCCATCTGAAAAGTTGATATCTTCAAGGCTTGCTTGTTTGTCTCGGTTGTACCAATAACTGCTATCCCACGTCAGGACAATCGCTGCTACGCCCTGATCTATCATTCTTGTTTCCACTCTTTTTATGCGGACATAATCATCAAGCACCTTTCCATCTTCACTCATCACCTGAATCATTTGACGATCAGCAAGCAATGCATCAACAATTGTTTCTGCCGCGTCATGCGCTTTTTCTGAATCCATATGAAACACTTTCACTTGCAGCGAATAAGATTTCATAAAAGTAGATACCGTATCTGGACCGCTGATGACTGTTACGGGCGGCACATAAACGGATGGTACTTGAAAACGCTCTGGCAAAAGTCGATCATACATTGTCACAGGAAAGTATGTGTAAATATAATGCATGATTGCCCCGACTTCTTGATTCATTTCATCACCTCCCAAAATGTCGATCGAACCAGCTTTGAAGCTTTCGATCCAGCGACTGTTCAAACATTTGCTCATAGAGCATGACAGCATGATCCCAGTAGCCATTTCCATCTATCCATTGTGAGGCAAGCATCATCCCTGTCTTTGCATTCGGATCATATTCAAAGCGGCTGCCAGCCCATCTGCCGGGCACCCATCTTCGCTCTCCACTTGAAGAAGTAGCATGTCCGTCATTGACATAGGAGGCATATTCAAGCTGCGTCCCCACTTCAAGTGTGAGACCGCCTCTTGAAATCAGAAAATGATTCTCCTTGTCTCCTTGCGTAAAGGAGCTTAGAAGCCGGCCTGTATCGACAGCATTCTTCTTGATTAACTCATCCTGAATGATGTCCAAAAGCTCTAGACCCATGTCCTCTAGCCAATCTTGATATTCTGCCTTTAAGCCGCCGGCACACGCTGTTTCCAGCTGTGAAAGCAGCCGGTCAAGACCATCAATTTTCATAGATTTTCCTTCCTGACTGCCATCACTTCAATGTGATGATTTTTCACTGTTTTAGGCTGCTGTAATTTAAATGAGATGCCGTTCCACACCATTTTGTCATGTAGGCGAACATCACTTGCTAAAGGAAAATGGACAAGATAGGATTGATAAATGACTGTATTCGGCTCTTCTTGCACGAGTGACTGATTTTTTTCTATGACATAACAAGCAAGATCTGTCAGGCTGGGCGCATCGGGATAAGAAAGGGTCGTTTGTAAATCACCAGCTGGAACCCCGAATTTCCCGCGGGACGCCTCTTGATGGTCAAGGTGAAAAAGATCACAGCGATCAGTTAAGAGAGATTGATAGCTCATAATGATCTCACCTTTAATTTGGTACTTCCGCCAGTTAATGATGGTTCAATGTAATCGACAAGCAGGGCATATACATAAGGTTTGCCTTTCACTTGATCAGCTGCCTTCGCATATGAATAATCACCCATTTTTTCTGACGTAAAGCCTTTCATCATAGATTCGTCATCATTCAGCATGGCAAAATATTGGGCCATTTTTAATAATGCGATTCTTGCTTTTTCAGGAAGGGGCTGATATTTTTCGCTTGAGAAATCATGACCTACGATCTGAAATACCGCAGCTTCTGCTTCGATAATATCTGCTGTCAGTCTTTCTACAGATCGACTTTTCACACGCTCAAATACAGAATAGGCTTGCAGTTCTTCAGCAGAAATAATCATAGCCTGCCGTCACCTACTCTTTCACTTTCATCACTTTTGCTACAGCATCCTCTTCCTCAAATTTGCTGTCTAGCTTCGCTGTCAGGACAATAATAAATTTACGGCTGCGAATATCTTTTTCTACTTCAATTCGAATATTACGAGAAAAACCTACAATAATATTTTTAGGGTGTGTCAGCAAAATATCTGATACGTCTGTTCCCGCTTCGTCATATGGCTGCATATTGGCTAGACCTTTGACCGGCACACCGAATGCAGAAGAAAGTCCGCCTTGAATGACCGCATCCCCGAGACTTGTCTGACGGTTTGCTACTTGATCCTTCCACTCAACCTCTAAACTTGGGGATGTGTAGAAACGGAAATCCTGAGGTACACGTAAGTATTTTGACGGCATCGCTTTATAGGCTTGTTTAAACATTTGGCGGCTAATTTCCGCTCCATTTGCATCGACAATATGAGATACTGCTTGTTTTCTCACGCCATCTATTTGAGCTAAAAATGGATCTGATGAAGTCGTATCCCCATTGACGATGAGCTCTTCAATATCGACCGCCGCTCGTTCAGCCAGCATTTGCATAATCGTCTGCTGGATTCCGTCTTTTTCAATATTGTTTTCAATGCTGTCGTAGGTCATATGAATCTCTGCAATGACCTCTTTCGCATTTAGCTGGACAGTGCTTGTCGCTGGGACAACACGGTCTTTCGCATCAAGCGCTTGGCCTTCCTCTGCCGGGCGCAAAATACGCTGGCCAAAGCCGATTTTTTCGATTTTTTGTGAATCACTTTCCATCGGAATGATGCGTGCATCATTTAAAACGGTTGGTGTGTTTTGCATCATTCTAATGAATGTGTTGGATTGGGTTGCGTTCATGAGACCGCCGGTTTTTAAGCTGGCAAGTGTCATTTCAGCCTTGCGAATCAACTCTTGATTTCTCACACTGTTTCCTCCTTATTTAGGCTTATAGTAAGCCATCCCATATGGGTTTTGTCGTGTCGTTTTGGGTATCATGGATTGTTTGTTTTGACATACCCCGCGCCTTTTCAAGCATGTGAATTCGCTCTGAAATAGGCAAAAGCTGCTGCTGAAGCACTTCCTGCATCGCTGCTTTTTCTCTGCTGGCTGATTTCTCTAAGAAAGAGAGCTGATGACGAATCGGTGCAACGACTTGCTCGAGCACTTTTTGGACAGGTTCTTCCTCAGTTTGATCTGTTTCCTGTTGTTCAGCCTGCTGTAAGACGTTTTCGATGGCCATTTTTGCTTTTTCGAGCTCTCGTACTTGATCCGTCGTTAAAGCGGCATCTTCCTTTTGTACGGCTGCTGGCCTTTCACCAATCGTTTGAAGTACATCCTCTGTCTTCAGGATGTCTTGCATGATTGGAATGAGCTGTTCTAAGGCAGCTCTTACATCCGCCTCATCACCATCACTTGACTGTAAGGTTTCCAGCAGATGGTCTAAAACGTTCCAAAATGGTTGTGACATGTTTGCACCTTCCTCTTTTAAAAAGAAATTTTTCAGCAAAGAAAAAAGCCCTCTCTCATTCGTGCCTTGAGATAGAAGCTCATCTTGTTCTTCTATGGCGACGATGTCCGCCGTTCCAGCCATTGAATAGCCTGTAATGTGGCCCTTCTGAATTTGGTCCCAAATCTCTTGGGAAGCCTTTGTCACAAGCACCCACGATCCTTTTCGAATCAGCTCCCCGCCTACCTCTACATCAGCCGGAGCAATATACGATTCAACCACTTCGCCAACACCATCCTGAAAATCATGCTGCTTGTCAATATGGCGGGCATCCTTCATAAAGCCGTGTGCCGCTCTTTCAATTTCCTTGGCTGTCATAAAATCTTGATGTGCATCAGGCGTATTCGGCTCATACACGACACCGTACACGAGGCGATGAGCATCTTCAGCCTTTGTCAGGACATTGACCTCCTTTTGAAAGTCAGGCCGCTTTTTCTTTGCTTTCATCAAAAAGAATTTCTTCTTGTTCGCTGCTCTGTCCACGTAGGAAACATGCGTAATTTTAGCGTTTTTTAGTTCTCTTGGCATATGTTCACCCCCTTTCAAAAAAGCTCACGCGCTTCTGTTTATTTCGTCAGCTGGTCAGGCTCTGATTGAGGCTGTTCTTCAGCTGATTTCATGCGGTTTTCTAAAGGTCGGTGATAGAGTTCCTCAGGCCATTCCTCTAGCGTTTTTCCGAGAATTCGTCCTGCTAGATCGCGCAAATCGTTAGGTGACACTGCCCCAGCCTGAATAAATGGCGTCAGAACCTTGGCGATCTCTAATGGGTCTCTAAAATCAGGGCCATTTAATAGAAATCGGACATGCCAAATATCAAGATCCGGCAGGAAAAGAGTATTGAGTTTTCCTGTGATGAGATACCGTTCCGGCTGAAATACCTGCTCTTCTGTTGTTTTACGCGCTGTATCTGCTGTCGCTTTGTTATAGTCTTGAGACTCACCTGTGTAAATTGGCGGCAGGCGAAACGCAGAGCGGATTTTGTTTCTTGTTTTTTCATCGTATTCTAAAAAGAGCGCATCTTCTTGCAGGATCTCAGCTAGGGATTTAAAGTTCACTTTGACATTTGAGACATCTTCTTCTCCCGTTAACCCTTTTTCTGTCGGTAGACCTTCAACTTCAAGCAATAGAAACTTATGTGCATGATCAGATCCTTCAATATCGTCCATATAATCTTGAAGCTGCTGATAGGATGACTCTGACAGCATGCCATTTTCGACAATGATGGCACCTGGTACATGCCGTCCTTGTTTAAAATAAAGATAGTTCAGCTCTTCTGCCTTGCGTGCTCCGTACATATTGACGATGTTGCCAATCCAGCGGGGAATCCCATACGTTCCACTGCCAATTTTAAAATGAATCACTTCTGTTGCGCGAAGTGCCTCTGGTGTGGTGTCATCGTATTTGCCTGTTTCACAATGCAAAATGCGCGGGTCACCATACTCCTTGAAGAAGACTTTCTTTTCGTTGATGACCTGCACATATTTTCGGAATCGTTTCTTTCGATTCATTGTCTTCATTTCGCCGTTTTCTGTGTACCTGAATTCGACGTCGACTGGCTCACTAAGCTTGCAAATGCGGATATGAAGCGCATCTAAATACTCAATTCCTGCCGGCTTTCCTTGTCCATCTCGCAGCACCTCTAAAAAACCATTGCCCGTTTTCTCTCGGTCTTCGAGGACATAGCCTAGAACCACATCGGCAGACTCATCATAGTTCATGTACTTCGTAAACTCTTCAAGTCTTGTCCATTCCTTCTCTGCGGCTTTCTTTTTTGACGGTTTTACACCTTCTGCATTAAAGTCAAAGGCATATTCCACCCCAAACCCAAAGCCTAAAATATTGGTTTTGTACGCATCAATACACTGCTGAAGAATGGTTGAATATTCTGCCATGCTTTTTAATTCATTGATGTTGTAAGGCGGGGGAACAATGTCATCTTTTTCATAGGAAAATTCATCTGCATACATTTGTTTTGTATGATCAGACATGTTTGCCTTCATAATCGTTGCTTTCAATTGTTTCATTGTATGGACCTCCTCTCTCTGTTTGGACGGACACGCTCAGAGGCGGTCTGTTTTAAATCCGTCACTTCATAATCATCCAGCGCATACCAGATGGCTGATAATGTGTGCGGATCGATTTGAAATGCATCTTCCTCTAAACGGCCATCCTTATCTGCCTTATAGGTCAGTGATTGAAGTTCATAGATTGTGTACGGACAAGCATCAGAGCAAATGATTTTCTTAAACCGTTTGATCTTTTTTGTATATTGCAAACGTGAGCCTTGAAACTTATGTGCTGCCACCATTTGAAATCCACGCTGCCGAAAATAGTGAATGGTTTTAGGCTCGGCTGCATCAGCTTTGATGAGTTCCTTTGATTCAATGAACTCTATTAGGTCGACGGCTGTTTCATCATCTGTTTTTCCGCGGTCGTAATATTCCCAGTAAATATATAAGTACTTTTTTTCATGATCAACGGCTAATCGAATGAGCGCATTGTACGATTCAACAAATCCAAAATCCATGCCTGCTCGTTTCAGCGGCCGGTCAATCTGCTGAATCGCTTCTAATACGTCAGAATGGTTTCTTACCTCAAATTGAGGAAAAACCTTTGTGCCATTGATGCCGAAATAGCCCTTCCTCGCAATTCGATAGAGGTCTGGGTCGTATTCTTTCAGCTCATCCAGCTGCTTCACATAGCTTTTAGGGAGAAATAGGTTATCTTCCGCTGTGGAGTGATGGTAGTACGTATCCTTGATGACCACGGTTCGCTTTTTATATAAGGTCTCGTCATCTAGGACAAATCGCTTCAGCTGTTCATCTCGAAAGAAATGTCTGTACGTCCAATTATCTTGACCAACAGGATTGGTCGATAACATCATATAAAGCGGTAAGGACGGATGCCTCAGCCTTCCAAGCAGCTCTTTAAAGCCTTCATAAGAAACCTCTGAACACTCCTCAATCCAAATGATCGAGATGTTGTTGATCGATTTCAATTTCTCAGGCTTGTCCAGCCCTTTGAATAAGATGCTGCTGCCATTTCGAAACGTCAAGGCAAGCGGCGAACTACGGCACTTCACCACATGGTCGATGCCAAGATCGCTGACGATCTCTTGTAATAGAGAAAATGTTGATTCGCGGTGCGTATCATATACTTCTCGAATGACAAGTGCTGTCCGCTTTTCTTCCAGCAGCTTTAAGATGAGCTTTAACGCAATGTGATAGCTTTTGGAGGAGCCGTAGCCGCCTACTAAAAATTGAAACTTTTGATTCCAATCGAATAGAAAGTGTTCAAAATGAGGATTGACTTCTTTTTCAATCAATGGCGTCATGAGTTATCCTCTTTCCGCTTAATCATGATGTGAAGATCTTCCTCTTTTTCTTCACGCACTGCTTTTTTTGTTTTTTCGATGGTCAGTTCAATTTGCTTCAGCCTTAATCTTCGTTCATCCTTCGCATGTGCGAGCTCTTCAAACTGTTTAATGAGACGCCTGAGTTCTCCCATTGCACGGGATTGGGCATTTAAAAACGTGGCATGCCGGTCCCATGAAAATTGAAACGAATATTCTTCTGTGCTGATTTCTGGTTCTGGCTGAATTCCTTCTACTGTTTCTTCTAACGAAGAAGGCATGTATGCTGCCTTTTTCAGCTCTTTGATCATGTCCTCTTGATCTGACACATACATGATTCGCTGCGCCCGAATAATGGCAGCATATTGAATTTGAATTTGATCCCAGATTAAATCAAGCGATGTACGCCCGTCCATTTTCTCCATGATTTCAATCGTTTCATCTGAAAGAAATTGATTGAAAATCGAGTGTGCCTGCTTTGACGAAGTTTTTTGTCTTTGCCATCCGTATCGTCTTTTCCATGATTTCACGGTATGGATCGAGACATTGTAATGATCAGCAATTTGCTGGTACGTCATCCCTTTCAGATAATCCTGCTTGGCCTCTATCCGTTTATCTTTCATTTACATTCACCTGCCGCCTCCTTTTAATTCGAACGATTCCCTGTGAAGGAATCATTTGTGTAGGGCTAGCAAACATCCGTTTGGTCTTTCTAACTATAGGTGGCAACTGTAAGACAAGCGCTGCTCCATTTATTTTGTAAAAGAAAAAACGCCTATTCAGCTGCTTCGAATAGGCGTTCTTGTACTTTTTTGGACATCTTTGCCCGAGCTCTTTCCATATGTTTTTGGACAGTTCCCTTTTTGACATCCAGCATGACCGCAATCTCGCTAAACGATAATCCTTGTGTTGTGTGCATAAAGAACACGTCCTTTTCTCGATCTGTTAAAACGGACAAGGCTTCGTCAATTCGTTTCTTGTCCCGCTCACTGACTTCTCTTTCATTTTCTTGGATGAGGGTATATTCATGTGATAAAGCCTCTAACACTTCTGGATTTGCCAGGATGGTGCGCTGATAGACTGAACGTCTGTCTAATCCTCTGCGTGCGCCTGGCTGCCTGCCGATTTGAAGCCATTCCACGACGTATTCGAGATCGCTGACCATACTGGCGATAATTTTCTTATCATGCTTCTCTTGATCTGACAGCTGTTTGTCTTCTTTTTCTCTATATGGTTCATATCTTTTTCTAGCATCCTTTAATGCTCGTTTATATTCAATGAGTAAATCTTGCATGTTCGCTCTCTCCCTTTTTTAAGAAAATAAAAAACGGACACCAATCAGTCCCCTTTTCATAGGGTCTTGATCAGTGTCCGCAGGCTTTCCGTCTTGGACGTATTGTATTGTGTTGTGATCTGCTCAGCGATCTAGCTGATTTTAAAACCAATCTCATGATCTACTCTGGCAAAGTGACCTTTTGCCGTTTGAATAATGGTTTTTCCATGTTCAGGTACATCTATCTGATAAGCCGTTCCTACATTCCCATCTAACACGATGACTTGAATTTTTCCTCTTTCCATCTCACCGACGAATGTCTGGTTTTCTTGAATGAATAATTGTTTTGGCTCGTTCATATGCTTGTCTCCTTATTTGGTGAAGACTTCGTGCCATCACCTATCGTATTTAAAATGATTTCAATTCTTGGACGCATACTATAAAACTGGGAAACTCTTAAATCGACAATCTGTAGAGGGACTTTATCCGCAATGGAATGAAGTGCTTCTTGAATATGTTGTAGTCTTGGCTGAAAGATGCTGACGTGCACTGGACGTATCAAACCTTTTTCTGCGTATGTACGCTTGTTTTGACAGTCAGCTATGTCAAGCGGCATGTCGTCAAATAAGCGAATCTCAAGTGATAGTGCGCCTTTTATTTTGTGCGGGCATTGCGCTTTTGCAGCTGCTCGTATTCTTTTTATCAATCTATCTTTTGTTAACAAAAACTCTGCATCAATGATGAAATGGATGACCATGTTATGAGCTCCCGTCATCCTTTTCCCACTGACGGATGTCTTGTTCGTTTTTACTCGCTTTGAGCAAGCATTTGAGGATTGTCACGATTTGCTTCCATCGTTTCACGTCGCCTTGATTCCTCCTTTTTTGCTTCAGCGAATTTTTCCGCCAAGAGGGTCATGTATGTTTGCTTCCCTTCTGCTGTGGAAAAAACAAACACCGGTTTCTGATGATGAAAGGTGATCCAGCCGCCAGCTTGGACTAAACAAAGCTGCGCTTCCTTTCTGGCATCAAACGTCATCTGATGTTTCATCTTCTTCAAATCCCTCCTGACTGTCCTCAATCTCTGTTTGATATCCATAACGCTTCATGTCATATGACCAGTAGCTTTTTGGATATCCAAAGTCATTCATCTGCGCTACCATTGGATGTTCGATATTCATTTTGTTCGTCTCCCCTTTTCTAAGAGATGCTCTTCCTTTAAAGTGTTACTCATTTTGTGTAACTTTTGGTCAAAAAAAAGCTCTTGAACACCCCTATTCAGCAGATCTGCAATATGCTTTGCTATTTCTAAGCTAGGCTTCGTTCTGCCCATTTCTATATTTGCATAGCCGCTCGTGTACTTATATCCTAACTTTTTCGCCATATAGGTTTGTGTTTTTCCTTGTAAAATGCGTTCTTCTCGTAAATTTTCAAGTTTCATCTTTCCACCTCTTACTCAATATGTGTAAGTTATATTCATTATGATAATATACACGAAACGAGTAAGTCAATCACTTTTTTATTCTTTTTGTGTAATTAATTATCTTTTCCGTGTAATTCATGATAAAATTTACTCATAACATGAAAAAAGGTGTTTCCAATGGATAATTTGACTGGAAAGATTTTAACTGAATTAAGAGAGAAGCATGGATGGAGCAAGTCAACAGTTGCTAAAAAGCTCGGATTAAAGGCGATGTCCACCTATGCAAATTGGGAATATGGCTTGAGAAAGCCCGACGGTGAAATGATTGTGAAAATCGCCGAGTTATATGGGGTCTCAACGGATTATCTTCTCACAGGTAAGGACAAAGGCGGAACTGATGACGACCTTGCAGACGATCCTGATTTGCAAATTGCGTTTAAAGCTGCCTCCGATTTTTCCGAAGAAGCACGAAGACAAACCATCGATTTCATTAATTACATTAGAGAAAAAGAGAAGCAAAAAGGCCGTCAGCCAAAACAGCGTGACGACGATTGATGATCTCTTTTCATAAAGCTTTACATTGCTGGGATGAGCCCAGCTTTTTTTTATGCCTCTTTTTCCCCTAAAAAAGAAGTGTTACCGATGAAATAATTAATGAAAGCTCGTACGATGACTTCATGATCATCGCCTTTTTGGTATATTTATAAACTTCATTTATCCAATGCTTGCCAACGACAATCCCTTATGTTAACTTTTAATAAAAATAAGTTAACATAAGGAGAGCTTATGATGGGAAAACAAATATCTTTGTCTTGGGAAGCGATAGCGGAGAAAGCGCTGAAAAATGAACCGATCACCATGCAAGAAGGTCTAGACATTCTTGCAGCTGACGATAGAGAATTATTATCTATCATGCATGCAGCCTATCAAGTACGATTTCATTTTTTTCAAAACAAGGTGAAATTAAATATGATTTTTAACGCAAAAAGCGGTTATTGCCCTGAAAACTGTGGTTATTGTTCACAGTCGATCATTTCAAAAGCACCTGTTGAAAGATATACAATGCTTGATCAAAAAACGATTGTGGCTGGCGCGCGTGAGGCGCTCAAGAGAAAAGCGGGGACTTATTGTATTGTGGCAAGCGGGAGAGCGCCTTCTCATAGGGAATTAGATGAAGTCACGGCAGCAGTAAAAGAGATCACTGAGACCATGCCTTTGAAGGTGTGTGCATGTCTTGGGTTATTAAATGAAGACAAAGCGAAGCGGCTGAAGGAAGCGGGTGTGCATCGGTATAATCACAATATCAATACACATCAAGAGCATCATGCTCACATTACGACAACTCATACATATCATGATCGTTTGTCGACCCTTGAGGAGGTCAAACAGTCGGGCATGTCACCTTGCTCAGGGGTTATTATTGGGATGGGTGAAACCAACCAGCAAATTGTTGAAATGGCTTTTGCGCTCAGAGCCATTGATGCGGATTCCATTCCAGTCAACTTTCTTCATGCAATCGAGGGAACACCGCTTGAGCATCAAGAACGAACACATCCGATCAAAGCATTGAAAGTGTTGGCACTCATGAGGTTTGTCAATCCAACTAAGGAAATTCGAGTATCTGGAGGCAGAGAGTTCAATTTACGGACGCTTCAGCCGCTTGCCCTTTATGCGGCAAATTCCATTTTCGTAGGCGATTATTTAACAACAAAAGGCCAGCAAGTCCAAACGGATCATCACATCATTGAAGATTTAGGTTTTGAAATAGAAGAATGTGCGTTATAAAAAAGTCTGCCGATTCACCGGCAGACTTTTGACAATAAGATTAGAATCTTTTATGGAAATCGACAGTGCCGCTTCCTTCCTCACGGTCAAAGCTGCCAACAAATGTCCAGTTAATATAGCCGCCGTCACCATTATTGACGAACGTACCATCTTCAAATACCCAAATACCAAACGTAATACCATCATATTCAACACTATCATAGTAGACAACATTGTTCAGTCCGCTAAAGTCATGATCTTGGCTTAAGTTTTGGACAACAACGTTGTAGTTTTGACCTGCTTCATAGAAGGCACTGTACGCCGCATTTTTTACGAATCCATCACGATTTTGAGATGATTTTACTGCTTGTTCAATTTTATCGGCAATGGCTACTGGATCAATAGAGACACTTCCATCAACACCTGTTGTCGTAGCAGCTTCAGCCGTTTGACCAAAAGTCGTAAGAGATAGAGGGGCAGCAACCATTGACGTAGCGATCACAGAACTAACAAAAAATTTGCTTGTTTTTCTCATTATTTCTAACTCCTCCTTTAATTGGTATGTTTATGTACTACCCCTCCCTCTGTCTCTTAAACACTAATTTATGAAAAAAACTTCTTTTTCTACCAATTAAGAGGGTGATTTTACTGTTTAAAAGAGCTGAAACAACAAAAAAACTACTCTTCTAAAAGAGTAGTTTACAGCATTACATGAACAGGATAAATAAAATCACACCTAGGATAATTCGGTATATCGCAAAAGGCACCAGTTTGATTTTATTGATCAGTTTTAGGAAGAATCGAACAACAAAGAGAGCCACAACAAATGCACTCACAAAGCCGACGATAAAGAATGGCAGCATGTCTGTTGTTAAATATTCGGCATTTTTCACAAGTGTTAACAAGCTTGCCCCCGCCATAATCGGCATTGCCATAATAAATGTAAAGTCAGCCGCAGCACGGTGATTCAACCCAAGAATAACCCCGCCTGCGATCGTCGAACCTGAGCGAGAGAAGCCTGGCCATAATGCCAAACATTGAAACAGTCCGATATAAAGCGCCTGTTTGTACGTCATGTTATCGACAGAGCTTGTTTCTGTTTTACGTTGATTGATCCAGTCAGCGACAAGCATCAGCACTGCACCTAAAATCAAACCGACAGCGACTGTTCTCACGTCAAACAAGTATTTATCAATATAGTCTTCAAATAAGAATCCTAAAATGACGGCTGGGACGAGTCCTACTGCAATTTGAGCAATGGTCAGCTTATGCCCGCTGCGCTTCTGTTCTTCGGTGATATTTTTCTTTAAGCCTAACAAGTTCAAAATACGATCCTTGAACACAATCATCACAGCTAAAATAGAACCTAACTGAATCACGACTTTAAATGTGTTTGCCGCCTCTGGCGTAATGATTTCCTTTGATTTTAACCATAGATCATCGACAATGATCATATGACCTGTAGATGAGACAGGTGCATACTCTGTTAATCCTTCGACAATTCCTAAAACCAGTGCCACGAATAAATCCCATAGATTCATGATTTTCTTTCCTTTCAATTCTGATCTTTTGAACAGGCCAACCATCTATGTCCACATAAAGACAAGCTTCCTTCATCGAAAGCTCGTCTTTATGATACTATATTTTTTTCAAAAAAAGATTATGACATTAAACCTTTTCTTCTTTATACAAATTGGATCGCATTTTGAACCAATCAAATAAGTGGGTCGTGATAACTTTCAGAACGGCGTACGTCGGAATAGCGACAATGATGCCGATCACGCTGAAAAGTTTACCGGCTGTTAAAAGAACAAAAATGATGGTAACCGGATGGATATGAAGGTTTTTCCCCATAACCTGCGGAGAAATGAATTTCCCTTCAATCAGCTGGACAACCGTCCAAACAATGATCAATTTTAACAGCATAATTGGTGACGTGACAAGGGCAATCACAATCGCTGGTGTAATGGCAATCGTTGGACCCAGATAAGGAACGACACTTGTACATGAGGCAATGAGGGCCAGCAGTAAGGCATAGTCTAAACCGATAATCATGTATCCAATTAAGAGAAGAATACCAATACAGAAGCTGACAATGATCTGTCCTAGAATATATGAGCTCAGGCGATGATTCATTTCATGCAGCACGATATGTGTATGCTCTCTTAGATTATTCGGAATAAATTTCAGGAAATAATCAGGTAATTTTTTGCCGTCTTTTAATAGGTAAAATAGAATGAATGGGACTGTGACAATCGAGATGATGATTTCAGTCAGCGCACCCAAAAATGTCCCTACACCGGTGAAGGTGCTTTCCAAAAGACTTGTCGCTTGGCTTGACGCTTTACTGACTAATTCAGACACATTAAAGTTCATCGTATTTTGCACTTGATTAATGAAGTTGCTGCCTGTTAATTGTCTAATTTGATCTTCTACCGTATCGACGTATTTCGGAAGGTTATGAAACAGACTCATGGTTTGTGCTTGTAAAAAAGGAATAATGGACACAATGGTCACTGTAATCACGCCAATAATGACAAGATATAAAAGCAAAATCGAATAGATCCGCTTGACTTTAAACCTCTCTAACAAGTTGACAACCGGATTTAATAAATAATACACAACCCCCGTTAAAATAATCGGTAAGGCGATGGTTTTGACGAGTACAATGAGCGGTGTGAAAATAAAAGATGTTTTCATGAAAACAAGGATATTCAATCCGATTAATAGCAGGACGAGTAAAAAGAGAACAAACTTGTTATCAAGAAAAAAATTTCTAAATCGACTGCTCCACATTTGCATAGAATTCATATCGTTCCTCCAAACTCGGGCTATTTTATTTAAATTGTACACTACTTGATCATGATATGGTGATCATTGTTTCAGCTTTTTTTCCCATTTCGCAATGGACATCGCCCATAAAATCAGAATCGGCTGTCCAATAAGCCTTATCCATAGAAAGGCCTGCTCTGTGCTTTCTTGACCTGGAAATGGAATTCCCTCTCGCGCCGCAAAGAGGTTTGCAGGGAAAATGAGTACAAGATAGACAGCCATGATTTTCGCTGCTGCAATCCTGATATTTGGCAGAAGCAGCAAAACAGCCAGCAGCCATTCAAGGCATGCAGTCGCATAGACCATCACATATGGAAATGGCCAGCCTGGCATCATACGGGCAAAGCCGCTCGGCTCTATCACATGAAAAATACCGGCTGCTATGAATAAAAGCGCAAAGACGTATGTACTTCCTATATGCAGGGTGCGCTTCATGTTCATTTCCTCCTCCCCCTTCTATCAGAGTATTACCCGAATGAAGGAAGAAACTACCCACTTTTCGTACATTTATATCCTTTATGTAAGACGCATCAGCCTATATAAAGGTTTCATCCGTTCTTCAATAAAAAGAATGTTCTTTCATACAAACGCTTTCAAAGGATGTATAATCAGAGAAAAGCAGAAGGAGGGAATGACATGATTCGATTTGCTGTCATCGGAACGAACTGGATTACAGATCGATTCTTACAGACCGGTGAAGGAGTAGCTGATTTTACATGTACAGCCGTTTATTCACGGTCCGCTGAAAAAGGCCAGGCATTTGCCGAAAAATACGGGATTGATACAGTTTTTACGAACTTACATCAAATGGCGGAAAGTGATGCGTTTGATGCCGTGTATATTGCGAGTCCAAATGCCCTTCATAAGGAGCAGGCCATGTTGATGATGGAGCACCAAAAGCACGTTTTATGCGAAAAACCATTCGCCTCTCATCGAAAAGAAGTGGAAGAGATGATTGCTGCAGCGAAAAAACATCAAGTGTGTTTGATGGAAGCGATGAAAACGACATTTCTGCCAAACTTCCTTCAAATTAAACAGCATCTTGATCAGCTCGGGCCCATTCGGCAAGTGGTCGCTCATTACTGTAAATATTCCTCAAGATACGATGCCTACCGAAATGGCGAGATTCCAAATGCGTTTAAGCCTGAATTATCCAATGGTTCTTTAATGGATATCGGTGTGTATCTTGTCTACCCGGCGATCTATTTATTTGGTCTGCCGAATCAAATCACCGCGAGAGGCTATAAGCTTTCTTCTGGTGTAGATGGGAGCGGCTCTGTCCTTTTACAATATGACGGGCATCAAGCACTTCTTTTTCATTCTAAAATTTCAACGTCTCATTTATCTGCGGAAATTCAAGGAGAGGATGCCACGATGGTGATTGATCAATTCCACCGTCCTTCGCGTATCACGATCCATGATCGTCATGGACACCAAACCGATCTCTCTCTCAAAGATGATCAGCCAGCCATGTATTATGAAATCTGTCATTTTATTGAGTGTATTCAGCAAGGAATGGGTCAGTCTCCGGTCAATACATTTGCCTTATCTGTCCAAACCATGTCCGTCATGGACGAGGCGAGAAAACAAATGGGCGTAATGTATCCTGCCGACAGACAAAATGAATGGGGCATGAAATGATGAACAAAGGGCGAACATGATGTGTAAGTTCGCCCTTTGTTTCGTTTTGGTTCAATTGTTTAAATTGCCGCTAACACATCCGCAAATGCTTTCACATATGGAGGAAGATCCGGCGGACGTCTGCTCGAGACGAGGTGACCATCTGTGACGACTGCTTCGTCAAACCAGTCCGCTCCAGCATTTGTCATATCATCTTTAATACCAGGCGTGCTTGTCACTTTTTTGCCTTGCAGGATTCCTGCTGAAATCAGCACCCAGCCGGCATGGCAAATTTGCCCAATTGGTTTCGCCTTTGCATCAAATGTACGAACGATGTCTAATACTTCTGGATAACGGCGCAGTTTATCTGGCGCCCATCCTCCAGGGACAAGCACAGCATCATATTCATCCGCTTGAATGGAATAAAAATCTGTATCAGATACGGCCGGCACACCGTATTTTCCGATGTACTCATGGTTTGCTTTTTCTCCTACAAGATGGACAGTTGCTCCTTCTTCTCTTAAACGCAAAACCGGATACCATAGCTCTAAATCTTCAAAATCATCACTGACAAACGCAATGACCTTCTTATCTAATAAACGCATAACATCTCTCCTATTCTTTCGATTTCCTCTATTGTACGAGATGACCTCTTAAAAAGAAAAGCGGTTCCCCTTGAGGAGAACCACTTGATCTTATTCGCTGATCTTGAATTTTTTAATTAAATCACGTAATTCTTCCGCCATTTGGGAAAGAGTCGTAGATGAAGAACTAATCTCTTCCATAGAAGCAAGCTGCTCTTCAGCAGATGCGGCGATATCTTGGATGCTTGCTGAACTCTCTCGTGATACATCTGCAATGTCATTCACTGCTTTAGAAATTTGCTCGGATCCTTTTGAAAGCTCGCGTACTGTTGTATTCATTTCATTGATTCTTGTTGCGATTTCCGCTGTTTGCAGATTAATTTGTGAGAAGCTTTCTTTCGTTTGATCTGTAATGGAAAGACCATTCTTCACTTCTTCATTCACTGATTTGAACATATTTTGAGATGTTTCGATTTCAGATACGATTTCTTTCACAAGCTTTTCAATCTCTTTTGCTGAATCTGATGATTGAACTGCAAGTTTACGCACTTCTTCTGCGACAACAGAGAAGCCTCTGCCTGACTCACCTGCACGTGCTGCTTCAATGGCAGCATTGAGTGCAAGTAAATTCGTTTGATCCGCAATGCCATTAATCACGCCTAGGATGTTTGTGATATCTTTTGATTTATGCTCCAGCCCGTTGATCACCCCTTCAGCTTCTTTCACTGAATGGTCGATCGTCTTCATTTGGCCAACGGTTTGCTCCACAAGCTGTCCGCCTGATTCCGCAACTGTTTTTGATTGAATAGATGACGCTGTGATGACATCAGACGTTTTTGCGACTTCGTTCAATCCTTCGTTCATTTGTTTTAAATGAGACGCACTTTGTTCCACCATTTCGCTTTGATTTTCGTTGCCGTTTGAGAATGATTCAATAGATGATGTAATATGTTCGGTTGCTTTTGTTGTTTGACCTGCACTTGCCGTCAGTTCTTCAGATGAAGAAGCCACGTTTTCTACAGATGTTTGTACAGCTTGAATAACACCTCTTAATGACTCACTCATTTCATTAAAGCTTGTGCCTAACTGTCCAATTTCATCTTTTGACCGGACATCAATTTTTTCTGTTAAATCTCCCTCACTGATCTTCTTTGAAGAAGAAACAAGTATAGAAAGTGGTTTTGTAATGGAACGGATGATCAAGAAGATCAAAATCCCGCCAATGATGAGCGCGCCAGCTAAAATAATAGCGGCCATGTTAAAGACTGGCTGTGCAGCTTCTTCTACTTCCGTTACAAACATCGTACCGACAATTTTCCAGCCAGTCGCTTTGTTTGTGGTGAACTCCATTTGCTTTTCTTTTCCTTCAAACATATAACTCATAGAACCTTCATCTTGTGAATAAAGCTTTTCTAACCATTCACCAGATAATTTTGTTCCAGCTTTTTTCGTTGGATGGGCAACAAAGGTACGATCCGGACTTCCGATAAAGGCATAGCCTTGTTTCCCAATGTTTATACTATTTGATTCTTTTACTAGATTCGCAATGTCTAAGTTC
The DNA here is from genome assembly GCF_002998085.1 of Bacillus sp. NMCN1. Classification (NCBI taxonomy): domain Bacteria; kingdom Bacillati; phylum Bacillota; class Bacilli; order Caryophanales; family Bacillaceae; genus Bacillus; species Bacillus sp. NMCN1. The sequence continues at coordinate 897,371 of NZ_PVQL01000002.1, read as the reverse complement.
ATTGCAATGACTCCTGATCCGTCCTCTAACTTTTTAGAGATTGTGACCACAAGCGTACCGGTGGAAGCTGTTGGATACGGTGCTGAAACAGACAGCTCCCCGTTTTTCGCCCAGCCGTCTTTATACCAATCCCGCTCCGTTGCGACATAGTCAGCTGGCATTTTTTTATTAGGATATCTTGAAAACACTTTGCCATCATTTGAAGCGACAAAAATGCCTTCTGTGTCATCATTCATACTCATGAACTGCTCAAAGCGTCCTTGAATATCTGTCGTGCCTTTTTGCTTGAGCTTTTTCTCCGTGATCCATTTGCTAAAGAAATCGGCTGCGTCTGTTTTCACTTTTACAACCTTCGTAATATTTTTATCTAGCTGCTCTACGTTCTCCTTGGCGCTTTGCATGATTTGATCATTTAAGGAGGTGCTCGCCGTATGATATGAAGAGAATGCCAATACAATGATTGGGCATAAGAGAATAAATAAGAAAGAGAATACGAGCTTTTTTGAAATAGATGGCTTTCTGAAATACTGTATGAATTTCATAAAAAAGAAAACTCCTTTTAGTAAGATAGTATATATATCGGAAGTACTACTAGGTTGTTTACTTTTTTAACTTATTAAAGTCTAAATAAGTCCAAAATACCCAATTTATATGCATTGAATGGAAAAACACCTGACGCCAAAACGTCAGGTGCATCCCTATATCTCTTACATTTTAAATTGTTTAATGAGCTCTCTTAGCTCTTCTGCCATCTGAGATAACGTGGCAGAGGATGAGCTGATCTCTTCCATAGATGCCAGCTGTTCTTCTGCGGATGCTGCGATATCTTGGAAGCCTGCGGAGCTTTCTCGTGAAAGCTCTTTGATTTGGTTCACCGCATGTGAAATATCATTTGAGCCATGCGAGAGTTCTTTTGCCGTTCCGTTCATTTGTTTCATTTGATCTGTCATTTCTGATGTTTTATCGGAGATTTTCTCAAAGCTGACTTTCGTTTCATCTGTAATGTTTAATCCAGATTGTACTTCACCTGCTACTTGTTTAAACATTTTCTGTGATTTTTCAATTTCCTCTACAATCTCGTTCGTCAGGCTTTCAATTTCCTTTGAAGAGCTTCCTGATTGCTCTGCCAGCTTCCGAACTTCTTCTGCAACAACAGAGAAGCCTCTGCCTGCTTCTCCTGCCCGCGCGGCTTCTATCGCAGCATTTAAAGCAAGGAGATTGGTCTGGTCAGCAATGCCGTTAATGACACCCAGAATGTTTGTAATATCCTTTGATTTCTGTTCTAAGCCTTGAATAACAAGCTCTGCTTCTTTCACAGCCTGCTCGATGGTTTGCATTTGACCTGCTGTTTTTTGAACAAGTTCTCCACCAGCCTGAGCCGTTTTGCTCGAATCAATCGACGATTCCATCATATGAGAGGTCGTATCGACCATATGGGATAAGCTGCGATCCATTTCGTTCAACTGGACTGAGCTTTTTTCGATCATATCATTTTGATGTTCAGTGCTGTTTGAGAACTGTTCAATAGATGATGTGATATGCTCAGTCGCTTGGGCTGTCTGTCCCGCACTTGCTGTTAATTCTTCAGAAGAGGACGCCACATTTTCAATGGAATTCTGAACAGCTTGAATGACTTGTTTCAGCTTTGCTGACATCTCGTTAAAGCTCTGCGCAAGCTTCCCGATTTCATCGTGTGTACGAACTTCAATATGCTGGGTCAGATCACCCTGACTGATTTTCTCAGCCGATTCAGAGAGCTCTATCAGTGGCTTTCGAATCGATTTAATCATAAAATAAATCGCGATTCCACCTATAACAATCGCAGCTGCCAGTATGATCATGGTTAAGTCGAGCACTGGCTGTGCAGCTTCTTTGACTTCGCCCATATACATTGTTCCGGCAAGCTTCCAGCCTGTTGCTTCATTTGTGTCAAAAAACATTTGCTTCGGCTGTCCATTGTATTCATATTTGAAGCTGCCTTGTTTTTTATCATACAATTTCGAGATGAAATCACCTGTCAATTTTGTCCCAGCCTTGGTTGTTTTATGGGCAACATAATGCTGATCTGCAGTCGCGACAAACGCATAGCCTTCTTTGCCAATTTTGATGCTGTTTGTATCTTTCACGATCGTGTTCAAGCGCACATTGATTCCAATCACACCAGAACCATCTGATAACTGTTCTGATATTGTGATGAACAGGTCATCTGATGACTTGTCGACAAAAGGATCTGAAATGATGAGTTTCTCATCTCCCATCGATTGTTGAAACCACGGTTCGTTTTTTGCGCTCGCTTCACTACCTTTATGAATCTTGGAATATTCGGTTAGTTTACCATTTTGATCTGCAATGAATACTTCCACCACATCTTCATCTGTTTCCGATAATTGCTCTAATTTCACCTTGAGTAGATCTTTGTTTGTAGAAGCGAATTCACTCTTTTTCACCGATTTGGATAAATAGGAAACGATATCAATTTTAGGCTGTACATCTTTATTAATGAGTTCGTTTAATTGCTGAACACCATTTGCAGCACTAGACATAATCTCATCATTGAGAGACTTTGATGCCACTTCATAAGAAAATGCTGCCAATACGAGAATTGGCACTAGGAGAATCGCTAAGAATGCAGTAATTAATTTCTTTGACATTGTAAAGTGCTTAAAAAAGTTGATTTTTTTCATGACTCTGCTCCTTTTGAATTATGATTTGTGGTCTTTCCCTTCTATTCTTAGGTAATACGTATTATTTTTCAAGACTTAATGTTCGAAAATTAATTAAAATGAGTAAATTTACCTATTTCTTTTGATTTACTCAATCAAAAAAGAGCCCTTTAGCTGAAGGGCTCTTTTCATGATGTCTATTCGACTTTAAATTTGCTGATCAAATCACGCAATTCTTCTGCCATTGATGAGAGTGTAGCAGAGGATGAGCTGATTTCTTCCATTGATGCCAGTTGTTCTTCCGCTGAAGCCGCAATGTCTTGAATGTTCGCGGAGCTTTCACGTGAGACGTCTGCAATCTCACGGACAGCCTCTGACACATGTGCAGAGCCATTTGAAAGCTGGATCACCGTTTGATTCATCGTTTGAAGCTGGTCTGAAATTTCTTTTGTCATTTCGAAAATATTGTGGAAGCTGACTCTTGTTTGTTCAGTGAAGCTTAAGCCTGATTGAACTTCTCGATTCACCGCAGTGAATACTTCCTGTGATACATCGATGTCTTGAACAATCTCTTTAATCAAATTCTCGATTTCTTTCGCCGAATTGGCTGATTGAACAGCCAGTTTTCTTACTTCTTCTGCTACAACAGAGAAGCCTCTGCCAGATTCCCCAGCTCTTGCTGCCTCGATTGCTGCATTTAGCGCAAGTAAATTCGTTTGGTCGGCGATTCCATTGATAACACCTAGAATTTGTGTAATGTCTTTTGATTTACTTTCAAGAGCGCTGATGACATTCTCTGCTTTTTTCACGGACTGATCAATCACATTCATTTGAGAAGCGGTTTTTTCCACAAGCTGTCCGCCTTCCCCTGCGATATCTGTTGATTTGATCGATGAAGCAGTAATGGATTCAGCCGACTCATTCATGTGCTGAAGGCCTCGGTTCATTTCCTCTAACTCGTCTGAGCTGGATTCGACTTTGTCATTTTGACTTTCATTTCCATTGGAGAATTGTTCAATGGCTAGTGTAATATGCTCTGTTGCTTTACTTGTTTGCCCTGCGCTGGCGGTCAGTTCTTCTGATGAAGAAGCGACATTTTCGACTGAGGCTTGAACGGCACCAATGAGGGCTCTTAATGAGTCGATCATTGTATTAAAGCCTTTCCCCACTTGGCCAATTTCGTCGTCTGATTGGATCTCAAGCTTATCGCGTAAATCACCTTCGCTGACTTTTTTCGAGAAGCGGGCAAGATTGGATAATCTTTTAGATATAGAGCGGACGATAAAGAAGATGAGGGTACCTGCTACGATAAGTGTCACACTGAACACAATAATGGCTGTATTGAAAACGGGCTTTGCTGCATCTTCTACTTCTGATACGAGCATCGTTCCACCGATTTTCCAGCCGGTTAATTCATTGGTCACATACGCAACCTTTTTATCTATTCCTTTGAGTGTGTAGCTGCCGTTTCCTTCTTTGTTTTTAAAAATAATATTCGCCAGATTTTCATTGACCTGACTTCCTGGCTTTTGGGTCGGATCTGCTAAAACTGTTTTATCCTTCTCCATAATAAAGGCATAGCCTTTTTGCCCAATTTTGATTTCTTTTAACTTTTGAAGCAGGGTGTCAATTTCCATATCAATTCCAATAACACCTGAACCATCTTTCATTTTTTGAGTAATGGTGATCACCATTTTGCCTGTGGAGGCTGCTACATATGGTTTTGTGATGACTTGTTTACCGTTTTCTGCATTGAGCGCTTCTTGATACCACGGACGCTCTCTTGGATCGTAGCCATCAGGCATCTTTTGAACAGGATATTGCATAAACAATCCTTTTTCGGAGCCTGCATAGATAGCAGAAACATCTTTTTCATTAATTTTTCCAAATTGCTGCAATTCTTTAATGATCGCATTTCTATTTTTTTCTTGAAGATTAGACGCTTTGAGTGAGTCTGTAAACAGGGCCACAGCATCTGCTTTATTTCCTATATTCTCATTGATTAAGGTATCAAATGCATTGACTTGACTCATTGCACTGCCCATAATCTGTTTGTCTAGCTCTGTCTTTGATGTAAAAAACGCACTAATTGTCAGTGCAGTAGTTGGCAGGATAAGGACTACCAAAAAGGCAATAATTAATTTTTTTGAAATGGATGGTTTTTTTAACCATTGAATCATTTTCCCCATTTTTTTCTTTCCCCCTTTACTTCTCTAAAGTTATTATCGGATGAAAGGTTTATTTTTACAGGCTAGAAACGATGTTTAAACATAAAAAAAAATACCCAGACAATTTTGGGTATTTTTTCATCATTTTTTAATCAATTTTAAATTGACTTGTGAGTTCTTTTAGTTCCTCTGCCATGTTAGCAAGTGTCACTGAAGAAGATGAGATTTCTTCCATAGATGCCAGCTGCTCTTCAGCAGAAGCCGCAATGTCCTGAATGTTTGCCGCACTTTCTCTTGAGACTTGGCGCATCTCCTGCATAGCTTGTGAAACTAGCTTTGAACCGCTCGATAGATCAATGGCTGTATCGTTTAATTGAGTCAGTTTTTTCGACATTCCTTCTGCCGCCTCATAAATGTTCTGGAAGCTTTCTTTTGCCTCTTCTGTCATGCCGAGTCCTGCATTTACTTCTCGATTGACCGCTTTGAACATATCTTGAGATTTAGCAATTTCTAACACAATTTCTTGAATCAGCTTTTCAATTTCTTTCGCTGAATCTGCGGATTGGACAGCTAGTTTTCTCACTTCCTCTGCAACAACGGAGAAGCCACGCCCTGATTCACCCGCTCTTGCTGCTTCGATTGCTGCATTAAGCGCAAGTAAATTCGTTTGATCCGCAATGCCGTTAATGACATTTAAAATGCTCGTAATATCTTTAGACTTGTATTCTAATTGCTTCATGACTTGTTCTGCTTCTTGTACAGATGTATCAATATGTTTCATTTGGCTCGCTGTGCTTTCAACAATGCGTCCGCCTTGACCAGCAGCCTCCGTCGATTGAAGTGAGACAGTAGCCACTTCTGATGAAGTATGTGACATGCCTTGTAGTCCTTCATTCATCGCCACAAGCTGATTCGTACTAGATTCGACTTTCTCGTTTTGTGCTTCATTTCCATTTGAAAATTGTTCAATCGACATCGTGATATGCTCTGTTGCTTGACTCGTTTGGCTGGCACTTGCGGTCAGCTCCTCTGAAGCCGAAGCCACATTGTCGACAGATTGTTGTACAGCTCGAATGACTTCACGAAGGGATTCACTCATCTTGCTAAAGCTTCTTGTCAGATCCCCTATTTCATCCTTCGATTTGGTTTCAAGGGTTTCGGTTAAATCGCCTTCACTCACTTTGTTTGAGAAATCAACAAGCTTTCGAAGTCCAATTGTGATGGAGCGAACGATAAAGAAGATTGCAACGCCGCCAAGGATAAATGAAGAAATTAAAAGAATAATGGCAGAATTCCAAACTGGCTGTGCTGCTTCTTCTGTTTCTGATACAAACATCGTTCCAGCAATTTTCCAACCTGTTAAATCATTTGTCACAAAAACGAGACGTTTTTGTTCTCCTTTATTCTCATAAGTTGATGTTCCTTCTTTTCCGCTGTAAAGGATAGATGAAATATTTTCAGTGACCTTAGATCCTGACTTTTCTTCTGGATGAGCCACAATTTGTTTGTTTTTATTTGCAATAATTGGATAACCTTCTCGTCCAATTTTAATTTCCTTTATTTTATCAACAATGTCCTGAACATCGATATCGATCCCGATCGCTCCCGACCCGTCCTTCAGGCGCTGGGCAATCGTGACAACCATGCCGTTTGTTGTGGCAGAGATGTATGGATTGGTAACAACTGGATTACCACTGTCATCCTGCATAGCTAGTTGATACCAATCGCGCGTTGTTGGATCATAGCCTTTTGGCATGTCTACTTTAGGAAACTGAATGAAATCACGCTTTTTACTTGCTGCATAAAACCCAACCACATCATCTTCATTGATTTTGCTGTATATCTCAAAATGCTCATAAAGTTCATGCTGATTTTTCTTTTTAAAGTCGTCTGCAGTGGACGTTTCGGTAAAGAGTTTCACCGCGTTTTCTTTGTTCAAAAGCTTTTGCTCGATCATGTCATTCAACTCATTGACTCTTGCATTCGCTCCGTACATGATTTCATGATCTAATTCTTCTTTGGCAATCTGATATGAAATCGTACTGAGTGTAATAATTGGCAAAACGAGAACGAGCGTGAATGAAATAATCAGTCTCTTGGAAATCGATGGTTTTTTCAACCATTTTATTGCATTTTTCATGTTTTTCCTCCTTTTAAACGATATGTTATATATCGGACAGCTTTATATTATTTTCATGTTTTTCAAATAAAAAGGATGCCTTTTTATATATTTTCACAAATTGATTCCTTGCCCAAGCACCCTGCATACGCTAATACAAGAGGGGGCGCTTTTCATATGATTATCCTTTCAGGACAGCCAGTGACAAATGAGCAGCTGGCTTCATTTCAGCTAGAGGGACAAAAGCGGATCATTTTGATGCAGTTACAAGCATCAAATGATACGTTCCGCTACAGGCAAGCATCTGATTTGTTATTTGAGGTCACATTGAGATCGAACATTATGAATGCTGCAAGAGATTTGCATAAAAGTGGTGCCTCATTTGCCATCTTCCAAAGGTCTCGTGCAAATGATGCCTTTTGGCGTGTATCGGAAGCAGGAGCACTAGAGCTGCGCTATCAAGTCGAACCATCTAGAGGAATTAAAGACATTTTTGAAAATGGCTCGCAATATGCATTTGAATGTGCTACCGCCATTGTCATCGTGTTTTATATGGGGGTCTTGCAAACGGTAGGAGACGAGAAGTTTAACCGAAGGCTTCGCAGCTTAACCCTGTATGACTGGCATTATGATACATTGTCGATTTATACAGAGCGCGGGAATGACTTTATCTATGGGGATTGCTTATATTTCGAGAATCCAGAGTTTAGCTATCAGCAGTCACAGTGGCGCGGGGAAAATGTGATTTACTTAGGAGAAGATCAATATTACGGACATGGACTTGGGATTTTAACAGCGGCAGAAATGATCGACAAATTGAATAAGAGAAGGCGGCCAGGTGCTGTTCAATCTGCTTATCTATTGCCGCAGACCACTCGGATGGATGTGATTTATCTCAGGCAAATGTTTGGCAGCTAAAAAAAGCCTCTTGTCTATTGGTTATGACAAGGGGCTTTTGTATGCCTTGCGTTTACGATAATCTTGCAACGTGCCTAGCATCGTGTTCACAAGGATCTCCATTTTTTCTAAATCTTTTCTTGTAACCGGCGGATCATGCCGGCTCCATTTTACGTAACGAACAAAATAGTAATGACGAATGGGCGTAAGGACAGCAGGAGAGTGCGGAAATTCATCAAACCAAAATTCAATTTGTCCTTTTTTTGGTATGAATGTTTTAAGATGTCCATCCTGTCACACCACCCAACATGATTTTATATGTGCGTCAGTTCGTGCATGATCTCTTCAACGGTTAAAATCGAGTGAATACGGCCAACGCCCTGTCCTGCCCAAAGAGCCATTTGATCCGGGTTTACCGCGGCAGCGGCTGCTTTTCGCATCGGCGTCGTCCATACATGCTGAACCGGATAAGGAAGAACCCTATCTTCATTCTGTCTTTCTTCCTCCATCCACTGATTCACAATACCTCTTGCTCTTTTCCCAGAAAAAAGCCTCGTGATCTTTGTTTCACTGCTTTCTGCCTGTAAAATCGCCTTTTTGTATACGTCTGCCGCAGCACTTTCCTGGCTGGCTAAAAATCGTGTGCCGATTTGAACCGCATCCGCTCCAAGCGCTAGAGCGGCTTCCACGCCTGCTCGATCTGTGATCCCGCCTGCGGCGATCAATGGCACATGACAGAGCGTCTTGACGTCAGAGATCAGACTAAAGAGTCCCATCAGGGCATCTCCTTTTGCAGGTAAAAAGGTACCTCGGTGACCCCCTGCTTCACTTCCTTGCAGAACAATGGCATCCATCCCTTTTTCCTCTAAAAGCAGTGCTTCCTCTTTTGTTGTGGCGGTTCCAATTAAAAAGACCCCCTTTTGTTTTAAGCGATGTATCGTTTGTTCATTTGGACAAGCGAAGGTAAAGGAAACAACCGGTACGTCTTCATCCAAAAGAATGTCGATTTTCTGTTCAAAATCATTCCACAATTCCTCTTCGCTCGGCAGCCTATCAGCGGCTGGTCGTGCAGGCAGTCTCTTCTCCCAAAATGCCACATCCTCTTTTTTGACTTCAGGAATTGGCTCTGGTACAAATACATTGACCTGAAACAGGCAAGTTGTCAGCTGTTTGACCTGTCTAATCTGCTTCCTCAAATTGTCAGGTTGCACATATCCACTTGCCAAACTGCCAAGTCCCCCGTACTGTGAAACAGCGGCTGCCAGCTGAGGTGTCACGGCACCTCCTGCCATTGGCGCTTGAATAATCCCATATTTGATTTGCAGTAATTTCGTAATATCCCCCATTATTTTCCCCTCATCTCTTACTCGTTTGATGACACCTGTATATAAAAATGGCGATGTCTCGGCCCGTCAAACTCACAGAAATAGATTCCCTGCCATGTGCCAAGTACAAGATCACCATGATTGATGAGAATATGCTGTGAGGCACCCATATAGCTCGCTTTCATATGTGCGGCTGTATTTCCTTCCATATGGCGGTCCTTCGGATGTTCCCACGGAAAGACTTCATCAAGCCGGCGGAGCATATCTCTTTTCACATCTGGGTCCGCATTTTCATTAATGGTCATCCCTGCTGTCGTATGAGGACAGTAGACGATGACGGTTCCGTTTTGAACACCAGTTTCCTTGACATATTGATGAACCTCGTTCGTCACGTCGATCATCTCATCGCGTCTGTATGTTTGTACATTGATTTTTTTCATATGAGCGGCTCCTTTTTGTCATTTGTATAAGACCATACCCTTTTTATGTGAAACAAATCACTGCTTATCGGCAGAAGGCATTCTCTCACCTAAAGTTTACCAAGTAAAAAAACCTCGTCAAGCGTTACGAGGTTTTTAGAAAAAGTGGACCTTTTTGATTTCAATGGTCCGAATATGATGGTCTTCTGCATCTATGATGGTAAATTCACAGCCTTCTGCTTCAATCGTATCTCCAATCTCAAAATCAAATTTATGTGTCATCATCCAGCCAGCAATTGTATCAACATCATCATTTTCAATGGCTAAATCCAATAAATCATTTACTTCATCAATCAAGGCTTTCCCATCCATTACATAGTGGAAGTCATCTTTTTTGACGATGTGAGGTGTTTCATCCTGATCATATTCATCCCGTATTTCGCCCACGATTTCCTCTAAAATGTCCTCCACTGTGACAAGTCCGGCTGTTCCTCCATATTCGTCTACGAGCACTGACATATGAATTCGTTCCTTTTGCATCAAAATGAGCAATTCTTGAACAGGAGTACTTTCAATCACCCGAATCACCGGACGCATTAAGTCTTCAATCGTCACATCTTGATTCAGGAAACTCGCCTTAAACACATCTTTGCTATTGATAACACCAATCACATGATCTTTGTCTTCTTTAATGACAGGATAACGTGTGTACCTTTCGTTCAGCATATAATGCGTCATGTCTTCAAGCGTCTGTTCAATCTCTATGGCTGAAATTTCTGTACGAGGGATCATGATCTCTCTCGCCACCCGATTATCAAATTCAAAGATTTTATTCACATATTTGTACTCAGATTGGTTAATCTCGCCCTTTTCATAGCTTTCAGATAAAATGAGACGCAATTCTTCCTCACTGATCGCCACTTCATGTTCTTTGACAGAATGAAAACCGAATAATTTCACAATGCCTCTCGCCGCCCCATTTAATGCTTTAATAAACGGGTACATGACTTTATAGAAAAAGATGAGTGGCTTTGCTGTCACAAGGCTGACCGCCTCTGCCTTTTGAATGGCAATCGTTTTAGGCGCCAGTTCTCCCACAACGACATGTAAAAACGTAATGATCACAAATGCGATGATAAACGATAGGATGTCGGTTAATGCGGAATGAAGCCCTAATTCCTCAAACAGCGGATGCAGAAAATGCTCCACCGTCGGCTCTCCCAGCCACCCTAAGCCTAAAGCGGTGATGGTAATGCCGAGTTGACAGGCGGATAAATATTCGTCGAGATTTGATATGAGCTTTTGTACGTGGATGGCTCTCTTATCCCCGCTTTCAATCAGCTGATTGATTTTAGAGCCTCTAATTTTCACAATCGCAAATTCAGTGACAACAAAAAATGCTGTCGCAGCAATGAGTAATATGACTAAAAATACGTTTAAAATATACAAAAAAACCCTTACCTAACAATGGTAAGGGCTCACCTCCTCTGGCATCAATTAATCATTACGGCCATTTAGGAAGATCATTACAAAACGGAGCAATTCAAACAAGGAGACAAGGGCCGCTGCGACGTACGTAAGAGCTGCAGCATTTAACACCTTGTTCACGCCTCTTTCTTCACTGCTTCTAATGATTCCTTCTGAAACAATGATATCTTTTGCACGAGAACTTGCATTAAACTCGACAGGCAATGTCACAAGCTGAAAAAACACAGCCGCTGAGAACAAAATGATCCCAAGCCCGATTAAGTTAAGGCTGCCAAGCAAGATTCCTCCAAGGAAAAGAAGAGGGGCAACACCAGATGCAAAGTTCACGACAGGAAAGATCTTATGTCTCAAAACAAGCGCACCATAGGATTCCTGATGCTGCAAGGCATGTCCAACCTCGTGTGATGCGACTGAAATGGCCGATATGGAATGGCCGTAGTACACAGGTTCAGATAAGCGAACCACACGCTGCGTAGGGTCGTAATGATCAGTCAAAGTTCCTCTTACCGGTTCAACAGGCACGTCGTATAACCCGTTGCGATCTAAAATATATCGAGCGGTTTCCGCACCTGTTTTCATACTAGATGCTTCAACCTTTGAATACTTTTCAAAATTATTCTTTACTTTAAATTGTGCCCAAAATGATAATCCCAATGCGGCAAATGTTAAAAAATAAAAAAACAGCATGCTCATCAGCTTCCTTTTTATTTTATATATTTATTTACAATTTTAATGACTTTTATGTAACGTGTACAGAAAAAAGCACTAGGTCTTTTTAAGGGGAACAACTGCGCCAATAAAAAAGAAGAACACACCTAAGCATGCTGTATAAAAGGTCACCGTTCCGTATAGGTCTTGAAAAAAGTGCAGCCATGAAAAATCATTCATAAAATGATTGACAGTATTCAAGTCAAACACAAGTAAAATGACAGCTGATGATAAAAAGTGCGCACCGATAAAAAGAAGTACGGTCTTTTGAACGAACGACATTCGAATTCCCTCCTTCTTCTCTTTTATTTTAAGATATGGGATCTGTTTCAATACATGACGAAGATGAAAAAATGTTTCCTCAATCGGGCATACTGACATTAGCAGTCTCCTGAAAGGAAGAGTCCAATGAAATCAAATCGTATCTTTATCGCTTGGCTAAGGTGGCCACTGTATCTTCGAATTGCCATCATCATCTGTTTCTTGCTTCTCTTTTTTGGACAATTAATCGTTTTACTTGAACCGAAGCAGTATCATACGATCTTTGATGGGATCTGGTGGGCCCTCATTACAGTCGCAACGGTCGGCTACGGTGATTTTGTGCCGCAAACCATGCCCGGACAAATCGCAGGTATGGCGCTGATTCTGATCGGGGCAAGCTTTGTCACGGCTTATTTTGCCACACTTGCCGCCGCTGTGTTCAGCAAGCAGCACCATTATGTAGAAGGAAAGGTCTCCTTTAAAGGGAAAGGACATCTCATTATCGTCGGCTGGAATGAGAAAACGAACAAACTGCTTCAGTCGTTTCAAACAATTGATCCAGCTATGACGATTGTGCTGATTGATGACTCCTTGAAGGAAGGGCCGCTTTTAGAGAATGTTCATTTTATTAAAGGACATGGCACCGAAGATGTCACACTTCGCAAAGCCAATATTACCGGTGCAGATGCACTGATGATTACCGCAGATCAGCACGAAAATGAAGTGACAGCTGATATGCAGAGTGTTTTAACATTACTTGCAGCAAAAGGATTAAACCCTTCACTATACTGTTTAATTGAAATCTTAACAGATCGTTACGTGAAAAATGCCGAGCGTGCTGGCGCCAATCAAGTCATTCATACCTCTGATGCAGTCAATCATTTAATGGTTGAACATTTTCTTTTAAAAGAACAGTTCAAAGCGTTAAAGAAAAAACGACATATGACCTTGCATAAACACGTCACCATCATACCGGTTCCAGCTTCGTTAGCCGGAGAAACATTCTTAACAGCGCTCCACCACTTTTTAGAGCATCATGTGATCATTGTCGGTGTACAAAAAAAAGAAGGACCCATGATGAATCCTCCCTTTGGCTATGAGCTTCATGCAGAGGATGAACTGATCAGCCTTTAAAGCAGTGCGTCTTCTAATTCCTTGACGAGTGAAAAGCCAATCTCAGTATAAGCTTTTGATACATCTCCATCTTTCTCTTTTGGTTCTTGGAATTGGTTAAAGGATGCTCCCACATTTCCAACCATCGCATGATCATCTAACTTATCTTGATATACATGCTTTAAGAGAAATGGATCTCCCAGTTTCACCACAACGCCTGGCTGATCCAGCTGGCCTTTTTCGGCTGTAAAAGGAACTCTGAGAAAGGTATAGCCATCACGGTTATCAATTTTATAATCAAAATACCCGTGATCATAATCCCAGTTGCCATTAATGACATAACCGAGCGGCTTCATGGTCTCTTCTAAATGGTAAAGTGAAAAGCTTTCACCAGGCAGCCTGGATGGTACATGAATCATACGAAACCCTCCTTTTTGTATAATAGGGTTCGTTAAAGAGAGGAATTCATACATCTGCCTCTCGTGATTTGTACATTGTTTGTAAAAGCGGCATCAAATAAGCTTTGATTGAATGATTGATTCGTCTCGTTCCCACTGCCAGCGCCTTCTGTATCCTTCACAGCACTCTTAGGACAAATACGTCCGACATTGCCAAAATTGACGATTGCCTGACCAGAAATATCATGAATGTAAATATGATTCGTTCTCATGTTTCACCCTCCTCCACTCATTATTCTATGTGCAGAACATAGGGGGGCTTGCACAGGAACCATGAGAAAACAAAAAAGGCACACCCTTATCAAAAGGTGTGCTTTTTCATTCTTACGATTGTTTTAGACGGCTTTCAAGCTCGGCTTTTTTCTCTTCGAAGCCTGGTTTTCCTAATAAAGCAAACATATTCATTTTATAGGCTTCTACTCCAGGCTGGTCGAATGGATTGACGCCTAGTAGATATCCAGACATCGCACATGCTTTCTCAAAGAAGTAAACGAGGTATCCGAATGTATAAGCATCCATCTCAGGAATTGTGACGATCAGATTCGGTACTTTTCCATCAGTATGAGCAAGCATCGTTCCTTCAAATGCCTTTTTATTAACGAAATCAACCGTTTTTCCTGCTAGATAGTTCAAGCCGTCAAGGTCTTGTTCTTCTGCTTCAATGATAAGCTCATGACGAGGCTTGTCTACATTAACGATTGTTTCAAACAAGTCTCTTCTTCCTTCTTGGACATATTGACCAAGTGAATGAAGATCTGTTGAGAAGTTCGCAGATGAAGGGTAGATTCCTTTTTCATCTTTCCCTTCACTTTCACCGAATAATTGTTTCCACCATTCTGCAAAGTATTGCAGTCCTGGCTCATAGTTAATCAGCATTTCAATCGTTCTGCCTTTATTGTAAAGGACATTACGGACGACAGCATATTGGTATGCCGCATTCTCAGAAAGCTCAGATGAAGCGAAGTCTTCGCTTGCTTTTGCCGCGCCTTCCATCATCTGATCAATGTCTGCACCGCTCACAGCGATTGGCAATAGACCAACTGCTGTTAATACAGAATAGCGTCCACCTACATCATCAGGGATGATAAATGATTCGTAGCCTTCTTCAGTTGCTAATGTTTTCAGTGCACCGCGTGCTTTGTCAGTTGTCGCATAAATACGTTTTTTCGCTTCTTCAGCACCGTATTTTTCAATGAGGAGCTTTTTAAAGATGCGGAACGCAATCGCTGGCTCTGTTGTTGTACCAGATTTTGAAATGACGTTAATAGAGAAATCTGCATCTTCCAATAGATCCATCACATCTGTTAAATAAGAGGAACTGATGTTGTTCCCAATAAAGATAATTTGCGGCGTCTTGCGTTTGCCTTTTGGCAGCGTGTTATAGAAAGAATGGTTCAAAAATTCAATCGCCGCACGTGCACCGAGATAAGAGCCGCCGATTCCGACAACAAGCAAGACATCAGAGTCAGACTTAATTTTATCTGCACTTTTTTTAATGCGAGCAAATTCTTCGCGATCATATTGCTTCGGTAAGTCAACCCAGCCTAAATAATCACTGCCTGCACCTGTTTGTTCATGAATATTATGATGGGCCACCTTCACAAAATCTTTTAAATATGTAAGCTCATGTTCTTGAAAGAAAGGTAACGCTTTCGAGTAGTCAAATTGAATATGTGTCATCGCTTGTAAGCCCTCCATTACGTTAGTTCTGTCCCTTTCACTTTAGCGGAACTAGCTATTGAAATCAAGTGATCGTCACTGGCATAGCAAAAAGCCGTTTCTCTCTATGAGAAACGGCCATCTAGATTATAAAGAAGTTTTCAAAATAGAAAGAATGTCATCACGACCAAGTTTCATAAAGTTACCAAAACCACCATATTCCATTTCTTTCGCCGCAATGTCGGCAATTTTGTCGAGCTGATCTTCACCAATGTCATAATCCGCTAGACGGCTTGGTGCACCGAGACTTGTCCAGAAAGCTGACAGCTTGTCGATTCCTTCTAATGCGATATCACGATCTGATTTTCCTTCTGTCTCGATGTCAAACATGTTCAGCATAAGGTTTTTAAAGCGTTCCACATTGTGATCGAGTGTATGACGCATCCAATTTGGGAAAAGGATGGCAAGTCCGCCTGCATGCGGAATGTCATAGACAGCCGATACCGCATGCTCAATCGTATGGGACGCCCAGTCGCCAAAGTAGCCCATTTGCAGTGTGCCATTTAAAGCGATCGTTCCTGCATAAAGGATCGTTTCGCGGTGCTCATAGTTTTGTAAGTCTTCAAGCAGCTTTGGTGCTGTCTCGATGACTGTTTGAAGAACAGCAAAACACATTCGATCCTGTAGCGGCGTGTTTTTGACATTATGGAAGTATTGCTCGAAGACGTGGCTCATCATATCGACCATGCCGTACACCGTCTGGTTTTCTGGCACAGAATAAGTATGCTCAGGGTCTAGAATGGAAAAAGCAGGATGAGTGACTGAACTGCCCCACACATATTTTTCATTTGTTTCCCAGTTTGTGATGACAGAGTCTGGATTCATTTCTGAACCAGTTGCTGCAAGTGTCAGCACTGTGCCAAACGGCAATGCTTTTTGAGCGATTGTTTTCTTTGAAATAATGTCCCACACATCTCCGTCATACTCTGCTCCAGCTGCGATCGCTTTTGTACAGTCGATTACACTGCCGCCGCCAACGGCTAATAAGAAATCAATTTTTTCATTTTGGCAGATGTCGATTCCCTTTTTCACCGTGGTGAGGCGCGGGTTTGGTTCAACACCTGACAGCTCAAATACTTCAGCTTCTGCTTCATTTAACGCGCTGATCACATTGTCATAAAGACCATTTTTCTTAATGCTGCCTCCGCCATATACAAGTAACACTCGTTTTCCATAACGAGCGAGTTCGCTTTTTAGTCCTTCTAGTTGTCCTTTTCCAAACATTAATTTCGTTGGATTATAGTAAATAAAATTTTCCATCTGTTGATACATCTCCTTACAGCGTATATATCCAAAAACATGAAAGACTACTTTAACATATGTACACGTTGAACTCAAAAAAGATAACTGCTCGAAAGCAGCTATCTTATGGTTGTTCGATTATAAAGAAGCATTCAAAATGGCTAGAACATCTTCTTTGTTTAGCTTTTTAAATTGACCAAATTCACCGCGTGCCATTGCACGATCTGCAATTAAATCAATTTTTTCATCGTTGATATCATAATCCGCTAAACGGCTTGGTGCGCCAAGACTTGTCCAGAAAGCTGACAATTTGTCGATTCCTTCTAAGCCCACTTCTTCGTCTGTTTTGCCCGCAGGATCCACATCGAATACGCGTACCGCTAATTGGTTAAAGCGTCCTGGGTTTTCTTGAATGACATGCTTCATCCAGTTCGGGAACAAGATCGCAAGTCCGCCTGCATGAGGGATGTCATAAACAGCTGATACCGCATGCTCAATATTGTGAGATGCCCAGTCACCACGCGCGCCCATTGACAGCATACCATTGAGCGCAATGGTGCCAGTGAATAAGATGGTTTCACGCAGCTCATAGTTCTCTAAATCGTTGATCAGCTTCGGTGCTGTTTCAATAACGGTCCGAAGAAGTCCTTCACACATACGATCTTGGTAAGGTGTATTTTCTGTATGATGGAAATATTGTTCGAACACGTGGGACATCATGTCAACCATGCCATAAATCGTATGGTTTTTCGGCACAGTGAATGTGTTCACTGGATCAAGAATAGAGAATTTAGGGAAAACTGCTGGACTTCCCCAGCCATATTTCTCATTTGTTTCCCAGTTTGTGATCACTGATCCAGAGTTCATTTCAGAACCTGTTGCAGCAAGTGTTAACACAGTACCGAACGGAATTGCTTCCATTGGGACATGCTTACGCGTCACGATATCCCAAGCATCTACATCGTACTTCGCTCCGGCTGCGATCGCTTTCGTTGCATCAATGACACTTCCGCCGCCAACTGCCAAAATAAAATCAACGTTGTTCTCTTTGCAAAGCTCTACCCCTTTTCTTACTGTTGTTAAGCGCGGGTTTGGCTCAACACCAGCAAGTTCAGTGATTGCAGCTCCTGATTCTTTTAGGATGCTGACAACTTGGTCATAAAGGCCGTTTCGTTTAATACTGCCTCCACCATATACAAGTAATACGTTTTTTCCGTAGTGTTTGAGTTCATCTGAAAGGGTTGAAACTTCTCCCTTTCCAAATATTAATTTCGTTGGGTTCCAATAAGTAAATCGATCCATTTGATCTCCTCCTCGCGCTACATTATGCGCCTCAATCATTCCAAAAGTAAAGTAATTTGCTTTAATCCATTTTCTTACGCATAGTTTAGCTAAAAATCTGCAAAATATAAATGTATTGATGCTGTAGCGAAAGGAGGAATCACGATGAGTGCTATTCAGCGTATTGCCCTCGTGCTCACGATTATCGGTGCTATTAACTGGGGACTAATCGGCTTTTTTCAATTTGACTTAGTAGCAGCGATCTTTGGCGGACAAGGCTCTGCATTATCACGTATTATTTATGGTCTTGTTGGAATTGCAGGTCTTGTTAACCTTGGTCTATTGTTCAAGCCAAGCGAAGAATCTGTTCGCCGTGACGAGCCGAATCCAGAGGTTCGCTAAACAAAAAGACATAAAAAAGGCCGCCTATACGAGGCAGCCTAAGGCACCGTTTGAAGCGGTGCTTAGCGTGTAGACAAACCCTCGCATTCTTTGTCAGGTCTGCGCTCCGGTGCTCACGAATGTCAAATTCGCTCCGCTCCGGTACTCGTCCTTCCTAGACTTCAAAGGTTTTCTATCACGCTGAAAAGAAGAAGACAAAGGGCTAAAATAAAGATCATTTTAGCCCTTTGTCAACAATCTGAGCACCGTTTGAAGCGGTGCTTTTTTTATTTCTTGATAAGATCTTTACGGTTAGATTGCTCAATCCACTCTTCAAGTTTATCTTTAAGTGTATTGAAACCTTGTGGTGCAGCAGCTTCTTCTTTCACTTGCTGTGGTCTTTGTTTCTTTGGTTTGCTTTCTTTTCTTTCAGGTGCATCTTGTGTAGCACGGATAGAAAGGCTGATTTTACCTGCATTTTCATCTACAGAAAGAACTTTTACTTGTACTTCGTCACCAATTGAAAGATGCTCGTTGATGTCTTTTACAAAGCCGTGTGTTACTTCAGAAATATGCACAAGTCCTTGAGTTTCTTCATCTAATGCAACAAACGCACCATACGCTTGTAATCCTGTTACTTTACCAGTGTAAACACTGCCTACTTCAAACTTTGTCGCCATGATAACAACTCCTAAATAATTGTTTTAATATTCGTTTATACGCAATTAAAAACTATATCATAGAACGGTCAGTTACGCAAAATATTTTTTGATTGGGTTTAGATCAGTTCAAAAGGGGGAATACCTGAAAACAAGAATGCTTTCTAGTATTCCCCCCTAATTTGAGAGGCATGAGTCCTAATGGATTGATGCCTTTTTTTATTTTATGATGACAGGTGCTTCTTCTTTCACTTGTCGTTCCTGCAAAAAGCGCTGGATTCTTGAAAGAGATTCCTGCAGATGGTCGAGAGACGAAGCATATGAACAGCGAATATGACCTTCACCACTCGGGCCGAAGACATTACCAGGGACAACGGCTACTTTTTCATTTAGGAGCAGCTCCTCAGCAAATTGTTCTGATGTCATGCCCGTGCTTTTAATGGACGGAAAAGCGTAAAATGCGCCGTTTGGCTGGTGGCATGCGAGCCCCAGTTCATTCAAGGAGCCTACAAACAAATTTCGCCGCCTTCTGTAGCTTTTCTTCATTTTCTCTACATCTTCAAGCCCATTTTTCAAAGCTTCTTCTGCTGCATATTGTGCCATAGCGGGCGCACACATCATAGAATATTGGTGTATTTTCAGCATGGCATCGCGCAGTACAGGTGGAGCTGCCACATATCCTAAGCGCCAGCCTGTCATGGCAAACCCTTTTGAAAAGCCTGAAATCAGGATGGTTCTTTCCTTCATATCTTGAATAGCCGCCACGCTTGTAAAAGCTTCATCGTACGTCAGCTCTGCGTAAATCTCATCCGTGATAATGAGAAGGTCATGCTCTTTTGCAAATTGAGCAATATCTTCAAGCTCTTCCTTTGAATAGACAGAGCCAGTTGGATTTGATGGAGAGCAAAGCAGAATCGCTTTTGTCTTTGTCGTCAGCTTCGTGCGAAGATCCGCCGAGTCTGCTTTGAAATCTTTTTCAGCCGATGTACTTAAATAAACAGGTACTCCGCCTGCAAGTGTCGTAAGGGCCCCATATGCTACGAAACAAGGCTCTGGAATAATCACTTCATCCCCACTGTTTAAAATCGCACGAAAGGCCAAATCAAGTGCCTGGCTTCCGCCAACTGTGATAATCAGTTCTTCTTCAGGGCTGTAGTCAATGTGAAACCGCTTATATAAATAGTGGCTCAATTCTTTTCGCAAAGATAACAACCCTGCGTTCGCCGTATAAGAGGTAAGCCCTTGTTCTAATGACATAATACTTGCTTCTCTGACATTCCAAGCTGTCACGAAATCTGGCTCGCCGACACCAAGGGAAATGACCCCTTCCATTGTGGCTGCCAAATCAAAGAATTTTCGAATACCTGACGGCTGAATGCTTTGTACCGTTTCAGATAAATAAGACTTTTTCATTTAAGGTGACACCACGATTCTTTTGTCATCGTCTCCTGTTTCAAACACTTTCCCATCATGTTTATATCTCTTCAAAATAAAGTGGGTAGTTGTTGAAACAACGGAATCAAGTGTCGATAATTTTTCAGACACGAAGCGGGCAATATCAGACATAGACCTTCCTCGGATCACAACAGATAGATCATAAACGCCTGACATGAGATAGACAGATTCCACTTCCTGAAAGCGATAAATACGTTCAGCAATTTCATCAAAGCCGACGCCTCTTTTGGGTGTCACTTTTACATCAATCATTGCTGTGACGCCTTCGTGACCATCCACTTTACGCCAGTCAATCATGGTTGAATAATCAATAATGACTTTTTGATCTTCAAGTTTTTGAATAATCGCTTCTGCTTCTTCTGTTGTCACGCCTGCCATTTTTGCAATTGTATTTAAATCGGCACGGCTGTTTTCATCTAAAATCTCTAATATTTCAGTTTCTTTTTCTGTTAGTTTCATTTGATTTCACACCTCAGATTGTAAAAAGCTAGTTTTAAAAAATCTTCTGAACATTATAGCACGTTTTTCCCATTATGCTAAGCAGGGAAAAGATGCTAACCATAGCTTAAAATCCACTTTTTAGGGTACAATACAGTCACCTAACAGAGAGAGTATCAAATATCGGAGTGATGAGTGTGGACATTGTTCAGCCAGCTTATATGAAAAGTAAATTCGGTTTAGATATCTATTACGAGCACTATCCAAATAAGGGGAAGAAAACATTGATCTTAATTCACGGTCTCTTCTCTTCTACCTTCAGCTATCGAAAGCTCATCCCGCTTCTGAAACAGGACTTCAATTTAATCGCGATCGACCTGCCGCCATTTGGACAGTCCGAGAAGTCGAATACGTTTATTTACAGCTATCGCAACATGGGAAAGATCATTATCGAGCTAGCTGGTTACTTACAGATTCAGCATGCGATCCTAGTGGGTCATTCGATGGGCGGGCAAATTGCTTTATACGCTGCATCTGAACGGCCAGACCTATTTGAAAAGGCGGTACTTTTGTGCAGCTCAGGGTATTTAAATAAATCAAAGAGATCGCTTGTTTACAGCACATATATTCCTTATTTTTATCTCTATCTTAAAAGAAAGCTCTTGAAGCAAGGCATAATGAAAAATTTAACGGCTGTTGTGCATGATCATTCCATCATTGATCAAGAGATGGTGGACGGATATTTAAAGCCTTTTTCTGATGATCAAATTTTCCGAGGGATTTTCCGCTTGATCCGGCACCGGGAAGGCGATTTGACTTCGGATGTCCTAAAGAAAATGGAGACACCAGTGCTGCTCATTTGGGGTGAGGAAGATCGGATCGTTCCCATTCAAATAGGAGAAAGACTGCACAAGGATCTGCCAAACTCGACCTTGCATGCATTAAAAAAAACCGGGCACCTCGTTCCTGAGGAAAATCCGGTCTTTGTGTCTGATCAAATCGGGCATTTCAGCCTGTCTTAGCGTGTGCAGGAGCTACTGTCTCGTATGACGAAAAGCTGATTCGCTATATGCTGACAGCTCTCGAAAGGCAGGAGCTGCTCAAATGAGTGATGATAAATGGCTTGAATCTCTTTTGCTAAAGATAAAGGGTTTTCTGCGTCGTATAATGCACTGATGACGTCAGCAGGCTCCGTTTCATAAAAATCCTCTCCATATTGAAAAGGGTCCCATGCCTTAATGAGTTGAATCATCTCTTCTACAGCTTGACTATCTTTCATCGGTATCACCGCTTATAATAAATTTTGTGATGTTTATTTTAGCACAACCAACAATGGTTGAAAAACGGCTAGAGGTGGGTTTCATGAATTTCGACGAACAGATCATACGTAAAGGTTCAAAATCAGTGAAATGGGACCAAGCAGAGTCTTTGTTCCTGACAACAGATGCGCTGCCGATGTGGGTGGCAGATATGGATTTTAAAGCGCCGCAGGTCGTCCTTGATGCATTGAAAAAACGATTGGATCATGGTGTATTTGGCTATGCCTTTCAAGATCAGGATACGCAGCAGGCAGTAGCTGAATGGCTCAAAAGAAGACATGGATGGACTATTCAGACAGATGACGTCACCTTCACACCTGGGATCGTCACGGCACTTAGTTTTGCAGTCCAAGCCTATACAGAACCAAGTGACGAAGTCGTCATACAGTCACCAGTGTATACACCTTTTTATCAAATGATTGAGCGAAATGGACGTACAGTCTCAACCAACCCTTTAAAAATAGAAAACAACCGCTATTTCATGGATTTTGATGATTTAGAGAAAAAGCTAAGCAGACCAGAAGCGAAGCTCATGTTCCTATGTCATCCGCATAATCCATCCGGAAGAGCGTGGTCAAAAGAGGAATTAAAACGAGTAGGAGACCTCTGTATCAAGCACGGTGTCACAGTCGTTTCGGATGAGATTCATTCTGATTTGATGCTAAACGGAAAGCCGCATGTGCCATTTGCTAGTCTTTCTGACGACATAGCACATATTACAGTGACGTGTATTGCACCAAGTAAAACATTTAATTTAGCTGGCCTCCAAGCATCTGCCATTATCATTTCCGATGAAGAAAAAAGAACCCTTTTCAACAATGAATTGCAACGAAACGGACTGGCCAAACTGAATGCATTTGCGATCCCTGCGATGGAAGCAGCATACCGACACGGGGATGAGTGGCTCGATGCCCTTGTTCTTTATCTCGAAAACAATATGAAAATGGCGATGGACTATATTGACGAACACCTTCCAAATATGCGTTATATGAAACCAGATGCTTCTTATTTATTGTGGCTGGACATTCGGGATTATCAATTCAGTCAAGCGGAATTGAAACGGAATCTGCTGAAAAAGGGCAAAGTGATCCTTGAGCTTGGTCACGTGTACGGACTCGAAGGAGACGGCTTTATTCGGATGAATCTCGGCTGTCCTGCTTCAACAGTCAAAGAAGGATTGAAACGCCTTCATCAAGCGTTCACGCGATCATCTGAATAAGCCCTATACGATCGAAAGAACATCCTAACGGGTGTTCTTTTTAAAGAAAAAAACCCTCCTTTTATCATATCTACTTTGTACATGAGATGATATAATGAGAGGAATTACAATTATTTACGAGGAGAGCATTTAAATGGAAATGTTCAAGGATTTTCTGCTCCATGTATCTTTTATTCTATTTCCAATCTTTTTATATCATGCGCTATGGCTAAGCCGGACCCCTGCTCATTTCCCAAAAACGAATAAACTGCTCATCACAGTATTCGCATCCATCTCTTCAGCACTATGTATTATATATCCAGTTGGTTCGATTTTAGATTTGCAGACTGGGCTTCAATCCATTCCTCTTGTACTTGCCATTTTATACGGAGGGTACACTGCTGGGATCATCGCCATCTTGATAAGTTCCATGGTCAAATTCGTGATGTATGGCTCCTTCTTATGGGTTGGACTCATTGTTGTTCCGATTTACTTTTTCATCCCATTTCTGTTCTACCGGAAATGGCGTCAATATTCGAAGCTGAAAAAGCTGATGTATGGAGTGCTTATCGGTTTTTCCAAAGGATTCTTTATTTACATTGGACTGTTTGCGGTCAGCTTAATGGAATACAGCCCAGCCTTTATTATGCAGCAAAAGTTACTTGAGTTATTTTTCTCAACCCTTTACTACATATTCTTTCTTGTGCTAAGTATCTATTCCATTGAATTCGTCAAAGAAAATGCGCAAATGAGAACACAGCTCGTCCAGTCAGAAAAGCTGACCATTGTAAGTGAACTCGCTGCAAGCGTTGCCCATGAAGTACGCAATCCGCTGACAGTGGTGAGAGGCTTTATCCAATTGCTCTTTTCTAGTGACAATACAAAAGAGCCGTCAACCAATAAAGATTATAAAAATCTCGTTCTGTCCGAGTTAGACCGGGCGCAGGATATTATCACGAGTTATCTTGACATTGCGAAACAAAATTATTATCAAATTGAATCTCTCAATCTATCTAAATTACTAGAGGAATGTGCATCACTGATGACATCCTATGCGAATTTCAAATCGGTCACGATTCATCAATCCATTGAACCAGACTTATACATTCAAGGGGATGAAACGAAGATCAAGCAAGTCATGATTAATTTAATCAAAAATGCGATTGAAGCAGCCCCAGAACACGAAGGGGAAATTGAACTTTTTGCTTCAAAAGAAAATCATAAAATATGCCTTTGTTTCGTGGATAACGGTGTAGGAATGACAGAAAGCCAAATGAAAAAGCTTGGCGAACCATATTACACCCTGAAAAATAAAGGGACTGGACTTGGGCTGACAGTGACATTTTCTATCATTGAAAATCACCATGGAACCATTCGTTTCAAAAGCTCGCTGCAGTCTGGTACAACCGTCACCGTGAAGTTTCCTGAAGATACAAGAAGAAAATGATCAATCCATTTTTTTTGTCCTTTTTTCATCTATCCGCTCCTGCTTCTTAGACGCACGAACGATCAGACGAAAGCAAATAAATGCAGCAATAAAGAAAATCACCGTGGTGATTGCCGCTGGGATGTACTCCCTTTTATCTTCAGGAAAATACAGTAGAAAGAGTGCGATGAACGACAGCATTCGCCATTCCCCCTTTTGCTCGTTTACTTCACTATATTGGCTAAAAGAAATGAAATACCTTCCTGCGAGAAGGAAATGGAGGAATTTCACATGACAGACATTCAAATTGGACAAGTTGTGAAAGGATTTTACAAAACAGGTGTTTACGTTGGGGAAGTGACAGCAGTGAAACCATCGACCTATCTCGTTCAAGTAAAAGCCGTTCTGACACATCCCACTCAAGGCGACCTGCATCACCCAAAAGAAGCAGACGTGCCTTTTTTCCAAGAGAGACGGGCTTTGGCCTATCGTGAACAGACGAATATCCCTCATCATATGGTGAAGCCTTATGATGGCGGTATACCAGATTATCAAGTATCACTAAAAGAAGCTGTAGATAAATTAAAACAAACGCTCCATGCGGATGATTCCAAATGGGCTGAAAAATCAAGAGCGTGCCTATCTTCTCTCGAAAAAGATTATTTTCCAGAAGACGCCCGCTAATCAGCCGAATCAAAAAAGTGTGAGAAATCGATCAGCTCACCAATTTTGGTTGTTTGCGGATTTTCCACATAAGCTCTGTCTTTTTCAAAAAGGGTTAGCAGCTGATAAGTCGTCATAGCATCATCAAGTGCTTTATGATGCTTACCAGCTCCTTCACTGCCGTATTCCTTTGCCGCTTTGCGAAGCCCTGTCAGTGTACGATCACCAAAAAAGGTTTTATACTCAAAGGCAAGGTCCCTCAGCTTCCCCTTAAAAGGAAAGGCAATGTGATTCAGCATACAGTTTTGCTTCAGCACCTTCATGTCCATATTGCCCCATGTAATAATCTCACAATCCTCTCCCTCATCAAGCGACACGAGCTTCTCGATAAACGCCTCAAAGGAAATTCCGCTCTCTACATCCTGCTGCGTAATGCCGAGGAACGATTTACAGCGCTTCGTCAGCTTCGGGAACTTTTTCGGTTTGACGTAGCTAGAGAACGTGTCTATAATCGTTTCACTTGCCGCTTTCACTACCCCAGCTTCAATAATTTCAGGAAAAAAATTTTGTGGATGATACTTTCCATCAGGCATCGTAAATTCAAAATCGACCACAAGCACCGCCTTCTGTTCCACCAGTCCCACCTCACTTTCTCGTCAGTTTTTCATCCTGATATCATTATATTAAGACGGACCTTGAAATCACTTCATTTTCTTGAAAATAATGCAGATTCACTATGCCCAACCTATTCATCAGATGAAAGATCGTTTATTTTCCTTTATAATTATTAAGGAACACGAAATAAATAAAGAAGGTGGTCTCTATCACAAACAGGAAGAAAAACTTGTACATCATGTGGTTTGTGAACTTTTTTGTATCGGCCAGCATTACAATGATCGTCCCTTTTTTATCACTTTACATAGAATCTCTTGATAGCAGCTATTCAAATGAATTTGTCCAAAGGTGGAGCGGCTATGTCTTCGGGGTCACGTTTTTAACGGCCTTTCTGATTTCTCCGATTTGGGGACGGATTGGTGACCGGCATGGCTATAAAAAGATTTTGCTCATTAACGGAATTGGAATTGCAACAAGTATTCTATTAATGGGGCTTGTGCAAACTGTTTATCAGCTATTCGCACTGCGGCTCTTCATGGGGCTTGTCACAGGCTTTATCTCGACTTCGATGGCATTGATCTCTGCACAGACGGAAAAGGCAACTGCAGGTAAAACCCTTGGAACGATGCAGATGAGTAATGTCGCCGGAGGATTGTTTGGTCCATTAATGGGCGGCTTCATGGCAGACAGCGTCGGATTTATTTATACGTTTTTCCTCACAGCGGCTGTCATTTATGCGTCAGCAATTGTGATTATTTTCGGAGTGAAGGAACAGCCCATTCGTTCAAAAGAAGCAAAGCGCGTTTCTTACTCACGGAAGGATGTGCTCGTTCATATTTTCAAACAGCCTTTGCTTGTGGTCACGATGCTTTTAACGTTTATTACACAAGTAGGGAACTTTAGCATTCAGCCACTTTTGGCTTTATACATTCATGATTTACACGGCCCTGTTAATCTCGCATTTTATGCGGGGCTTGCATTTTCTGCAACTGGACTTGGCAATTTGCTCTTTACACGAAAATGGGGAGATCTCGGAGATCGAATTGGTCACGACAAGGTGCTGCTTGCCCTTCTCATCCTCTCCTCTATTTTATTCATCCCGCAAGCGATGGCGGATTCCTATGTGATGTTAGTACTTTTCCGTTTTCTATACGGGATGGCACTTGGCGGGATTATTCCTTGTACGACGGCGTATATTCGGATCAAAGCACCTGCCTCTATGCAAGGGGAAGTGCTCGGATACAATGTCAGCTTCCGCTTTCTTGGGAATGTCGTCGGTCCGGTGATTGGCGGCATAGTGGCGAGTCATTACGGAATTCCAGCTGTCTTTTATGTCACTGCCGGTATTTTTCTGTTTGGCGCATTATTTTTATGGGCGGTCCGCTCGCATGCGAAGACAAAAGAAAGGAGTGTCTGATCGAGCATCAGATACTCTTTTTTCTTGTATAGAAGCCTTATTCACTAGACTTCAAGCCCATTCTTTTCTAAAAATAACCTTCTCGTATTCGCAAAAGAATGGTACGATATGGCTAGAAAATTGAAGAAAGTGAGTGACCTCATGTTTCGTGCAATCATTGGTTGGTTATTACTTGCTGCCCTCATTCCATTATTTGCTCTGACTTTTTATCTATCAAAGGAAGAAGCTGCAAGTGTCAAGCCTGTTAACGAAGTGCTTGATCAAAAAATCAAGCTGGAAAAGATAGATTTTTCCCAAAACAGTTATATGTATGATCGGGATGGTTCTCTCATCTCCGAGATCGTCTCAAACGATGAGAACCGAGTGTTCGTAACGTATGATAAAATTCCTGATAATGTGAAGGAGCTGTTCCTCCGCTCAGAGGACCGAAACTTTTATGACCATAAAGGCATTGACTTTATGGGGGTTGTTCGTGCGCTTGCCTCAAATGTCAAAAACCATGGCATCAGCCAAGGCGCTAGTACGATCACACAGCAACTATCCCGTAACTTATATTTAAGCCATGAACGTTCGTTCACCCGAAAGTTTACAGAGCTGCTCTATTCCTATGAACTAGAGCGGAAATTCTCGAAAGATGAAATTCTCGAAAGCTATTTAAATACGATTTATTTCAGTAATGGTGTTTACGGTGTCGGTTCTGCGGCTAATTACTATTTTGATAAGCCGCTTAGTTCTTTAACACTTGCACAGATGGCATTTATCTCTGCGATTCCAAACAACCCAACACTGTATGACCCATTGAAGCAATTCAAGCACACGAAGAAACGCCAAGAACGACTGCTTGGTATTTTAAAGAAAGACGGTGTCATCACCAAAAAGCAATACAAAAAAGCCGTCAAAGAAAAAATCAATCTGTCCTTAAGTGAAAAGAAAAACCTTTACCCTGACTATGTGACATATGCAAATGAGGAATTTACCGATCTTGTGTCAGATCAGGAAGGCTTTACAAAACGCTTGAAGAAAGCCAAAACAGATGGAGCAAAAAAAGCCATTCAAAAAGAATTATCTGAAAAAGTCAGTGCCCTGCTTCAGGATGGTGTCAAAATTTATACGGCACTTGATCCTTCCTTACAGCAACGAGCCGTCTATCAGCTCAATGCACAATTGCCTTACCAAGGTGTAGAAGGCGGCTCAGCGGTCATTAATCATGAAACGCATCAAATTGTCGCACTTGCTGGCGGAAAGAACTATAAGAAGTTTGATTTCAACTACGCCTATCAAGCACAAAGACAGCCTGGTTCTGCGATAAAGCCGCTTTTAGACTATGGTCCATATATCGACCAAACCGGTGCAACGGCTTCAAGCAAAATCAGTGCGGGCAAGTTTTGCAGCAGCGGATACTGTCCGCAGAACTATAATCATAAAACGTATGGAACCGTCACACTTGAAACAGCCTTTAAGAACTCTTACAATACACCTGCGATCCGAATGCTGGATACAGTCGGTGTCAAAAAAGGCTTCAGCTATTTAGAGAAATTCTCATTCGAACATATGGTAGCGGATGATTACCGCCTTCCTTCTGCCCTTGGTGGATTTACGAAGGGCTTCTCACCGCTAGAAATAACAGATGCGTATACCGTCTTTGGTAGTCAAGGAGCTTACACGCAAAGTCATGCGATCACAAAGGTAACAGACTTAAACGGTAAGACCCTTTACAAGTGGAAAGAGTCACCGAAGCAAGTGTATTCTCAGCGTACAAATGACACCATGCGTAAACTGCTTGCCTCCGTTGTAAAAAGCGGAACAGGGAAAAAAGCGAATTTCAATTCCCCTTACATCGGTGGTAAAACAGGGACATCCAATGACTACAAAGACATTTGGTTTGTTGGACTGACAGATCAATATACAATGGGTGTATGGGTTGGAAGAGATAGAGGAACGGTTGAATCGATTTACAGCTCAAGCCCGCACTTACGTATTTGGAAAAATACGATGCAATACGCCAGATAAACAGGAGGTTTGATTGCGATGCATTCAACACATCCACCCCATTTAATTTTATTTGACGGTGTCTGCAACGTGTGCAGCGGCGCTGTTCATTTTGTGATTAAGCGTGATCCAGATGAGCGAATGATGTTTGCTTCGTTACAATCAGATACAGGGCAGCGCATTTTAAAAGAAAATGATTTGCCTTTAGATGAGTTCAATTCATTCATTTATATTGAAAAAGGCACCCTTTATACGAAGTCGACAGGCATCTTAAAAGCCACGCGGCATTTAAAAGGGATCTACAGATGGAGTTATTTATTCATTGCCATTCCGCGTCCTATCCGTGATTGGTTTTATGAGCGGATAGCGAAAAATCGCTACAAATGGTTCGGTCAAAAAACATCTTGTATGATGCCTACACCTGATATTCAAAAACGGTTTCTTTCATAAAAAAAGCATCCTCCGATGATGGAGGATGCTCACATTGTTGACAAAGGGCTAAAATGATGTTTATTTTAGCTCTTTGTCTTCTTTTCAGCGTGACATGAAAACCTTTGCAGTCAAGGAAGGACGAGTACCGGAGCGGAGCGAATTGAATATTCGTGAGCACCGGAACGCAGACCTGACACCGAATGCGAGGGTTTGTCTACACGCTGAGCATCCTCCGATGATGGAGGATGCTTTCTTTGTCTGTTTAAGCAGGCAGACTCGCCATAACACTATTATAAAGCTTAATAAATAAGTACAAAATGCCGATTAAAAACGTGGCCCAAAACAGCAGAATAAACATCATAAATCCAATTAAATTCAGCATGGAAAGCGATTGATAAATGCGGACCACAACCCAGATAAAATAGACAAGGCCTGCTAAAACAAATAGTCCGACAAGCAGAATCAGCTGCTGCGTCAGCAGAAATGCAAGCAAGCTGGCAAATAAATAAACAACGGATGCAATCCGAATTTTCTTTAAGTTCTCCCCTTCAGGATCTTTCGCGAAAAAGAGCAGTGCCAGCTCTAACACCGTATCTGCAATCAGTTTCAAGGCAGATAAAATCATAAAATAAACAAGTGCAAAAGCAGCAAAAAGAGCAAGCCGGATGCCCTGTTCCGAGAAAAATTCCAGCATTCCTTTTAAAATACCTGCTTGAGTCAAAAAATCAGTCATGATCCCTACTGTGAAAATCGAAAAAGCAGAGCTGAATAGTAAAATCGAAATCAGCGGAAAATATCCAGTCAAATATGTATTTTTCATAAATAGATCCTTTCTCATAAGCTCACATTTATTATGGCTCACTTAAAACGGATTGACAAGATGCTTTCAAAGTAAACTGGCAGCAAAATCAAATTTGTGATTTTGCACGTACATTCCTTCACAAACTTACATTTTCCCGTTAAAGTATTACTATTACGAAAAAATCGTGCGTTAGGGGTATACTCGTGAAAAAAACATTAAGACTGCAAACACGGCTGACGATTTTTGTTTGTATCGTTGTCCTGATCTCCCTTTGTATCACATTCTTTACGATCTGGTCGGAAACAGCTAAGAACATTCATCAGCAGGAACGTGACATCGCACTCTCCACTGCCAAAATGGTCGCAGAGGCTCCGATCACAGCGAAATCATTAGAAGAAAATCGATCGTATTCAGCACTGCGTCAATATACAACAAGTGTTCAGCGAATCACCAAAACCGAATTTGTGGTTGTGATGGATATGAACGGTATTCGCAAAACCCATCCAAATCCGCAGAAGATCGGGAAACGGTTTGCTGGCGGTGATGAAAAACTAGCATTACAGGGTAAAGAACATATTAGTACGGCTTCTGGAACACTTGGTAGATCCATGCGTGCTTTTGTTCCTGTTTATGATCAAAATGGGAAGCAGCTCGGGGCTGTGGCAGTAGGGATTACGTTAAAGGAAATTGACTTGATTATTCATCAAAGCTTACTTCCACTCTACTTCGTCATATCGCTCAGCCTTCTTTCTGGTATCATCGGAGCACTCATTGTGGCACGAAAAGTGAAGAAAATTATGTTTGGACTAGAGCCAGATGAGATCGCTACATTATTAAAAGAACGAAGCGCCATGCTAGAATCAACAAAAGAAGGGATTCTTGCGGTCGATCAGCACGGTAAAATCAAGCTGGCCAACGCTGAAGCCAAACGGCTCTTTCATAATATGGGCATTATGGTTGATCCTAGAGAACAAGATGTTCAGGTGCTCCTCCCTTCAAGCGGCTTAAAGCAAGTCATTGAAACACGCAAGCCGCTGCTTGACCGCGACGTGAGAATGAACGGACTGGAGCTCGTCTTTAACGAGGTCCCGATTACGGTAAAAGGCGAGATTGTTGGGGCAATCGCCACCTTCCGTGACAAAACAGAAGTCAAACACTTGGCTGAGCAGCTGAGCGGAGTCAAGATGTATGCAAATGCCCTCCGTGCCCAGTCACATGAATTTATGAACAAGCTACATGTCATTTTAGGATTGGTTCAGCTCAAAAACTACGATGACCTTGGCACTTATATCAAAGATATTGCGATCTATCAGCAAACGGAAACAAATGAAATCATCAACCATGTGAAAAACTCTGTTTTAGCAGGATTTTTACTAGGAAAACAAAGCTATATCAGGGAACAAGGTGCGATCTTAGAAGTCATATGCAGTACACAAGTCCCAAATACGGAGGACCCGGCAGTGACACATGATCTCATTACCGTAATTGGCAACCTGTTAAATAACGCACTCGATGCTGTTTCTCATACTGAGACGAAAAACATCTCGATCTCATTCCGATACGTTCAGGAGCAGCTTCATATTGAGATTACGGACACAGGTGTTGGTCTCACAAAAGACGAACAAGACATCATGTTTGATCAAGGCTTTTCAACGAAAGGAGAAGACAGAGGATTCGGTCTGTACTTCGTTGACCAAAGCATCAAAAAAATGAACGGACACCTGATTGTCACGAGTGAAAAAGGAGAAGGAACGACCTTTAGTCTCCGCATTCCGTATAAACAAAAGGAGGATTCACATGATTAATGTGTTAATAGTAGAAGATGACCCAATGGTTGGGGAGCTGAACAAACGCTACCTGACCCAAATAGACGGCTTTGAATTAAAAGGGATTGCCACCTCTTTTCAGCAGGCACTGGACATCTTAAAAACAGAAGCCATTCACCTTGTACTGCTCGATATTTATATGCCTGGACAAAATGGACTGGTCCTATTATCAGAAATACGCAAGCAAAATCATTCTGTTGATGTCATTGTCATTTCAGCTGCCAATGAAGTCGATGTCATCCAGCAAACGATGCGAAACGGGGCCGTTGATTATTTAATCAAGCCATTTGAGTTTGAACGTTTCCAATCAGCGCTCTCAGAGTATAAACGAAAACACGCCTTGTACCAAACGATGAACAGCATCTCGCAAAATGATTTAGATGCGAAGCTCTTTCATAAAAAAGCAGAGACAGAAAAAGTCCTACTGCCAAAAGGCCTGACCAAAAGCACACTCAAACTCATCTGGACAAGTATTCAATCATTCGGTCATCAGGCTTTCACGACCGAAGACCTAGCGAATCATACAGAAATCTCTCAAGTCTCCATTAGAAAATACTTGAAATTCCTTGAGGACATCGAAGTAGTTGATGTTGAAATGGCATACGGGACAATTGGACGTCCTGTTTTCCAATATAAACTCAGTACAACAAATATGAATTTAATTCAGCAATATCTATAATTTGACACATCTGACCTTTTACAGAGGCCAGATGTTTTTTAATGGAACACGATGTAACAAACCCCTTGATATCAGCGGTTCCACTGTAGTAGAGCACATCACAAAAGCGGCATTATATCATATTTCAGCAGATAAAAAGACATCGAATTTAGCCTTTTAACATTTTTTTAAAAATAAAACAAATTTCTATTTATTTATTCGATTGGAAATGATAAATTATGATTGATTAGTTCAACGAGATATAAGTCTGATGTCTTACATCTTCTCTCCTTCCCTCCAAAAGTTTCAGGAGAAAGCAGGATAAAATGCCCTGTTCAGAAGGGTGAGAAGAAGTAGATCGGTCTTTTTTCGCGAGACTTTTCTGAAACTTTTAAATTTTATAGGGGGTTATGTTTTGAAGAAGCGCAAAATTGGACTAGCATTGTCCTTAGTCGTAGCAGCAGGAACCATCCTTGGAGCATGCGGCAACTCTGGCTCAAACAGCGGTGAAAGCAAAAAAGATAAAGATCAATTCACTGTTGCAATGGTAACTGACGTCGGTGGTGTCGATGACAAATCGTTTAACCAATCCGCTTGGGAAGGTTTACAAGCATTTGGAAAAGACAACAATCTAAAAAAAGGTAAAAACGGCTTTGATTACTTACAATCTAAATCAGACGCTGACTATACAACGAACTTAAACACACTTGCTCGTGAGAAATTCGACCTGATTTATGGAATTGGTTTCTTAATGCAAGATTCTATTAGTGAAATCGCAGATCAACGTAAAAATAATCACTTTGGTATTGTTGATGCAGTTGTGAAAAAAGACAACGTAGCCAGCATTATGTTTAACGAAAATGAAGGATCATTCCTTGTAGGTGTTGCGGCTGCTCTTTCTACAAAATCGAACAAAATCGGTTTTGTTGGCGGCGTTGACTCTGAATTAATCAGAAAATTCGAAGTTGGATTCCGTGCAGGCGTTGAAGCAGCTAACCCGAAAGCAAAAGTGGAAGTGAAATATGCTGGTGCATTTGATAAAGCAGACATCGGTAAAGCAACAGCTGAAAGCATGTACAAATCTGGCGTCGACATCATTTATCACGCAGCTGGCGGTACTGGAACTGGTGTCTTCACAGAAGCCAAAAACCTGAAAAAAGCTGATCCTAACCGTAAAGTTTGGGTTATCGGTGTAGATAAAGACCAGTATGACGAAGGAAAAGTACCTGGAACAAAACAAAGTGTCACTCTTACTTCTATGATTAAGAAAGTAGACACAGCGGTACAAGACTTAACGACGAAAGCAAAAGAAGGTAAATTCCCTGGCGGCGAAGTGATCACTTACGGTCTGAAAGAAGGCGCTGTTGACATTTCTCCATCTCAGGACAACCTTGATAAAGATGTATTGAAGAAAGTAGAAGAATGGAAACAAAAAATCATCAAGGGTGAAGTCAAAATCCCTGCAACACGTGATGAACTAAAAGATTTTAAAGCTTAATTTGAGCATCGGGATAAGACTGCCTTATCCCCTTGCCTCTCCTTTACCTCCTCTTTATTCGTAAAAGGTGGTAAAAGAAAAGCTGCAGCCTCGTTTTGCAGCTTTTCTTTTGCTAGTTTTTATCTTCATCAGCACCCTAAAAAAGGAGCGGTTAAACCTGTGGATTATGTCATTGAAATGTTGAATATACGCAAAGAATTCCCTGGCATTGTAGCAAACGACAACATTACGCTACAGCTAAAAAAGGGCGAAATTCATGCGCTGCTTGGTGAAAACGGCGCTGGAAAATCAACGCTCATGAACGTGCTTTTCGGTCTTTATCAGCCTGAAAAAGGTGAAATCAAGGTACACGGAAAACCTGTGACCATCTCTAGTCCAAATGATGCAAGTGATTTAGGCATCGGTATGGTGCATCAACACTTTATGCTTGTCGATACATTCACCGTCGCTGAAAACATCATCTTAGGAAAAGAGCCTAAGAAGTTTGGAAATATCGACAAAGAACAAGCCATACAGCAAGTACAAGAGCTTTCTGACCGCTATGGTTTAAAAATAGACCCTGCCGCAAAAGTATCTGACATCTCTGTCGGTATGCAGCAGCGTGCAGAAATTTTAAAAACTCTTTACCGCGGCGCTGACATTTTGATCTTCGACGAACCAACAGCCGTCTTAACACCTCAAGAAATTAAAGAACTCATACAAATTATGAAAAACTTAATCAATGAAGGCAAATCCATTATTTTAATTACCCATAAACTGAAAGAAATTATGGATGCCTGTCACCGTGTGACCATTATCCGAAAAGGCCAAGGCATTCGTACACTTGATGTGGAAAGCACAAATAAAGATGAGCTTGCAAGCCTCATGGTCGGCCGTGAAGTTTCATTTAAAACAGACAAAAAAGACGCCTCTCCTGCTGAGGAAGTACTTCAAATTCAAGATCTTACGGTAAAAGACGCGCGAGGAATTGAAGCGGTCAAACATCTCAACCTCTCAGTAAAGGCTGGAGAAATTGTCGGTATTGCTGGAGTAGATGGCAATGGTCAATCTGAATTAATTGAAGCCATTACTGGTCTAAAAAAATCAGATTCTGGCACGATCATGCTAAACGGGAAAGCCATTCAAAATCTTCCGCCTCGTAAGGTGACCGAATCTGGAATTGGACATATTCCTCAAGACCGTCATAAACACGGACTGGTGCTTGATTTTTCAATAGGAGAAAATATTTCCTTACAAACGTATTATCAGCGTCCATACTCAAAATTCGGCTTGATGAATATGAAAAATATTTACCAAAAAGCCAAACGAATCATTGCGGAGTATGATGTAAGAACACCGAGTGAATATACAGAGGCGCGCGCCCTGTCAGGCGGGAACCAGCAAAAAGCCATTATTGGCCGTGAAGTTGACCGCAATCCTGATTTATTAATTGCCGCTCAGCCGACACGTGGACTTGATGTTGGTGCAATTGAATTTGTTCATAAGCGTCTCATTGAGCAAAGGGACTCAGGCAAAGCCGTCCTGCTCATCTCATTTGAGCTTGATGAAATTATTAATGTCAGTGATAAGATTGCTGTTATTTTCGAAGGCAGCATTATTGCCATTGTTGATCCAAAAGAAACAACAGAGCAAGAGCTTGGTCTATTAATGGCTGGAAGTAAGCAACAGGAAGTGGGGAAAGAAGCAAATGTCTAATCGCTTAACAAATCTGCTAATTCCGCTTATAGCCATTGTACTTGGTCTTTTTGTTGGGGCCATTATTATGCTGGCAAGCGGTTATAGTGTCATCGAAGGCTATGGCGCCCTTTGGAATGGCGTCTTCGGTGAAACCTATTATATGGGAGAAACCATCAGACAAGTCACACCTTACATTTTATCAGGACTTGCTGTTGCTTTTGCATTTCGGACAGGTCTCTTTAATATCGGTGTAGAAGGTCAAATGCTGATTGGCTGGGTAGCTGCTGTATGGATCGGTACAACTGTCCATGCACCTATGTATATCCATCTGCCGCTTGCACTCATCACTGCAGCTGCTGCTGGTGCATTATGGGGCTTTATTCCTGGGTTTTTAAAGGCTCGTTTTTATGTTCATGAAGTGATTGTCACGATCATGATGAACTACATTGCCCTTCATGTTACAAACTATCTGATCTCCAATGTCTTAACAAATAATAAAGATAAAACAGAAAAAATCGATGCCACTGCCTCGCTTCGCTCTGGCTTCTTTGAACAAATCACCGATTTCTCCCGGATGCATAATGGGATTTTTGTTGCCATTATAGCTGCGGTCGTGATGTGGGTCATTATTCAAAAGACCTCTAAAGGCTTTGAATTGCGGGCTGTTGGAATGAACCAGCAGGCATCCCATTATGCCGGTATGAACGTTCGCCGCAATATCATTTATGCGATGCTCATTTCAGGTGCTTTTGCAGGTCTTGCAGGCGCAATGGAAGGTCTTGGCACATTTGAATATGCTTCAATTAAAGGCTCGTTTACCGGTGTAGGTTTTGATGGAATCGCCGTCGCTTTACTAGGTGGAAATACTGCTGTTGGTGTTGTTCTTGCTGCGCTGCTGCTTGGTGGATTGAAGGTCGGTGCTTTAAATATGCCGCTTGAATCTGGCGTACCGACTGAGGTCGTTGATATTGTCATTGCGATCATTATTCTTTTCGTCGCCTCAAGCTATATTATCCGTCTTGTGATTAACCAAATGAAGAAAAAGGGGGGAAAATAAGTGGGATTTCTGCAAATTCTTGAAATCATCGTCCCAGCAACACTTGTCTATGCTGCACCACTTATTTTAACCGCTCTTGGAGGCGTCTTTTCAGAAAGATCAGGGGTTGTGAATATCGGTCTTGAAGGTTTGATGGTCGTCGGAGCATTTTCCAGTATCATCTTTAACTTATTTTATGCTGATACGTTTGGGGCCTTGACCCCGTGGCTTGGGCTCCTCGTCGGAATGGCGATTGGCGGATTGTTCTCTTTGATTCATGCAGTTGCGACCATTACATTCCGTGCAGATCAAACGGTCAGTGGTGTTGCTATTAAC
This sequence comes from Bacillus sp. NMCN1, assembly GCF_002998085.1. Taxonomy (NCBI): domain Bacteria; kingdom Bacillati; phylum Bacillota; class Bacilli; order Caryophanales; family Bacillaceae; genus Bacillus; species Bacillus sp. NMCN1. The sequence goes on along the minus strand of NZ_PVQL01000002.1, from coordinate 859,685 downwards.
ATGCTGGCACTTGGCGCTACGCTGTTTGTCGTGAAACTCATTTACGGGAAAGCACAAACGGATAAAATTACAGAGCCTTTCTATAAAGGTGATATTCCCCTTTTAAGTGACATTCCGATTATTGGCGATATATTCTTTAAAGATGTTTATTATACGTCCATACTCGCATTAGCGCTTGCGGTTGTTGCTTGGTTTGTTTTATTTAAAATGCCGTTTGGTCTTCGTCTTCGTGCAGTTGGAGAGCATCCAATGGCTGCTGATACAATGGGAATCAAAGTGTACCGGATGCGCTATATCGGCGTCTTTATTAGTGGACTGTTTGGTGGCCTTGGCGGAGCTGTTTATGCGTCGACCATCGCGCTTGATTTCTCACATGCTACCATTACTGGACAAGGCTTCATCGCACTAGCTGCACTTGTTTTCGGTAAATGGCACCCATTTGGCGCAATGGGCGCTGCCTTATTCTTTGGATTTGCTCAAAGTTTAAGCATTATTGGCTCTCTCCTGCCGCTATTCCAAGATATACCGAACGTGTATATGCTCATTGCACCATATGTGCTTACCATCCTAGCACTCACTGGCTTCATCGGCCGGGCTGATGCACCAAAAGCACTTGGGACACCTTATTTAAAAGGAAAACGATAAAGACGATGTATGATCAATCCCCTGAAGGATAAACTACCTTTAGGGGATTTTTGTATGATAAAAACATAAAAACTCCTGTTTATTTTACTTTTATTACACTTAATTTAGTTTAATAAATAGATGAGTGTCACAGAATCTTCTACAATTGAGTCAAATAGATTTGGGGGTGTTTATGTGGCTAATACACAACAATTGAAATCGATTACAGATGATTCTGACAATAATAAAAGCGTTTTCCGTAAGATCATGTCTTGGAAAATTGGTGTTATTGACTTACCTGTGTATTTAGTACTTGCAGCGATCATTTTAACTGCCGCTTATTTTAATAAAATTCCAGCAAATATGCTTGGTGGTTTCGCTGTTATTATGATTTTGGGGATTTTCCTTGGAGATATAGGACAACGTATTCCGATCTTAAAAGATATTGGTGGACCGGCGATTCTTTCTCTATTCGTACCATCGTTCCTGGTCTTTTTTCATGTTCTGAATCCGAACTCGTTGGAAGCGGTTACGTCTCTTATGAAAACGTCGAACTTCCTTTACTTCTATATTTCTGCTCTTGTAGTAGGTAGTATTCTTGGGATGCAGCGAACTGTTTTAGTACAAGGCCTTATTCGTATGTTTGTTCCTCTTGTTGCAGGTACAATTGCAGCTGTGACTGCCGGAATTCTTGTTGGTCTTTTAGTTGGTTACACACCGCATCATTCGTTCTTCTTTATTATTGTTCCGATTATTGCCGGTGGTGTTGGTGAAGGGATTTTGCCATTATCTATTGCTTATTCACAAATTCTTGGTGTATCAGCAGAGTCATTAATTTCTCAATTAATTCCTGCTGCCGTCATTGGGAACGTCATTGCCATTATCTGTGCTGGCGCAATGAAGAAGCTTGGTGAAAAACGTCCTGAACTAAACGGGAATGGCCGTCTTGTAAAATCAAAAGAGGCAAATGAAATTTTTGAACAGCCTGATATGGATCCAAAAGTTGATTTCGGATTAATGGGTGCTGGTGTACTCGTTGCTTGTACAACGTTCATTTTTGGTGGTTTGTTAGAAAGCTTTGTTCATATTCCAGGTCCAATCTTAATGATTGTTCTTGCCGCTTTAATCAAATACTTAAACGTGATGCCTCAGCATCTGCAAGATGGCTCACAGCAGTTCTACAAGTTTGTATCAAGAAGCTTTACATGGCCGCTTATGGTCGGTCTAGGGATTCTATACATTCCACTTGATGATGTAGCAACAGTCATTTCTATTCCATTTGTTTGTGTATGTATCGCTGTCGTTCTTGGAATGGTTGGTTCAGGTTACTTCGTTGGAAAATTGATGAACATGTACCCGGTAGAATCTGCTATTGTGACAGGCTGTCACAGCGGACTTGGCGGTACAGGTGACGTTGCGATCCTTTCAGCTTCTGGAAGAATGGGTCTGATGCCTTTCGCACAAGTCTCTACACGTCTTGGCGGAGCAGCAACTGTCATTTGTGCAACGATCTTACTTAGAATGTTTACTTAATCAAACAATAAAAAGCATGGGCTCTATTACGGGCACATGCTTTTTTATATTCCTTTTCTCCTATAAGGTTTTATTCTTCAGCAGAGACTACTCTTATATATTCTCTTGGCTGGAATGGATATTGTCTTGCCTCTTGATAAGTCATATATAGAAGATGTTCTGAAAACAACGGCCATTCACTTTCCGTCTGCCACCTTTTTTGATCATTTCGTTCTATGAAGAATGCTCCTCCTAAAATCGTGCAGAATATGCTTAAGCTGATGCCCGCTTTTAGTTTCATGTAATCAGCTCCTTTAAGAAAAGCATGTACGAAATACAAAACAATATACAATGAGTTTCATTTTTGATAAAATATTTTTTGTGGTCAAAAGAACTCAAAACAAATACAGTTTGCTGTAAATCAGTTCAAACCAATGCACTATGTCTGTATTTACGCTATAATTTTATTTACCAGTTCTTTAGAACGTGAATTTATATTGATTGAAGGAGGTTTATTTTCTTGCAGCTTATTCACTTCGCCATCCTATCGCCTTTTTTGCTTGCGTTTGTTGTGCCTTTTCTTTTTAAATACGTAAAGCGTATACATACAGGGTGGTTTGTTCTTATCTTGCCTATTCTATTATTTAGCTATTTTGTCCAGATGATTACGATGACATCAAATGGACGAACGTTGTTTTCACAGGTCGAATGGATTCCTTCTCTTGGAATGAATTTCACTGTGTATGTAGACGGTCTTAGTTTATTATTTACCCTATTGATTACAGGTATTGGCGCACTTGTCGTCTTATACAGTATTTTCTACTTATCGAAGGAAAAAGAACAACTCGGCTCTTTTTATACGTATTTGTTAATGTTCATGACCGCTATGCTCGGTGTCGTTCTATCTGACAACATGGTGGTTCTTTACTTGTTTTGGGAGCTGACAAGTATTTCTTCCTTCCTGCTCATTGGATATTGGTATAAGCGGGATCGTTCACGTTACGGAGCGACAAAATCACTGCTGATTACCGTTTTTGGCGGATTAGCTATGCTCGGTGGTTTTATCCTCCTCTATCTGATTACTGATTCATTTAGTATTCGTGAAGCAGTCAATCAGCTTCAGCTCATTATGGCATCACCTTACTTTATCCCTGCCATGATCCTGATCTTACTAGGTGCCTTTACGAAATCAGCGCAGTTCCCATTTTATATCTGGCTGCCTGATGCAATGGAAGCACCTACCCCTGTGAGCAGTTATCTGCATTCTGCTACGATGGTGAAAGCTGGTATTTATCTTGTTGCCCGCTTCAGTCCAATCTTTGCTATATCAGAGGTGTGGTTTTGGACCATATCCATCGTTGGACTTGTGACATTATTCTGGGGATCATTCCACGCCGTCCGTCAAAACGATTTAAAAGCCATTCTTGCCTTTTCTACCGTTAGTCAGCTCGGGATGATTATGCTTATGCTTGGAGTAGGGACAGCTGCAATTCATGAAAACAACCCCGCCTTTTTTGGCGCGGCGGTTCTCGCTGCGATCTTCCATTTAATCAACCATGCCACGTTTAAAGGCAGTCTCTTTATGGCGGCTGGTATTATCGATCACGAAACAGGCACCCGGGACATTCGGAAGTTAGGTGGTTTAATGACCATCATGCCGATTACCTTTACGATTACGTTAATCGGTACATTCTCCATGGCTGGACTTCCGCCATTTAACGGCTTCTTAAGTAAAGAGCTGTTTTTCACAAGTATGCTGCGCATTTCTGAGATCAGTTTTACTGACATTTCAACATGGGGCGCTATTTTCCCAGCCATTGCTTGGCTCGCTAGTGTCTTTACGTTCATTTACAGTATGATGCTCCTCTTTAAAACATTTAGAGGTCGTCTGAATGTAGACAAATTGGAGAAAAAACCGCATGAAGCACCGATTGGCATGCTCATTCCGCCAATCATTCTCGCTGCACTTGTGGTCACTTTCTTCTTTTTCCCTAATATTCTAGCTTATTCTGTCATTGAACCTGCGATTGCATCCATTATTCCTGATGCCATTGATCCTGGAAAACGTTTTGTTATCAAAATTGAAGCATGGCACGGCTTTGAGAAAGAGCTTTATATGACAATAGGTGTTGTAGCTTTAGGGATCATCGGATATTTGACGTTGTCAAAATGGCGTCCAATATACAATATCTTCAAAGAAAAATGGTCATTTAACTCATTATATGACCGGTCACTGATCGGCTTAGAAAAAGGCTCCTATCGCCTGACAAACAGTTATATGACCGGTTTCCTTCGTGATTACCTTGTCTATGTGTTTGGGTTCATGATTATCGTGCTTGGGAGTGTCATGTTTTATCAGAATGCCTTCTCATTTAATATGGAGCATGCTGCACCAATCGGCACGTACGAGGTCATTTTGTCATTAGTGATGATAGCAGCAACCCTCACGACTGTATTTGCTCGTTCTCGCTTAACAGCCATTATCGGACTAGGCGTAATGGGGTATACGCTGTCACTATTTTTTGTTATTTTCAGGGCACCTGATCTTGCCCTCACTCAGCTAATTATTGAAACGATTTCTGTTGCACTGTTTTTACTTTGCTTCTATCACTTGCCAAAACTGAGCATGAAGCAAAAAACGAGGAGATTTAAAATGACCAACCTCATCATTTCAGTAGGTGTTGGTGTCATTGTGACATGCCTTGCTTTCGCTTCAACTAGCAATCAGTCACTTGATACGATTGCGTCTTACTTTATTGAAAACAGCTACAAGCTTGCAGGCGGAGACAACATTGTCAATGTCATCCTTGTTGATTTCAGGGGCTTTGATACGCTCTTTGAAATTACCGTGCTGGCGATTGCGGCTCTTGGTATTTATGGATTATTAAAGACACAAGAAAAACGGAAGAGAGGAGTGCGTCGATGAGAAAAATTGATACGAATGATATGCTTTTACAAGTTACAACCAAAATCACTGCATTCATCATCCTGCTCTTCTCCCTTCACCTGTTTCTTGCGGGACATAACAATCCAGGCGGAGGATTTATTGGAGGCTTAATGAGTGCGAGCGCTGTCGTCCTTCTACTTTTAGCTTACGATCTGAAGACAGTAAGACGCATTCTGCCGTTTAATTTCATCTATGTTGCAGGTGTGGGGCTGCTCATTGCGCTATTGACTGGTATGGGATCTTTCCTGTTCGGTGCCCCTTTCCTATCCCATACCTTTGGTTATTTTCAATTGCCGATTTTAGGGAAAACAGAGCTGGCAACAGCCGTCCTGTTTGATATCGGTGTGTATTTGGTTGTTGTCGGTGTCACCATGACCATTATTCAAACGATTGGAGAGAAGGAATAATGGAATTTCTAATGTCTATTCTCGTCGGAATTATCTTTATGACGGCGACCTATTTACTGCTTTCAAAAAGCCTTTTGCGGGTCATCGTTGGGACTGCTGTTTTGAGCCACGGTGTCCATTTACTCCTATTAACAATGGGCGGTTTAAAAAAAGGAGCTCCTCCCATTTTAACTGAGGGAATTACATCCTATGTAGATCCATTGCCACAAGCATTAATTTTAACGGCTATTGTCATTTCGTTTGGTGTGACATCATTTCTACTCGTCATGGCCTTCCGAGCCTTCCAAGAGCTGCGAACAGATGACATGGATCAAATGAGAGGAAATGATCAGCATGAATAATCTCGTTATATTACCTATTTTAGTACCAGTTCTATCCGCTACATTGCTGATTTTTATGAATAAAAATATCATGCTGTCTAGAGGTTTTAGCGTTTTTGCGTCTCTTACAGCGATCGCGTGCAATCTATTTTTGGTCCAAACGATTTTCACAAATGGGATTCAAACACTCTATTTGGGCGGCTGGAAAGCACCATTTGGCATTGCGCTTGTGGCCGATCAGTTTGCTGCACTGCTCGTACTGACCGCTTCCATTGTTGGGCTTGTCACAGTGCTTTTTTCCTTTCGAACAATTGGAAAAGAAAGAGAGCGGCTGTTCTATTATTCTGGCGTACAGTTCTTGTTAGCTGGCGTGAGCGGTGCCTTTTTAACAGGAGATATCTTCAACCTGTTTGTATTCTTTGAATTGCTGCTGATGGCGTCATACATGCTCATTGTGCTAGGCGGATCAAAACCGCAGCTTCGTGAATCACTCAAATACATTGTGTTTAATATCATCTCATCGGCTTTATTTATCGTCGGTGTCGCTTGTTTATATGCAGTCACTGGTACACTGAATATGGCTGATTTAAGTGTGAAGATCGCTGAATCAGGGCAAACAGGATTAATCACTGTCATTTCCATTCTGTTCATGATTGTATTTGGCTTAAAAGCTGGGATCTTCCCGCTTTATTTCTGGCTTCCAGGGTCGTATCATGCACCGCCAGCAGCGATTTCCGCTCTATTTGGCGCTTTGCTGACAAAGGTTGGCTTGTATGCGATTGCCAGAGTCTTCACGCTAATTTTTATACACGATACAGGGTTCACTCATACATTTATGGCGTGGCTGGCCGCACTGACGGTGATATTCGGTGTGATTGGCTCGATTGCCTATTCAGATGTGCAAAAGATCGTGATTTATAACATTGTGACAGCGGTGGGGGTCATTTTATTTGGAATTGCTGCCAATACTCCTGCATCGCTCCAAGGGGCCATTTATTATCTCATTCACGACATGGTCATCAAAGGAGCTTTATTTATGCTGGCAGGTGCACTCTTTGTGTACGCTGGCACAAACAATCTGAAAAAAATGGGCGGGCTGATTCAATCACAGCCACTTCTCGGCTGGATGTTTTTCATATCCGCATTATCCCTTGCAGGAATTCCGCCGCTTAGCGGGTTTGTAGGAAAACTGAAAATTGTGGAAGGCGGCTTTTCAGCTGGGCATATGACTTTTTCTATCCTTGTCTTACTATCCAGCCTTCTTGTCCTCTATAGTGTCATGAGGATTTTCACGCTCGCATTTTGGGGCGAGGAACAGGATCTGCCAAGAAGAAAACCGTCAATTAAGGGAATGGTGTATCCAGGCGTACTGCTTGTCGTCTTATCGCTTGCGATTGGATTAGGAACAGAGTTCATTGCTCCTTACATCAATCAAGCTGCGGAAATGCTTTCAACACCAGAAAAATATATTCAAGCTGTGCTGAAGGAGTAGATGAACATGGCCTTTCAAATATTATTAAACGCTCTCCTCGCCTTTACCTGGATGTTTATGAATGATACATACACGGCCTCAGGCTTTGTATCAGGATATATACTTGGGGTGGTCGCCATTTTTATGCTGCGGCGTTTCTTCCCGCAACGTTTTTACGGCTTTGCTCTTTATTCCATTTTCAAGCTAGTGGTCATTTTCATTCGTGAACTGCTTCTTGCCAATTTAAGTGTGCTAAAGACGATTTTGTCTCCGAAGCTTCAAATCAAGCCAGGGATATTCGCCTTTCGTACAGACTTAAAACGGGATTGGGAAATTACTGTGCTGGCTAATTTAATTACGTTGACTCCAGGAACACTCGTAATCGATATATCAGATGATCGATCGATTTTATACATTCATGCGATGGATATTGAAGATGCTGAAAAAGCCATTCATGATATTCGTGTATCATTTGAAAAAGCCATTCAGGAGGTGAGTAGTAAATAATGGAAATCATCTTACAAATATCACTCGGCATTCTCGCCTTGTCTACTTTGCTTTTTGTCATACGGGTCATTAAAGGACCCTCCGTTCCAGACCGTGTGAGTGCACTTGATGCGGTAGGGATTAATTTAATTGGGATGACAGCCATTGTGTCACTCTTACTGAAGACAACTACGTTCTTTGAGATTGTTTTACTGCTCGGGATTCTTGCGTTTATCGGCACCGTCGCTTTTTCTAAATTCCTTGAGAAAGGGGAAGTGATTGAAAATGATCGTCATCGCTAAAGCCATCGTGATCTTTTTCATCTTGCTTGGCGCCATTCTGTGTCTCGTCTCAGCTATTGGTTTACTTCGTTTGCCAGATGTTTATACACGTATGCATGCTGCGTCAAAAGCTTCAACACTTGGTGTTGTTCTTATATTAGTTGGGGTATTCTTTCATGAATGGTTTCTTACCGGCATCATCTCTGCGAAGATTCTGCTCGGGATTGTCTTTATCTTCTTAACAGCTCCAGTCGGCGCACACTTGATCGGAAGAGCCGCCTACAATACCGGGGTCAAGATGGACAAACGAAGTGTACAAGACGATTATGGCGGTTTTCGTAACTTTGTGATTAAACGAAAAGAAGACTCGTACCTATAAATCTTTTGTCAATTGAATGAAGGACCTCACATGTGAGGTTCTTCATTTATTTCTACCGCTAAACCTAAAAAAAAGCTTCCGCTGCACCGGGAGCTTTTTTATATGCGATCAATGACAGCAAGTGTGCATCTTGACGTACAGATGTGCCGGTCTCGATCATCTTTAATATCAATTTGAAATACCATTGTACGGCGCCCTACATGTACAGGAACAGCCGTCGCTGTCACTACTCCATCACGTACAGATTTTAAATGATTGGCATTGATTTCAATCCCTGAACAAACTTGCTGAGTTAAGTCTAAATGAGCCGCAGCCCCCATGCTTGCCACTGTTTCTGCTAGAGCAGCAGATGCTCCTCCGTGCAGCAGTCCAAATGGCTGTTTTGTTCTGTGATCGACTGGCATTGTCGCTACGCATCGTGACTTATTACACTCTACAATCTCAATCCCAAGTGCCTCAAGCAGTGTATTTGATCCACTCACTTCCATCAGGGTTCTCTCCCTTCACACGTTTACAGCACACTTTCAGATTTTGCAATTAACACCGCTTCGGTTCGAGAGCCAACATTCAGCTTATTAAAGATGGACGTCAAGCTGTATTCAATCGAGCGTTTGCTCAAATGAAGCACATCGGCAATCTCTTGGTTCGTGTATCCCTTTTCCACTTCTCTGAGGATCAAACACTCTCGCTCTGTTAACAGCTCGTGATCGGTCTGCTGCGCCTGTTCTGGCTTTTCTTGCTGCTGTGAAATTAATTTCTTTAAATAGGATAGCTGAATGACAACTTCTCCTTGCAATGTGCGGTGTATGTATTCAATAATTTTGTCTTTTGTCTCTGTTTTACTAATTGCACCGTGCAATCCAGCCCGAATGGCCTCTTCAAAATAATCATCTACTTCATACCCTGTATAAATGATAATTTTCACTTGTTGGTTGGTTTCTAGAATTTGTTTCGCAATGTCCATTCCATTGATATCCCCGAGATTTAAATCCATCAAAATCACATCATAGATGGAAAAGTCATGCGTCTTTAAAAAGGCGGCTTCTGCATCAGGACTTAAACAATCGACTGATAGCTGCTGATCTGATTCTAATATGCTTTTTGTCCCTTCCATGACAGCCGGATGATCATCAATGACCAATATCTTCTTCATGTCTTCCTCCCTTTAAATCACTCACTTCCATTTTATATAAAAGACTTGGCAGATGCCAAGTCTTATTCCTTAATAAATCGTTACAATTCCATTTCAATTTTCACCTTCAGTCCTTTTTCTGGGGCTGTGTGAATGTGAAGCTTCCCATTTAACGCCTTGACTCGTTCTCTGATTCCCGAGAGGCCCATGCTCATGGTGTGCTGATCAAGATGGCTTGCATCAAAACCGACTCCATCATCCTCGTAGTGAAGAACAACCTGATCTTTAATACAAATCAGCATCACCAGCACTTGACTGGCTTGTGAATGTTTCAAGGCATTGGATAACAGCTCCTGAACAATCCGGTAAATATTGAGCTGGGAGTCAATATCAATGTCCAGCTCCTTATCAAAGCGTGTCGTATTCAGCCGGATATGAAACGGTGCTTCCTCCTGGATTTGAGAAGTCAGCTTCGATATCGCCTTCACTAAACCTAAATCGTACAGCAGCTGCGGCCGAAGTTCATGACATGTTTCTCTCGTGGTTTGAATCACTTTAGACATTTGATCATTCCATGAGATAAGCGAATGTTCAATAGACGTTGGGCATTGATCGTTTTGGAAATTCGTTAAAAACATCTCTGACTGTCTTTTCAGCGATATCAAATCCTGCAGCACGGAATCATGAAGATCCCTCGCTAAATCGGAGCGCTGCTTTTCTTCCATCGCAAACATGACTTTTTTCAGCCAAGCAGGGTTCGCTTCACGCTGCTTCAAATCTTCAAGATGCTCCATCAATTCTTCAATCTTGACGACATTTTCTAAACTGACACTTGTGTAAAATGCCAATGTTTTCAGCCAAGAAATCTCATCACGTGTCAATTTAGGTGTCTGTAAATTGGATAAACAGCATATCACAAACGAGTGACCGCCCCGCTCGCCAATTTTCATCATAAACCCTTTATCAAGCTCAATGATTTTCCCGACTTCCCCTAAAATATCCTGAAATTGATCCACATACTCTTTCCATAGATTGCCATCCCCAGATTCATCAATCTCTTCAATCTGTCCATCTGGCTTCACTTCAAGTACAAAGGCTTTATTAACAACAAGCACTTCTAAAATGGTGTATTTCAAATGATACAGCACTTGATGAAGTGATGACGCCTCACGAATGAGCTGAGTAAATTTAAACACACTGTCCTGATAATTATGCTTCTCTGAAAATCGTTTCAGCCGGAAGCGGAAATCTAGAATTTCTTTAAAATAAAAGACAGCAAGCATGAGCGCATAGGTGATTAATGCGAGCTTCAGAGTGTACTTCAAATCTTCTGGTTTTTGCAGAATGTAAAACGTGACGACAACAAAAATGGTCGGTGTGATGGCTAGAAAGCCATAGTACCTCAGTCTGCTAATCAAAAAATCCATATTGTAAAGTTTGTTCGTCATGAATTGGTAGACGAGAGAAAAAGGAATTAACAAAACGATTGATGTCAAAATAAAAGGATCAATCAAATACTTATCAAAAAACACATAGGGAATAACAAAAAAGAGAATGAATGGACTGAACGACAAAACATTCATAAGGGCAAAAAACTTTAAAACTGAACCATGTGCTGTTTTTTTATATTTCTTCATTCCCCTGACTATTAAATAAAGAGCTATTAAAACTGTTCCGAAAAAAACAGCAAACTGATACTAGGAACATATTTTCTCAATTCAGATGACACCGAAACCCCGCTATGTACGGCAAGGTTAAAAATAGGGATCACATATAAGTACTTGATGAGCTTTGGATTCGTTAAATGCACATCAAATTCCTTGAAATATTGATAGATAAAATGAATATATAAGATAGACACACTTGATAAACACAATAAGAGAACATAATGGCTAAATCTATCACCAATTCCTGACGTACCCGCACTTAGATATCCAATACAAATTGACAATAAGAATAAAATTAATAAAAATGCAGATTTTCGTTGCGGTTCTTTGTTAATTTTAATAATAAAAAAGATACAGAATAAGCATATTGAATATAGAAGAAGAGGGATTAAATAGACAAATAAGCTTTCGCGACCAATCAATGTCTTATTTTTAAGTGATATAATTTGGTTGCCTCTTTGTATATCAATTCTTTGTACATTTCTAAGCTTACCATTGATCATGTGGTCTTGAATTAAATTAGATTGTCCATTTATCTTTAGTATAATATCTCCTTCTTTTAACCCCGACGAATAAGCTAAAGAAAGATATTCAACGTCAACAACTTCCGATTGACCGTTTTCATTCTTTTCTACACGTGCACCATTAAAAATATCAAATACATAGATATATGAAATATAGATCACAAATAAAAAAGATAAAAATACAAGAAACGTGGACAATTTTGTATAGGTAAGCTTCATGTTTAAAACATCCTTAAGAAAGATCATTAAATCATCATACAGGTTTGAACTTTAAATTAATACTCCCAGATGTATTTTGCATTCATGTATTCTTTTTTTACCCCCTGTATAATGGCTGCAGTTGTTTGTGCGTCAGCATGAATTAAGCTTGCATTTCCAGATATCAATTCATCGACCACACCTGGGTTTTTTATTAGATATGCAATGATATTTTGAATGTTCAATCATTGCCCTCCTTTGTCATAAATGCATACAATTGTTCCTTCTTTGTTTTAGGTAAATCAAGTTGTTCAATCCCTTGCCTCATTTTTAACAGCATAATCTCTCTCATTGATACCATGTACTGAGTCAAACCAGCTTCAAGTAATTTCTGCTTCAGCTGAAATGACTTTTGTTCTGACTCATCTAGACGACTAGAAAAGAACGTAAGAAGCTCTTGACTGGCATCGTTAAAACCTCTTTGTAAATAGCTAAATGCCAGCGTTTGTTTTTTTAGAAAATCTCCGTTTGTTTTCGAAAATAACGCAAAAAAATCGTTACTGATCTGTTCAGCAACACCATAACATATTGAATAAGATTCCACAGTTGAGTTGATTTTTCTCGTCGCTAAATAAACACCCAGTACACTAGAAAGAGCTGTTAATGATCCTGATTTTTTCCTTAACACCTCTACACACTCTTCTTCTGTTCCGTGCATATGACGCAAATCCTCATGTTGTCCTTCCATTGACATCTTGATGAGATGGAACAGTTTCTCAATTAATTGAGAATCATTTTCACCTATTGATGTAATGAATTGGATACTCAGCGTATACAAATACGTAGAAGCATTGATGGCCACTCCTTGGTTGACGTTCATCCAAGGATACGAATCTTTATCCTGATCTTCAATATCATCTAATATATCGGCTGATAAAATGAGAAGTTCAATCCCTGCTGCCAATTGTGTAATCGCTTGCTTGTCTTGTCCGCCAAATGCCTCATAATGCTTGTAAGCCAATTGCCCAAAGGGAAATTCATTCTTTATATCCGTAAATTCTAGAAGCAGTTGTTGTAAATCCTTCTGCCTGACTGCATGTTGAATAAAATCAGACATATTCTGCTTGATTTTTGTATTCTCTAGATAGTTTAGCATACTCGGTCTTGTACCTCACCCTTCCGCCTTTTATTTTACTAAAAAGACATGAGCAAATGTCCGCTGACATCACTATTTAACAATTATATAATAATATATCCTTTTTTTGTATGTATTTGGATAAAAAAAAGACTTGATGATTATCAAGTCTTTAAGAAATTTTCACATATTCATATTTGTCGTATTGATCAATGCTTTTGTTAATGTTATGAAGAGAAGCCGTTGTTTCTCTAATTTCGTTTTCAAGTTTCCATAATAATTGTTTAAGTTCTTCGATTTCATACTTTTCCATCGATTCCACTCTCCTTTTTTGGAAGATCAATGTATTTGTGTATGGTGATTGGGTCATAAGTATTTGATCTGTTACTAACAGTGTAAATGTAATTGAGTATTTTTTCACCGAAAAGTATGCACAAAACGTGTGCGTGATACCGCAAAATTCAATAGGTCTTTTTTCATCATTTTCTGACTTTTCAAATCATACTTTTATCTCAATTTCAAAGGAACTGCGTCATTTTTGCGACAAGAATAGGCATCATTCGTCACACTTCTCTCACAAAAGAACATATGATCCCTTCCGTATCCACGATTTTGCGTGTTATAGGTCAGACGACAGACCCTATTGTGGACACCGCAATTTTTTGGCGACATTCACCGAAATTGACCGCAAAAGTACCTATTTTTATGCTGGGTTTATAAAGGTAGAAAGATCATTTTGATTCTTTATTCTGATTTTCTACATACATTTAGAACAGATATCCGTCCAATTTCACGTCAATGAGAGAAGAGGTGGCCATATGTTTTACTATGTTCCTTATCCTGCTTTGCAGGTTCCCGCAATGAGCCGTGCATACCCGCGCACGCCTATGACTTTTCCTCCAGTAGATGCCCACTCGTTTCAACGAGCCGCAAAGGAATCAGCCCAACTTGTTGCTGATGCTTCACTCATTACTCAGCAGATTTCCAGCTCGCTTTCGTTTGCACAGCGCATCATGGAGGCTGCTGAGCGCTCTGATTCGACAAGTGTTATCCGAATGCTGAAGCAAATCGGTGTGAAAAGTGGCATTGATATCCGCTTTAGTCCAGAAGGCATTCGTATCTACTTGTCTCTCGCCTCTAGCAGACTTTTTCTTCTTTTACAGTGGGCATAACAAAAAAGCCGCTCTGACTGGGCGGCTTTTCTTAAGATTCAAACATTTTATGACACCATTCAATGGCTTCTATATAACATCCGTAGGCTTCTTGCTTCGGGAAATTCCCATCTAACATCTCATCATCCCATTCATTTCGTTCAATCCGTTTTGCTACACCTAGTACAAATGAATAATCATTTTCATAGCCAAGCAGTGCCTCGCCAACTTCATCCGAAAGCGGCAGCTCTTTCACAAGTTCTGTGATATCTGCCCTGACAAGCGTATCAATGAGAGAAAACATGCCTGTCAGCATATAAGAGGCTGGGTTCTCTCGTTCAGTACGACTCGCAATCAGTTCACACGTTTTCGCCCGAATGAATGACATTTTGATAATTTCTTTTTGGCTTGAGTTGGCTTGAACATTCAGTTCTTTAAATGAAAGAATAAAGATCCAGCGCCGAATTTCATTAAACCCAAGCAGGATAATCGCCTGCCGGATACTTTTGATTTGATAAAGACGTCTCATGCCGCCTGAATTCAGCATTTTTAATAATTGGTATGATAGCGAAAGGTCACTTTCAATAAAATGGGTCACGACCTGGATATTCGGCTGTTCCTTGCTCAGCTCATTTAAAAGCTGGTGGTACGCATGGAAGCTGGTCGATAATGCTCGTCCTGATATGACATGCGGCTCACTAAAGAAATACCCTTGAAACAAATGGAAGCCGGCTTCTAGCGCTTCTTCATATTCTCTTCGCGTTTCCACCTTTTCTGCAAGGAATCGAAGTCGATATTTTTTATACGTATGTAGAATATTTCTACGTTCTTTCAATGTGGTCTTTAGAAAGTCAATTTTTAAAATATCAATGCAATAGAGGAGTTCGTCAAGCAACTTATCACTAAAATGTGTTCCGCTTACAAAAAAATCATCAAGCGCAATCGTATATCCCCATTTTTTTAACTGCTTACATCTCATAATAAGTGCCGGGGTAATCGGTACATTTTCTAATATCTCGATCACAAGCTGATGCGGATCAAAATAGGTGAGCAGATCAGACGAAAGTAAGCTTTCGGTGAAATTAATGTAGCATCGTTTGCCTTCTGTCAATGTTTCGATGCCGATATTTAAAAAACTGTTAATAATGAGGTCCGTTGTCGCTTGGTCACCATCTTCAGCGCTATATGTATTGGTTTCACTATCTCTATAAAGCAGCTCATATGATACGACTTGTTCTTTTCTGTTAAAAATAGGCTGTCTCGCAACAAACACCCTCAACTGCTCCAATCCTCCTTTATGCAATGACAAACAAGATGTGCTTTCAGTATACCAAATGATTGCGCTTATGGTTCACTTTGAATCGGTCAAAAAATAAAAAAAAGAGATCACCTGGCTTGGTGATCTCCTTTTCTTCAAAAATTAGCTTTCATAAAGCTCTAGTTTAATTTTATTTTTCACGTCATGGATAAACTGCATCTTGTTATCCCAGCATTTTTGACTCAAATCGACTGGATATTCTTCTGGTTTGCTGATTCGTTTATATTCCTCCCAGAAAAGTCCGAGGCTATCCTGCACATAGGCTTGAATCGTTTGAATATCCGGATTGTCATATACAAGTTTTCCTTGTTCAAAAATCGGGACATGAAGATCCTTAGCCACAAAGTTTGTGACAAATTTGCTGATAAATGTATGCACAGGATGGAACATTTTCAGTTTATCCTCACTATGAACATCTTCCTCTTCGAGCGCAATGTAGTCACCCTCAGAATGATGATTCAATTGATTGATGATGCGGTACACACGTTTACGGCCTGGTGTTGTCACTTTCTCTGGATTGGATGAAATTTTGATGGTGTCATTCATCTTACCGTTCTCTTCAATCGACACAAGCTTATACACAGCACCAAGGGCTGGCTGATCAAATGCTGTGATCAGTTTTGTTCCAACACCCCACACATCAATTTTGGCACCCTGTGCTTTTAAATTCATGATGGTATGTTCATCAAGATCACTTGATGCAATGATTTTTGCGTCATGGAATCCTGCTTCATCCAGCATCGTTCTAGCTTTTTTAGACAAGTATGCAAGGTCACCGCTATCTAGTCTGACACCAATAAAGTTGATCTTGTCTCCGAATTCTTTCGCTACCTTAATGGCATTCGGAATACCGGATCTCACGGTATCATACGTATCGACTAAAAAGACACAGTCTGTATGGGTTTCAGCGTATTTTTTAAATGCCGTATATTCATCGCGGTATGCTTGTACAAGCGCATGGGCATGTGTTCCTGACACTGGAATGTTGAAGCGCTTCCCAGCACGAACATTACTTGTCGCCTGGAAGCCGCCGATGAGTGCCGCTCTTGCTCCCCACATCGCTGCATCCATTTCATGTGCACGTCTTGTCCCGAATTCTAGTGCTGTCTCGTCTTCAATGATTCCTTTAATCCGAGCTGCCTTTGTTGCGATCAGCGTCTGGAAGTTCACAATATTCAGCAAGGCGGTTTCAATTAGCTGCGCTTCTACAAGCGTTGCCTCAATGCGCATAATCGGCTCATTTGCAAAGACAATTTCGCCTTCCCGCATTGAATGAAGGGAGCCTGTAAAGGACAACCCGCTTAAATAATCAATGAAATCGCTTTTATAACCGAGTTCATCTTTTAAATACGCTAGATCACTTTCGGTGAAGGAGAAGTCCGATAAATATTCAATCGCTTTCTCTAAACCAGCAAATACAGCGAAGCCATTGTCAAATGGAAGCTTTCTGAAGAAGAGTTCAAAAACTGCCTTCTTCTCATGAATGCCGTCTCTCCAATACGTTTCTGCCATGTTAATTTGATAAAGATCTGTATGTAGTGATAAACTGTCGTCAATAAACCGATGCTCCAACTTCCATTCTCCTTCCTTACTTAACCACTTTCGCACCAAGCGACTGCTCAAAGTGAGAAAGTGCCCACTCGTGCCCCGCTTCATTAAAACTCGCTACAGCATTCTCGTGAATCACAAGTTCGAAGCCTTTATTGTACGCATCAACAGCTGTATGAAGTACACAAATATCGGTACATACGCCGGCTAAATGAAGTTCAGTGATGCCGCGCTCGCGCAGTTTCATTTCTAATTGAGTGCCTGCAAAAGCAGAGTATCTTGTTTTTTCCATATAGTAGACATGCTTTAAATGCTTTGACGTGTGAAATAGTGAACTTAGTTTGCCATAAAGTTCAATTCCCTTTGTCCCGCGAATATTATGGGGCGGAAATAACTTTGTCTCTGGATGATAAGGGTCTTGCTGTTCATGATGATCGACTGCAAAGACGACAAAGTGTCCTTCTTCAATAAATGAAGATGTGATCTCTGTGATCTTAGGCTCAATCGCCTGTCCAGGCTTTCCGCATGTCAATTTTCCATCGTTTGCAATAAAATCAACGGTATAATCAATACAAATCAATGCTTTGCCCATCCGCATCTCTCCCATATGCTCTTTTGACTCATTATAGCCTATTCATTTCACTAGGGAAACCTATTCAACAGATTCGTGAGAAAAAGCCTTTTGAAACAGCTCATCTTCTATATAGATATGCTCTTGATTAACCGCATTTGGCAGCTCTATCACAAGACCAAAAGGAGAATGTGCCTCATGATGATTCACCACTTTAAAGGAACATCCAGCGGCATTAGCCATTTTCACATATTGAGAATAAGAAGCATAGGACAACTCACCGTTTAAAAGAACAGTGGCCTGACGGTTGGCCTTTAATACTTGTTCTACCTCTTGATACGGTTTATTTCGTAATACCTGTCCCTTTGTCAGGGCGAGAAGCGCTCGTTCCCTTAAGGAACCGAGAAACATTCTTCTTTCATCGGGTTTTGTTTCAGCATGTCCAAATATCCCTTGCTGCAAATAAAAGTCTACGGATTCTTCTTTCATCGCTGTTTTCACTCCTGGTTTTTAAATTTACATTTCTGTGACCCAGTGCACAATCTTTAGTGCAAGTTCACGGGCTTCGTCTGTTTCTGCTCTTTCCATTAAGGATTGCTCGAGCGTATGAATCAGCTGCTCTTTTTCGTCCTCGTACGCAATGGATATACTCCATTCAATGTCAGGTACGGCAACAAGCGTTTTATATTCTTTTTTATTTTCATGTAAATATACATTGTAGGTCTTTGGTTGCCGGCTTGTGATGTGTGCTTTTCTAATTTTCATGACTCTGTTCACACCTCTTTTTTCTTCTTACATCCATATCCATTGTACCATAAAAAAAGACAGCTTCTGAAAAGGAATTCCCTTTCAAAGCTGGCTACGGATTGAAGCTCTTTTGCTGACTAATAAGATTTGAATCCCAAACAAATGTGACGTTTGGACTGTTAAAAAATTGAACGAGGTCCCCTGCATTATAGGTACCTGAACCACCGGCGGTGATCAACACTTTTTGGTGAAATAGCAAAAACATCACCGAAATGTGCCTCCCCATTTCCGTAAACACGATCTATATGAATAGGTCCAACAATCGCTGGCATTGCTCCACCACTTTTTCTATCCACATCATATGCCCAGTTCAACAATACGTGTATCACAAATAAAAAAAGACAGCTGATATTTGATCACCAGCTGTCTTTCTATGCATTAAATGATTGAGACTGGTCAAACAATGTGAAGTCCCAAAGCATCGTCGCATTAGGATCACTTGTAAGAGACATATAATCACCTGAATTAAAGGCTCCCGCCCCGCCAGTGGAGTGGTTTACAGCCAAAGGGGCAATGGCCAGTACATCACCGAAAGTAGCTGCACCGTTTCCTCCTAATGACTCGATATGAATAGGCCCAACGATTGCAGGCATCAGAATCTCCCCCTATCTGCTTATGTCAATCATCTTATGCAAAAAGGGAAAAGTTGTGCATCTGTCCTATACGTTTAAATGCTGTTCTTTGCGAGACCGCTGACGCAGCTGAACCAATCTGACAATATTCAGGGTGATGGCTTTAAGCAGTGCATAGACAGGAACCGCAAAGATCATGCCAAGGATACCGCCAAAGCTTCCTGCCCCAATTAATAGCAGGATAATGGTCAAAGGGTGTGTGTTAAGGCGTTTCCCAATGATCAATGGAGAAATAACATTCCCGTCAATTTGCTGCACGATAAGAATCACAATCACTGTCACCACTGCTTTTCCAGGCGAATCAAGAAAGGCAATCAGCACAGCTGGTGCCGCGCCAAGATATGGTCCAAGGTACGGAATCACATTTGTGACCGCAATGATAATACCGAGAATAAGTGCATATTTCACACCAATTAATAAGTATCCAATAAAACAAGCCACTCCAACGAATAAACAGACAACAATCTGCCCCTGTATATAAGCCGCAAGTGTGTCGTTTAACTCTTTAAAAATCTTCAATCCTTCCTTACGGTAAGGCATTGGCAAAAATTGAACGAGCTTGTCCGGAAACTTATGCCCGTCTTTCAGCATATAAAACAAAATGAACGGAACTGTGATGACAGCTAAGGCAATATTGGCAATCACACCAAACACCGCAGACATACTTGAAGCGATATTTTCCGGCAAATCTTTTAATGTCGAAACGATCGTCTGTTCAAACTTTGAGACAGATACATAATCTTGGTTCATCATCCAAGTAAATGTTTTAGAATGCGAAAATTCATTGATAAATTTCTGCATGTCCGTCACATAACCAGGGAAGCTTTTGACAAGTCCACCGACCTGCGAGACAATCACCGGTCCAGCAGCATTGAAGATGAACGTGATGAGTCCAATGAACAGGAGATAAATGATCAGGATAGCGAGTGTCCTAGGAATTTTCTTGGACAAAAATCGAACAATTGGATTAAAGATGAAAAAGAGAATACCCGCCAGCAAGATAGGGACAAACAGTGTTGATGCAAATAAAATAATCGGCTGAAATAAAAACGAAACCTTTGTTGATACATACACAATGAGTAAAACAAGTAATATTTGGAATGTCCAAAAATGAACTTTAGATTTTAACAAAGATGCTCCTCCTGTTACGTATTGATCTTATTAAAAAACTACTATTCAACCCACCTTCTGTCAACTGCTTCTTGTTTTAGAACCTCATTTTTTGAAAAAAAAAGAACAATTGGTATATCATGCACTTTTTCCAGATATACATTCTATAAGCATGAAAAAAAGCAGACACCTATGCGTCTGCTTGTTACACTCTTTCACTGTGATCAGGCATCACCGACACGATTTGCTGGATCCGCACATAAAAAACTGATTTCGCCCCCGCTTCAATCACAATATGATCCGGCATGACTTCCTTCAATTTCCCACGGACCGTATCTTTCACTGTTTGCACAATTAATCTCATACCGACCACTTTCTGCAATGTTTGATAAACATATGGATCAACTAATGAAACAAGCTGTGGACTTCCTTGTTGTGCCATCCTACCTGCCCCTTTACTTGTGTATTTACCCACAGCGTATGCATGAACCCATGTGAATGTCACTCAAGGCAAATCTACAACGTTAATACCATATTTTTACAAATAGTGTGTTTTTACATTTTTAAGAAGTATAATAGATTGGTGCTGCCAACAATTTAAATCATTTGAAGAGGTGAATTGTCTTGAAAAAACTCATCTGTATTGTTTGTGTCATGCTCTTTCTATCCTCTGCAAGTTATGCGTATGCAGGCACAATTGGAGATCCACCTGGGACGCCGGGGAAGTGGTTTAAAGGAGAAGAGCCCGTTCAAAAAGACGAGTCAAAACCACCACTTGTTTTTGTTCATGGCATTAACAGCTCCTCCTCCACTTGGTCCGATCGAAACGATATGGCAAAGCAGGCTGTTCTGAACGGATACGAAAGCGCATTCATAGATTTGTATCCAGATCAGGACATGAAAAAGAACGGCAAACTATTAGCAGAAAAGCTCAAAGAAATCTATGATGCGTTTGGTAGAAAACTCATTGTGATTGGTCATAGTAAAGGCGGGGTCGATACACAGTCCGCACTGGTGTATTTCAAAGCCCATCCCTATGTGGAAAAAGTCATTACTCTCGGCTCTCCTCATAACGGGACACCGCTTGCGGATCTAGCGTATAGCAAGGGCGGAAGCTGGCTCGCACAAATTCTTGGACAAAAAAGCGACGCGCTTTATTCTTTGCAAACCGGTCTGATGGCGGCTTTTCGAAGTGAAACCGACCAACTGGAGACATTTCCCAATAAATATGTCACCTACTCTGGCTCGGAATGGGGAACATTTGGCGGTGTGCTATATTTAGGCGGCATGTATTTAAAGAGCTTTGGTGCAAATGATGGCGCTGTCACAGTAAACAGCACAAGACTGTCGTATGCAAACAATATTTTAACGGGAAAATGGGATCACTATTCAATTAAAAACGGCACAAGTATGTTTCCTGTGTTCCAGCATCAGCTGCTGGCAAATGTCGCAAGCGCTGAAAATGAAAATAAAGAGGAACAAGAACCCGTTTCTACTGAGCTGAATACAGATGTTTATGTGAAAGGCGGAGAAAATGAAAAGGATAAAACAGAAGCGTTCTATGTAGAGGAAGGAACGAATGGCTTATCGATTCAGTGGTTAAATGAAAGGCAGGAGACGCGGCCTGAAATCATCGCCCCAAATGGAGACGTCTTCACAAATCTTAAGACATCGGAAGCATCTTTCCCATATGAAGGCGCATATTCACACCATGTACAAATCAATAAACCCGTTCCTGGAGAATGGACGATTCGATCGAATTCAGGAAAAAAGGCTCCCTATTTGCTGCTTGTATCCTTTGATTCACCATTAAATGATGAAATCAAAGCAGCTGCATCGAAGTCAGGGGATGATGCATCGACCCATTCAAGCGGTCTGATTAAACGGTTAAGCAGAACGGTGGAAACCACTTACTTTCAAGATGCCAAAAAAGATCATCCATTGAAAACAAGTACCTCATCAGCCGTTCAATTGAAAAAAGAAGGTGCATATTCCGTCACGGTGCATTACACCGGACTCACTGCGTCAGGAACATCTGCGTTTAACCGTACCGTTATTCGCACATTGTATGTCGATCAGCAAGGAACAATTCATGGAGACATTCCATACTAAACAGAGCGTTTCATAGGCTGGAGTGCCTGCTGCACTTTCTGATCCAAATCGGCAATCTTTTTCATTGCCAATGATTCGTCTATTTGTCTGTAATGGTGATGTCCGCCAGGCTCTTCATCCATTTCATCTGCTTTCTTCACAATTTGTTGGAGTGTGTCCTTATGGAGGTCGCCCTCTGGCAAATATGAATCCGTATGAAGCAGAATCGCAAGTGCAATATCTTTGGCTGCTTTTGGTTCCTCCCCGAGCCGTATGAGCAGTTTGTGTGCCCGCTCTGCACCTTTAATGGCATGAATATCATTTCGTCTATATGTCTCATAATCCCATTCTCCGCCGGCTGTATACCATTCATAGTGACCGATGTCATGCAAAAGAGCTGCTTTCACAGCCAGATCTGGGTTAATTCCCGCCTGCATCGCCAGCTTGAATGCGTGATAAGCACAAGCAATCGCATGGGCTTTTCCTGAACGATTTAAATACTTTTGAGCAACTGGATGGGTGTAAACATCCATTAATGTAACCTTTCTCATGGAAACCCCTCCTTATCTATATTTTTAGCATCCTAACATATTCTGAAAAGAAACTCAAATGTTCTGTTATATTTTCTATGAGTCTCAAAATTAGCTTATGTCAAATCAGCCGGTTTTGCTTGTACAAGACGAAAAAAAGCAGTCGTTATGACTGCTTTTTCACATACTCACGTGCATCGTATACGCATCCGCCAGCTGGATCATCCGCTAAAAGATCGAGCAGAATTCCTACGACTTCATCTGGACTCTTCAGCGTGCCTGTTTCATATAATTGCTGAAAACGGTCAATTTGTTCGAAGTCCTGTTTTGATGATTTCCTAATCTCTCCCTGCATATCTGTATCAATCGTGCCGGGGGAAAATGAAAACGTGATGATTGGATACGCCTCGTCCTGCTGTTCCTCATGCAAAGCCCTCATAAACATATCAAGTCCTGCCTTTGAGCTGCAATACGCACTCCAGCCTTTATAAGGGTTTTTCGCCGCTCCAGAAGAAAGGTGGACGATCGTTTTCTTCCCGCTATATGATTGAGTCTGCTTGGTAAAAACATGGCTCAGCAAAACAGGGATGACAAGATTCAACGTATAATGCTGATGAAGCGTATCCTGTCCGCCTTGCCCCACACGTTTGATAGGTGTCACCATGCCTGCATTATTGACGAATAAAATGTCATCAGCAGCTGCCAGTGTTTGCGGCGTGAGACTATCTTGAAGCCATTTGGCTGCTGCTTTCTCATCTGTCAGGTCGACCTGTGTATGTGTAAGCTTCGGATGAGAAATCGGCGACACGCTTCTTGCTGCCGTGTACACGTGATCTCCGCGTGAAAGCAGCCGGTTCACAAGTGCTAGGCCAAATCCTTTTGATCCGCCTGTAACAATTGAAATTCGAATAACAATCTCCTCCCTTGATAACCCTATTTTACGTAGTGAAACGGCATGACATCAAGCAATCTGCATAAGAAAAGCCTGCCTCTTTTTAAAGAGACAGGCTATTTCTTTTCAGCCTTCACATTCACCTTTGGAATCAGAATGAACATCACGACGATGCCAAAGACGATCAAGAAACCAAAGATGATCGGAAGCAGTGCTGATGACTGCTTCTTGTGATCATCGCCAGAAGGTGCTGATACAGCCGCATCACGAAAAGAGATATTCATCTCTTCCATCATATGAGCTGATGTTTTGGGCGGATTCTCTTTTAGATCACTGAAAAGCTGCGGAGAAAGAGACCCTCCCGGATTTTTAGGCGGTTCAGCAAAATGAATGTCTGTTTTGACTGTTGATGTCTTTTTACTTTGTTCGTATTTCGTTTGATCCCTCAATATGCTTGAGTTAATATTGAGTTCTTTTTCCTGATATTCATTCGGCTTGACATTTGTATCCGTATCTTCACTAGCAGCGAAAGCAGCAGGAATGAGGAGAAAAAGGGACATGACACCAAGTGCCACCCCTTTCACGAACAGATTAAGCCTCATGAGTCACATCACGTTCCTCCGTTTTATCTTTCCATAGCTTTGTCACAAGCGGGATGGCCATGAAGAGGACAGTTAAAATCACTAATCCTATAACACCCATACCAAAGTGATCTCCATTTCCATATTGGATGGACAGATACACGTCTGTCACTGGATTGGTAAAGTGGAAATTCGGCATCACCAAATCAATTAATGGTGCGACAAAGAAGAAAATAAGCACCGTTGCTGCCATCCATCCGGCAATAGAGCCGAAAAGGAACGCCGTGCGAATAAAGGCGGAGCAAGCCACTAATAGTAAGATCGTGAAAATGGACCATTGAATCGCTTGATCATCTGCAAGTTTGTAAATGTTCAGTCCAAACAAGCTGATCATGAGCCCGACTAATAGATTTAAGATGCCAAACAGTGCACCTTTAACCAGCATCGGAGCTGCCGCATAATACGAGCTGAAAAAGCCAATTAACAAACTGCTGATCATTACAATGACCAAAATGACCACTGGCGGTACAGTCTGCGTTTTTTCTTCTGGTACATCGCCGCTAATTTTCAGCGGATTAGCTAAATGGTTATACACATAGTTGCTGTTGCCTTGATCACTCAATGTGTTTCCTAAAATACCTTTCAAATCTTGCTGAACAAGCTTCGTGGAATTAACATTCTTGCTCCAGTTTTCATTTAGCGTATCCGCTTTTTCTTGAACCGTTGTCACACTCTCTTCAATGTTATTCGTATAATCCGCCACCCCTTTTTGGCGGTCGGTTAACGAACTCATATTTTCAGAAAGACGAAGCACTTCCTGACCAATTGAATCCTGTGCACTGACAACAATTGAACTGCCTGCAAGATCTGCCGTATACACTGCATCTCCTTGATCAGCCATTTGCTCCGCAACATTGTCCGCACTTTCAGAAATTGTGTTTAATTCCTGTTCCATGCTTGCCTGCTGTGTCGAAATGTATTCTGCATATCCATCTGAAAACTTCTGCATCTCATCAATAAAAGTAGACACATCATCGTTTGATGTTAGCATTTGGTTTTTGAGCGTATCCCAGTTTTTTGTTTCCTCTTTTTTGATGGAGAGGATGGATTCTATTTCCTCTTTCTTACTGTCTAGTAATGGGGAAGAATTTGTGTAGAAACTGTTAAGTAACGCTTCATACTGTGCTAATTCATTTGAATAATCTAATAAGTTAGATACAACTGTTGATTTTGTATTAAAATCTATAAGTTTCTCCATGCTAGATGTATAGTTATTTAATGGAGATTGATTTGTTTTTAACTCCTCTAATTTACGTGTAATAGAAGATTCTTGGTTTTGGATTTGTTTCTTTATCCTATTAATATCTTTATTAGATTTAGTTTCTAGCTCTATTATTTTCTTCTCTAATAAAATTATTTTATCTTTTAAAGAATTTAATTCCTTGCTCAATTGGTTTATTTTTCCATCTAATTGTTCATTATGAGCTGTTGTTTTTCCTTCTATATTTTTCTTAATATCTTCTAATTTTAAAGAAAGTGCTTTTAATTGTTCTTTCGATTGAGTTGAAATTGATTTTGTTTCAGATGTTTCGTCAGGGTTTATTTCCTCTTGTTGTTCAGTAACTGGCTCCTCGGGTTCTTCATTTTCTGTCATTTTGTCTGCCAATTGACTTATTTCTGTTGAAATTTCAGTTATTTTTTTTGTTTCGTCTTCAAGATTTATTTTTAAATCATCAGAGGTATTCTGAGGTTCTTCCTCTTTATTGTTCGTATCCTCATTTGGATCCTCTGGCTCTTCCTTTACATTAGTAATTTTTTTTCTTAAGGTTTTTATTTGTTCTTGCTGGTGATATATTTTGTTCCCCATATAAGCTAGATATTGTTTCTCATAATTACTAATCAGTTCTTCCTGAGACGCTATCACAAGTTCCATTAACCCCGTAGATTGCTTAGGAATAGCGTCCTCTCTTGACTTTTGAACAGATTGGATCGCGCTGTCCGTTGTGTTCAGCTGACTTTGTACCCCATTGATGTCTGTTTTTAGTCCGCCCATTTGATCACTAAAGCTGCGGGCATTTTGGTTTTGAATATCAGCGAGCTGTTTGAGCCCTTGCTGGATTTGTTTTTGGCTTGTCGATTGCGCATTGATCAAGAGGTCCTTTTGTTTGTCTTGATACTGCTGATATTGATCGACTACTTTCACAAAGTCCTTTAACTGGTTCTTTGCTTCTTCTGTTGTACTCAGACCGTCTTTATACTGCTTCTGTGAATCGGTCATCGCATTTTTTAATTCTTCTATTTGTTTCTTTTGCTGCTGAACGGCATCTGATAGTTTGTTGGAGTTCGGCTTATAGAAGTTATACATCGTGTTTTGGAATTCGACTTCCTTGCCGACAATATGCTCAAACTCTTCTCTGACATTGCCGATTTCCTGTGATACAAAACTCCAGTATAACGTCGACATCTGTTCATTCATTTTCTTTTGCGCATTTTCCAGCTCTCTTTGCACTTTCTCTTTATTGACTGAATTGAGCTGATCTTGGATAGAAAATTGAATGGATGCCTTTTCAGGATGGTCTTTATCATAGCTGAGCACATTTTTAGAGAAATCAGACGGAATATAGAGGACAGCGTCATACTTTCTGTTTTTCAGTCCATTTTCCGCCGCACTGCGATTCACTACGGTCCATGTATAATCTGGACGCTCTGATAATGCGGCCACGACATCCTGTCCGAAACGAGCGGTGTTTTCACTTTCGCTCGCTCCCATATCCTCATTGACCACAGCAATATTACGTGTGGCATTCTTTTTCTGTTTTGCCGGGTCATCTCCAATGAGGTGGAAAAATAAAACCGGCAGAACAAGAATCAATATCATGGTCGATACGATTTTGATGTAGCTTTTTTGCTGCTCTGTCATTGAACACTCTTCCTTTCTACCGCACATAAAGGAACCTGGATTTTCTTCTCTTTCCCGTTCTCAACCAGATAACCGAAGCCTGGCTGAATATCTGGTTCTTGTCTTGCATACGGAAGCGGTATGATGTTTTGCTCTGATTTTTTCATGAGTAACATGGCATGACGAACTTGTTTAATTTCATTTGTGAGGGCATCATAGCCTTTACTGAATTCGGTATGATTCCCTGATGCGATCAGGCTAAAGCCTAGGTGTGCATATGACTTCATGAAATCAGCCAATTGATCTTGAAGGCGCGGATCGATCGTCTGCTGAAAACGCGTGATGCCATCAATCACAAGCACAATTTGAGGGAACGACAACTGATCAGTCTCTCCCCGGCGCACAGCTTCGACATACATCTCTTCCCGCACCTTGAATAAACGGTCTATTTCCTCTGCCCATTCGGTGATATCATCCTTTGTTTCAAGGTAATCGATGTTCTCTTCTTTTGCATAATGAGAGAGACCCCGATCAATCGAATCAAACACGGCCAGTTTCTCAGGTTTTGCTGCTAAAAGCTGATCAAGCATCAGTTTTGTCACATTTGTTTTCCCTCGCTGCGTTTGACCGATGATGAGGCAGTGTTTATTCTTTATCAAGTCAAAGTAAACAGGTGCAACAGATTCCTCATCTAGTCCGACTGGAATGTCATAAGGCTGTTTTTGTTCTTCTAAACGACTCTCTAGCTCCCAAATGGTCAGTTTATCAGGAAGCATTGGCACAGGCTTTGGTTTTTCAGCTGATTCAAAGCGATCATGAAGAAGCTGTATCTCTTGTTTCAAATGCTCAAACAGTTCGAGATCGTTCTCTCCTTCAACTGGCAGGAACATTTGTGCAAAGTAAAGCTCTTCTTTATTGATAATGACTCGTCCTGGAATCGGTTCTAAGCTGAATTTCGGTCTGCCAATAATCGAGTACGCCTCTCCTTGATCCATTAAATAATGGACAACCTTTGTTTTCAGGTTGTTCATAAGAGATTGGCGAACTGCGTTTACCCGAGTCGCTGTAATCAAGAAGTAAATTCCTAATGATTGTCCATCACGGCTCAGCTGGATAAATTCAGATTCAAGTTCATGCATTTCGTCTTTGACAATGTCAAAGTTGTCGATCACGATGAAAATGAACGGGAGCTTTTTCTCATTTAAGGCGTTATACATTTTGATATGACTCATTTCCTGCTGCCTGAATAACCGCTTGCGGTATTCAACCTCTTCCCGCAAACGCGTCATCGACTTTTGGATCTTTCTCATTTGATCCATTAAGAAATAATCCGCCGTGTGCGGCAGCTTGGCTAACGGAAGCAATGTCCCGTTTCCGAAGTCATAAATATACGCATGCCATTCTTCAGGTGAATATCTCTCCGCAAAGCTCATGAGCAGTGTTGTCGCAGCAAGTGATTTGCCGTAGCCGGAGGAACCAAAGATGCCAATGTTCCCATCTTCCATCATTTGATAAGAAAGTGGATGCTGGCTTTGCTGATCTGGCTCATCGACAAGCGCAAAATGGAAGACATGCTCTTCACTCGACGCATAACGTGTTTTTGGAATCCGTTCTTCAAGCGGTGGAAGCCATGGACTTGGGAGCTTCTCAATCCCAAGCTCCTGCTGCATACGTTCAATTTCATCTACAACAGCAGAAATCTCTGACACTGTTTCTTTTTTCACAGCCGGCTCTGTGCTTACCCCTGATAACGGAATAAGTCCAGTATCTGTCACAATGGCAATGTCATCTTCTGATCCGTAGCCATCCTCCATATATGGCGCACCGCTCCATGCTGATTGGAACAATTCATAAATTTCATTGTTCCCCACTTGTAAGTAGCCGCGGCCTGTCACGGTAATGGACGCCGCATCACTATTTTTCAAAATTTCCTTACTGTCTGACGCATCTTGTACTTTTAATGCGACCTTAAAGCGGGAGTTACTCCAAATCTGATCATCGATGACCCCGCCTGGCTTTTGTGTAGCCAAAATGAGATGAACCCCGAGGCTTCGGCCGATACGTGCAGCACTGACAAGCTCTCTGATAAAGTCCGGCTCTTCACTTTTTAATTCAGCAAACTCATCAGAGATTAAGAATAAATGAGGCATTGCCTGTTCAGCCTTTTTCTCCTTATAGAGCTTCGTATAATCATTGATGTGATTCACATGATACTGATCAAACAACCGTTGTCTTTTCTTCAATTCACTTTTAATTGAGGCAAGCGCTCTTTCACTAAAGTTCTTGCTGCCTTCAATATTGGTGATGGTACCTAGTAAATGAGGAATATTTCGGAACGGCTGCGCCATTCCGCCTCCTTTATAGTCAATCAATAGGAAAGCGACTTCATGTGGGTGAAAGTGTACAGCGAGCGATAAAATGTACGTCTGTAAAAATTCACTTTTCCCTGATCCTGTTGTTCCCGCCAACAAGCCGTGCGGGCCGTGAGCTTTTTCGTGCAGATTCAGATCCACAATGTCATTTTTCCCTTTATAACCGATTGGCACAGATAGTGATTTTGCCGTTTCCGATGTGAGCCATTTTTCACGAATGCCAATGTCGTCTACCTGTTTGGCATGAAAAAGATCAAGGAAGGAGACCGTTTCAGGAATCGAGTTGGTCATTCCGACTTGATGATCTAATGTTCTCAGTGTTCTGGCAAACAGCTCATTGTCCCAGCGCTCATGTGTATCAAGCTGAAATGGAATTCGGACGGCTTTTTTGTGCTGAATGAGAATATCTCCTTCTTCTTCGTTAATATAACGGACAAGCGTCGAGATATTTTCAGCTAAGCTTTCCTTTGTTTCAGCAGCAAAGATAATTGAGATGCCAAGGTCAGTCCGGCTGCCTTCTAAATATTCTAAAATAACATGTTCAGCAATGAGCTCGTGATTTGTCACGATAAACACAAAGTGAGGCGTAAAGATCTTTTTCTCTTTTTCTTCTTCTAGATCACGCTCACGTAAAATTTCATAAATTGAGGACAACAGCTGATCGCGTGTTTGTTCGTTGTAAATAAACCCTTTGCCGTATGTATGAGGCAGCTGGAAATGCGGAAGCCATTTCATCCATTCCCAATTCTCATACTCCTGCTCATGAAAGATAAAAACAAATCTCAAATCGTGATAGCTGTGTGAGAAAGCAAGCTGTCCGACAAGCTGATGAAGCTCCTTTTTCACAATGGCTGGCTTTCCAATCAATCCTGTTGGTCCATCTGCAAGACCAAATGTAATGGGTACATCCTTCACTTCACGATAGACCTGTTGCATGTGCTGCGTTTGTTCCATTAAGTCATCAATGTCACGATTGGCCATATCGCCGCCGCTCATCGATAATTCATAGCTTGATGGGACTGCCCCCGTCCCAAGACGCAGCTGCAAGAAGTCATCACTCACAAGTGTTTTTTCCCAAATCCGGCCGCTAATTTCTGATGTTAAGTACTTCATTTGTTCAAATGACGGATAATGATACGTCAAAATATACTGCTGGCGGTCGTAAAGCTCTTGCAGCTCTTTTCGCTTATTTTCTAAGTAAAGAGAATAGACTCGCTGTCGTTTCTCTTCCCTTCTTTTGCGTTGTGATTTCTCTTTAAAGTATTGAACGGACGATGTGATTAATGTCATGATAAACATCGCCATCGACACGACAATAAAGATCCCGCGCGGCTGGACAAGAGCGACAATCCCCATCACAAGGAGCATCACAAGCGGCGGAAGGACAACAAGCCAAAGCCCTCTGCTGTTATTTTCACTCTCCTGCGAAGGAAAGCTAAAGGATACCCGGTCATCTGGCAGATCATAAATTAAACGCGGTGTTCGTCTATATAAAGGATATTTTTGTTTTGTTTCTGTGCTTGGTGCTCTTGTTTTTTCCAAACGTGTTTGAAAGGGTTCATATGCAGTCACCTGCAATAAATCATCATCTTTCAATGTCACCGTTAGAAAGTTCCAAAACAGCTCATCTCCAATATAAAGCTTCTCTGGACCGTGGATTTTTTTCCCATTCACATAAATCGTCTCGTCCTGAGGCATGACATACCAAGTTCCTTCGATTTTCTCCAAAGTAAACTGGCTGGCATCTTGAAACATGGAATGCGCTTGTTCTTTCCACACATCGATCTCATCTTTCTCCTCACGTGAAAAAGACAGCTCGACTCTATTTCCTAGGTAATAAATGTGTTGGTCATGATGTGCTTCCATTAACATAAGTGTAAGTGATCCAATTTTATATGGTTCATGTGGAAGTAATTTTCCTTCCTTCTCTTCACCCTGATAAATGGAAAAGCCATCATTCAGTTCATCGGGAGATAAACGGATGACCCCTTCATCAAACGAAAGTGATGGGATTGTCACCGTATGCTCTATTTCAGGTCCAATCACAGCTTCTCGATTGAACTGCTCGTCTAAACGGACGGTTTGATAATCCTCCTCATAAAAAACCCAAAGAAGACTCAAACGCTCCACCTCCTCATGGGACAGCACCAACTGTCAGTTGTGTCGAAAGCATTATTTCTTCTCATCTTTTTTCGTCTGAGAGGCTTTCTTTTTCGTTTCAGATTCTTTCTCTTGATCGGCTTTTGACTGCTCTTTTTGTTCAGCTGTTTCATCTGTTTGGCTGGCGCCCGAGGAGTCATTGGTGCTAGTCTCTGTTGTTTCTTTTTCTTCATATTTCGCCATTTCCTTAATGATCGGGTCTAGCTGTTTTTGTTTTTCTTCAGCGGAAAGACTGTCATCGTTTTGAATGTCATTGCGGTAGGCGACGAGTGCCGTGAATATGTACCGGTCGTCTCCAAGTACCCTTGCAATATCAAGTGCTTCCTTGCTATTGCCTTGTCCAATATGAATCCAGAAAAGGAAATATTGCGGATCAGTCTGTAATGTGTATGTATCTGTGATTTCTTTTTTATGCTGATCGAGTAACAGGTTGCCTTGATTTGTTTGTACATAGGAAATGGCCAGTTCATATTGAAGAGAGACCGGCATTTGATTGGCTGAATATTTTTCTAACGTATCCACCACTTGGCTGTACTGTTTGTTGAGATAATATTTGTTTGCCTCGACATACGCTTCTTGTTTCGGCATCGCAAAAAAGAAGGTGTAAATGGTGTACACCAATGCAGGGATTAACAGGACAAGCAGACCTAGTCCAATGTATCGTTCGATCTTCCATTTCTTTTTCGGAATGGTTAATAGCGTTTTCTCTTTCGTTTCAATCGCTTCGATTTTTTGTTGAATCAGTGCAGACAATTCTTCCAAAGTCTGCGTTTCGCTGATTTCTTTTGCCAGTTCAGATAATTTCAGCGTCTCACTGTAAAAGGCATATTCCTGAAACTGATATTCATGGTCTACCACTCGAAGAATGACGGCTTTGACCTCTTTTAACAGACGATGCTCATCCGTTTCATATGGCGGGATGCTTTCTTTGACCCCGTAATGCAAAAATGCAGGAGCTAAGCCTTGATGAAAAACAATGTTTTCAGGAGAAACAATAGGATGCAGCCGCTTCACGTCGTGTTTGCAAACTGCATCGACAAGCTGGTATGAAAAAATCCATTTGCTTTTTTCATCCTTCGCATGGATGAAACGAAATTCCTGATAGGCAGGAGGCGGTTGGATCGAAATGATGACCTCATCTTCAGTTAATTGAATCTCTTTTTTGAATGAAGGGTTGATGTCTTTGATTGGTGCCGCTTCTAAACCGTCTAAGAGTTTAATCGTCTCTCTTTGAAAAATGAAGCTGTAGGTGCCACCTTCTTTTTTCATGACTGCTTCTAATTGTTCTTCTAAATAGGAACTCTTTTTATCTGCCATTTACAAAAGTCCTTTCATAGTATTTCCAGCCTGTCACCTGTGGTGATGCCACAGTCTGACAGCTTATATTCGCCTGAAAACACAGCTTTCTTATTGACTACACGCACCCATCCGCCTTCTCGCTTAGGAAGTGAGATTTGTTTTGCCTGCCAGGCGATATGGATGACTTGTTTAATATGTAAATAATTTGATAGTCTCAAATCAAACACACTGCCATCGTAATTTTTTAAGTCGATGGTAATATCGATATA
Organism: Bacillus sp. NMCN1; assembly: GCF_002998085.1. Lineage (NCBI taxonomy): Bacteria > Bacillati > Bacillota > Bacilli > Caryophanales > Bacillaceae > Bacillus > Bacillus sp. NMCN1. The sequence continues at coordinate 826,372 of NZ_PVQL01000002.1, read as the reverse complement.
CACAAATTTCCACCTCACAAAATAGAAAGAGCGCCGGCATCCATTGACACACTCGGCGCTTTTTCTGCTTTTCACACTTAGAAAGGAAATCCCTTTGATTAGCCGCGGATTTGGCTGGCGATGTCTTGGTCAGTGCTTTCAAGTGTATTTGCCGTTTGATCAAGCTGATTGCTGACATCTGTTAATAGATCAGACATTTTGATGAATGAAGGCTTTAACTGCTCGTATTGATCAGCAAATGCTTCACTAGAAGCACCTTCCCACATTCCTTTTAAATCAGAGATCATTCTATTTAGACGATCAACTTGGTTTAACACTTCTTGACTTTCAACACCATATTGCTTAGCGGTCGCTCTTAGTTCTTCTGGGGTTACGCGAATAATTCCTGACATATTCCTCATTACCTCCCGGGCATAGCCACCATATAATGGGCTAATCCACTTATTTTTTGACGTTATCATTATAAAAACAGAAATGATACACAGTCAAACAAATCTGTTTTTATTTTACAAAATGAGTCTATAGAATTACTGTTTTTTCGCTCTTTATCTAGTATTTTACATTTTTTTGGTCATATATTCTTAATAAGTGTAGACACACTTCACTGAATCTTTCCGCCTATTGATTTTTTACTACGTTATTATTGTACTATTTCTTTTTCGTCTTCATTCAACATCAATGTGCTCACTTCTCAGGACAATCTCTTTTTTTAAATTTTTGGCATTTTGTTATTGATTTACGTACCTCATTCTCTTCATAATGTAAGTACGTGAAATATTCGAAAAAGCAGGGGTTTTAATGACAAAAAGGACAGATCCATTTAAGTATAGTCTTGATCGTTTAGAGGATGTGGCAGACCAAATTAGTGATGTGCTCAATTGCCCTATTACTATAGAAGATACTCATCATCGATTATTGGCCTATAGCACACATAATGATTTTACTGATCCCGCCAGAACTTCAACCATTATCTCCCGCCGGGTACCAGAAAAAGTCATCAATCGGCTTTGGAAGGACGGTATCATTCCTACACTTCTTAAAACAGACGAACCGCTTCGTGTACCTCAAATTGCAGAGGTGGGTTTATCTAGCAGGGTGGCCATTTCAATCTGGAAGGACAAAGAAGTGCTCGGATTTATTTGGGCCATTGAATCCACACAGCCTTTTTCAGAAGAAGAAATGGACCTTCTGAAGATGGCAGCACATGCTGTTAAAAACAAATTACTTAACTTACAAATTCGCAAAACGAAAACAGAAGAACGCAATCAGGAGCTTTTTTGGAAGATGCTCACAGGTCATATTCATGAAAAAGATGAGATGCTAGACCTATTTTTAAGACTTGGCATCAGATGTCCAGACACGTATGCCATCATCATCTTCCGCCTTCGTGACGAACTCACAGAGGACACAGAAAAAAAGCTATCTTACCTGCTTGAAACAACGCAGCAAGTCCAAGTGCTGCTAACGACTGTTGATTTTCACGAATTCATTATTCTTGTCTCACCAAAAACGGAACACCCGCTGCAGGATATTAAACAATTCACAAGCGGCATGCTGCAGCAGCTGTCTGACCGTTATCATATCCATCACGTTCAAGCAGCGATTGGTGGAATTTACGATAACATCTCTCATATTCAGCCTTCCTATAAAGAAGCACTGGCTGTATTAAAAACAAAAGAGCGCTTTCCTGTTGAAACCGAACGTTTACACAGTTTTTCTGAACTCGGTATTTATCAATATTTAGATGTACTCGCTGAAAAACGAAGGGGCTCATCTTACTCCAGTTACTCTTTATCAAAGCTGGAAGATTACGACCTGAGGCATCATTCCAACCTAGTCGAAACCCTTGAACGGTTTATTGACTGTGACAGCAATGCCAATATTGCCGCAAAGCAATTAAACATCCATATTAATACCTTGAATTACAGATTAAAACGTATTACAGACATTGCAGAAATAGATTTAAAAAACATGAATGAGAAAATGACCATATACCTTGATATGAAGCTAAAAAACGTCCATTTGTGAAATTTCACAAAGAGGCGTTTTTTTATTTTTTATTTCAACCGAAGCATTTTTTAAACATTCAGGATACACTAGACATACAATATGAATAGATAAGCATGGGAGGAATAAACATGATCATCGGCATTCCGAAAGAGATTAAGAACAATGAAAACCGAGTGGCATTAACACCAGGAGCAGCTTCTCAATTACTTTCAGCTGGACATCAGGTTTTAATTGAAACAAACGCTGGTTTTGGAAGCGGATTCACTGATGACGATTATGTATCTGTTGGTGCAGAAATTCTTGATCAAGCGAAAGATGTGTGGGCATCTTCTGATATGATCATGAAGGTAAAAGAACCATTACCTGAGGAATATTCATATTTCAGAGAAGGACTCATTTTATTTACGTACCTGCATCTTGCCGCAGAGCCCTCCTTGGCTGAAGCTTTAAAACAAAAAGGCGTTACAGCTATTGCTTATGAAACAGTAACGGACGGAAAATCACTCCCTCTCTTAACACCAATGTCTGAAGTGGCAGGAAGAATGGCCGCTCAAATCGGTGCACAATTTTTAGAAAAGCCAAAAGGCGGTAAAGGCATCTTGCTCGCAGGCGTACCAGGGGTATCAAGAGGGAAGGTCACAATTATAGGCGGCGGCGTTGTTGGAACAAACGCTGCAAAAATGGCGATTGGACTTGGCGCAGATGTCACTCTTATTGACGTAAACGCAGAACGCTTGCGTCAACTGGACGATCAATTTGGCCATCAAATGAAAACGTTAATGTCTAACCCTGTCAACATTGCAGATTCAGTCAGTGAGGCAGACCTTCTCATTTGTGCGGTGCTGATCCCAGGTGCTAAAGCACCAACGCTTGTGACGGAAGAAATGGTGAAGCAAATGAAGCCTGGTTCCGTCATAGTAGACGTAGCCATTGACCAAGGCGGCATTGTCGAAACAGTGGATCATATCACAACACATGATCAGCCTACTTATGAAAAACACGGCATTTTACATTATGCAGTGGCCAATATGCCTGGAGCGGTTCCGAGGACATCGACTGTTGCTTTAACGAATGTCACCGTTCCATACGCGCTGCAAATTGCCAATAAAGGCGCCGCAAAAGCCATTCAAGAAAACAAAGCCATCGCAGAAGGCGTCAATATCATGAACGGACATATCACATATGAAGCCGTCGCTCGTGATCTCAGCTATGATTATGTGCCAGTTCATCAAGCGATCGATGCGTCTTCTATGACAGAAGCTTAATACAGACCCGCCCTTTTGATGGGCGGGTTTTATTGTTAACCAACAATAAAAACAGGTTGACAAATACTCCTCATCCCCTTAATCTATTTGTACAGATAAGACAGGGGGAAACATGATGCAACAGAAAACAAGAACTGCTGATTTTGTGCTAGTCGGAATGTTTGCCGCACTCATGGCTATTGGAGCCAATATCACATCGATTGTGCCGTTTTTGCAGGTCGGCGGAATTCCACTCACGATGCAGCCGTTTTTTTGTGTACTTGCTGGTCTCTTGCTTGGCAGACGGCTTGGCGCATTGGCTATGATTGTATATGCCTTAGTCGGAATTGCTGGTGCACCTGTATTCGCACAGTTCTCAGCGGGCTTTGGGGTCATTTTAGGCAAAAGCGGCGGTTTTGTATTATCGTATATCCCTGCTGCATGGCTAGCTGGATTCATTTTAGAAAAAAGAAAAAATCCTGGCTTTGGACGCTTTTTGCTTGCAGCTATTGCAGGTACGACCGTCATGTATGTGATCGGAACCACTTATACGTACCTCGCATTAAATGTGTGGCTGAATGCACCCATTTCCTATCAAACCACGTGGTTCTTTATGATCTGGTTTATGGTGAAAGACTACGCATTGACCATATTACTTGCGATGCTGGCACCTAAAATTTATCGATCTGTTTCAAAAGCCACGTCCTTTCGAAAACAACAAGCTGCGTCATAAGTGCAGACATCATCTTCAAGTGGATCATAGAAAAAAGAGCCTGTCTTCATTCAGGCTCTTTTCATCATTACTCAGCGTATTGATCTATGATTGCTTCTAGCATTCCTTCAAGCGCTTCTACATCTTCAAGATCTGATTGAGTGAAGCGGTAGCGAACAAGCTGTTCTCCGTCATTATACATCTCTTCCAGCCATCCTCTCAGGCCTCTTGCTCTGCGGTCGACTTCGAAAATGATGTCTAATCCGCCTTCATCTATCAGAAAAATCAGCTCTAACTCATCAAGCATATAGCGATAGTAGTCTGATGTTGGAATGAACTCAAATTCTTGAACAAATGGCAGACGACGCTGGAAGTAAGGCGCCTGTTCACAGTCCGCTTCGTTCAGGTGGAAGCCGAGATTTCTGGTGGCTTCCAGCACATTTTTTATCCAAGGATGTGCTTCAACAAAAATACGGTCATAGTCAGATTTATCGATTCCGCCTTGGATATCAAGGTCTGTCATCACTGCAATTTCTACTTTTCCGACAGTCATCGGGGTATCAATAGGAAGAATAAATGAAAACGGAAATTCATGCTTATCTCCAGGCTGGATGGTAAAAGAATCCGTCACCCGTAAAGAATAGATGTCCGCATATTTTCTACGCTCTTCATCATCTTTCACAATCACATACTGTGTTTGAAGCTTGACATCAATAAAACGGATGTCCTGAGAAATTTTTCCGCCCTTTACATGAACAGTTCCCGTTACTTCTTGTCCTGGATAATAAGCGTTTTTCTCTAAAATGGTATCTACTTTAGCCGCACCAATTCCTGCACTTGCCGCTAGCTTTTTAAAAAATGACATGTCACATCTTCCCCTTTTCATTTTTATCAGCATATATACGTAAGATAAGGGAAAAAAGATTCATTCAAGTCATACTTTTGTCCTAATTATTTTTTCACATGAGAACAACAAAAAAGCTTATAGAAAAACATCATCGTTTTCTCTATAAGCTTTTCATCTTACAGGATAATCGCCGCAAGCCAGCCGAACAGGACAAGCGGTACATTATAAAATACGAATGTTGGAACACAGGTACCCCAAATGTGGTGATGCTGTCCATCCATATTCAATCCAGATGTCGGTCCAAGCGTACTGTCACTTGCAGGTGAACCTGCATCCCCAACAGCCGCAGCTGAACCGATAATTGCAATCGTGGCTAATGGACTAAATCCTAGGTGCATGCATAACGGAACAAAAATAGTTGTGATGATTGGAATCGTCGCAAAGGATGAGCCAATTCCCATTGTCACAAGCAAACCAACTAATAGCATTAAAATGGCCGCTACGCTTTGATTGTTTCCAATGATCTGAGAAGATGCTTTCACTAGCTGTTCAATATCTCCTGTTTTCGTTAATACGTTGGCAAATCCTGCCGCTACAAGCATCACAAAGCCGATAAATGCCATCATATTCATCCCGGAGGTAATAAGCGCATCAGCTTCATCCCGTTTCATCATGCCTGTGACAAACAGAACGAGAAGGCCTGCCAGCGCACCGAAGATCATTCCTTCCACGCCAAGGCTTTGAGATAAATAAAGCTGGACAGTGAGTGATACAAGGATAGCCAGCGCTGCAAAGAATAAGCTCTTTTTTGTATAAGCTGATTTTTCTACGTCCGTGATATCTCGATCCTCATATACTCTTGGTTTCCGATACACAAAAAGTGAAACAAGCAACCCGAGCATCATGCCTGCTACAGGAATAAGCATGGCTAGTGGAACATCTGTTAATTGTACAGTTAATCCTGCCTCTTTCATGTTATCACGAAGCATCCCGTGAAAAATCTGTCCAAATCCGACTGGAAATAAAATATATGGTGCAGTCAGTCCGAAAGTCATCACACATGCTAGCAGTCTGCGGTCGATTTGAAGTTCATTGAACACTTTTAATAATGGTGGAATTAAGACTGGAATAAAGGCAATATGAACTGGAACGACGTTTTGTGAAAAACAAGATACGATCAAAATCACAAGAATGATGAGTACTTTTGATAATGTTTTTCTTCTTGAGTCGCCTTCTTTTCCTAGAAGCTTCACTGCTCCTTCAACCATGGCATCTGGAAGACCCGTTTTTGTCAGCGACGCAGCAAATGCCCCTAAAAGCGCATAACTAATCGCCACTGTCGCATTTCCTCCGAGCCCGTCAGTAAAGGCTTCCACTGTTCCTCCAAGGCCTAATCCACCTGCAAGTCCGCCAGCCAAAGCACCGAGTGCCAGCGCAATTACGACATTGACCCGCAGCAAGCTTAATATCAACATTAAAACAACCGCTAAAACAACTGCATTCATGGTGAAACCCCCGAAATCCTTTAGTTTACTAATGTAGTAGATAATTAAAGTACCAACGTATGTTACCATAGAAAAAATACTACGTCAAATGGCGTTTGTCCTACATAAAAAAGGCCCCGCCATTTGGCAGAGCCTGATCCTTTATTTCATTCCTTCAAATCGTTCCACAAATGTGGCCAATGATCTCACCATCACACCTGTCGCCCCTGTTGGCCCAAAGCATGAAGGCTTTTCAGTTGTTGCTGTTCCTGCAATATCTAAGTGAACCCAAGGGGTATTCTCAGCGAATTCACCAATGAAAGCTCCTGCCATGATGGCATGACCATCGCGGCCTGGTGAGTTATTGAGATCAGCCATTTTGCTGTTTCGTACGCGCTTTTTATCTTTTTCAGTGATTGGCAGCTGCCAAATCATTTCACCGCATTCTTCTGATGCCTCTTTAAACTGAGCATACAGTTCGTCGTTATTCGTCATGACGCCTGTTGTCTCATTTCCAAGTGCCACAATGACCCCGCCTGTTAATGTGGCCACGTCTATAAGGACAGAGGCACCGTGCTGCTTCGCATATGTCACACCATCTGCTAAAACAAGACGGCCTTCTGCATCCGTATTCAGCACTTCGATTGTTTTACCGCTAAGTGACACAATGACGTCATCCGGCTTCATGGCGTCGGCCGAGATCATATTGTCTGTCGAGGCAATGACAGCAATGACATTTTGCTCTGGGCACAGTTCACCGATGATTTCCATGGCGCCTAAAACAGAGGCTGAGCCGCCCATATCTGTTTTCATCCCAACCATACTGGCTCTTGGCTTTAAAGAATAGCCACCCGTATCATATGTGATGCCTTTACCGACAAGCCCGATAACGTCTGTCCATTCTTCCTTGCCTTGATATTTCAGAACGATGAGCTTTGGTGGTTCTGTTGAGCCTCTATTGACAGCTAGAATTCCGCCCATGCCGAGCTCTTCCATTTGTTCTTTATCTAAAATTTCAATTTCAAATTCGTATTTATACGCAAGCTCTGCTGCGTACGAAGCCAGATCAGAGGATGTGAGCATGTTCGGCGGCATATTCACAAGGGTACGGGCTGAATTGACGGACTGTCCGTAGACCTCGCCCACTTTCAGACTAGCCTGAATTTCAGCTGTATCATGATCCGTCGTTGCATAAACAAACTCGATGAAGCGATCCGGTTCATTTGTTTTATGTTTAAAATCTTGTAATTCATATGTAGCTAAAAGGCAGCTCTCAGAAAGGGCATGGGCAGCATCTTGGGCAGGCAGATCCTTTCCAATAAACGTGTCCAGCAAGACCGAAACCGCTTGCTTTTTATCTTGATGAAGCTTTTTAAATAAATGGGCAAACCCTTCTTTTGCCTCTTCAAACGTGTAATCTGATTCCTTCCCAAGTCCGACAAAATAAATGCGTTTGATGCCTGTCTCAGGGGATGGGAAAAACTTCGAAAGCTGATTTCGTTTAGATGAAATATCGCCTTCTTTTAATAATTCAGTGATTCGTCCTTCCAGTAATTCATCCATTTCTTTTGCTTTTCCTGATAATTGGCTCTTTTGAAAAAGTCCGATCGCCAGTGTATCTTTATGTTGCCATTCATTTGTCGAGAAAAACATATTTATCACACGCTCCTTCAATGAACTCCATTTTTCACATTGAACTTCTATTATATCAAAATTTGCGTGCCTATACGATCATTGCCAGGCTGTCTTTACTTGATGAACATTTATATTTTTACACGCGGAAGGGCATCATGAAAAAAGCGATGAAAACTTGTGCAGCTCGTCCTCATTCTCCTCGTTCCACATCTACTTTCTTTAATGTTATAATTGAACATGGACTTGGCAGCATTTGATACTGCTATCATTTTTTCATCTTACTAGGGTAAACAGTCCATTATTTCGCACGATATTTTTTCTTACAGAGAGGATGTTTCTTGTTCATGAGCGTACTGACGAATTTTCCGCTGCTTGCCAGCCTTGCAGCCATCTTTTTTGCTCAATTTGTAAAAGTACCGATTCAATTTATCATTTCTAGACGACTAGATTGGTCGCTCATTACAAGCACAGGCGGAATGCCAAGTTCACACTCCGCAGCCGTAACAGCACTCTCAACAGCAGTGGCTTTAGAGCACGGGCTAGATACATCTATTTTTGCCATTTCCGCCATCTTCGCCATTATTACCATGTTCGATGCGACAGGTGTGCGCAGGCAGGCAGGAGAACAGGCGACTGTACTTAACAAGCTGGTGACAGATTTTAACCGATTTGTTTCCGAAGCAAAGAATTTCCCAGGTGCGGAAGAAAAAGAGAAGCAAAAGAAATTAAAAGAGCTTCTTGGTCATAAGCCGATTGAAGTCTTCTTTGGCGGCTTAACAGGGATTTTACTGACACTCCTCTTAGATTATTACTTCATGTAAAAACGAAAAAGCTTTGGACCTCAAATGGCCCAAAGCTTTTTCATTCTTTATTGGCTTGAAACTGCTGACGGAAAACTTGCATCGATTTCGCTTCATTGAGCTGATTTAAGTCTTTTTCCGTTAACGTCCCTTCGCCCTTTTTGATGATATACACATCGAGCACTTTTTTACCCCATTCTCTATACACATCATCAACGGTTTCATAGTATAAATCAAGCTTATGTCCTTTAATGGCTTTCCCCGTATCTGCGACCACTCCGTATCCATATTTTGGGATAAATAGTACAGTTCCAATCGGAAATACTGATGGGTCTGCTGCCACGGTTGAATATAAGTCACGTTTCACTTTGACGCCTGAATATGTAATGCCATATGCATGGTGTTCCTTCGTTTTGCCTGTTGATTCCACACCTGCTGTATAGCCTGTGGCGACAACCTTTTGCTTCGGGTAATCATTCCAATTAAACGCTTCTTCTAGAGAAATAGCCCGCAAGTCATCACTTTTGAGTGCCGTCGTTTCCCTTTTTTGCTGTTGGAAAAAAGAAGATACTTGCTTGCCAGGATCAGTCTCTTTCACCCAGGCAGCTACATCACTTGGTTCAACTCCAGATATGCCCGTAAAGCTTGTCAAGAGAGCAAGCATGAAAAGGGCTGTCATGAACAATCGTTTCATCCATGTTTTCATCTTTATTTGTCACTCCTCTACCCATCTATTTGTTTCCAAACAAAATGGAAACTATGCAAAGGAGAAACAAAAAAACCCACTTGCATGTCTACAAGTGAGTTAAAACATTTGATACCCTCTTTTTCGAAGTGCATTGATGACAAAACCTGATGCAATTGCACCAATCAGACCGCTTAACAAGATAATGATATCTGCCGCTGCGAGAGAGACAATGCGGTCTCCTATTCCTGAAAAAGCGGTGCCCGGTTCTCTGACATAAGCGATCATCTTTTGATTATTGATAATGAAAAGGCATACAATTGGATATAAAATAGCCATAATCCATGACATTCTCAGCAGCATATTGAGCAAAAAGCCAATGCCGAAGAATAACACGAAAAATAAAATAACTGAAATGATAACGACTGGTAAACTGATCACTTCATCTCCACCCCCAAATATCCCATCATTAGTTTAACTTGGAAATAGAGATGAAGTCAATCAATGGAAAAAGCAAGGGGATTAATGCTTCTTTCCTGTCCCTTTACATTCCTCACATGTTTCAGAGCCGCCGAGCAATAGCTGAAAATATCCTTTCCCCGAACAATATTGACAGGTGGATTTTTTTTCTTTTGTTTGTGCATTCATATTGCTCACTCCCTTAATCTAAATTTTCTGATAATTAATCATAACATACTTTGCTCCGATGACCAAGTAAGAAAATATGCCAAAAAAACGTGTATCACGAGGATACACGTTTTTGTCTATGATGGTTTAGAAGAACTTGAATTTTCCTTTTTTCAGAACAAGTCCTGGTCCGCCAACCATGAATAAAGAACGGTTGTCGATGATTTTCTTCATTGCTGAAGCTTTTGTTCCTTGAAGTTTTTTACCAAACGCAACACCTACAGCATCGTGCTCACCAAGAGAAGCAACTGTTCCTTTGATGTCTGGCTTAAAGCTTTCAAGAGAACCACCTTTAACTAGTGCTGCAAGGTTTTTCGCTACTGTTTCACCTTGCTGCATAGCGATTTGTGCAGTTGGTGGGTATGGACGGTTGATCTCTTCATTGATAATCAATGAACAGTCACCAATGATGAATACATCATCATTTTCTGGAACACGAAGATCTGGAGATACTTTTACGCGGCCGCGCATGTTTTCAAATCCAGCTTCTTCAACGATTGGGTTACCGCGTACACCAGCAGCCCAAACAACCGTTTCAGCTTTGATTTCTTCAGTATCATCGTCTTTTCCAACAATGATGCCTTCAGGCGTACATTCTTTGATCGCTGTGCCAATTTTGAACTCAACACCTTTACCTTGAAGGTAGTTCATTGCATAGTCGATCAATTCAGGATCGAATCCTGGAAGAGCTGTTGGTGCAGCTTCTACGCAGATGATACGCACGTCTTTTTGATCAATGTCATACTCTTTGCAAAGCTCAGGCACACGGTTTCCAAGCTCACCAAGGAACTCAATACCTGTGAAGCCTGCACCGCCGACAACGATTGTCAAGCGCTCTGGACGTTTTTCAGCTTCCGTATTATACGTCGCAAATTGAAGCTCAATGTGCTCACGAAGCTGACGAGCCGAGTTGATGTTAGAGATTGAGAATGCATATTCTTTCAGTCCTGCAATACCAAATGTTTCAGGAACAGCACCCAGCGCAACAACAAGGTAGTCGTAAGAAAGTTCGCCATCTGAAGTCACAACTTTCTTCTCTTCCTTATTAATGCTTTCAACTGTTGCTTGTACAAAGTTGACACGGGAACTGTTAATCACATCTTTGATTTGATAACGACAGCGGTCATGATGAAGTGTACCTGCGCTTGCTTCATGTAACCATGTTGTTTCGTAATGATAATTATGCTTGTTCACAAGAGTAATGTCCGCATCATTTGTGCCAAGCTGTTTTGTTAATCTTGTTACAGTCATTAATCCGCCATAACCTGCACCTAATACAACGATTTTCGGTTTATTCACTGGAATCACATCCACCTTTTTTAAATTTGCTGTAAAACGGATAAAGAATTACATATCGTTATTCTCAACCGCTTTCCGGCATTTTATGAAATTTAAACAAAAAAATAAGTATGTGAAAATCTGAACTTTCACCTACATAAAACGAAAGCATTTGACCGTATCCGACAAAAATTCATAAAAAATTAATATTTAGTTCCCTTAACAATAATAGCGAGTTCTGATCCAATTTTCAAGGCTTTAAACTGAAAATCCTCATGATAAACGGTCTTTCTCGCTTTTTCCTCTTTTTCAAAGCGTCGGCATCAAAAAACGACAAGTTTTTCAAAACAAGTCAAACGACGATATGTGGTATGATATGATATAGTGATAACAATTTTCATTTGGGAGGATTAAAGGAATGCAAGAAGATTCTAAGGTATATGACATTACCGTTATCGGGGGCGGCCCAGTTGGATTGTTTACTGCGTTTTACGGAGGCATGAGACAGGCCAGTGTGAAAATCATTGAAAGCCTTCCTCAGCTCGGCGGTCAACTATCCGCTCTTTACCCTGAAAAATACATTTATGATGTGGCTGGTTTTCCAAAAATCCGCGCACAAGAATTAGTTGATAACTTAAAGGAACAAATGGATAAATTTGATCAAACCATTTGCTTAGAGCAAGCAGTTGAAACAGTTGAAAAACAGGCAGATGGTATCTTTAAACTTGTGACAAATCAAGAGATTCATTATTCTAAAACGATCATCATCACAGCTGGTAACGGTGCATTCCAACCGAGAAAGCTTGAACTAGATGCAGCAGAATCATTTGAAGGAAGCAACCTGCATTACTTCATTAATGATTTGAACCAATTTGCTGGTAGACGCGTGGCCGTTCTTGGCGGCGGAGACTCTGCGGTGGACTGGGCTCTGATGCTTGAACCAATCGCAAAAGAAGTATCCATTATTCACCGCCGCGATAAATTCCGCGCACATGAGCATAGTGTAGAAAACCTGCACAACTCGAAAGTCAATGTAGTGACACCATTTGTGCCAACCGAGCTCATTGGTGAAGACCGCATTGAACAGATTGTGCTCGAAGAAGTCAAAGGCGATAAAAAACAAGTGCTTGATGTGGACGACGTGATCGTCAACTTCGGTTTTGTTTCCTCCCTTGGACCAATTAAGCAATGGGGTCTTGAAATCGAAAAGAACTCAATCGTGGTGAAACCCACAATGGAAACAAACATTGAAGGCTTCTATGCGGCAGGAGACATCTGCACGTATGAAGGAAAAGTCAAATTGATTGCAAGCGGATTTGGTGAAGCACCAACTGCTGTCAACAATGCGAAAGCCTACATGGACCCGAAAGCCCGTGTACAGCCTCTTCATTCCACAAGCTTATTTGAAAACAAATAAAAGCGATCAAAAAAGGAGCTCCCACTAGCGGAACTCCTTTTTTCGTTTATTTAAAAACCCCAATATAGGCATTCGCCATCCCAAGTACCATTGCAGCAAGCAGCACCACAACAATCCCTGCCACAACCAAAATCACCCGATCCTTCACACGTTCCTTTTCCGGAAGCGGCTTCTCAATCCCGCAAGCTGGACACGTTTTGGAACGATACGGAATCAGTTCATGACAGTTCCTGCAATTGATTTGTTCACTCAAACCTCAGCAACCTCTTTTCTACCTACAGTTTATGTTTGGTTCTCATGATACTCTTTTCGGGTGGAAATAGCCAGTTGTGAGGGCAAGCTGTAACAAAATTGAGCGATTTACGAAAATAATAATTTTGGTTTCAATATCTATCACATATTGCATTTTTTGTTAACTAGGACACCAATTAGACAGAGAAAAGGGTTATCGCATAGCGACAACCCATCTATAGTTTGAGGAATGTTTAATGTCTGTTCACATTATTTTGATACAGTTAATTCTCAGCAAATAAAATTATCCTTACCATATAGTTAACACATATACATTTAAGATCTATCTAAAATTATTAATATTTTCAATTATAGTTATCACATACATCCCCCCTTTCATTTTTGTTTTTTAAAAGCTGAATTTAAAAAGCGGTACTAGGTAGCCCACTTTTAAGGTGTGCTACCACTGTCATGATATTTCGCTAACACCCAACTGCCTAAAAGACCAAGAGATGCTAGTGCGAAATCACTTAGTTTTACCCAATCAATGGTCATAAAACCAGAGAAGTAAGCAATAGATAGGACTATAAAAAACATAAGTCCACGTAGTTTTGTTTCCTTCATCATTAAACATTCCCCCGATAGATTTTTTCTCTAGCTATCGGAAGTAAGCTGTTAAGCACTTTTTAAATGCTAGCTTTTTAAGGCTACATTCTCCAAAATCCCCGCCATCTAAATTATACCAATAAATTAAACTTATGGGAATAAAACGTATTTATAAATTGAAACCTGAAATGTATTGATAATCTCCTCTCAATTTAATCTCCGATCCTTAAACAAGAAAAAGCCTTCTAGGAAGATAATGTATAATACATTATCTTCCTAGAAGGCATATAAAATTCTTCCTTAATTTCAGTTGGCTATTAAAACTTGATCGCCAACTTTTCAAGTGAATAATTATCTCAAAAAATCACTCAAATTACTTAACACTCTTCCGGTGAACCGGTATTCGTCGCTGTTCTGAAAGAAGAACCGCATCCGCATGACGCAATGGCGTTCGGATTGTCGATGGTGAAACCGCCGCCCATTAGTGATTGTTTGAAATCAATGATGGTGCCGTTCATGATATCAAGGCTTTCAGAGTCGACAAGAACTTGGATGCCTTGCTGTTCGAACTGCGTGTCTTTCTCTGAGACTTCATGGTCAAAGCCCATGCCGTACGAAAGACCGCTGCAGCCGCCGCCTTTTACGCCTACTCGTAGGAACGCATTTTCTTCTTCATGTTCTTTCATCATATCTTTAATCTGCAGTGCAGCAGCTTCTGTAATGGTTACTGGTGTACTCATGATCATCCCTCCTTTTGACTGGATGTTTCTTTTCAATTATAAACGTGATGGTGCCTTTTCTCAAATAAATGGTTTAGAGATAAAATGTGCCGTCACAAATCGTTTCAGCAGGTCCTGTCATGAGCACATGCTCATTGTCTTTCCAGCGAATGATGAGATCTCCGCCTGCTAAATGAACCGTCATGTCCGTTTCTTTTTTCGCCTGTCCATTCACAATCGTGGATACGGCCGCCGCGCAAGCTCCTGTTCCGCAGGCTTGAGTAATGCCAGACCCTCTTTCCCAAACACGAAAGTGCAGTTCTGTTTCACTGACAACTTCAACAAATTCTACATTAACGCCTTCTGGAAACATGTCGTGTTTTTCGATGATTGGTCCAAGTGTATCAAGCGGTGCCTTTGCAATGTCCTCTAAATAGAAAACGATGTGCGGATTTCCCATTGAAACAGCCGTTCCATTTAAGGTCGTCGTGCCAAAATCAAGCGGTTCATTGATCGTTGTGCTGACCGGTTCACCAAGCATCGGCATTGCTTCTTTTTCGAAACGTGGTTTTCCCATATCTACTGTCACTAATTGAACGTGATCATTTTGTACATGGACGGTAGCTTCAACGAGTCCTGACAATGTCTCAATCTGGAACGTTGTGTCTGTTACGATTTGATGCTCATACACATACCTTGCGACGCAGCGCAGCCCGTTGCCGCAGTTTTTTCCCTCTGATCCATCATTGTTGAAAATGCGCATTTTCACAGGTGCAACATCTGATGGGCAAATAAGGATCATTCCGTCTGAACCGATTCCTGTATAAACAGAAGAAACCCGGATCGCTATCTCTGATAGCTGCTCTTCTGGAAGCTGTTCCTTCATCTGATTGACGTAAATATAATTATTTCCTAATCCGTGCATTTTCGTGAATTGAAATGATGTCATGAGCTTCCTCCAAAAATGTTGTTTCTTTATAGTATAAAAGGAGTCGATCCAGGAGACAATCTTATCATCCCCCGTTTTTCATACATAGAAGCTCTTTGCTGCCATGGCAAAGGGCTTTTATTATGCATATGCCTCTTTTTCTCTCATGTGATGCTTCATTTTGATGATATTTTATTAGCATAACATATTGGATGCGCTTTCTATTCATTCTCCTTAAAAATGGAAGCTCAAAGTATGAAAAAATGCACCTCATGACCCATGTGGTGCATTTAAAACATCTCATTTTCCTCTATAAAAGCATAAATATGCTCGACTAGCTGCTCTGCATTTTCTCCGGAAACAAATTCTCCATTCACGAGTGCAAATGGGGAGTCCATACATTTGCCGCAGTAGCTTAAACAGCCGTATTCCATCACGTCTAGGTTTGGGTCTTTTTCAAGCTTCTCTTTTGCTTCTTGAGACCCTTGTGCAAGATTACTTACACAAAATTCGATCAGTGGAAACACTGTGCATCACCTCACATTGCCTTACCATCCTACCGAAATTCCTTCTATTAGTCAAAATATGAGCTTCATCTGTATCGTTACGCCTATTCCTCGTAAAATGTTTTACTATTTAGGACTAACTGATGAATATGTAGGTTATTTTGAAACAATTATTGTGGTTTCACAGTAAATTCGATATAATTTTATTTGGTATTTTAACTTAAAGTTTTTTAGTATAAGTGTTTTTCAATGTCTACGGGGAAAAGGAGAATCGTCATGAAAAATTTAGTCTTGATCGGCGGAGGTTACGGGAATATGCGGGTTCTCCACCGCTTATTGCCAAATCAATTACCTGATGATGTCACTATCACATTAATTGATCGAAATCCTTACCACTGTTTAAAAACAGAATATTATGCACTCGCTGCTGGAACGATCTCTGATCATCACATTCGAGTATCTTTTCCAGAGCATCCGAAGCTGGATATTCAATATGGGGAAGTAGAAAAAATTGATATTGAAAACAAACAGATCTTATTCAGCGACCGTGAACCTATTCCGTATGATGATACGGTGATTGGACTCGGCTGTGAGGACAAGTATCATAATGTCCCTGGTGCGAAAGAACATACATACAGCATTCAAACCATTGATCAGTCAAGACATGCGTATAACAAATTAAACAATTTGAGCGCAGGCGCAACGGTTGGCATCGTCGGTGCTGGACTTAGCGGGGTAGAGCTGGCCAGTGAACTAAGAGAAAGCCGTGCTGATTTAAACATTATTCTTTTTGACCGCGGAGAGCTGATTCTATCAAGCTTCCCAAAAAGATTAAGTTTATATGTGCAAAAGTGGTTTGAAGAAAATGACGTCAAGATTATTAACTGTGCCAATATTACGAAGGTTGAAGAAGGCGTTGTGTACAACCATGATGACGCCATTGAAGCAGAGGTCGTCGTGTGGACAGCAGGCATTCAGCCAAGCAAAGTGGTACGAGAGATGGATGTTGAAAAAGATGCGCAAGGCCGCGTCGTATTAACACCTCATCACAATCTCCCTGGGAATGAGCATGTCTATGTCGTGGGTGACTGCGCAAGCTTGCCGCATGCCCCAAGTGCACAGCTTGCCGAGGCGCAGGCAGAACAAATTGTTCAATCTCTGCAAAAACGCTGGAAAAATGAGCCGCTTCCTGAAGCTTATCCTCAGTTTAAGCTAAAAGGGGTCTTAGGATCTTTAGGGAAAAAATCCGGCTTTGGCTTAGTAGCAGATCGTCCACTTGTTGGCCGTGTACCAAGACTTCTAAAATCTGGACTCCTTTGGATGTACAAGCATCATAATGGCTAACATCATGTGAATTTTTTCTCAAAGCTCCTTCATGATGAGGGAGCTTTTTTCTATGAAACGGCATGTGCCGATGAACGGGTTAATTTGATCGGAGCAAGGGCAAGAATGCAGTCTTTACGAAAAGTTCTCATCGTTTTCTTCGATAAACAATATGCTTGGATGAGCTGGTCTGATTGACGGTGGACAATGATTTTGCGCTTCGTGCACTCTCCGTTTTTCTTCATATAAATCATCTCAATCGGTATTTGCTGATGAAGAGATTGCTTCAGTAAATAATTCATGATGCTCACGCTCCTTTTATTTTATTATAATCGAACAAACGTTCTTTTTCAAGTCGAAAAGGAACGTTTGTTCTGTTTGTTTACTCAAAAAAAGAACAGTTTTATTCACTGCTCTCCTTGTATCCGTACTTCTCCATTTCTTGATAAATGTCTTTTAACTTTGGATTGCCTTCTCCAACAATTTGATCCTCCACTAAGACAAGCGGATAAAAGAATTCATCCTCAAGAATTCGTTCAGACAATTCCTTTTGGTGTTCGTTTTCTGGCGGGTGCTCAATATCAATATATGTGATGCGAAATGGCTGATTCGGATATTTTCGTTTTAATGCTGCATCTAACCACTCAAATGTGTCTTTTGAAGAAGGCAGATTCACACAGCTAGCGCACAGTACATCTCTTCCATATACATAAAGATCAACGGTTTGATTCATTTGGCAAGCCCCCTATTCTTTCTTTATTTTAGCTGAATTTTCTGTATGAAAAAAGGCAAAATCACTTTTTGTTTCAAGATGAGATTGTGCTATAATGAGAAGGAAACTTTGAAACCAATCAATAGATTTTTATCGTCCAGATGAATATAATGGTGATATGTTGTGAAAGGAGCGATTGTATCTAATGACTGAAGTCGAAATGAAAGACCAAGTACAGGAAGTACTAGACAAACTTCGTCCATTTCTATTACGTGATGGTGGAGACTGTGAGCTTGTAGACATTGAAGATGGCATTGTAAAATTACGTCTTCTTGGTGCATGCGGCAGCTGCCCAAGTTCAACCATTACATTGAAAGCCGGTATTGAGCGCGCATTATTAGAAGAAGTGCCTGGCGTTGTAGAAGTTGAACAGGTTTTCTAATTCATATATGACATGAAAACGACCCGAATTTGGGTCGTTTTTTTTCATGATTAGCTTAACTTCTCTCTAAACCATTCCTTTATAAAGGTCAGTCTTTGAACACGCTGCCCGGGATGGCCGCTTCTTGATAAATCATGAGATGCCTTTGGGAATTTGACAAGCCTTGTATCTTTCTCAAGCTCCTTCAATGCTACAAAAAGCTGTTCTGCTTGATCAACTGGGCAGCGATAATCTTCATCGCTGTGCAGGATAAGAAGCGGCGTGTTCACTTGCTTCACGTACTTTAGCGGCGAACGATCCCATAGCTTATCGGCTGACTCATAAATATCCCCATCAATCTGCCACCTTGTGAAGTAATAACCGATGTCACTAATGCCATAAAAGCTAATCCAGTTTGAAATGGACCGCTGTGTGACGGCTGCGCGAAAGCGACCGGTCTGCCCGACAATCCAGTTCGTCATAAAACCTCCATAGCTGCCGCCTGTTACTCCGAGCCTCGTTTCATCAAGGAAATCATAGGCTTTAAGCACATGATCAACAGCCAGCATGACATCCTCATAATCAACGTCACCATAGCTTCCTTTCACACGATCGGAAAACATTTGTCCGTATCCATGACTGCCATGAGGATTGATATACACGATGGCATATCCTTCAGCGGCGAGCATTTGAAATTCATGAAAATACGTATAACCATACATCGCATGCGGTCCGCCATGAATCTCTAAAATAAGCGGATAAGTCTTCCCGTCTTCCATTTGGGAAGGCTTCATGAACCAGCCATGCACCTCGTCGCCCTCTTTCGACTGAAACGAAAATGGCTCTGGTACCGATAGGATATGCTCCTTGAGAAAGGTGTCATGCTCAAACGTGATTTGCTTTAAATCCGCCTCCCCTAATGTCAGCTCATACAGCTCACTTGGTGAAACATGTGAGAGCTGGCTGAGAAGCAATTTGGATTCGTCTGGATGAAGGCTGAAGTTTGTGATATGTTCTGCCTCTAATCGAACAGGATAGGCTAAGCCTTCAACGGAGAAATAATAAATCCCTGTACTGCCTTGATCAGAAACAAGCGCATAAAATCCTTGGCTGTCCTTTGTCCACTGCGGAAGCTGATTGGCTTCGCCCATGATGCTATCCCCTGCCATACAGTTGCCCACATACATATCGAGCATTTCTGACAGCTGAATGACTTTTTCTTCCTTCAGATCATACAGCCATAATGCTGGGAAGGTTGCATTTTGAAATTCGCGCTCATGCCCGATATACACGAGGCTCTCTCCATTTGGAGCAAAAGACACGGTGGAATAAGAGCCAGCTGATTGTGTGATTTTCTTTGCCTTACCGTCCTCTAATGACAGGAGGCACACGTCACTTATGTAAGGTATCTGAGGATTTGATTGAATATAGGCAAGCCATTTCCCGCACGGAGAGAGCGTGTGATTCACATGATGATGCTGACCGCTTGTGACAGCCTCTACCTCTCCTGAGTGGGTATCGACTTGAATGATCTGCGTAAAACGCCCATCTAAAAAACCTCTGCCATCTGCTTTATAGGTTAAATCATCATATACCGCAGGAGCGAAATCATCTCGCTCTTCCTTTTTTTCATCATGTATAGACTCTGTTTGTTTCAGGGACACAGCCGCATAAATGAAAGCTCCATCTGGTGAAAAGACAGGATGAGATACCCCGTATGGAATCGCCGTTAAGATGCGCACGCCGCCTCCTTGGCTCTGGATCAGCGCCAGCTGAGGGACTTCCTTTGGCTTTTGTAAAATAAAAGCAAGCTGTCTGCCGTCTTTTGACCACACTGGCTGATGATGCTTTCCATCCTCAAATGTCCATTGTGACAGCTTCTCTGTCTCTTCATCTCGAACCCATAAATGGATGTTGTAATCATCTTTTTTCTCATTCACCGTGACTTTTGTAAAAACCGCCTTTTTTCCATCTGGTGAATAAACCGGATGAGAAACAGAAACAATCTTCGTTAAGTCTTCTGCCGTCATCAATTTCTTCATGAATGTATCTCCTCCTTTTATGCATAAAAAATAGTTCGATCCTCTAAATAATAATCCCTGCTTCTTCCCATAAAAACAAGCATAAAAAAGAACGTGCATCTTCACAGCACGTTCTTTACTTGATTGACAGGATCATGCTCCACGACAACACCTTCTACTGGTACCGTCAGCAAATCTACTTCACAATGCGGGAAGTTTTGGGCAAGCTGTTCTTTCAGCGCTTCTCCCTTCCCTTTTTCAACTAAGGTTAAGATTGTCGGTCCAGCACCGCTTAATGCTGTTCCATACGCTCCTTTTAGCGAAGCGACATGCTCTACCTTCGACAGCTCTGGGACGAGCATTGTGCGGTAAGGCTGATGAAATAAATCCTTATTCATCATTTCTCCAACAAGCGGCCAGTTCTGCGACATTAATGCAGCAACAAGCACGTTGCTCACAGCACTCGCACTGACAGCATGTTTATAGGAAAGATCCTCTGGCAGGACATCACGGGCATCCTTTGTCAGCACTTCATAAAAAGGAATCACGACGACAACATCTACGTCCACATGCTGCACTTTGACGGCATGTGTCTTGTCTTCTTCATGAAGACCAATCAGTAAACCACCGAATAAAGAGGCACCAGCATTATCTGGATGACCTTCTACCTCACTTGCAAAAAAGAGCTTCTGATCATCCGTCATATTTAATTCGAGAAGCTGATTGGCCAGCTCAATGGCTGCCACAATTGCAGCAGCACTGCTGCCCAGCCCCCGTGCCAATGGAATATCACTCCACACTTTGACATAAACAGGCGGGAGTGTTTTTCCAAAATGATCTGCGACCTTTTTGGCTGTTTGATAAATGAGGTTGTCGGTGCCTGATGGAATCCCAGACACGACATCTGTTTCTGCTTCAAACAGCCAGCTATCATGGTCATAGACCGATAGCTTTAAATAGCGGCTGAGCGCCATTCCAACTGAATCAAAGCCTGGTCCTAAATTGGCAGTGCTTCCCGGTACTGTGATAGAAAAAAGCATGGAGGCTTTACTCATACGCGCGCAGCCTTTTCTAAGTGTTCAAGGATTTGATCTTCATCTGCATCGAGTGTGACCGGCTTGATTTGTGAAATATCAATCGCCGTATTCGGATCTTTCAATCCGTTGCCTGTTAATACCGCAACAACTTTACTGCCTGGCTTGATTTCTCCAGATTTCACCTGCTTTAGCACACCTGCGATAGACGCACATGAGCCTGGCTCAGCAAACACGCCTTCTTCACGAGCAATCAATTGATATGCATGAAGAATTTCTTCGTCTGTCACTTCATCAATCTTTCCGTTTGATTCATCTGCCGCCGCCACAGCTTGTTTCCAGCTCGCTGGATTTCCGATACGGATGGCAGTTGCCACTGTTTCTGGCTGCTCAATCACTTCATTTCGTACGATCGCTGCTGCACCTTCTGCTTCAAAGCCGCGCATGACAGGCAGTCCAGTTCCTTTTTTCTCATGGTATTCCTTGAAGCCTTTCCAGTAGGCAGTGATGTTCCCAGCATTTCCAACAGGAATCGCCAGCACGTCCGGGGCCGAGCCTAGCTGCTCACAGATTTCAAATGCCGCAGTTTTTTGTCCTTCAATTCGGTACGGATTGACAGAGTTAACAAGTGCAATCGGCGCTTTTTCACAGATGCTGCGGACGATTTTCAGTGCATCATCAAAGTTGCCGTCAATCGCAATGATCTCTGCTCCGTACATCACAGCCTGTGCAAGCTTCCCGAAGGCAATTTTTCCGTCTGGAATGATAACGATACATTTCATATCAGCACGGGCTGCATAAGCCGCTGCCGCTGCAGAGGTATTCCCTGTCGAAGCACACATAATCGTATCATTGCCTTCTTCTTTTGCCTTTGCAACAGCCATAACCATCCCGCGATCCTTGAAAGAGCCTGTTGGATTGACGCCTTCTGTTTTCACATGAAGCTCAATCCCCAGCTTTTCCGAAAGCTTGGCGAGGTGGATCAGCGGTGTATTCCCTTCATTTAATGTTAGTTTTGGTGTTGATTCGTTTACTGGTAAGAATTCTTGGAATTCTTCAATAAGTCCATTCCACTTCATCAGCTTAAACCGTTCCCTTCTACTCGGTACGTGCTCTTCACTTGAACCACCACGTCGAGATCGTTTAATTTTTGCAGGATATTTGAGAAATCTTCTTCTGAGGTCCGGTGTGTAATAATCACAATTTCAGCCAGCTCATCATGCCCTTTCACAGGAAGCTGAAGGATCTTTTCAAAGCTGATGCCTCTTTCAGAAAAAATAGATGTAATGCGGGAGAAAGCCCCGACTTGATCTCTGACATGAATTCTTAAGAACTGCTGAGCAAATACTTCCGATGGCGATTTGATCTTTTTCTCAAACTGCGGTGCGATAAAATTGCTTCCGTTCACACCCAGACGCATGTTTTTCATCACTGCGACTAAGTCGGATACAACAGCTGTTGCCGTTGGCAAACTTCCTGCTCCAGGTCCGTAAAACATCGTTTCTCCTACAGCACTTCCATAAACATACACCGCATTGAATTCATTGTTGACCGATGATAGCGGATGGTGATCAGGGAGTAAGGTTGGCTGGACGCTGACTTCCACTTTCTCTCCGTCTCGCTGGGCAATTCCGATCAGCTTCATTGTGTAGCCAAATCGTTTACTGAAATTAATGTCTTCATCAGAAACGTCAGAGATGCCTCTGACCTTCACATCGTCTAATTCCACATTCATGGAAAAACCGAGTCTTGCAAGAATCGCCATTTTCCTTGCTGCATCCAGTCCTTCTACATCAGCTGTCGGGTCTGCTTCTGCAAAGCCAAGATCCTGCGCTTCTTTTAAGACATCCTCATATGCGCTTTTATCGACGTTCATTTTCGTTAAAATAAAATTCGTTGTGCCGTTCACAATCCCCATCATCTTCGTGATGCGGTCAGAGGCCAATCCTTCCTCCAGCGTACGCAGAATCGGAATTCCTCCGGCGACACTTGCTTCATAATAAAGGTCACAGCCATTTTCTTTCGCAACATGTAAAAGCTCTGTTCCGTAAAGCGCCATTAAATCTTTATTGGCTGTAATAACATGCTTCTTCTCATTTAACGCATCTATTAAATATTGTTTTGTCTCTTCAATGCCGCCCATCACTTCAATAATGACGTCAACCTCTGGATCTCTAATCACATCGTATACTTCAGTTGTGAAGACCTCTCTTGCCACATCCACATCTCTCTTTTTATCGGGATTGCTCACAAGCACTTTTTGTATTAATACCGGACAGCCGATCTGGTGCATTAATTTATCCTGATGATCTTGGATAATCTTGACGACACCGCTCCCCACTGTTCCTAATCCTAATAGTCCAACTCGAATTGCCTTCACCTGAAATTCCACCTTTCTCCGTAAATGTCCTCTCTAAAAAGACATTTGTTAACCTAACACAGACATTCAATGTACACACATTATAAAGGGGTATCCTCATTTTGACAAGGTAATAAAATAAGAGATTGTTAGAATGAAACCGCTTAACAGCTATTTATATCAAGATTCTATATTTTCAAAATATTTTTGTTAGAAAAGCTCCCGAATCCGGGAAGCCTGATATTATGAACGAACCGGCGTTTTGGCTTGCTGACCTTGTAAGACGAGCGCAATATTTTCAGCACACAAACGCATCATCGTTTTTCTCGTTTCGACACTTGCACTTCCAATATGAGGGAGAACCGTGACGTTACGTAATGTTGTTAACGGATGAGACGGGCTGACAGGTTCCTGTCTAAATACATCCAGACCGGCTCCGGCAATTTTTCCTGTCGTGACCGCCTCATATAAAGCATCCTCATCTACAGTCTGTCCTCTTGATACGTTAATAAAATAAGCAGAGTTCTTCATCAGATCAAATGCCTTTTCATTAAACATGTCTTTTGTTTCCGGGGTTAACGGCGTCAGGCAGACGACGAAATCAGACTGCGTGAGCAGTTCCTCAAATGGCGCATAGGTCACACCGAGCTGCGCTTCTGCCTCTGGCTTTCTTGACCGGTTATGGTACAGCACCTTCATGTCAAAGCCTGCTGCCCGCTTGGCAAGCGCTGTTCCGATGCTGCCCATGCCAACAATCCCAAGGGTTTTATGATGAACATCAGCTCCTGCAAGAAGAAGCGGTCCCCAGCCTGTCCAATTTCCTTCCTTAATCCAATCACTCGCCTCGATAATCCGTCTAGCTGACGCCATCAGAAGGGCAAAGGCTAAATCAGCCGTGGATTCTGTTAATACATCAGGAGTATGACAAATGGTGATATTGCGCTTTTCAGCTGCCACAAGATCAATATTGTCATAGCCAACAGCAAGGTTTGCGATCACCTTAACATGTGGAGCCTTTGATAAAAGAGCTTCATCTACTTGATCTGACAGCATGGTGAGAAGTGCATCCGCTTTCGCAGCTTGTTTTTCTAATTCTTCTCGTGGACATGGCTCATCCTCGCTCGGCCACATCTCGATATGAGCGACTTCTTTTAATGGTGTAAGTGATGCTTCATCCAGCTTTCTTGTGATATAGACATAAGGTTTCGTCAAGAAGAACACTCCTTTGATTGATTTCTTTAAGCATAACGAAAAACGCCTCAAGAGAAAAGAGACGTTTCCTCTGTTCACTGAAACTTCAAATCAGTGGACCTGTGATCCAGCCAACAGCCGGAATGAGGCTCCCGCCGCTTCGCATGGCACTCATTTCTTGAAAGACCTTTAGAAAGTATTCATAGCGATTGGCATCATTTAAGACGTAATCTAGCCGTTCTTCATAATATGATTTTTCATTTTCTCCCGACATGTAGTAGCCTTCCACAATTTCAAAATAATGAAGCGGGAACAACAAGCGGCTGTATAACAAACGCTTAGAAAAGGAAGAAAGAGGGGTGACCTGCTCATATTGCTGAAGAAAGGAGAAGCCCTCTTCAATTAAATCTTCCTTATGCTGGACAAAGGTTTCTCTTAAATATTCGGCAATATCCCGGGTCGGATGATCAAAAACCCAATCTACAGGTAAACGAAGCGGCTGCTCATGCGGCCAAGTCCTCCGCGAAAAACGCTGGTGGCAGACAGTGCCCGAGTCACATTCTTTCGGTTCATCATCAAGCTCAGTATCCACTAAATATTGAATGGCGTTTTCCGTTAATCCAAGATAATACGGAAAGGATTCGATGAATTTTTTTTCAAACTGTTCTAGTGGTTTTTGGTGCATTTGCTGCATCCAAAAGCCTTCAAGCTGATCTAACCGTTTTGCCCACAATTCCTTCCAGGCTCCCACACGTTTTGTTTCGGATACCTCATATGGAAATCCTCTTCCCCTGACATGAAAGGCCGCTAGCTCTGACGCCTGTTGAAATGAGCGGCTTGAGATCGGCGGTGCTGCCTTTAATAAAGCATACAGATCCTTTCCATGAGTAAAGATGGGCTTCTCTTCATTTGTTAATTCAAACACAGCGACGTATGGGTCTCCGGCATTCAGTAAATACTGACTGATATGATACAGCTCTGTGAGTTCTTCTTCTCGCAAATGAGACACAGGAACAATGATGAAGAGAGCCTCCGACGTTTGAAAGCTCTGATAACTGCCATATGGCATAAACTGACGCACATCAATACCAAATGTGTGATAAATGGTTTCTTTCATGTTTTCACCTGCGTTCATATGATCGATCTCTTATCATATCGTAGTCGCAGGTTGAATGATTTATGAATACTATTTACTATCCGAAGCTTTTTACCACGTTGTGGACAAATTACAAGGATTGGGTGAGGAATATATGCCGCATCATCATGAGATGAACGAAGTAGAAAAAACAGCAAGACGCCGTTTACAAGAACGAGGCGTATCCATTCAAGATATAGCTGACCTTGTCTACTTTTTACAGGAAAAATATCATCCTGGCTTAGACATGACAGAATGCATCCACAATGTGGAGCGCGTCATCGCAAAACGAGAAGTCCAAAATGCGATATTAACAGGCGTCGAACTAGACGTACTAGCCGAGCAAAAAAAACTGACCGAGCCGCTTCAGTCCATTTTAGAAACTGACGAAAGCCTGTATGGAGTTGATGAAATTCTCTCCTTTGCTATCGTCAATATTTATGGTTCGATCGGCTTTACGAATTACGGATATATCGATAAAGAAAAACCAGGGATTCTCGGGAAACTCAATGATAAATCCACAGGCAAGTGCCACACCTTTTTAGATGACATTGTCGGCGCCATTGCTGCTGCAGCATCAAGCAGGCTTGCACATAGTACGAGAAATGCGGAATAAGCAAAAAAGAGGACGCGCGCGTAACGCTTGTCCTCTTTTTTTATGATCATCGCTCAATCCACTCGGATAATGAATCAATGACATAGGTTGGCTGTTTGTCATACTTCTGAAGCAACTCTTTTGTTGTCACGCCTGTATGAACGAGTAATGTGTCCATTCCTGCATTCATCCCTGCCATAATATCCGTATCATAGTTATCACCCACCATGAGCGTCTCAGACACATCGGTCCCGAGCACCCTCATCGCTTGTTCCATGATAATCGATTCTGGCTTCCCGATAAATGTTGGCTGGACCGTAGTGGTGACGGTCAATACAGATGTTAACGAGCCGTTCCCTGGCAGAAGCCCTCTTTCTGTTGGAATGGCGATGTCTCCATTTGTTGAGACAAATTGTGCGCCTTGACGGATGGCAATCGCACCGACTGCGAATTTTTCATATGTAATGTCGCGGTCAATTCCAACAACAACGAAATCAGCGTTTTCCTGACCAAACGTCAGCCCTTTTTCTTCAATGGCCTGCTTGATTCCTTCTTCACCGATGACGTAAACAGACGCGTCTTTCTTTTGTTCAGCAATATAATTAGCCGTCGCCATACTTGTTGTAAAGACTTGTTCTTCAGTTGCTGGGATATCGAATGAAACAAGTTTTTCCGCTACCTGCTTTGGCGTGCGTGACGAGTTATTCGTGACAAACAAGTAGGGAATGTTTAGCTCATTTAACTTATGAACAAATTGACCTGCTTCTTCGATCTTTTCTGTTCCTTTATACATGGTTCCGTCTAAATCAATTAAATAGCCTTTGTATTTCATGATGCTCACAACTCCAATGGATTATTTAAACGCTGATACTGGGCCAAGCTCCTGCTCCAAGTAGGTACGGATGCGGTTTGGGAAAACATGTAGCGCATGCTCAACCTCGCTGATTACCTGCAGCAAGTCGTGATGAACCACTTCCTGGTATTGCTGCACAAGTGTTTTACGACACGAGACAAGCTTTTTCAGCTGACTGCCTTCCTCTTCTGGTACAACCTTTTCATCAACAAGAATATCCATGATGTCATCATAGCTTCCTGGATCACGCATAATAAAGCCATCAATCATGTCATTTCCCGTATCAAGAATACATTCGACGAGCAAATGAACAATTCGTTCCAGCGCTTTTTTCTCTAATGGACTTGTCCATGTTTGATGACTGCGCATCAATTCATATTGCTCCTCGAAAAAACGTAATGTCTCTTCAATCTTTTTTCTGTCTACGAAATACATCATGACGCTCCCCTTTGCGTTATTTTCTGATTCGTTTTAAGACAAAATAGGCACAGCCAAAATTACAGTATTCATAAATGTATTCATCGAGTGTGCTGATTTTTGTATCAAATGTGGCCTTTTGGTTTTGGTCATCAAAGAACCCCTTCAGTCTCAGCTGATTGTAGCCCCAGTCCCCCACAATATAATCATACTTATTTAAAATATCTGAGTACCTTGCTTTAAACGCTTCTTCATCAAAACCGTCTTTAATATCTCTTACAAGATCAAAAGTAGCATTCTGAATGACGATCATCTTCTCACCTCTTTTTAAACGATCCATCTTTAATGATAATTCATTGGAAGAACTCCATCAATTGCTAAAGCATGTTTTTTCCGTTTTAGCCGAAGCTAAAGAAAAAAGGAGGTCACATTTATGAAGAAACAACTGACAGCCGCGATTCTCCTCAGCATGCTTTTAGGCGGGTGCGGCTTTCAATCAGGTATGAACCGGCAAGTGGATCAGGATTCACCAAGTAAAACCATCCGTCTATCGGATCGTCATGAAGGAAATAATTCCAATATGCCAGAAGCAGACACAAACAGAGCAGGGTATGTTCGTTATCAGCGCCAGCAAGTAACGGATCAGAAAGAAAGAACACCTGCTTTAAATCGCGAGCATCTTGCCCACGTCATTACAAGTTTAACTGTGCAGCTCCCAAACATCAAAGATGCAGCCACACTTGTGACAGATGAGGATGCACTGATTGTGTATCAAACAGGAAACAAAAACCGGGATGAATCTGCCGATCAAGTAAAGAAAACGGCGGTTTCTGTTCTCCCTCGTTATTATCATGTATA
Organism: Bacillus sp. NMCN1; assembly: GCF_002998085.1. NCBI lineage: Bacteria > Bacillati > Bacillota > Bacilli > Caryophanales > Bacillaceae > Bacillus > Bacillus sp. NMCN1. The sequence goes on along the minus strand of NZ_PVQL01000002.1, from coordinate 797,664 downwards.
CGTCTCTGATAATCCAGAGCACTTTCAATCCATTGCCAATTTTTCACGTCTTCAAACCAATTCACGTGATTTTGATCAAATTTTAACCAAAACGATTCAACAAATGAAATATTCCCCACAAGGTGGAGAAATTTCTACGGAAGAAGATGCAAATGGCATGACGAATTCCGATCGTACCATGAGAAGAAACGCTCCTTACGGCCAAAATTAATACGAGAAAAAACGCCAGAAGTGCTCTGGCGTTTTCTTTGTTATGCTTGCGCCTGACGCTTTTTAGACGCTTCGTTTACTTGTTCATCTGCATGATAGGAAGAGCGCACAAGCGGCCCAGCTTCACAATGGCTAAAGCCTTTTGACATCGCAATTTCCTTCAGCTCTGCAAACTCATCCGGATGGTAGTATTTTTGAACTTTCAAATGCTTTTTCGAAGGTTGTAAATACTGACCAATCGCCATAATATCCACGTTGCTCGCAAGAAGATCATCCATGACTTCAATGATTTCTTCCTTCGTTTCACCTAGTCCAATCATAATGCTTGATTTCGTTGGAATATCGGGCTGCATTTCTTTCGCACGGCGCAAGAATTCTAATGAACGATCATATGTAGCACGTGCACGAACCCTTGGCGTTAATCTGCGAACTGTTTCAATATTGTGATTTAAAATGTCAGGACGTGTGTCCATTAACGTCTTCAAATTATCGTAATTGCCACCCATGTCTGAAGGGAGAACTTCAATTGTCGTGAATGGGCTTTTTCTTCTAATGGCACGAACGGTTTCAGCAAACACACCTGCTCCGCCATCCTTCTGATCATCCCTTGCAACCGCTGTTATCACAGCATGCTTTAAGTTCATCAAAGCCACTGAATCTGCCACGCGTTCCGGCTCTTGCAGGTCAAGCTCAGTTGGAAGTCCAGTTTTCACCGCACAGAAACGGCATGCGCGCGTACAAACAGATCCAAGGATCATAAATGTAGCGGTTCTTCTCACTGCCCAGCATTCGTGAATATTCGGACATTTTGCTTCCTCACAAACGGTATTCAGGTTGTTTTCCCGCATCATTTTCTTCAAACCAGTATAGTTTTCATTCGTATTCAGCTTAATTTTAAGCCAGTCCGGTTTTCTTACGTGCTCTTCCTTCTTTGCCAATTCCATCATCTCCATATGAGTTCGTTAAAGGTGCATCTACAAAAATCTTCCTGCTATATACGATGGATGCAGCTAAGAAGCTGCAAAAAATTGAATCTTCGGCCTAAAGCCTTTTCTTTAGACACTTTAACATAGTACAGATTGAACAACAAGGGAATGAGCTGCAAAAATACCCAAAAGCCTCCTAAAAAAATCAGATGAAAATTACTAACATTTTCTTCTTATGAAATAGGGTGATCTAACCACACTAAACGGTAGAAGACGATGCTTGATGAAAGGAGATGGACGTTTGTGAAAGTGGTTTTAGCCATCATGATCGCTCTTTCAATGCTCCCTTTACCTGTTCATGCACAAGGGGAAGGCAAGCAGCTAGATGAACTGAAGCAGCGAATGGCACTATACGAAAAAGTCGCCATCACGACACAAGTTCCATGGTATGTGCTTGCTGCGGTTGATCAGTATGAGCACAATATTCGAAAAAGCAGAAGAGATTTACCGAAACAAAAAGGCGTCATTGGTATCTACATTCCCTGGGAAATGTGGATCGGCCCTGAAAACCCAAATAAGCAGGATACCTCTCCTTTAAGCATTAAAGTGTTTGACGGAATTGGACTTGATGGAAACGGGGATGGAAAAGCGAACAGCGATGACGATGAGGATGTATTATACACGTTTACTCAATATTTGCTTCTTTACGGCAGCAGCATTGATCAATTAAAAATTGCTTTATGGGAATATTATGGACGAGATCAAACCGTTGGAATCATTTCATCTTTTATGAAGCTATTTCAGCACTACGGCCATCTTGACCTCGGAAAGCATGCTTTCCCTCTTCCGGTTGGAGCTGACTACAGCTACCGGAGCACATGGGGAGATGCGAGAGGGTTTGGAGGCAGAAGAATTCATGAGGGCACGGATTTATTTGCCCATTATGGACTTCCCGTTCGTGCGACATCGTATGGCGTGATTGAAATGAAAGGCTGGAACCGCTTTGGCGGCTGGCGGATTGGTATTCGAGATATTCATAATCATTATCATTACTTCGCTCATTTAAATGGCTTTGCAAAAGGACTCAAAACAGGTCAAATTGTTGAACCCGGACAGGTCATTGGCTCTGTCGGAAGCTCCGGTTATGGTCCCCCAGGCACAGCCGGAAAATTCCCGCCGCATCTTCACTATGGCATGTATAAAGACAACGGCAGAACCGAATGGTCTTTTGATCCATATCCTCATTTAAGGGCGTGGGAAAGGGCTGAGCGGAAACGCAAATAGAAAACAGCCCAATCATTCCTTGGGCTGTTTTTCATTATTCTTTCTTCTCCTTTTTCTCTGGGAGAACAATCGATGGGGCACCTGAGTTTGTTCCACTGCCGTTGTAATAATCTGGTACGTCTCCTTGTACGGCTTGTATGGAGACGGGAACTGAGTTTTTGACCACGATTGTTTCAGATGCAAACGGGATAATGACTCTCACCTTGACCTCGATCAGAACACTAATATCAATTAAGGCATTGTTGATGCCATAAGGCTTAATGTTTTTTTCAACGTCTGTATGCGGGTCACCAATGACACTAAAGCGGACAGGTACTTTTGGTCCTAGGTTGGCGATAAGTGCATTTCCGGACGCTTGCCCAAGTGGAATGTTATATATAATGCCATCATGTCCATCTGTTTGATCCTTTAATGCTTCTTTGGCCTCTTTTTGAAAGTTCCCCTTTTCAATGTCCTCTAAATTTTTTTGAAGATGACGTGACAGGTCAGCCATTGCTTTCGATGTTGCTTGCGCATTAAAATCGATGGTCGTCACTTTTCCGTTCTCACTTGTATTCATGACCACCATATCCTTCATATTCTCCTGATCTTCTGCAAAATCTTGAACGGAATATTGGATCAGATGATTGGCGATACGCTCTGTTTCTAGTTCAGCAATGTGAATCAGGGTTGGTTTAATTGAACGGTTAATAAAAAATAGACTAATGACGGTTGAGAGTACAAAGAATAAGATGGCAAGCAGCATGACGTATCGAAATGGCAAAGGGCCCTTTTTATAGGGGCGATAGCGGCGGTTCATTCTCAATAAAAAATCCCCCCTTCTCCACTACAAGTGTATGCAGACAGGCGGGGGGATAGGAATCATCTCTCCATTTTATTTCACCATTTTTAATAAGGCGTCTCTTCCAATCGTTCCAGCTGTAATGCCTAGCGCTTCTGCGGCATATGTCACGGATTCTAAAGGGGCATCAAGCAATTGCTCAATGGTTCTCACACCAACTGCTCTCCCTGCAATAATTCCTCTATCTGCAAGCTTTTCATTTAAGAGCCCGACATCCAGTGCACCGCACATAATATACCCATATTCATTTGTCACTGCCATGAAATTCGTTTTCGGCAGCTTGACGGTGATGGCTGTAAAGGAATGGCCATCAATTTTAATAGGTGTTAAATTCACCAAATCCCTTCACTCCTCTCAACACAATCTATGTGACAAGAGGGCGAGTGTTGTTAGGCTGAAGCGGATTTCAGGTTGCTTCCTTCAAGCGCCATGTCAGAACATCACGTAAAAATTCCGGCATGAAATATTCAATGTGTTCATGGTCACGGATATGAGGAAATAGAGAGCCTAATGTATACATATCGACTGTGCCAACCGTATAGAAAGCGTCCTTTTTGATCAATTGATCATGTACAAAGACATCCTTTACTCGTTTGGTTTCGCCTTCTTCTACTGTATAGGTGAGGCCGCTAAACAGCATTTTCCCCATCAGCTCGCCTCTAAAGCCGAAGCCCTTGATGCGCAGCTGTTCCATTTTTTCTTCATAGGCACGCCGAACGGTTTCGATGAGCTGTTGACCGGTAAGCGTCACCCGAATGGGATTAATGGGATGCGGGCAGATTCGGTGGACTTCTTCTCTTGTCACGATTCCTGCCTCTAATGAATCAAGCACCATACCTGCATTCATCATACCGATATCTGCCCCGCACCAATCTTTAATGGCATCTGTTAAGAGCTGCGGAAGCGGGGATTCATCAAACCACTTCGTTTCTAGCCTTGATTCAATCGCTGTTACTTTCTCCTGCATGAGGGCTTTCGCTCTTCTCTCTGCTTGCTGTAAGGTAGTGATGGCTTCATCTGATTCACTGATCAGCTGATCCACTGACTGTACTGTCGCTTTTTTCTCGATCAGCTCTTTGCTCACTGTGTCAATGGTCAGCTCGACACAGCCAATATAATGCCCATACTTTTCAGCGCATGCAAGCAGCACCCCGTTATCCATTTCACCCTGCTCTAACAAATGATGCGTGTGTGAGCCTAGGATGATGTCGATGTCAGGAAAATCACGGGCGACCTCCCGATCATGGATGATACCAAGATGGGATAAGAGCACAATGACATCCGCCTGTTCCTTCACTTCCTGCAGCATGCCCCGTATGCTGTCAAACGGATCTGTAATCTCCCAGCCCAGCTTTTCATAGACGGGTGTATACGCAATGGTCACGCCTAAGAGACATATTTTTAGTCCGTTTTCCATTTTGATCATATGATAGGGCTTTGCCCACGATGGCCTTTTGCCTTTCTCAAATAAATTAGACAGGACCACTGGAAATTGTGCATGCTCGTACAATTGATCCAGCTGATCATGAGGCAGCGTAATACCTTCATTATTCCCAATCGTGACCCCGTCATAGCCAAGCTGATTGAGGAGCTTGACGTTTACCTTTCCATAATCAGCTTCTGACACGAGGTTCACTCGGTCCATATGGTCGCCAATATCAAACAAGAGCATCTGATCGTGAACTTGACGCTTTTCTTCAATATAAGCTGCGATTTTTGGCCAGTTCTCAAAGTGGCTGTGCAAATCGTTTGTATGATATAACCATAGCTTCTGCAGCATGTTGATCTCTCCCTCAAGTTGTCACTGAACCGTCTCATTCAGGTTGAAAGCCGCAGCTCTCATTTAACTAAATAAATCTAACTGCTTCGGAGAAAGGCTTGAATACGTAATATCCAACAAATCAATCATCTGCTGGCCATTCGCTGCTGCATCTCCGCCGGAGTTATTATTAAACACGACATAGACATCTTTCGATTGTTGATGCAGGATGTCGAGATTCTTTTTCCATTCTTTTAATTCAGCTTCATTATATAAATATAAGTATCGCACTTCACGCCAATTCTCATGGTCTGCTGGGTGAAGCCAGCCCTGTTTATTTCTTCCGTGAAAACGGACCAATGTTTTATCACGGTGTGTAGCTTGTATGATTGGCGGAATGGAGCCTTCTCCAACTTGCGGCTCATCACAAACAGAATGAATCCATCCTTCTTTTTCCATAAAGGACAAGGTCTGCTCATAAAATTCATCTGAGAACCATGTGCGGTTACGGAATTCGAGAGCACACGGAATATCACCCATCTTCTCTTTACACCATCTTAAATAGTGGACGTGCTCTTTTTTGCAATCAAACCATGGTGGAAATTGAAACAGAACCATGGCAAGTTTCCCTTCACGAATGAGCGGAGTCAATGAAAGAATAAATGCGTCAAACATATCTTCCTTCGAAGCAAACGGAATTTCGCCCCTCTGATGACCAGTCATTCCTTGATATGCTTTCACGACAAATTGAAAGGCATCTGGCGTATCCTTTATCCACTTTTCATGATTACGTTCAGGCTGAACTGCATAAAAGCTGGCATCCAGCTCCACAATGGGAAACGTTGACGAATAGTGAAACAGCTTTTGAGCGCTGCCGATTTTCGGCGGATAAAGACTGTCATGATCTCCCCAGCCAGTTAATCCGATATAAATCATGTTTCTCACCTCTTGCCACTCTCATGTATAGACGGCTTCTTCACATGAAAGCCTTTTTCTCTTGTGATCCCCATATTTCTGAAAGAAATTCTTCTGTCTACAACATATCATATTTGCCCGTAATTCTGAATGAAGATGACTGATGGTGCGTGATTTTATCATGAACTCTGTTTGTTTGTTATATTAGTTGACAACTTTCTATCTAAAACGATTTGAGCTGATAACATAAAATGCATATCAGAGAAGTTAACAGCGATTGTCCATTTATTTATTCATCTTCACCAAGAGCTTTAGTTCTCAATAAAGGAGACTTAGTGGATATGAACATAGACGATAACCAGTTTGAAGTATTGCAAAAAATCGCCGAAAGGATTCACAAGCCTGTCTTTTTGTGTAACCAGCATGGACGTATTCTCTGCACATCAAACGCGATGATCACGAGCCCAGATTGGGTTCGCATTCTCCCCTTTTTCCAAAGCAGGACACCCCATTATTTTTCGATGATATATGCAAAGCAACCCTTTTCCGTCTTTCCGATTGATCTAACCGAACAAACATGTGAGTATGTGGTCATCCCTTCCTTCATTTCTCCGCACAATGAAGCACTGCAAGTCATCATTGAACAAGCAGTAAACGAAATCTCGATCGCACGAATGAGACAATATACTGCCCAGCAAACGGCCAAGCGTGCCAGAAATGAAGGGTTTCGCAGATGGATAGAGGGGGCATCGTATTCTCAGCAAGACGCTGCATACATTGCGAAGGCGTTTGGATTAAACATAGATAACAGCTATTTATGTATGATCTATCAGCTTGATCAGTGTCATGAGACCACTCATTTTTTGAAGCAGCAGCTGATATTAGATCAAGTCATTGATCTGCTTGACAGCGCACTTCCAAGCTCTCCTTTCCCTTCCTATCTGTTTGTCAAAGGTGATATGGGCATTGTATTAATGGAAGAGACAGGCAGTTGGTCAGAGATGAGTGACAGACTCCTCTCTTTTTTGAAACAGTTGCAGATGCTTGTTAGCATACAAGTGAATCACACCATTTCCTTTGGAGTAAGCTTGACTAGTTGTCGCATCACCCATCTGTCTGAGGGCTACAGTGAAGCATTAGAGGCTCTTCAAGCTGGACATCTCTCTTCGCAGCCGGAATATATCCAGTTCTATCAGGCAAAGGATGTACCCGATTTACTGAAGCTCATTCCAAAAAAGGATTTAGTCACGTTTCACCAGCTGCACCTTCACCCGTTATATGAAGCTGGACAAAATCTCCTCCACACCTTATCTGTCTATTTAGAAACGCATTGCCATATTTCAGAAACAGCGAAACGTTTGTCTATTCATCGCAACACGGTCATTTATCGATTGGAGAAGTGTGAGGACCTGCTTCGAATCAGCTTAAAAGACCCTGAAGCCACATTAAGGCTGCGCTTAGCATTACGTATTCAGATGCTTCTCTCACCCCATCCTGATTGAATGTTTTCTTCCGAAGTTTCATATAGTTTGGAGGAGAAAAATGAGACACGAGGAGGGATGATAAATGGATGATGAGCTGCGTCACATCCCGCAGCCCATTCGAGAGGATGGTGCTGGTGCCACCGATCTATGCCCGCGGGACGTCCTTCGAGATATCGAGAACCCGGATATGCTTGTACCGCCTATTTCGTTGAATCAGTGGATGGCCTTAACCCCTCCTCAATTATTGAAAGAACATTTACATGTAGATGATGCCATGATTCGTGCGCTTCATAAAGAAAAATCACCTGTCGTGAAATATGAAAGATGATGCGCATCAAAAAACCGATCAAGCCGTACTGATCGGTTTTTTATAAACAAATTTTAAGAGACTGCCGAAGTATGCTGTACTTTTTTCCCCCACACGATGGATGCAATGAAGCTTATGCAAAGCACCAGTGTACCGAGCATAAAAGGAAACTCAATATTCACATCAAATAAGATGCCCGCAAGACTCGGACCGACGATATTGGCAAGACTCATAAAAGATGTATTAAGACCGCCTGCTACCCCTTGCTGATTACCTGCCATTTTGGACAGCAATGTATTAAGAGCTGGCCGAACAAATGAAGTAGCCGACAAAAATAAAATAGAGCCTGTAAAGATCAGCCAAAAGGACGGCGCAAAACGGCAGACGACGAGCATCAAAGCCGCCCCTAGCAGTGCATAACGCACGACTCTCATTTCACCAAATCGTTTCACACAGGCATTCACTAACGCACCTTGGACAAGCACGCCAGCAAGACCCGCAACCGTAATCACAAACGCAATATCCTTCGGTGTAAATCCATGTTTTTGGTCTACATATAAGCCGAAAATCGATTCAAAGTGAATGATGCCAAAATTGAGGACAAACGCCAATATAAACAAAAAACCGTAGGATGTCTTTAAAGCTTGCATCATTTGTACAAAAGGGTTGAAATGAATGTCTTTGTTTAACCGCGCTTCTTCCTGCTTTTCCTTTGTTAAAGTTTCAGGTAAAAACAGGATGGATAACAGGGTAGAAAGAGCTGCAAAGGAACCTGCGATGAGAAAAGGAAAAGCGATTCCATACTCGACCAAATAGCCGCCTACGCCTGGTCCAATAACAAAGCCTAACGTCATTGCTGCACTAAATAGCCCCATTCCTTTCCCTCGGTCCTTCTCACTTGTGATATCAGCAATGTATGCAAACATGGCTGGCATGAGTAAAGCTCCGGCCGCACCGCCTAAAAAACGTGATACAAACAGCATCCAAAGCTGATCAGCAAATGCAAAAATAAACTGGGCAATGGTAAAGCCGGCAATCCCGGCAATGATCAATTTTCTACGTCCAAATCGATCGGTCAGTGCGCCTGCAACCGGCGATAAAGCAAACTGTGTAAGACCTGTTGCAGCCACAAGAAAACCGAGTGTTTTTCCTGTTGCGCCAAAGGCTTCAATGTAACTTGGCATGACAGGGACAATGAGGCCAAAGCCAAGCATGGCAATAAAAATATTGAGCATCAAAATGTATAATCTGCCCATTTTCTTCATATCAAAAAACCTCTTTCTGCAAAATAAATGAAAATGATGACAAAAATGATCAGAACTTCTTCAGTATAGCGATATCACTGTCTATAAGTCTAGTTTTTCAAAATTTAGTTTTCTTTTCCAAATAAAAAATACCCGCAAATAGCGAGTATCCGTATGACTTTATTCATCTTGTTCATAGATAGAAAGAGCCGCCTGAAGCCCTGCTCCACAATGAATGGATGCACCGTATTTGATTAGAATCGCTTCCAGCCCTGCTAACACAAACAGCACGTTTTCTTTTCGGCAGCTATAGCCCATTGTGCCAATTCTCCATATACGTCCGGCTAGCGGTCCAAAGGAGCTGGCGATTTCAATGCCAAAATGCTTCAGCAGATCGGCACGTACCGCTTCTCCATCAATACCACTTGGAATCTCAATACATGTCACAACCGGCATTTTACAATGTGGATCACCGAACAATTCAAGTCCCATCGCTTCAAGGCCCTTCATCAAGGCTTTCTCGTGATATGCGTGCCTTTGAAAACGCTCAGACAGACCTTCTTCCAGCAAAACACGAACCCCTTCTCGAAGTGCATAGAGCATCGTTGTCGCTTCTGTATGATGATTTAACCGCCTCGGACTCCAATAATCCTGGAGCTGGCTGAGATCAAAGTAATTGCTTTTAATTGGAGAAATATCCATTTGCTCCTGCAATTCATCCTGTGTCGCAATTCCCTTTTCCACTTTCTTTCTCGATTCAACGACAGCTGCAACCCGTTCATTATACGTGATAGGTGACATGCCTGATGGAACAGACAAGCACTTCTGCGTACCGCCAATCGCCGCATCAATCTTCCATTCATCCACTTTCACCTGGACCCCGCCAATGGTTGCTACAGCGTCTACAATGAACAGTGCATCGAGTTCTCGGCATGCTTCACCAATTTTCTCAAGCGGCTGCAACCGCCCAGTGGATGTTTCACCATGGACCATCGCAACAATTTTAGGCTTGACCTGTTTCATTTCCTGAATGATATCGCTAGGATTAAAAACCGTTCCCCATTCACATTCCATTGTATGTACCTCAGCACCGTAGCGCTGTCCGATTTCAATGAGAAGATGACCGAATCGGCCAAAGACAGGCACAAGCATCGAATCACCCGGCTCAATGACACTGGCAAGCACAGCTTCAATCCCTGAACGAGATGTGCCGTCAATCGGAAAAGCCCATTCATTTTCTGTTTGGAAAAGCGACCGCAATAAGGTCATCGTTTCATTCATGATATGTGTAAATGCTGGATCAAATTGACCGAGAATTGGCGTACTCATCACACGGAGCACTCGCGGGTCTACTTCAACAGGTCCTGGTGTCATAATCGTTCTCGAAGGTATTTGCAGTTCTTTCACGTGATCCATCCTTTCCCTTGCTGTCATCCTATATGCCCACTTATACAGTAATGCTGATAAAATAGCAATCTCTTTTCCTATGAATCCATTACATAAAATTTACGATAAATCCATTTATTTCTTTCTGACAATATGATAGAAATAAAGAGAATACATTCCCTATCAAGGAGGAAATCGAATGAAGAGAACCTTATTTGGAACTGTAGCTGCCGGAATCATGATATTCGGTACGTTAGCCGCCCCGCTGCCGCAAGCTGCGAATGCTCAAAGCTTTACTCTGAATGAACCGAGCCAAACCATCACATTTTCCCCGTTACAGCTTCAAAACGAAACATCTACACAACAAGCGAAAACAGCCGCTACAAGTCAAATCGATTCCTATTATCAATCTGCTAATGGCAAATCAGGACCCGCTCTTAAGAAAGCTTTACACGATATTATTGATGATCATAAGCAGCTATCCTACAGCCAGGTTTGGGATGCCTTAAAGAAAACAGATGAAGATCCAAAGAATCCAAGCAATGTGCTCTTGCTCTATAGCGGTGTCTCCCGCTCAAAACAAGCGAATGGCGGAAATGTTGGCCAGTGGAACCGGGAGCATGTCTGGGCTAAGTCGCACGGCAATTTTGGGACAAGCCAAGGCCCCGGTACAGATCTCCATCATCTGCGGGCAACAGACGTGCAAACGAATAGCACACGAGGAAATTTAGATTTTGATCTGGGCGGAAATGAATACAAGGGAGCACCGGGCAACTTCTACGATAGCGACTCATTCGAACCTCATAGCCGCGTGAAAGGGGATGTGGCAAGAATGCTCTTTTATATGGCGGTGCGGTACGAGGGCGATGACCGCTTTCCAGATTTAGAATTGAACGACAAAGTGAATAATGGAAGCGCCCCTCTTCACGGCAAAATGTCCGTACTTCTCAAGTGGCACAAACAAGATCCAGTCGATCAAATCGAACAGAACCGCAACGAGATCATTTATGAAACGTATCAGAACAACCGCAATCCCTTTATCGATCACCCAGAATGGGCAAGCGCGATTTGGGAATAAAAAAGAAAGGCACTGCTACGAGCAAGCAGTGCCTTTCTTTTTTTCAAGCGGACAGACAAGACAATAATCGAGACTCTCCGATTTTTTCTCGAGCTTATAATACATACAGCAGGTCTTTCGGTTGGATGTTTCTAATAAGCTGTCATCTAAGTTTAAGCTGTTTTGAAATGGATTTTGTTTTGCTCCGAATACATCACCAGCCGCTTGCTTCAGATACAGATAATCCTCTCGCACACGCTGCTTCACCGCAGGCTCTTCGGCCTCCCGCATCATGCTGCGATAAAGAGAATTGATACGAACCGCTACATTCTCCCATAAAATAGAATACGGAAGTCTTGAAGTGCGCTTCAGCACATCTAAAAGAGGTGTGACACACTCCTTAAACAGCGCATGCACAACCTGCTCTCTCCATTCATGCCGATCTCCTTCTAATGGAATAAACGAACACAATGACTCATCAATTTCAATTTTCCGATCCTCTCTAAAGGCACATGCCTCCGGTGGAAACTGATAGACACCGTCATACAGCGTCATCATGTACAAAGAGGAACTGACGGCTAAGTAGGCATAACGCTTTGAAAACATCGACGCTGCTACCGCCACATTCGGTGCATGCATGGCTTCTTTTTCAGCCTCTAATAAACGCAGAACAGATGCTTCTGAAAAAAGCGCAGCAAGTGTGCGATCAGATGTCATTGGTCCATTTGTGATGTGTACCCCGAAATCAAGTAATTCTCTCTCAACCCACTCTGGCCTCATATCAAAACCTCCATCTTTCATTTATCGATTTCGCTGCTGGTATAACAAATAAATAAAGAACGGTGCACCAATTGCAGCCGTGAATACACCTGCTGGTACATCTAACGGTAGAAAAGCCGTTCTAGCTACTAAATCTGCCAGCATCACGAGAATACTTCCAACAAGCGCAGATGCCGGCACCAGTGCAATAAAGGAACGGCCGATGATCATCCGTGCGACATGCGGCGCCATCAGTCCAACAAATTCAATGCCGCCTGCAAAGGCAACAGCAATCCCCGCCAATGTCACACTCATCAGCAGAAAGAATAACCGTTTTGCCTGCACTTTTACCCCGAGACCTGTTGCGAGATCATCTCCAAGCTCCTTCACATTCATCGTTCTTGCTAACATCATGACAATCGGTAAAATGATCATGACCCAAGGAAGCATCGACGTGACGTCCTTCATCGTAGAACCATATAAACTGCCCGTCAGCCAAATATATGACTTTGTCGTTGTCATCGTATCACTAAGAACAAGAGTAAATGTCACACACGCCTTCATAATGGCAGAAATCCCAATTCCCATTAGGACAAGTGTGATCGGCTTGACCCCTTTTTTCCATGAAAGCAAATAAATGAGGCACGATACGGCAAAAGCCCCTGCAATCGCCCATAAGGATTGATACGCAATAGGCACAGTGCCCATCCAAAAGACAATAAACATAATCGCACCAAACGAAGCACCACTCGTAATCCCAATGATGTCAGGCGATGCAAGCGGGTTGCGGATTAATCCTTGCAAAATAAGCCCTGATACCGCAAGCGCGGCCCCCACTAAGACAGCCAGCAGTGTTCTTGGAATCCTCAGCGTATTTAGCACAAAGGTGTTTCCCTCTCCCTGACCGATTAAATGAAGCAGCACATCCATCGGCTGAATAAACCGGCTGCCCATACAGAGACTGAGAATAAATAACCCAAAAGCAATGGCCGTCAATAAAAGTAAAATCAAAAACGTCCGCTTTGAAAATTGAAATGAAATGCGCCCGCCCTTTGAGCGCACTGTATATGTTTTAGCCACCTGTCTTCAACCCCTTGCGCACGAGATAAACAAATAGAGGCGCTCCTGATACCGCCGTCATGACACCGATCGGCACTTCCTGCGGCATGATCAGAAAACGAGCCGCAAGGTCTGCGACAAGTAAAAGCGACGCCCCCACAACGGCACAATACGGCAGTACCCAGCGGTGATCAGGTCCGACAAGCTTTTTCACAATATGCGGCACTAGAAAACCAACAAACCCAATCGATCCTGCAACAGCGACGGAACCACCCGCTAAGAAGACAACGAGTACCCCCATCGTGATTTTCAGCAGCAGCGTACGCTGGCCAAGTCCCTTCGCAATATCATCTCCTGACAAAAGGACATTGATGGAGCGTCCAAGAAGCAGCGCCACAACTGTTGCACCTAAAATATAAGGCAAAACAGGCAGCAGCATATCAATGCTTCTTCCAGACACTGAACCCGCCATCCAGAACAGGATGCTTTGAATCGACTGTTCATTCACGATTAAAAGACCTTGTGTAAAGGACGCAAACAGTGCAGATATCGCCGCACCTGCAAGGACAATTTTGACCGGTGTCAATCCATCTCTTCCAATGGAGCCCAAGAGAAAAACGAGCATCCCTGCAATCGCAGCACCTAAAAAGGCAGTCCACATATAGCCTGTTAACGACTCTGTTGAAAAGAAAACAATTGAAATGACGATAAAAAATAGTCCACCTGCATTAATGCCTAACAAATCTGGCGCCGCAAGCGGATTTCTCGTTAATGCCTGCATCAGTGCGCCTGAAATGGCTAGACTTGATCCAACAACCGTTGCGATTAAAGCTCTTGATAATCTGGATGTCATGACAATGACACTGTTTGGATCCGATTCATCAAAATGAAGAAACGCATGGATGGTGGCTTTGAGGGAAATCGAGGTTTGCCCAAGAGAAATGCTGAGTATAAAAAAGACCAACATCAATACGACGAATCCAGCAAACAGCAACGCCTTGCTAGAATCCTTTTTTAATAAACTTCTCATCTGATTCCCGCTTTCAATCTGTTATGGAAAAAGGAGAAAATGGTTTTCACATTTTCTCCTCTGCTATCCTTATTTATCAATTCCTAGACGATCTTCAATATCATCAAGCATCATGTTTGCAGCGATAATACCGCCTCCCATGTTCCAAGTGATTTCATCGACTTTATGCACTTGTTTCGCTTTCACTGCGTCAAGCTGCTTCCATAAAGGATGACTTGTCCACTCTTTATATGCTTTTTCAACCGCTTTATCCTGATCATCCATGAAGTAATAGATCACATCTGCATCCATTTGTGGAATGCTCTCTTTGTCTGTAAGTGTAATGATGTCTTGCTTTTTATCTTTGACATTCTTAGGTCCTTCAAAGCCTAGCTCTGTTAAAATCGACCCTGCGAATCCAGTTTGATAGATTCTAGCATGATCTGCACGGAAGTTCACCACAGACACACTCATTGGCCAGTTTTTGATGTCTTTTTTCGCTTTTTCTTTGAAATCAGCGACGCGGTCATCCCACTTCGTCAGCAAATCTTTTGATTTGTCTTGCTGGTTTAACGCTTCACCCATTAATTTCACTGTATCTTTAAATGTGAACACTGTTTCTGTTGCAACAGTTGGAGCGATTTCTTGCAGCTGATCAAAAATTTGCTCGTGGCGAACTTTTGATGCAATGATCAAATCAGGCTTGAGCTTTTCAATTTCCTCTAAGTTTGGCTGTGTTTCCTGCCCAACAATTTTAACATCCTTTAAGTCATCTCTTAAATATTTATACGTAGGTGCTTCAAGCCATGATTCAACAACACCCACTGGTTTAATGCCCATAGCGACTGCTGCATCGGTTGCTCCTTGGTACAGCGTCACAATACGCTTTGGTTTATCCTTAATATTGTCAGTTGAACCGATAGCGCTTTCAACGGTTCTTGTTTTTTCTTTACTAGCTGACTTGCCTTCACTGCTATTGTTCCCGCAAGCTGCAAGTAAAACGATGGAGAGCACAACTAGCAACGACCAAAAAGATTTTTTGAACATGTACCTCACCTATCCATTCTATATGTAGTCATATCGTTTGATAACGATTCTCATTATCACACTATGATTTTATCATAGAAAAGGATGGTGTCAATGTAAAATATAAAAATAACAACTGATCATCGCCTCATCACATCATGACATATTATAGGAAAACACAATTCTTTCATCTTTTTTACCGCCTTCTTTTTCTTTCTGCGATGGAGTGAAATGATTTTTTAAAGAAAGCTTTGAACTCTATGCTTATGTTGGCTAAAGTATCAGCAATAAATTAAAAAAACACCGACAAGAAATGCTGGGATGTATTTCACAGCATCTCTTTTTATCGGTGTTTCTTTAATGAGTGATACTATCTTTGTTGAAAAAGTTTCGATTCTCCTGTACGTTTCATATGCTTTTTCAGGAGTATAGTCTTTTCCTATAAGAACTTCCTATTAGGAAAAATTCTTGAAGAATGTGTGTATAGTGTAATCCCCCTTTTAATATCCTCCAGTCCTTCAAATTCAGTGCACTGCATCCACTCATTCTCATCTAACATCTTGTCAAAAATAACTAAATTCTATTTCAATGACCATGACTTTCTTCCGAAGCTATGGCGTCTTTTTTGGTTACATGGACAGTCCCAAATGGATGATTAGGAGGTGCATATATCGAATAAAGTTTTAACGGAATATTCCCTCTATTAGTTAGGTTATGCCATGTTCCAGCTGGTATAAATATGGCAGAATCATCATACACATTTCTATAGAAATTTAAATTATGTTTACTTTTTCCCATTTGGACAATCCCATGACCTTGTTCAATTCTTAAGAATTGATCAAGGTCAGGATGCATTTCCAACCCTATATCTTCACCAACGCCAATACTCATTAAAGTGGTTTGCAAATGTGTTCCTGTCCATAAGGCAGTACGATAAGTATGATTTTGCTTTGTTGCTTCATTGATATTGATGACAAATGGTTGTGTGCCATAATCTTTTAACCGTCTTTTTCCATCAACGTTAAAGTTTTCAAGCCTTCTTTCATGAGGGAAATTCCAGTAACCAGGATGCACACTTACATAATAAGGATATTCATATGGATTAAAATAAGGATTATAGTACATTTTCAATCAATCCCTTCACCTTGATATAAAACCATCCTATGCAATGGGTAAGGAATTGTACTCCGGTTACATGAAAATCATGATGATAAAAAGAGAGACAAACCCTTCACTTATAGCGAATAAGTGCAACAAGAACAAAAAACTTGCACAGCGACATAACCTACAATGAATAAGATATGTTGATGGTTGAAAAGGGAATAAACATGTATTTCATCAATATGCACCAAATTATGTTGATTTTTATCGTGTGCCAGTTAATTTATTAATGCTATTCAAAAAGCCATAAAACTAGGCAGAAGCTATTGAATGGAAAACGAAAACCTCATTAATCAAGCGTTTTGAATATCCCTCTTCCCTCACTTCATTTCCTCTTGCTCCTGAACCGCATGTCGCTTACTGGCGATAAAGAGTGCACAGGTCATGGCAAGAATGGCCAGCGCCCACCAGAACGTCGATACAGCCTCTTCATGATCGATGATAATCAAACGGATGACAGCTGTGATGCCGATATAAATAAAGTAGCGAAGCGGAAAATGAAAGTTTGATTTAAAGTATTTAATAATTAAGGCAATAAACTCAAAATACATAAAGAAGATCAGCAGTTCTCCAAGCATCCCATAATAGCTTTCTCCTTTGTTAAACAAAGTTTTGTAGACGAATTGGACAATATACCAAGTTTCACTAATTAAGAGGACGCTTAATGCAATGGCTAGAAAGAATAGACAGATATTCAGAAGGCCTTGCAAGAGATCGGGTACCTTTTGGAAGTTGTTGAATCGTTTCATTAGATTGTCTCTCCATTCCATGTTATTCATTTGTCATCTATATTTTGATGTGCCAGAAACGCAACACGATGTAGTAAACAGCGTTCTTTTCCATCCTTTCAAACTGCCCGTGCATGCGGGACATCATTCGTTTTATGCTTCGTTCACCAAATCCAGTGCTTTCCTGCGTGTCACCTGTCTCTTTTATCGCATTACTGACATGAATCTCAAAGATTTCTTGATCGGATAAAAACGTGAGATTGATGTCTTTTTTGGGATCGGCGTATTTAAGTAAGTTGGACATCAAATTATCAAACACTCGGCCAAGCTCCTCGACATTCACGTTGATATAGCTGTCGGGCATCTCTCCTAAAAGATGAACCTTGAATTTCTCTTGCTGCAAGATCGCCACCTGATCTGATAAGAGATCGTAAATGACCTCTTTGACTGCAACGGTCTCAAGCTCAGGTTCATGTTCTTTATCAAGTAGAAAATAGGCAAACAGATTATCAGACAGATTTTTCAACTGCAATGCTTTTCCATACGCATTGGTTATATATTGATCTTTGTGGGTATCCGCTCCAGCCTCCTCTTTTTTCGCAAACTCCAAATTCATTATCAGCGACGTCAGCGGTGTCCTCATATCATGTGACATTTCGGTAACGAGACTGCGGCTCTCTTCTTGCAGCTCGTCGATGGCTTGAAGCTTGTCCAGAAAAGCTTTTCGAAGATCCTCAATACTTTTGGCAATCATGGCTAATTCATCGTGCCCTTTCACCGTCATCTCATAGTCCAGTTCACCGCCTTCAAGAATATGAATCTCTTGATGAATCGTTTGCAGGTAGCGAAGACTTTTGCGAATGCCAAGAAGAACAATGATGAGAAAAATAAACGTCGCCCCGAGCAGCTCGAGTGTAAAGGCAAGATCGTGGTAACGAGATGAATAGAAACCATCCACCATGACCAGGCCTTCACCATCGCTTAACTGAACCGGATACGAATGATGCTCAGCGTACTGGGTCACCTTTTCTTTTCCGTACGCCGATTCATCAGCAGCGGAATAGATGGAGTCATATTGCAGCACTTCATCCTTGAAGATGGTCAAATTAATGTAATTCTCTTTTTTCACCCACTGACCAAAGGCTTTTCGATCTGTTGAAGACAGCTCATTCTCAGACACATAGCGGCTGAATTTTTCAATATACCTGCCTGACTCCTCCTCGTAATACTCGTCCGAACTCAAATATCCGTCAATTAGGTCATTGGTGATCTTTTGCAGCGTCAAAAAGACAAGTCCACTCACGACCGTAGCTGTCAAAATCAGCAGTGCCAGCTTTTTGGCTAGTGTATATTTACGATGTGCCAAATCGGTATCCTCTTCCCCATTCCGTTTTGATATATACAGGACGAGCTGGATCATCTTCAATTTTGGCACGCAGCTTTCGAATATGCACCATCACCGTATTGTTGGAACAATAGAAATAAGGCTGTCCCCACACGCTCTCATAAATATTTTGGGCTGAAAAGATTTTGTTTCGCCTGCTCATGAGCAGCTTCAACATACGATATTCTAATTCAGACAGCTTGATTTGCTGACTTTCTTTCCACACTTCATTAAATTCTTCACTCACCCTCAGCTTGCCCCCAACAAGAAAGGTCTCTTCCTGCTCCTTCTTTTCCTGATAGACGGTGTACCTGCGTAATTGTGCAATCACTCTAGCATGAAGCTCCTTTTCTGAAAAAGGCTTTGTCATATAATCATCTCCGCCGGCGAGTAAGCCTTCGGTTTTATCGAATGTACTTGATTTGGCTGTCAGAAATAGAATCGGGACGTTAGAAGACGCTCTCATCTGCTGGCACGTTTCGATGCCTGAAATACCTGGCATCATCACATCCAAAATCACCAAATCGAGCGAATCGTTCACAAGCTTCAATGCTTGCTCGCCATTCATCGCTCTTAGTACCTCATATCCTGCGCGTGTAAGGGATTCCTGCAAAAGGTCTCCAATATCCTGATCATCTTCTACGACTAATATTCGATGGTTCATATCTCTCTCACCTCATGATACGTGATGTACTTTTTTTTATGTCTTTACTATATATCATCTAGCTATGTGAAAAGATACAGCATAAATCTTAACAGTTTATGAATATGACCATCTGCCATCAATTTGTCACATTCATTTTCAAAAAATTGGATCTTCATAAATTGTTAAGAATTGGGTCGTATATTGAATCATTGTAAGGATCGATGTGTTGATCCGAATTACATTTATCATAACAAGAAAAGGAGCATGGATATGAATGCAAACAAAGTAGCACACGGACAACCGATGAGTCTGCGGGATCGGGTTCATTTCTTAGACATTGTACGGGGATTTGCCTTAATGGGGATTATTCTCGTCAATTACTTTTTGATCGTGGATTCGGCGAAGGGGTTCGATATGGAAGCAAATGATGTTTTTCACAACTTGGTGAATTGGTTCGCCTCAGGAAAATTCATTACGCTGTTTTCCTTCCTATTCGGGGTTGGCTTTATGATTTTTATGGATCGAGCTGCTCAGAAGGTGGACAGCCCAAACAAGCTGTTTGCACGCAGGTTAACCATTCTCTTAGGAATTGGCCTTCTGCATGTCACCTTTGTTTGGATTGGTGATATTTTCACCCATTATGCTGCCGCTGGCTTTTTATTGCTTTTCTTTTACAAACGTACAGCTAAAACCATCCTATACTGGCTGATCACACTCTTTGTCATACAATTGCTCACTCCTTTTTTCGCGATGCTGTTCAATAACATTAATACAGTATCATCAGGCAAGCCGGTTTTTGCTGATTTCGAGTTGGCCAGCCACAACAGCCTGACTTATCTAGCATCTATTGGTGATCGGTGGACAGATATGGTCACAATGGCTTCTGGTTCATTTTCTATCATCTATTCTATGTTCCTCATGTTTTTGCTTGGTGTGTATTTTGTGAAAATGGAGTTTTTCAAAAACATGGAGGCGAAAAAAGCGATTTGGAATCGCATTTGGATCATTTTCACAATCGCGTTTATGATTACACAGAGCAGTACGATCATAGCAGCGGTCAATCCTGTTGAAAATACACTGTGGATGGACATGACCTCTGCCCTTGAACAAAATGGTGGATTAACGGGCAGTATGTTCTATATGAGTACACTTGCGATGCTCTTTCTGCACGTTCCTCAGCTGCGAGGTGCTTTGATGGTCTTTACCAAAGTTGGACGGATGTCACTGACCTGTTATTTGCTTCACTCCATCATTGGGACAATGCTATTTCTGAAGTATGGAGCCGGGCTTGTCGATCATCTTCAGCCGGCTGGCACGTTCTTCATTGGAATTGGAGTATATGCCTTCCTTGTGCTTTTCAGTACGTTATGGTTAAAGCGATTTAAGTACGGACCGATGGAGTTTATCTGGCGTCAGCTGACTTATGGAAAAGTACATGACAAACCAAAGTCAAATACATTCCATGCGGCGAAATAACTGACATGGCAGCTAAAAAGAGTAAGAAAAAGGCGAACTTTAGTGGTTCGCCTTTTCTGTAGTATGTTAGTTTTTTGTGATTCAATACTGGTCGATCATTTCTTGCAATTGATTCAGATAACTTTCTTTTAATTCATCTGGGTATTCAATTTTCACATGTTTTCCAAATGAGATCAAATAGTGAGTCATATACGATAATTCTTCTTGGTTGTACCCACCCACAATATAAGGAGTATCATCCATGATCTCCAATCTCATATTCGGGTAATGATTCTTCAAAAACTTTTCTTTTCCTTGTTCCGTTAATCGACATTTAAATGAGATATCATGATAGGTTTCTTCATACTCAAGTTGCAGTGCTTTTAACTCTTCCTTCGTAAATGTGTCTCTGAATTCTTCTTCAATCACCATTTCGGTCATAAAATCACATCTGTAGATGCCCCACTTTTTATTTTGAACATCATATGCTTTAGCGAACCAAATCCCATTCCGATAAAATAACTCAAGGAATTGCAGTCGAATCAATTTATTTTCATATTGAGTATAGGTTATATTCACAAATTGATCTTCCATCATCGCCTGCAAAATCAATTCTAAGTTATTTTGTTCACTCACTGGCGCGACATTATAATAATGAATGACATCCAAAGTCTCCGTGATCATATATTTTCTCTCATCAGACATTGTGGCCAACAGTTTTTGACGAATCTGTGAGTAAGATTTTTTAAACGGTGTTGCTGACAACAAGTCTAGGGCTTTAAGAGCGAAAAAGATGGCTTGAACTTCATCTATATTGAAATAAATAGGAACTAATGGAGATTGATTCACGAGTCGATATCCTCCATGTCTTCCATTTTCAACATAAAAAGCTAAGCCCATGGACTCTAGCTCTTCCATATCTCTCAGAGCCGTACGTTTAGAAATGCCAAATTCGGATTGTAAATCCTTTAACTGAAAAGAGTGTTTATCGCTTAAAAAAATAAGTTCTTGGTTTAATCGTTCAGATTTTTTCATTTGCCTTCCCTCTTAAAAAGGTGACTTCTTTTGTCACCTTTATCATTTATACTCAGCTTATCAAAAGAAAAGGAGCATGTACATGCAAACATTAATCATTAACGCGCACCCAGATTTCACTCATCGAGAAAGTTATTCAAACAAACTGCAAACACTATTTTCAGAACAGTTTAAAGAAAGATTTCCTCATGAACAGCCAACAATTTTACATTTATATGGAACTGAAATTCCTCGTATCGAAAAAGAACAGCTGCTACGTATTTGGGATAAGCAAGCATCCGAACAAACATTAACAGCTACGGAAGAAAAAATCGCCGCTGCCTCATCTGCTTTATTGGCTCAATTCAAAGCACATCATCGAATCGTGATCGTGTCACCTGTTCATAATTTCAATGTGACTTCACGTATGAAAGATTATATAGATAATATCTTTATTGCTAGAGAAACGTTCAAATATACAGAAGATGGTTCAGTTGGTCTGATGACTGACGATTATCGTGTACTTTTGCTTCAAGCAAGCGGCTCAATTTTCACAAATAACGATCGATATACACCTCTGGAATTTTCACATCATTACCTAAAAGAAATATTTCAAAACTTGATGGGGTTTCATCAATTTCATATTGTCCGGGCACAAGGAATAGCGATTTTAGAGCAAGAAGCGATCTTGACATCTGCCGCTGACGATTTGTCTAAAGCCTTTGATGCGTTTTACTCGCATGGCGGGATATAAGCTATGTTCTTTCAATAACAAAAAGACAAAAAACGTTTGATATCTCGTTTTTGTCTTTTATTATTAACCGATTGAACCTTCCATTTCGAACTTAATTATTTTTGGGAATCACACACAAACATACGTTCTCTGGTTGGTGTGATTCCTTCGGTTTATATTAGTTTTACGTCATATAAAATAATAAGCAGTCATATGTTTGTGGGTGTTTTGTGGGAATACCCACATAAATATATATAAATGAAGGAAGTGAAATACATGAACATAAATAAAATAAGATCGTTCCTTTATAAAACATCAAAATACCTGGGTGACGTCAATGCCGTTCAAAAGGGCACACTATAGGCAAGCGTATCATGCGACGTGCTGCGGGGAAAACGACTGGAAAATTGTTAGGTAAACTATTCAAGTAGCCCGCCATTTGGTGGGTTTTTATGAATACTCCCACCACTTACCACCCTTGCGGTACGATTGAATATATTTAAAAAACCTCTCGCTATGCGAAAGGCTTATTATTATGCTCCTGATAAACTGCACCTTTGACTGTATGATGATATGTCAATAACAGGGATGAAGTTTTTACATTGTGTTTACTTTCACTTTTGTGTAGACGAATTATTATTCTTATTTTGTATAGGGATAGTGATTGAAAGAGCTAAGGATAATAGGAATATTAATATATATATAATCCCATTATAAATATATTGTTTATTTATAATGATTTGTATAAATCCCGTTAATGATACTATAAAAATGAGAATACACATTACACGAGCTAAATTCATTTATATACCACCTAACTAATATTTTTTCCAAAAGCATTCGCCTATGTTAAACCCTGATAAGAATGTTAAGCCATAAAAGCAAGGCGCACAAGCTGTACCCATTGTTACACTACAAGCTCCGCTATGTTCAGCCTGAAAATAATATTGTCTTCTTTCAACATGAGGGTAAATGGTTAAAAACAAATGTTGTGAGAATGTATTTTAAAGAAGTCTGTAAAAGGGCAAATCTTCCCGTTCTGTCTCCACATACATTGAGACATAGCCCTGCTGTACACCTTTTAGAAGCAGGCGTGAATATTAAATATGTATCGGAACGGTTAGGACATTCTAGCATAAAAACAACCGCAGATACGTATCTCCATGTCACCAAAAAAATTGAGGACCAAGCAATGGAAATGTATCTGCGGTATGTTCAATAATTAAATTTTGTGGGTGTTTTGTGGGTGCTTAATATAAATGTAATGCCTAAACACCTTTAATCCCCGGTATATCAACGGTTAACCTATACTGCCTTCCATCTCGAATTTAATCAAGCGGTTCATTTCAACGGCGTATTCCATTGGCAGTTCTTTTGTGAATGGCTCGATGAAGCCCATGACGATCATTTCTGTTGCTTCTTCTTCAGAAATTCCGCGGCTCATCAAGTAGAATAGCTGCTCTTCTGATACTTTTGATACCTTCGCTTCGTGCTCTAATGAAATGTTGTCGTTTAAGATTTCATTGTAAGGGATTGTATCAGAAGTGGATTTGTTATCCATGATGAGTGTGTCACACTCGATGTTTGAGCGCGCACCCTCTGCTTTACGTCCGAAGTGAACGATTCCGCGGTATGTGACTTTACCGCCTTGTTTGGAAATCGATTTCGATACGATCGTTGATGATGTGTTTGGTGCAAGGTGAATCATTTTTGCACCTGCATCTTGGTGCTGACCTTTACCTGCTAGGGCAATACTTAACGTCATACCACGAGCGCCTTCACCTTTTAGGATGACCGCTGGGTATTTCATTGTCAGCTTAGAACCGATGTTTCCATCAATCCATTCCATTGTCGCATTCTCTTCACATACCGTACGTTTTGTGACAAGGTTGAAGACGTTGTTTGCCCAGTTTTGAATCGTTGTATAACGGCAGTAGCCGCCTTTTTTAACGAGGATTTCAACAACCGCACTGTGAAGTGAGTTTGTTGTGTAAACTGGAGCTGTACAGCCTTCTACGTAATGCACATGTGCGCCTTCGTCAACGATGATCAGTGTACGCTCGAACTGACCCATGTTCTCAGAGTTGATACGGAAGTATGCTTGAAGTGGTGTATCTACTTTTACGCCCTTTGGTACGTAGATAAATGAACCACCAGACCATACAGCCGAGTTAAGCGCAGCAAATTTGTTGTCAGTCGGAGGAATGACCTTTGCCCAGTGCTCACGGAAGAGGTCTTCGTTCTCTTTTAATGCGCTGTCTGTATCTTTAAACACAATGCCTAGATCTTCAAGGTCTTGCTTCATGTTGTGATACACAACTTCAGATTCATACTGAGCAGATACACCTGCTAAGTACTTTTGCTCTGCTTCTGGGATACCAAGCTTATCAAAGGTTTGTTTGATTTCTTCTGGTACTTCATCCCAAGAACGCTCAGAGCGCTCTGATGGCTTTACGTAGTACGTAATTTCATCAAAGTTTAATGCATTTAAGTCTCCGCCCCATTGTGGCATCGGCATGTTGTAAAAGTGCTCAAGAGATTTCAAACGGAAGTCGAGCATCCACTGAGGCTCTTCTTTCATACGAGAAATTTCTTCAACGATCTCTTTTGTCAGTCCGCGCTCTGAACGGAAAATGGAAACGTCTTTATCAGAAAAGCCGTATTTATATTCACCAACATCTGGCATTTTTTTAGCCATCCATTTTCACTCCAATCTTATGATTTGCCGTTATCTTCGGCAGATGCGCCTTTTTCAAGCGCCTTCCAGGATAATGTTGCACATTTGATGCGGGCTGGGAATTTTGCCACTCCCTGCAGCGCCTCAATGTCACCAAGATCAATGGAATCGTCGTATTCTTTTCCTAGCATCATATCGGAGAAAATCTGAGACATTTTCAAAGCTGTTTCAATATCTTTCCCTTTAATCGCCTGCGTCATCATAGAGGCAGATGCCATCGAAATAGAGCATCCTTCTCCTTCAAATTTCGCATCAATGACTTTTTCGTTTTCGATTTTCATCGTGAGACGAATGCGGTCACCACACGTTGGGTTGTTCATATCGACGACAATGCTGTCGTTTAACACACCTTTGTTTCTCGGATTTTTGTAATGATCCATAATCACTTGTCTGTACAGTGTGTCTAAGTTTACATTAAAAGACATTCGTAAAATACTCCTTTGTCTTACGGAGCGCTGCGATGAGCTCGTCAATCTCTTCTTCTGTATTGTACAGATAGAAGCTTGCTCTTGCAGTCGCTGATACACCAAGCCATTTCATGAGCGGCTGTGCACAGTGGTGTCCAGCACGAATGGCGACACCTTCCGTATCCAGAACAGTAGACGCATCATGCGGATGGACGTCGTCTAAATTAAACGTCACAAGTCCAGCTCGGTGCTGCGGTCCATAAACAGTCGCACCGTCAAGCTCCTTAAAGCGCTCAAGCGCATAAGTGGCAAGCTGATGCTCGTAACGGCTGACTTCCTCCATGCCAATGTCATTTAAGAAATCAATCGCTTTTCCTAGTCCAACTGCTCCGGCAATAATCGGTGTTCCCGCTTCAAATTTCCAAGGCAGCTCTTTCCAAGTAGAATCATACAGATCCACAAAGTCGATCATTTCACCGCCAAACTCAGCAGGCTCCATATTATTCAAAAGGTCCTTCTTCCCGTAAAGTACACCGATGCCAGTCGGTCCACACATTTTATGCCCAGAGAATGCGAAAAAGTCACAATCTAAGTCCTGAACATCAATTTGCATGTGCGGGGTGCTTTGCGCACCATCGACGACAATGATTGCCCCATGATCATGTGCAATTTTGGCGATTTCTTTAATCGGGTTGATGGTTCCTAATACGTTTGAGACATGTGTGACAGCGACGATTTTCGTTTGATGTGTGATCGTTTGCTTCACATCTTCAAGCGATAGCGTGCCGTCTTCCTGTAACGGAATATATTTCAATGTGGCGCCAGTTGCTTTTGCTGCTTGCTGCCAAGGGATGATATTCGCATGGTGCTCCATGTGCGTAATGACAATCTCATCGCTTTCTTTAAGGTTTGCTCTTGCATAGCTGATCGCCACTGTGTTTAGTGCGGTTGTTGTACCTCTAGTAAAAATAATCTCCTGGACAGATGAAGCACGGATGAATGCACGAACTTTCTCTCTCGCACCCTCGTATGCGTCCGTTGCTTTTGTACCAAGGGTATGAACACCCCGGTGGACGTTCGAGTTGTAAGACCGGTAATACTCATTCATTGCATCAATGACCACTCTTGGTTTTTGAGAAGTCGCTGCACTGTCCAAATACACCAAATCATGTCCGTTCACTTGCTGATGAAGGATTGGAAATTGCTCACGAACGTCTTTGATATTCATTATTTTACTTTCCTTTCAATCACAGAAACAAGCTGCTTTTTAACTCCTTCAATCGGCAGTTCTTTGACGACTGGATTTAAGAAGCCATAAATCACAAGTCTTTCTGCATCTTCTTTGGAAATCCCGCGGCTCATGAGGTAATACAATTGAATTGGATCGACACGTCCAACAGAAGCAGCGTGCCCTGCTGTGACATCATCTTCATCAATTAATAGAATTGGGTTTGCGTCACCGCGTGCTTTTTCACTCAACATGAGAACACGTGATTCCTGCTCTGCATTTGACTTCGTAGCACCATGCTCGATTTTACCAATTCCGTTAAAGATAGAGGATGCTTGATCCTTCATCACACCATGCTTCAAGATATACCCTTCAGAGTTTTTACCGAAGTGGATGATGCTTGTTGTAAAGTTTTCTGTTTGATTGCCCCGGCCGACAACAACTGATTTCGTATCACCGAATGTACCGTCGCCCATAAGTTTTGTGATGTTTTCAGACACGACGTCTCCATCATTCATCAGGCCAAGCGCCCATTCGATTTTACTGTCACGACCATTTGCCATACCGCGTCTGTTCACATACACTGTGACACCTTCTGCAAGGTTATCTACTGCACCGTAAGTGACGCGGGCATTAGCTCCCGTGAACACTTCAGACACGATATTGAAAATCGCTTCTTCCGGCTTTGCCGTACTAATGTAGTTTTCTACATATGTCACAGCACTATGGTCGTCTGCTACGACGATGACATGGTTGAACAAAGTCGTGTCGTCATTTTCATGCAGGTAGACGGCTTGAATTGGTGCTTCAAGCTCTACATTTTTCGGTACATAGAGGAAAGCTCCGCCATTGACTAAAGCAGCGTGTAAAGCTGTTAGTTTATGCTCATCTACTTTCACTGCATCTGTCATGAAGTATTTCTGCACTAGATCTCCATGTTCGCGGATCGCTGTATGAAGATCAGTGAAGATCACGCCTTTGTCTTTCGCTTCTGTTGAAAGAGACAAATATGCTGGCGTTTGATCACGCTGAATGTAGACTGTCTTATCTGTGACCTCTAAACCAATGAGAGATTTCACTTCTTCAGGAAGCTCTTCTAATGATCCAAATGGCGCACTTTCGACTGTATGCTGTTTGAAATTGGTTAAATTCCATTTAGAAATATTCGTTTTGTCAGGCTTTGGCATTGGAAGGTCTTCTGCTTTTTCAAGAGCCTGTAAGCGAAGGGAGCTCATCCATGCCGGTTCCTGATGCTTCTCGGAGAAGCTTTTGACATAATCTTGATCTACTGATAATTTCGTTTCTAATGTCATCAATAATCCTCCTAACGCTTACGCTTCTTGACCAACAGTTTCGTCTTCAATTCCTAACTCTTGTTTGATCCAGTCATAGCCTTCTGCTTCTAGACGCTGCGCGAGCTCTGGTCCGCCAGATTTCACGATACGTCCTTGCATCATGACATGAACGTGATCTGGTGTGATGTAGTTCAGCAGGCGCTGATAGTGAGTGATCATTAAGCAGCCGAAGCTTTCGCCACGCATTCTGTTAATTCCTTTAGAAACCACTTTCAACGCATCGATATCAAGACCAGAATCGATTTCGTCAAGAATCGCAATCTTTGGTTCGATCATCATTAATTGAAGAATTTCGTTGCGTTTTTTCTCCCCGCCTGAGAAACCTTCGTTTAGGTAGCGCTGCGCCATGTCTGGGTCCATTTCAAGGAACTCCATGTTTTCATCCATTTTGCGGATGAATTTCATCAGAGAGATTTCATCGCCTTCTTCTCTGCGAGCGTTAATAGCAGAACGAAGGAAGTCCGCATTTGTTACACCACTAATTTCAGATGGGTATTGCATTGCAAGGAAAAGACCCGCTTGAGCGCGCTCATCTACTTCCATTTCAAGTACATCTTCGCCATCAAGCAAAATGCTGCCTTTCGTTACTTCATATTTAGGGTGACCCATAATTGCAGCAGATAAAGTTGATTTACCTGTACCGTTTGGTCCCATTACTGCGTGGAATTCTCCACCTTTTATCTCGAGGTTTACACCCTTTAAGATTTCTTTCCCTTCAATCTCAACGTGCAAGTCCTTAATTGTTAATGTCGAAGCAGTCATATATCGATACCTCCAAAATAATCATTATTCTCAATTTATTCTCATTCTAATTTTATAACAAATTAAAAGTGAATACAACACATTCACGATATACGTGAGAGGATGCTCTCAAAATTCTAACAAAAAAAGCCGGTAGATAAAAGGATTTATGTCGAAAAGACTGTTTTCATAAAGAAAGGACGGGAAACTGTTCTCCCCGTCCCTTAGCTATTTAATAGCCTCGTATATTCATTTTTGCGAGCTGTCTTTTCTCATCTCGATACGACTGCTCTCGTTTATATTCCACTTTCATCCGTAAGTCATGGTCTCTTTCGTACTCTGCATAGCTCATGCCATGAGCTTTATGCATGGCCTTTTCCATCTCGGCGGTATAATCCAATCCCAGTGTACTATGGTCAGAACAAATAATAAACCATTCCCTTCTTTGAGTGTAGCTTTATTGTATCAAAGTCATGCGGCTTTACTCAAAAGGGATATGACACGCTATGATGGCATATTTTCTCACACAATCGGATGAGAAGCACTCAACTCTCCGAGATGGAAAGATACCATGTTTTCCTTCTATTAATGCGTCTGTCCTCCAAATTCATCAATACATTGCTGAACGACAGTAATGCCTTGACTCAGTGCTGCCCCGCCGCCAAATGCTGCCGCCACGCTCACAACCTCCAGCAAATTCTCTTCTGTCGCGCCTTGATCGAGCGCTCCCTTTGTATGATAAATCATGCAGTATTCATCCTGTGCATGAATGCTGATGCCAAGGGCAATCATTTGTTTTTCCTTTTGCGTTAATGAATCGCTCTGGAAGCACTGCTCTGTAAATTCATTGAATTTCTTCCCAAACACCGGCATTTTCTTCTGGAATTCACCCATTGCCGTTTTATAATCCGTAAGTGATTGCTGCATGGATCCGCTCATATGCTGTTCATTCATCTTTATTCCATCCCTTCAGGTCATTTGTTCGTTTTTATTATGAGCGAGATTTGAAAAAATACACAAAAAACCTCGCTTTGATCAAAGCGAGGTTAAAAAGTTGTTATTCAGATACAGGCAATACTGCACCGTCATATTTTTTGTCAATGAATTCTTTGATTTTATCAGAGTGAAGGACTTCCATTAATGTCTTGATCTTCTCTGATTTTTCTTCACCTTTGCGAACGGCCACGATGTTTGAATATGGGTTGTTCTTCGTTTGCTCAAGTTCGATTGAATCTTTTTTCGGATTCAATTTATTTTGGATCGCATAGTTGACGTTGATAAACACGGCATCGCCTTCACTGTTTTCATAAGCTTTTGCGGTTAGTTCAGGAGCGATTTTTTTGAACTTTAGGTTCTTAGGATTTTCTTTGATGTTCTTGACTGTTGCGTTGATTGTATCAACCTTTGGATCAAGCTTGATGACACCTGCATTTTGAAGTAGGGCAAGCATACGTCCTTGCTCAGCTACGTTGTTTGTCATGATGATTGTGCCGCCGCTTGGAATATCTTTTACTGATTTGTATTTCTTAGAATAGATACCGAACGGCTCAAGGTGAACCGCACCAGCACTTACTAGGTTGTAATCTTTGTTTGATTTATTTTCTTCGTTTAAGTAAGGGATATGTTGGAAAAAGTTTGCATCCACTTCTTTTTCAGCTAAGGCTTTGTTGTACATTTTATAATCACTAAGTACTTTCACTTCGAGATCGTAGCCTTTTTCTTTTAGAAGTGGTTTTGCTTCTTCAAGAATCTCGGCATGTGGTGTTTTTGAAGCCGCAACCGTAATGGTTTTGCTTTCGCTTGCGTTATTAGATGAACCGCATGCAGCTAAAATGCCTGCAAATGCTAGAAATAGTGCACTTAAAATCAATTTCTTCATGAATAAATCCTCCCTTAACGTTTATCAATTTTATTTGTAATCAAATCACCGATTATTTGAATAATAAAGACGATGATGAGAATAAATACAGTAGCTAAAAGTGTGACATCTGTATTACCAGATTGGTATCCTTCCACATAGGCGAGGTCACCAAGTCCTCCTGCTCCAATTGCACCTGCAATCGCAGTTGAGCCAATTAAAGCAATCGCTGTTACGGTAATACCTGAAATGAGGGCTGGCAATGATTCTGGCAGCAATACTTTGAAAATGATGGTCGACGTTTTCGCTCCCATTGACCGTGCTGCTTCAATGACTCCTTTGTCTACCTCACGCAGTGCAATTTCAACAAGACGTGCATAGAATGGAGCTGACCCAATGACAAGGGCTGGTAATGCTGCATTTGGACCTAAAATCGTATGCATTAAGAATTTCGTAAACCCTAGTAAAAGAATGATTAAAATAATAAAAGGAATCGATCTGAAAATGTTGACGACTGCGCCAATGATAGCATTGACCGGTTTATTTTCCCAAAGACCGCCTTTTCCTGTAAGGAAGAGCAAGAGTCCGAGAATAATACCGATGACAAAGGCAAATGCCAATGAAATGAGTGTCATATACACCGTTTCACCCGTCGCACTCCAGATGACATCTAGGTCAACGTTCGGAAACCATTTCTCAAACATGTGTCATCACCTCGATTTCAACCTGTTTGCTTTGGATATAGGCGATGGCTTTTTCTACCTCGGTCTCTTCTCCATTAATATGGATAAAGAGTGTTCCAAACGCGCCTTCCTGCGTTTGAGAAATCTTTCCTTGAAGGATGTTTACATCGACCTTGAAGGATCGAATGATTTCAGTGATGAGCGGCTGCTCGGCAGAATCGCCAATAAAGGACAACCGTACGACCTGACCTTCTTTTACTCGCTCTAAGACGTGCTCGATTGTTTCTTTCGCTTCCTCTGGTTCAGCAAGCTGTTTCACAAATCGCTTCGTCATTTCTTCCTTTGGCTGTCTGAAGACGCGTAATACTTCGCCTTCTTCGACAATGCGTCCATTCTCCATGACCGCCACGCGATGACAAATTTTGCGAATGACGTGCATTTCATGTGTAATCAGCACAATTGTCAGCCCTAATCGTTTATTGATATCAGCTAAAAGATCAAGGATAGAATCCGTTGTTTGAGGATCAAGTGCAGATGTTGCTTCGTCACATAGAAGAACCTTTGGATCATTCGCTAATGCTCTCGCAATCCCCACACGCTGCTTTTGTCCGCCGCTTAGCTGAGACGGATACGCATTTTCTTTTCCTTCTAAACCAACCAATTTAATCAATTCATTCGCACGTTCTCTCCGTTTTGATGCCTTTACACCTGCGATCTCAAGCGGGAACATAATATTTTGTCTCACCGTTCTTGACCAAAGTAGGTTGAAGTGCTGGAAAATCATGCTGATTTCTTGTCTTGCTTTCCGAAGTTTCGCATTCGATACTTCATTGATCCGGTTGCCTGCCACTTCAACAATTCCTTCTGTTGGCAGCTCCAGACCGTTTAATAGGCGAATAAGCGAGCTTTTTCCGGCACCGCTATACCCGATAATCCCGAATATTTCACCTTTATCGATATCCAAGTTGACGTCTTTCACGGCATCAACATTTCCGCTTTTTGAGTGGTACGTTTTTGATACATTTTGTAAATGGATCACAGTCTGTTCACCTGCTTTCTTGCTGAATCTATAGGTTGCCATCACATACGTTATTTATTCTTCCTGCTGTCATGCCTCTAGCCTGACGTGAGGTCAGTAAAAAAGACCTAACTGCAACGCAAGCAGAAAGGCCTTTTATGTTCAATACGCCTTTCTCTCATCTTTCAAAGCATTGCGGCTTTGAGTGAATTGGCACCAATTTCAGCTATGCTGACGGTTGCCGGGTTTCATAGGGCACGTCCCTCCACCTCTCTTAATAAGAGAAAATATGTTGTTTTATGTGATGTTCATGTTTTTACTAACGTAGAATATCATGCTACCCGAGATATGTCAACGCTGTAAATCGCTAATTTCCAAGTAAGCGACTACGTTATCATTTTTCGAAAAAAACCGTTCGTCAGCCAAAGCACTGCCTCTAGTCTAAGGAGCGCACGGAATGACCCTTTGACTTTGACTTGTCCCCTGCTAATTAACTGCTGTAAGGACATATCTCCATCTAATAATTGAAGTATTTCTTTCCTCTCACCATAAAAGATGAGATCCGATAACTCAATTGCAGGTAGTTTCTTCACTTCACCACGTTCATCCACAATCAATGTACAAGAGTCAGTTTCCGCCTCAAATGTAATCTTCAAGGATGATGATGAGAGCAGCGGTTTTAATAATAAACGCTGCCCTGTGTTCCCATGGGTTTTCACATTTTCCACATGTATAACCTCCCTGTCATTTGGTTATACATAACATTTCTCTACAAACATTGGCTTGTCCTTTATAAATAACTCGACAAATTTTCAGACGAATTGCTTGAAATATGACAAAAAACCGCTTTATTTAGCGGTTTCAATCATTTCATGAAGATATGGAACTGAGTGAAAGGCATAGCCTTTTTGCACCAGCTCACCTTTTTTAAACAGTAGAAAGCAAGGAACGCTTTCGATCTCAAAAGCTTTTGCAAAGCCTGGTGAGTAGTTTAAGTTGTTTTCATAAAATGGTACATCCGGCTGCATGGCGTCTACGACTGTCAGCATTTTCTTTGCCAGCTGACATGTTCCGCAAAACGGTGTATATAAGTATAAAAGAAATAAATCGTCCTTTATTTCCTTGAATTCGTGTTCTTCAATCTCTTTCATATACGTCCACCCTCATAAATATTTCGAATGAACATCAATGTTTGCAGCTAATAGGATAGATGCAATGTGGGCTGACGGTGAAGCGGCCACTTCGCGGTATGTTCTGTCGACAAAAAGATGAAGTGCTTCAGGGAATTCTTTTCGAAATTGCTTCCGCAGTTTGTCACCTGCATCGTCACTGTCTGCTAATATGTAAACGTCTTTCCCTAATAATTCGTCTACAAGCTGATCCAGCTTCGATGTACTGATCGTGCCATTGGTGCAAATGATGGTAACAGGTTCACTAATCACTTCTTTTAGCTTTTGTTTGTCTGTTTTACCTTCTACAATGATGACCTTTTCTACCTCGACATTCATCACGATCACCGGCCCTTTTGACGTTGTTCACTTCTCCCTTAGATTACAATCTTTCATTCAGGTTGTAAAGATTGGGCGCTTGCACTAAAAAGACTGCAGCTTATGCTCACTGCAGCCTCATCTGTGATTAGCACCAGCCATTTTCATCATCACAGTCTACATATTTTTCTGTCCCATGGGTCAATGTATCCGTCAGACGATAAAAACGATTTTGATCATAGGAATAACCTGATTTTAACTCATATTGGTTTTCACTAATCATCGTGCCAATCTCTTCATTTTGATGATACAGCACCATGCCGCTTTCTTTGAATCGTCCAGTGACATGATCTGTTATATCCACCTGTTCTTTTTGAAAAGACAAATTGGACACCCCCATAAAAGTAGAGTGTCCAATTTCACGTGAATTAGTCTTCTTTTGTCATTTCTTCATATTGCTCAGCAGTCATCAAGTTCTCGATTTCAGATGTATCTGCTGGCTCTACCACGATCATCCATGCTTTTTCGTATGGAGAGTCGTTGACGAATTCCGGGCTGTCATCCAGCTCATCGTTCACTTCGACGATTGTGCCATTGATCGGTGCGTAAAGCTCAGAAACAGTTTTTACTGATTCTACACTTCCGAAAGGCTCGTCCGCTGTAATTTTGTCTCCTACTTCAGGAAGCTCAACGAACACGATATCGCCTAGCTCAGATTGAGCAAAATGCGTAATACCGATACGCACCTTATCTCCTTCTACTTTGACCCATTCATGTTCTTCTGAATAACGTAAATCTTTTGGTGTGCTCATTCAATACCCCTCCAGTCTTTTCTTACAATCTATATTGAAGATACCACAATCTGAATGAAAGTTACATCATTTCCAGACGCTTTTAAATGTATCTTCATTAAATCCAACTGTCACTCGTTTACCGTCTGTCGTAATCGGGCGCTTGATCAGCATTCCGTTAGACGCGAGTAATTCTAGCTGCTCATCCTCTGACATTGCAGGAAGTTGATCTTTCAGCTGCAGCTCCCGGTATTTCTGTCCGCTTGTATTAAAGAACTTCTTCAGCTCTAAGCCGCTTTTTTCGTAAAGGGCTTTTAATGTGTCTTTATCAGGCGTCTCTTCGACGATATGTATGCTGTTGATATCTTTATTGTGTTCTTCCAGCCACTTTTTTGCTTTTCGGCATGTACCGCAAGATGGGTATTCATAAAAATCTAAAGCCACCATTTTCACCTCCTGCAAATTGTGAGAACATTTTATCACAAAATATTTTAAAAACCTAAATGTATGCTTACAAAAAGGTGCGGATATCACTCCGCACCTTTTAAGCCGTCTTATACGATATATTTCTCTGCTTCAAAGATTCGTTTTGCCACTTCGCGCTTTTTGGCGATGACATTGATGGGGGTGAATCTTGTCAGCTTGCGAAGAGCTGACAGACTCATGCGGAGTGAATCTCCTTCTTCCATCGCGATCAAGGATTCTTTTGCATGGGCTTCAATTTTTAAGAAGGCTTCCTGCGTGAAAATTTGTGTGTAGGCAAGCTTTTGAGCGTTCTTTTCTAGCCCTGATGCAGCGATTGCCTTTTCGGTACGCAGAATCGCCGATTCAGCAGCAAACAGTTCATTGACGATATCCGCTATGTTCACAAGGATTTCTTGCTCTTTGTCTAATGTTTTTCCATACTTCATCGCTGCCATACCAGATACCATGAGGGCGATCTTTTTCGCATGGGCGAGCAAGTATTTTTCTTGATCAAGCGGCTGATTACCCGGCTCTTCCGGCATCATCATCATGAGCTCTTCCTGTAAGGTTTGCGCTTTTTGAAGCAGCGGAAGCTCCCCTTTCATCGCTTTCTTCAGGAATGTGCCTGGTACAAGCAGACGGTTGATTTCGTTTGTCCCTTCAAAAATACGGTTAATCCGCGAGTCACGATAGGCTCTTTCGACCTCGTATTCCTGCATGAATCCATATCCGCCGTGAATCTGCACGCCTTCATCTGCAATATAATCTAAAGTTTCAGAGCCAAGCACTTTACAAAGAGAGCATTCAATCGCATATTCTGCAATGGACTGGGCAATTTGTTTGCCGTCCTTTTGCTCTTCTTCACTTAATAGACCCATGCGCTGTTCAAATAATCCGACTGTGCGGTAAACAGCACTTTCCATCGCATAGAGCTTTGCAGACATGTTGGCTACTTTTTCACCAATTAAGCTAAATCGAGAAATTGGTGTTTGGAACTGCTTACGCTGGTTTGCATATTCTGCTGATAATTGAATGACACGTTTTGACGCACCAATTGTCCCGACAGCCAGCTTGTAGCGTCCGATATTCAAAATGTTAAAGGCAATGACATGACCTCTGCCAGCTTCACCTAGTAAATTCTCCTTCGGCACTTGGGCATCTTCGAGAATTAACGTTCTTGTTGATGACCCTTTAATGCCCATCTTTTTCTCTTCAGGTCCAGTTTTGACACCTGGAAAATCCTTTTCTACGATAAAAGCAGAGAAGTGTTCACCGTCAATTTTCGCATATACGACAAAGACATCGGCAAATGCGGAGTTTGTAATCCATTGTTTTTCCCCATTAAGCACATAATGGGTTCCAGCTTCATTCAGGACTGCGGTCGTTTTTGCTCCAAGGGCGTCAGAGCCTGATCCTGGCTCTGTTAGGGCGTACGCCGCAATCGTTTCTCCAGAAGCGAGTCCAGGCAGGTACGTTTCCTTTTGCGCTTGATTTCCGAACAGCACGATTGGCAGAGATCCAATGCCAACATGGGCGCCATAGGAAAGTGAGAAGCTCCCTGCTCTGGAGAATTTCTCGGTAATGATGGCTGAACTGATTTTATCTAAACCGAGCCCGCCGAATTCTTCAGGCACATCAGCTCCTAGCAGTCCAAGCTCTCCAGCCTTTTTGAGAAGCCTGACGGAATGCTCGAATTCATGATTTTCAATTTGATCTATATACGGAACAACGTCTTGTAAAATATAATCCTCTGTTGTCTTTCCAATCATTTGATGCTCATCAGAGAAATCCTCTGGTGTAAAGATATGCTCATAATTCGTTTCATCAATTAAGAAGCTTCCACCCTTTTTTACATCTTCCATTGCTTTCATCCTGATTTCCCCCTTTAGATCAATTCAAAAATTCCTGCTGCTCCCATGCCCCCGCCGATACACATTGTGACGATGCCAAATTGCTCGTTTCGCCGTTTCATTTCATGAATGAGTGACAGCGTAAGCTTCGTTCCTGTACAGCCGAGCGGATGCCCTAGCGCGATTGCCCCGCCATTGACATTCACTTTCTCTTCATCGATTCCTAAATGACGAATGACTTGAATTGCCTGAGAGGCAAACGCTTCGTTTAATTCAAACAGCCCGATATCCTTCAGCTCAAGTCCAGCGATTTTCAGCGCACGCGGAATGGCTTCAATCGGACCGATTCCCATCACCTCAGGCGGTACGCCGCCAACAGCAAATGCCCGGAACTTGGCAAGAGGCTGAAGGGAAAGTGAGGATACTTTCTCACGGTCCATCATCATCACGCACGCAGCGCCGTCACTTGTTTGAGAAGAGTTCCCTGCGGTCACCGTGCCTTTTGTTGAGAAAGCCGGACGCAAAGTGGAAAGAATCTCCTCCGTTGTGCCCGCTCTCACGCCTTCATCCTGTGAGAACGTGAATTGATGTTCTTCTAACTGATATTGCTCCCCTACCCGCCGCTCTGTTACATCAACGGATACGATTTCATCTGAAAATTTCCCTTCCTGCAATGCTTTGGCTGCCTTTTGATGACTTCTTACCGCAAAGGCGTCCTGATCTTGACGTGTGACCTGATACTTTTGCGCCACTTGCTCTGCCGTGTGACCCATGCTCATATAATATTCAGGCGCTTGCTCTGCCAATTGAGCATTCGGACGAATGGAATGACCCATCATCGGCACCTGTGACATCGATTCGACTCCTCCAGCTAAGATCGTTTCTGCCTGACCGAGCATAATCCGCTCACCCGCATAAGCGATTGACTGAAGACCAGATGAGCAGTAGCGGTTGATCGTGATGGCAGGTACTGTATACGGAAGTCCTGCTAGCGCCCCAATATTCCGAGCCACATTTAACCCCTGCTCTGCTTCTGGTGTTGCACACCCGATGATCAAATCGTCTATCTGTCCGTCGTAATCACCGGCACGCTTTAGTGTTTCTTTTACACACAACGCGCCCATATCATCAGGCCGAACATGTTTTAACGATCCTTTTTTCGCCTTCCCTACTGGTGTTCTCGCGCCAGCGACAATGACTGCTTCTCTCATTTTGACTCCCCCTTAGTTACGTAAAGGTTTTCCTTTGACGAGCATGTGCTGCATGCGTGCTTGTGATTTCACTTCTCCTACAAGACTTAAAAAGGCTTCCCTTTCAAGCTCTAACAAGTATTGCTCCTCTACCTCTGTTCCAAATGGCAGTTTCCCTCCGGAAATAACATGAGCTAATTTTTTAACTATGGTCATGTCATGCTCTGAAATGTATCCAGACAGTCTCATATTTTCAGCAGCCAATATCATCGCTGCATAGCCTGTTTCTCCCATGACGGGCACCTTTTGCTTGAGCGGTGCACGATAACCCGCTCCATCAAGAGAGAGCACAAGTTGTTTCGCATCATAGATCAGGTGGTCCCCGTTCATGCTGATTCGGTCACTCACTCGAAGCATGTTCATATCCCGCGCTTCCTCAGCAGAAGTGGATACTTTAGCCATTGCAATCGTTTCAAATGTTTTCATCGTGGCATCTTGTATAGCGGTCTGCGTTGGCTTAGCTGATCCTTGCAGATGGCGAAGATATAATTCTTTGTTTCCACCGCCGCCTGGAATCAGTCCAACTCCCGCTTCGACAAGACCCATGTATGCTTCACTGGACGCTTGAATAGCTGCTGCCGGCAGGCAAACCTCTGTTCCGCCTCCGAGTGTCATGCCAAACGGTGCAGCAACAACTGGCCGGTCGCTATATTTCACCTTCATCATCGCCTGCTGGAAGCGGCGGATCACAAAGTCAATTTCAAAGAAATTATCGTCCTGAGCCTCCATTAAAATGAGAGCAAGGTTGGCACCAACACAGAAGTTCTTCCCTTGGTTTCCGATGACAAGCCCTCTATAATTCTGTTCCACCTCATCGACAGCGCGATTGATCATGTCAATGACATCTAGTCCAATGGCATTGCTTTTAGAGTGAAATTCGAGCAAGGCGACATCATCCCCGATATCGATCAAGCTCGCACCAGAATTTTTAAAAATCACGCCCTGCTTCTTTTTCAATTTCGCTAAAGATATATTCTTTGCGTTTCCTTTTTCCTGTTCATAAGCCCCATTCTGATAAAATGCCCGCTCTCCATCAGCATTCTCTTGATAGAATGTGTCGTGTCCTTCTGACAGCATGTCTTGCACCCACTGCGGGATGCTGTGACCTTCTGCTTCCATACGCTCGGCTGCTTTTTTCACACCGATTGCATCCCAGAGCTCAAATGGACCGTGCTGCCAGCCAAATCCCCATTTCATTGCGTTATCGATAGACTGAATATCATCCGCAATTTCGCCTTTTAACTGAGCTGAATAAAGAAGCACAGGTGCCGTCATGTTCCAGAGTAATTGCCCTGCACGCCCATCTTGGTAAATAAGCGCTTTCAATTTCGCTTTCGTCCCTTTTTGCTGCTTCGCCATCTCAATGCCTGGATCTTTTAGCTTTGTTCGTTCTCCATACGTGAGCGTCACAGGATCAAGTTCTAAAATGGCCTTTCCATTTTTCTGATAAAATCCTTGCCCTGCCTTACTGCCAATCCATCCTTTTTCGAGCATTCTTTCAATAAACTCAGGCAGCTGGAAAATATCTTTTTCTTTTCCTTCTACTTGGTCATATACGTTGCGGGCTACATGGAAAAACGTGTCGAGCCCTACGACATCAAGAGTACGGAAGGTCGCGCTTTTCGGTCTTCCAATGAGGGGTCCTGTAACCGAATCCACTTCTCCAATGGTGTACTTGTTTTCAAGCATTTCACGCACTGTGACAAGAAGTCCATAAGTGCCAATGCGGTTTGCAATAAAGTTCGGTGTGTCTTTTGCCTCAACCACACCTTTGCCAAGTACGTCCTCGCCAAACGTTTTCATAAAGTGGAGTACTTCTGGATCTGTTTCTTGAATAGGGATGACTTCTAAAAGCTTTAAATAACGAGCTGGGTTAAAAAAATGTGTACCTAAAAAGTGGCGTTTAAAATCATCTGATCGGCCTTCTGCCATTTTTTCAACCGAAATACCGGATGTATTACTTGATACGATGCTGCCTTCTTTGCGGTGTTCGTCGATGAGAGAGAAAACGTGCCTTTTGATGCTGAGCTTTTCAGTGACGACTTCAATGATCCAGTCAGCATCATGTAATAAGGAAAGGTGATCTGTGAGATTTCCCGGTGTGATGTATGATAGGTTTTTTGCTGAAGTAAGAGGTGCTGGTTTTTGCTTTAACAATTTTTTCATCGCTTCTTGACTTAATCTATTCCGAACACTAGGGTGATCAAGCGTTCGCTTTTTCGCCGTTTCTTCCTTTGTCAGTTCGTTTGGCACAATATCTAGCAATGTTACTGGTATCCCGATATTGGCTAGATGCGCAGCAATGCCTGAGCCCATGACACCTGAACCAATGACAGCCGCCTTGCGAATATGTTTGCCCATAAATATCCCCCTAAACATTTTGAATGAACAGTCATTCATTTTTTGTCCAAAAAAAAGGAATGCCTCTTTCTTTATCTTAAAAGATTTTCCGAAACAGTTCAAGAGCGGATTTCAAAAATTTACACATTCTCATGTGCCTTGTATGAATTAAAGATGAGAGGGCATTGTAAGAACGGAGGTGATGTCCACATGTCTCGTTTGAAGAAAAATCCATCGAAAGCAGGCGTAAGTGCTGCAAGTGTAAAAGGAAACGCAGGTCCATCACAGGAAGCAGACCTAGGCGGCAAAAAGACCAGTCAAAATCAGCAATATAAAAAGAATCAGTAAGGAAACAAAATCGTAAGGAGGAACACATCTTGAACAATCAGCAAATGAATATGCCCCCGCAAGTCATTTCAGTGAAAGATTCCTTGTACTTAGAGGATATGCTGAACTGGAACTTGATCGCTATGAAAAAGGCTCACTTTATGGCCGAGCATTGCCAGGACCAAACATTGAAACAAGAATTAAATCAAGTTGGCCAAATGCACCATCAGCATTACACACAAATTCTTCAGCATTTAGGCAGCTCAGGGCAAGGCCAGTCTACTGGCTTTATGCAATAGGAGGAAAAAACATGGATCAACAAAACCAACAAAAAATCGGGAATCCTCAAACTCAGGTTCCCACGACAACAAACATGAATGATCGTGATTTCATCACAGATCTCTTGTCGACTGAAAAATATATGACAAGCGGATACAACACAGCGCTCAATGAATTCAGTCATGAATCTCTTTACCAGGATATTCAACGAATTGCGCTTGAAACACAGAAAACACAAAGACATTTATATGATGTTATGTTCCGATATGGCTGGTATTCTGTTGAAGCCGCTGAACAGCAAAAGCTCCAGCAGGCACACCAGAAATTCCAGCAAACCCTGACAGATCAATCTCCATACGGACCATCACAGATGTCATAAAGAAAAACTGCCAGTGTAGTGCTGGCAGTTTTTTTAACGGTCTTGATTGGCTCGATGAGCTTCGTTCATTTGTTTGATCCGCTGAATTGTTTCTTTGATTTCTTCCTTAGCCTCTGGATACGTTTCATTAAAATGCTTTGCTAGAGGGGGCATGCTTTTTGCAATATGAGAATAGATCACCCACTGTTTCACATCTTGTTTCAGTGCGTCTGTTGATTCACCAAGCAGTAGCTCTGTATATTTATCAAGCAAGCCCTCAAGCTTTTCATCTAATTCATTTCCCATTGAGTTTCCACTCCCTTTTTAAGAAAAAAGCCTGACTCTGTGCGTAACAGATGTCAGGCTTTTGACATACGATTATCTTGCAGCAAGAAATGTCTCCGCTTGCGCTTGCTGCACAATACAGCGTCCTCTGCCATGCGGAATACATAATGGTGTTCCGAATAAAGGATCTGTTGTCACTTGGCAGTTCATATCAAAGACATTTTTCACAAGATCACAATTAATGACCGTTTCTGGTCTTCCTTCTGCATAAATCGTCTTGTCT
The DNA here is from genome assembly GCF_002998085.1 of Bacillus sp. NMCN1. Lineage (NCBI taxonomy): Bacteria > Bacillati > Bacillota > Bacilli > Caryophanales > Bacillaceae > Bacillus > Bacillus sp. NMCN1. The sequence continues at coordinate 755,535 of NZ_PVQL01000002.1, read as the reverse complement.
TTAATCGCTACAAGGTGATGAGCATATCTGCATGCGAGATTTAGGTCATGAAGAACCATGACAATCGTGCGCTGCTCTTTTTCATTTAAGTCAAACAGAAGGTCTAAAATTTCAATTTGATGCGTCATGTCTAAATACGTCGTCGGCTCATCTAACAAGATGATATCCGTCTCCTGCGCTAACGTCATCGCAATCCATGCACGCTGCCTTTGTCCACCTGATAATGAATCGACTGTTCGATCAGCGAGGTCTTCCATCTTCGTTGACTTCAGTGCGCGATTCACTGCTTCTTCGTCTTGCTTCGACCACTGCTTCAGCCAATTTTGATAAGGATATCTGCCTTGCTTCACTAATTGATGTACCGTCAATCCTTCTGGCGCTTCTGGTCCTTGCGGAAGAATGGCGAGCTGTTTTGCTACTTCCTTTGTTGGTAATTTGGCAATGGAATGACCTTCAAGCAGGACAGAACCACCCATTGGCTTCATGAGACGGGCCAAAGAGCGAAGTAGCGTGGATTTACCGCATCCATTGCTGCCAATAAATACTGTGATTTCACCCTTAGGGATTGATACATTTAGTTCATCTATGATCATTGTTTCTCCGTAGCCTAAGCTTAAACCTTCAGTAGAAATGGCACTCATTCCGCTCAAACGCTCCTTTTCTCATGCAAATTTTTTATATGAAATATCGTCTATGTATAGACGGAAAAGATCACTTATCTCAATTTAGTGTATCAGATTTAAGTGATCTTGAAAATCATTTTCAATTAAAAAATGAGAAAGTCTCGTTTCACTTCTTCTTTTGGAATGTACGTTTGGTCCCATCATCAAGCTTAATATCGACCTGAATCCGCTGATAATCATCGTCTAGATTAAAAGCGGCTAATAGCTCATTTACATACGCTTCATTGATCGTCGCACTAGGAATGGACATATCATTTAGCTTCATCTTCATCTCGCGTAATGCTTCTTCACCCTCATAGCGGACACCGTTCATATGATCACGAATGAGTGCTTCTTCCTTGCCTCTTGCCTGACGATAGGTGGCTTCGTATAATTCGCTTTTCTGCCCGTATTGAACATGCAGGTGGAGATGCTCAAAAGGAAGTTCCTTCATTTGAACCGCTGAGAGACTCTCTGCTTCTGCTTCCTTTGTTTGCTGCAGCGGTTCGATCGATTGGCAGCCAGACAGCATAAAAAGCAGCACTCCTATTTGTCCCGCCTTCTTCCAACACATCATGTGCTTCCTCCTATTTCTTATCATCGCTTTTTATTCTTCTCCATCCTTCTTTTCGTTATTCAATAAAACAGCGGACTATGGTAGATTGAAACAAAAAGGAGAACGAGATGATGAAAAGAACAGCCATTGTAACTGGTGCCAATAGCGGCTTTGGCAAGCTCATCACGATAGGTCTCGCCAAGCAAGGCTATAGAGTGATTGCGGGCGTCAGGCAGGAAGCCAATGCGAAAAAGCTTGCCGAAGAGATCAAGCAAGCCTCTTTATCCGAAGCGATACATATTGAAGCATTAGATGTGACAGATACACAGTCGATTCAAGCATTTCAGAAAAAACTACATGCTTACGCACCCATATCCCTGCTTGTCAACAATGCGGGAACAGCCTATGCGGGTTTTGCTGAAGAGGTTCCTGTTGACACGTACCGCCTGCAATTTGATGTAAATGTCTTCGGAGTCATGGAAATGACACAAGCCGTCCTTCCGTTTATGACAAGTGGTGCAAAGATATTCAACATGAGCAGCATCAGCGGATTAATGGGAATGCCCGCACTTTCTCCATATGTATCCTCCAAGTTTGCTTTGGAGGGCTATACAGAGAGCTTACGCCTTGAACTGGCTTCGTTCGGTATACAGGCAGCCTTGATCGAGCCAGGCTCTTTCCAAACGAATATTTGGAACACGTCTATGAACGAGCACATGTTGCAGCCAGGGGAAGGCTCAAAATACAAAAGCATCTATCAAAAGATGATGGCTTATATCAATGCCCAGAAAACCAACTACGGGGACCCTCGTGAAGTCGCAGAGCTTGTAATTCGATTAGCCGAGAAGAAACGGCTGAAAAAGCTGAGATATCCGATTGGGAAAGGGGTACGACTTTCATTCACAGCCAAGCAGCTCTTGCCTTGGAGCATGTGGGAAAAGATCATATTACGTACTCTCTCTTCAAAAAAATGAGCATAAAAAAACAGGAGGACCTTTAACGTCCACCTGTTTTTCATTTATTCAGTTTCAGACTGTCCAAGGGTAATGTCTAGATTTTTGTTTTTCCCTTCACGAATGACAGTCATTGTCGTTTTATCGCCGACTTTTGTTTCTTTGTACAGAATTTCTTTCAGCTGAGAGCTGTTCGCCACGTCTTTCCCTTTAAATTTGATGATGACATCTCCAGACTTCAAGCCTGCTTTTTGTGCAGGTGATCCTTTTGATACATCCTTTACGTAAATCCCTTTGCCGATTTGTTTATCAAATAGGCCGAGCGTATTTTCTTGATACGTTTCAGGCACTTGCTCAAGGTCAATCATTTGTACGCCAAGGTAAGGACGTTCAACCTTTCCATTTTTCAACAGCTCATCTACAATCGGTTTGACATCGTTACTTGGAATCGCAAAACCGAGTGATTCCACACCGCTTTCGCTAATTTTTAAGCTGTTGATGCCAATGACTTGACCATCTGTATTAATGAGTGGTCCCCCGCTGTTTCCTGGGTTAATCGCTGCATCTGTTTGCAGTACATTCATTTCCACCGTACCAGATGATGTGTTCGCTTCAACTGTACGATCAAGACCACTAATAATCCCTTCTGTCACAGTACCAGAGAACTGTGCACCAAGCGGGTTCCCAATCGCGATCACTTTGTCTCCAGCACGGAGCTTAGCAGAATCACCAAAGCTTGCCACTTTATCAATGCCGTCTGCATTGATTTCAACAACAGCTAAATCTGTCATCACGTCACTGCCGACAAGCTTCGCGTCTTTTGTTTTCCCGTCATAAAGAGTGACCTTTAATTTATTGGCACCCTCGACTACATGGTTATTTGTAATGATGTACGCTTTTTTGCCATCTTTTTTAAAGATGACACCAGAACCTGTTCCAGCTTCAGCTTCTGTTGAATCACCGCTGAGGCCAAACGAATTTTGTGTAGATTGATAGTTTGAGACACCTACAATGGTTGGCTCTAAATCTTCTACCATATCAGCGACATTCGTGGCATTGGTGATTTGTTTTGTTGAGAAATTATCAGAGGTGGCAGGCTCACTTGATGCTGTTTGCGTTTGTGTGTTTGCAGCTGTGTCCTGTGACTGCGGCAAAAGCGGTGTAATGCCAAGCACAAGGCCGCCGCCAATAATCCCTCCAAGGATCGGACTGAGCCATGCCGCTTTCCGCTTTTTCTCCTTTTTCGACGCACGGTCATCCCCCAGTTGAGGAGAATGGTTTGTCACACTCTCCTGAGTGGCAGATGCTTCGTTTTCATGAGGTTGAAAAACAAGTTCCTTTTCTTTTTCTGGTTCGTCTATTTGTTTCTCATTCTCTTGATGCACATCTTCTTGATGATTCATCTTCTTCTCTTCATCTTCTCTTCGGAAATCCATGGCTTGCACTCCTTTACATCGTGTTCATGACTTGCTTGATTCATATGTGTAGATAGGACTCATGTCCTCTTAATGGCAATATCATTGAAGATACTTCATGACAATATGTCAAATTATATAATACTTATTCATAGAAAAAAAGCAAGGTGCGCACATTCGTGAAAAGCACCTATTGATCTGCCTTTTGTCTAAGCCCTTTTTTCCCTTGAGCTTATCATAAACAAACATTATGGGATAATGATGAGAAGAATATGTGAAATTGTGAAAAAAGCGTGTGATTGTTGACATGCCGCCTTTGTATCCCGTTATAATGACGTTGAGAGGATGTGGAAGACTTTGTCGTACACCATTTATTTAGTGGAAGATGAACAAAACTTAAACGAACTTTTAACCAAATATTTAGAAAGTGAAAATTGGAATGTCTCCTCTTTTTTAACCGGAGAAGCGGCACGCGGGGCAATGAACAAGCCGCCGCATCTATGGATTTTAGATATCATGCTGCCTGATACAGATGGCTACACACTCATTAAAGAAATCAAAGCCGCATCACCGGACGTACCGGTCATTTTCATTTCAGCACGCGATGCAGATATCGACCGTGTCCTCGGCTTAGAGCTGGGAAGCAGTGATTATATTGCGAAGCCATTTCTTCCGCGCGAGCTGATCATTCGGGTGCAAAAGCTGCTTGAGCTTGTGTACAAAAATAGCGATACTCCGCAGCAGAAAAGCATCACACCCGTCTCCTCCTATGTCATTCATGAGGATGTAAGAGAGGTGTATGAAGGAGATCAGCTGATTAACTTAACTTCTAAGGAATTTGACTTGCTGCTTTTATTTACACATCATCAGGGACATGCTTTTTCTCGTGAAGATATCCTCGTCAAAATATGGGGACATGATTACTTCGGGACAGATCGTGTGGTCGATGATCTTGTCAGACGGCTACGCAAAAAAATGCCCGACTTAAAGGTCGAGACCATCTATGGATTTGGCTATAGGATGCTAAAAGGATGAAGAACAAACCGCTCGCTTTTCAAATTTGGGTCGTCATTTCTGGTATTTTGCTCACGATCTCGATTGTCCTGATCATTCTATTTTCCAATACATTACGTAACTTTTTCACGAATGAAATTTATAAAAATATCGAAAATGAACAGCAGGTGCTCACAGAATATCCGTTGAACCGAGACGGCTCGCCAAAGTCGACACCGGAAAACCGCTCGGTACAGCACATTCTGATTCCGTCAGATGAATTAAACCAAATGGCGCAGTTTTTTCCGCATGCCTTTATTGAGAAAATCCAATCCTTTGTGAAAAAACAAAAAAGCGTAACGAAACGCTATTCCGAAGAGGTGAATGGCCAGCACATCTTTTTTGTCATCAAAAAAGTATCAACAGACAATACACAATATATTCTTCTGTCCTATGCACCAGACTCTTATCGTGACGACCTGTCCTTTACGCTGTTTAAACAGCTGATCTTTATCCTGGGCACCGTTATTTTATTAAGCTGGATTCCATCGATTTGGCTTGCCCGCTACTTATCTCGTCCAATCGTTGCGTTTGAAAAGCACGTGAAGCGGATTGCGCAAGAGGACTGGGATGACCCTGTCATCGTTGACCGGCAAGATGAGATCGGAAAGCTTGGTCATACCATTGAAGAAATGAGACAAAAGCTCATTCAAAAAGATGAAACAGAACGGACTCTTTTGCAAAATATATCACATGACTTAAAGACACCTGTCATGGTCATCCGCGGCTATACGCAGTCGATTAAAGATGGTATTTTTCCTAAGGGAGATCTTGAACAAACGGTGGAAGTCATTGAAGGTGAAGCGGAAAAACTTGAGAAGAAAATCAAGGATTTGCTGTACTTAACAAAGCTTGATTATTTATCAAATCAACACCCCGCACATGCTTCCTTCCTACTCAGTAATACGATGCTGGAAGTGGTCGACCGAATACGCTGGTCGAAAAATGAATTGCAGTGGAACGTGGACTTAGATGATGAGGCTGCTCTTGAAGGCGATCCAGAACAATGGAGTAAATTATTTGAGAATGTACTAGAAAATCAACTTCGCTACGCAAAAAGTACAATTGATATTCAACTGAAACAGGAAGAGGATCAAATACGCATTGTCATTCGTAATGACGGTCCTCCAATTGAAGAACATATGCTATCCAGCCTATACGAACCTTTTAGTAAGGGAAAAAAGGGCGAATTCGGTATTGGATTAAGCATTGTCAAAAAAATTCTCTCCATGCATCAAGCGTCTATATCGATTGAAAATGATGATCTAGGTGTACGTTATACGATCACGGTTTCAAAGAAGAGACTGTAGGTTTTTGACCGCAGTCTTTTTTAGATGAATGAATACCCATTGAAATCACGGTATGTGGCTTTGATTTTCTTGCCAGCTTGATACATCCATTTCTTTTCAATGGTTGTCTCTTTTGGCATTTTAACTTTTTCTACTTGAATTCCTTTTGTTCGCAAGCGTCTCATCATATCATCGATTTCTCTCATGGAACATCATCCTTTCACATTTTTTGACCAGTTGGTCACCTTACTTTATAATATAAAGAATTACACTGTAAAAAACAAGTTACAATCTGATTAATTTTTGAAAACTTTCGTCGTTTATGACCGATAAGTCACATCTCTTTGCGCACGTTTCCTAAGACATTTGTCTCTCGGTAAGAAAGGATGACATTCATATTGAAAAAGAAAGAGAAAATGATCATTGAGGCCGGCATGAAATTGTTTGCCAGCAAAGGCTACAATACAACGTCTGTTCAGGAAATTGCGGATGAATGCCACATGTCAAAGGGTGCTTTTTATCTTTATTTTAAATCAAAGGAAGCACTGCTCATTTCAATCTTACATTACTATTACGATAAGGTATTTACCCGGATTCACGAGGTTCAAACAGAGGGCGGCACACCAAAGGAAGCCTACCGCAAACAGCTTACTGTCTACTACGATAATATTTTGCAGCAAAAGGATTTTATTAAAATGCAGCTGAGCGATCGAGCACTGCCATTGAATGAAGAAACGCAGCAGCTTGCAAAACAAATCAGACTTGCCACCATTCAGCTTCACATTGATAACATTAAGCAGGTATATGGAGATGCAGCGATTCCTTATATGGCTGATCTTTGTTTGACGATTGAGGGCATGAGCCACGTTTATTTCGAGCTTGCGATTTTATATGATTTTCAGCTGGAGGCTGAGGAGCTAGCGGCAACAATGATTCACCGTATCGATGATTTGATGGGCGGTATGATGGGTCGAAACGATTTTCCGCTCATATCTGTAGATCAAGCGAGCGATTGGTTTGGTCCTATTTATGAACGGTCATTCGACCCGCTGACAGAATCTCTTTTAAAAGAATTAAGAGAGCAGGTTGAAGCACACTATGAAGTGAAAGACGAGCCAGATTTATTTGAAGCGCTTGGCATTTTAGAAAATGAATTAAACAAACAAAAACCAAGACAAGTCATCGTGAAAGGCATGCTGTACCAACTGAAATTGTTCGGACCGCTCCAATCCGTATCTGAGTCACTTTTGCGCATTTTGAAAGAGGATCATTTGTAACACCCAGGGCAGTTCCCTGGGTATTCATTTTGTTCACATCACGTTCAATGAAAAAACCAGGGGCAGCCGCCCCTGGTTTCTTATTTTGCTTTCGGTGTCACCATTTCTTCTGGTTTCACAAACTCTTCAAACTGCTCTTCTGTTAACAGTTCTAATTGAAGTGCTGCTTCTTTTAACGTTAAACCTTCTTTGTGAGCAAGCTTCGCAATTTTCGCTGCATTTTCATATCCGATGTGCGGGTTAAGTGCCGTCACAAGCATCAATGAATTGTTCAAGTTTTTCTCGATTGTTTCTAGGTTTGGTTCAATTCCAACTGCACACTTGTCATGGAATGAGTTCATGCCGTCAGCAAGTAATTCAACTGATTGCAGGAAGTTATAAATGATGACCGGCTTAAATACGTTCAGCTCAAAGTTTCCTTGGCTGGCGGCAAAACCGATTGTTGCATCATTCCCCATAATTTGCGCTGCAATCATTGTTAATGCTTCACTTTGAGTTGGGTTGACTTTACCTGGCATAATGGAGCTTCCCGGCTCATTTTCAGGAATGATCAATTCACCAATTCCACAGCGCGGACCACTTGCCAGCCATCTCACATCGTTGGCAATTTTCATTAAATCAGCTGCAAGTGCTTTTAGGGCACCGTGTGCATACGTAATTTCATCATGGCTTGTCAGCGCATGGAATTTGTTTGGTGAAGAATTGAATGTTTGACCTGTCAGCTTGCTGATTTCCTCAGCGACATATTGACCGAACTCAGGATGTGCGTTAATCCCTGTACCAACAGCCGTTCCGCCAATCGCAAGCTCTCTCATTTTTTCAGTTGATTCTAAAATCATTTCTTTTGAACGGTCCAGCATATACACCCAGCCGCTAATCTCTTGACCTACTGTCAGCGGTGTTGCGTCTTGCAAGTGCGTACGGCCGATTTTAACAATCTCTTGATACGCTTTTGCTTTCTCATCAAGAGTCGCTCTTAATTGATCAATCGCAGGCAATAATTTTTTGTACACAGCTAAAACAGCTGCCACGTGCATAGCAGTTGGGAATGTGTCGTTTGAGCTTTGGCTGCGGTTGACGTCATCATTCGGATGAATGCTGAACTCACTATTTTTATCTTTCAAGTAAGCAGTTGCTCTATTTGCAACGACTTCGTTCATATTCATGTTGCTTTGCGTTCCACTGCCTGTCTGCCATACAACAAGCGGGAAATGCTCGTCATACTTTCCACTGATGATGTCATCACATACAGCAGCAATTGCTTCTGCTTTTTCGCTTTCAAGGTTGCCAAGACGTTCGTTGGCAATCGCTGTGCTACGTTTCAAAATTGCAAACGCATTCACAACTTCCTTTGGCATTTTCTCAGAACCGATTTTGAAATTTTCTTTGCTTCGTTGTGTTTGTGCACCCCAGAACTTGTCCTTTGGCACCTTGATTTCGCCCATTGTATCTTTTTCGATTCTAAATTCCGTCATTATGTATCCCTCCATAGCTTCTATACACTCAACTCTATTCTATACAAAAAACGAAAATCCTTTAAGCGTTTTCAATTAAAATTTTATCTTTATTTTAATTTTAGTTCAATATAAACGCGAACATCTTTCGAATATTTGTATTTTGGATTCGTTTTTCCGTAATCCTTTGATGTATATGTCACTTCATAATGCTTGTCAAACGACTGTAGAATACGGTCAATCTCCTCTTTTGTTCCTGCTAAACGAATTTGTGCCATCTTGTTTCCTCCAAAACCCTCTTTCTTTTACCACAAAATAATGTAACACAGAATATTGTTTTTTCAAGCAGGTAATGCTAAGAAAAAGTTATTGAGGCGGGTGATCCTTTTGAATCAGACTCCATTGAAAGAGCACTTATACGATAATCTCTCCGTCATTCTCCCGCAATTAAAGGAAATGGATGATTTGGTCCATGAGAAAAAAACACTGCCTCACGGGCAGGTTGTTTACTATTTATACATAAAAGAATTGAACGAAAAGATGGAGATTCAAACCTTTTTGAAGCTGCTTCTCCAAGATCATACGGCTCTCACAAAAGAGAAGCTGGAATCCAATTTATCGATGATGACCACACGTTCGGTGAAGACCTCTGAAGAATTGGTCGATGCGATTTTTGAAGGGCATTGCGTGGTGCTGATTAATGGATTTCAGCATGCCTATATTTTAGAAACACATGGAACGAAGAAACGCAGCTTAGGGGATTCCACATCTGAAACAGTCGTGAGAGGCCCAAAAATTGGCTTTATAGAAGATTTAGATACAAATTTAGCCCTCGTAAGACAGCGTTTGAAAAACCCTGATCTCAAAACCGTCGATATGAAGATTGGTCAACAGAAATACACCAAGGTGACCATCATGTACATCGACGGTATCGTTCAAGTACCTGTTTTAAAGGAAGTCAAAAAACGGCTTAAGCAAGTCACCATTGATGATATACAAGACTCTGGTGTTCTTGAGGAGCTGATTGAAGACAATGTGTACTCTCCTTTCCCGCAAATTCAAAACACAGAACGGCCGGATAAAGTGGCGTCTGCTTTAAATAATGGCCGGGTCGCCATCTTTGTCGACCATTCACCTTTTGTGTTAATTGTACCTGCATCGCTTGCGACAATTATGCAATCACCCGATGATTATTATGAGAGATGGATCGCCGCCTCTCTTATTCGTTTGCTGCGGTTTACCTCGATCTTTTTTACGTTATTTTTATCAGCCATTTATATTGCGCTTGTGTCGTACCATCAAGGTCTTTTGCCAACCACTCTGGCTATTACGATCTCCAGCACAAGGGAAAATGTCCCGTTTTCACCCATTGTCGAGGCACTCATCATGGAGATGACCATTGAGTTGCTGCGGGAAGCTGGCTTAAGGCTGCCAAATCCGCTCGGTCAAACGATCGGACTTGTTGGCGGGGTTGTCATTGGACAGGCTGCCGTTCAGGCACATATTGTCAGCTCAATCATGGTGATTATCGTTAGTGTCATTGCACTTGCATCCTTTACTGTTCCTCAATATGGGATGGGCATGTCCTTTCGCGTGCTCCGCTTTGTGTCCATGTTTACTGCGGCTACCTTTGGTTTATATGGGATTGTGCTGTTTATGCTCGTACTCCTTACTCATTTAACGCGGCAAAAAAGTTTTGGCACTCCGTATTTCTCACCAGATTTTGTGTTCAGCTATAAAAACGAAGACAATTCCATCATTCGATTGCCTTTAAAAAATCAAAAGAAAGGAGAACGACATGGTCAATCATAAAGAGTCGATTACAAGCTATCAGGCAAGTGCCATTATTGCCAATACAACACTAGGCGCAAGTATGATGATTCTGCCAAGAGCAATGGCTCAGGCTGCAGCTACACCTGACGGCTGGATTGCACTCTTACTCATGAGTGCCATTTACATTGTGTTTATTTTTGCGAATGTCCTCATGATGAAAAAAGTCCCCTTCTCCTCTTATTATGATTATACGATCGAGGGACTTGGAAAATGGATTGGCGCTCTTGCCAACCTCTTGATTATTATTTATTTTCTTGGCGTTGCCAGCTATGAAGTACGAGCGATGTCGGAAATGGTGAAATTCTTTCTGCTTCAAAACACACCTGTAGCGGTGACAATGATCAGCTTTATTGTGGTTGGTTTTTATCTTGTGATTGGCGGAATTGGTGATTTAGCCAGGCTTTTTCCTTTTATTCTAATTGTGACGCTCATCATCTTATTTGTCGCTTACGGACTTAGCGTGCAAGAATTTAAGTTAGATAATCTCCGGCCCGTTTTAGGAGAGGGGTTCTCCCCTGTCTTCAATTCCTTTAATGCATCAGCCATATCATTTGTCGGCATTGAAATGATGCTGTTTATGCCTGCTTATCTGAACACGCAAAAACACACCTTTGCTTATGGAACAGTCGGCTTTTTGATTCCTGCGATTATTTATATTTTCACTTATATTCTTGTGATTGGTGCGCTGACTGTCAAAGAAACGGCGACTTTGACTTGGCCGACCATTGCCTTATTTCAATCCTTTGATATTCAGGGGATTTTTATTGAACGAATTGACTCGTTTTTGCTTATCGTTTGGCTGGTTCAGCTGTATACAAGCTTTGTCGGATATACATTTTTTGCTGCAATCGGAGTATCCAAACTGACCAAGTTTCCTAAGAAGGTGGTCCTCGCTTTAATGGGAATTGTCATTTACTTTGCAGCCATTTTCCCAAAGGATGTCGATACAGTGCGAGATTATTTAACCTATGTGAACAACCTCTTTTTCCTGCTGTTCGGCATTCTCCCGTTTCTCTTATTTTTTATCGTTTTTTTCAAAAGGAGGCGGAAAACATCATGAAAAGGAAGACAGCTTGTGCTCTTTTGACGCTGGTTCTATTAAGCGGTTGCTGGGATAGTACAAATATTGAGGAGCTTAACATGGCGATTGGGTTTGCAGTAGATAAAGGGGACCAAGGACATAAATTAAAGCTGTCTATGCAAGTCCTCGTTCCTCAAAAGATCGATCAAGAAGCAAGCATCAAAGACCCTACGAAAATCATTGAAACAAGCGGGGATTCTATGCATCAAATTTTCCGTACAACGGCGCTGAAAAGCCACCGCATTTTCGCCCAGCAGCTAAGGGTGTATTTGTTTTCTGAGGAGCTCATCAATGAGAATAATTTCGACCTCGTCATCAATCAATTCATTCGAGACAATGAAACGCGGAGAGGAAGCCTCGTCTTTATGACCTCTGAGAAACCTGGGGACATGCTGAAAATCAATGACGACGGACAGCCAGCCTCTTCGACCTTATACGATCTTTCAGAAAACAGAAAAACGGCCATTTCCATGTTCAAGACGGTCTCATTAGGAGATATTTCTTCTGCCATGCAAAACAATGTATCTTTTGCTCTTCCGAAAGTCAGCGTCGATCAAGGAAAATTAATGCTCGACGGTGCCTCTATTATTAAGAATAGACGATTTCTCACCAATATCTCTCCTTCAGCAGTGCAGTCATACAATTTGTTGACAGGGGACGGAGAAGGCGGGGTCATTGAATTTGAATATGATCACAGCATCTATTCTTTTGAGATTTTCAAAATCAAGCACCGTATCAAAACGCATAAATCAGCCAGTGGAAAATATCAATTTGATGTGTCAGTGGAGCTTGATGGGCGATTGTCTGAGGATTGGAATGAACGCGAAAACGCTTTTAATGAAAAGTATCTCAGAGAAATTGAAGGCGTTGTCAAGCGTCGATTAGAGACAAGCGTTAAAGATTTCATCAAGGAATTACAGCATGAGATCAAAGCAGATATTTGCGGGTTCTATCAAAAGGCGAGTATTGCCTACCCAAAGGACTTTCGAAAAGAGGCAAAACATTGGGATGAGATTTTTAGTGAATCAGATATTCGTTACAAAGCAAATGTGAAAATCCGTGACTTCGGGACTAAGGGCGCAACACAATCCTTATAGAGTATGTTAAAATGGTAAGAAAAAAAGGGTGTCAATCATGAAACGAGCTTTACTTTCGGCCGGCATTCTATTTTTGATTCTAGGAATACTCCTGTTAGTCGTTGTATTCATGCAATCAAAAGAAGATTTCTTCATTGAAGCCGACAGCTTTTCGAGCACATTTTTGATCGTGATTTATTATGGACAAACCCCTGCGCTCCTTCTTATTGGAGGCGGTTTATTCGTCGGACTTTCACAGATCATTGGTTTGCAGGAGAAAAAAGCAGCAGTGGCAAAGGAGAGCGTAAAGCTATTATCCGAGATGAAGAAAGCCCTAGAAGACAAATCGGCCGAGGAGCAGGAGGCTTTTCCAGTTCCTGAGCTCCATCAACTATCCGAACGTCCGATCACAGGACAGAAGGACTAATTTAACGCATGTTCTAGCAGCTTTCATTTGAAAGCTGTTTTTTGTTTTATTGAATCAGCTTATGACGATGCGCATACACAGCCGCTTGTGTTCGATCTTCTACATCGAGTTTGGAAAGAATGTTGGTAATGTGTGTCTTCACTGTTTTAATTGTAATAAATAGTTCCTCGGCAATGACCTTATTCGATTTTCCATCAGCAATCAGCTTCAAGATCTCCATTTCTCTTGCTGTTAATGCATCATGAAGGATCGATCCATTTGAGGAATGACGGAGTTTATTCATGACCTTTCCAGCCACTTTTGATTCAAGTCTTGGTTCGCCGATACTTGCAGACCGAATGGCATCCGCAATTTCTCCTGCCTTGGATGTTTTTAATAAATAGCTTAAAGCACCTGCCTCAATCACTGGATAGACTTTATCATCGTCAATAAAGCTCGTTAGAACGATGATTTTGGCATCTTCAATCGCTTGGCAAATTCTTTTCGTTGCTTCGATGCCATCCATTCCTTCCATGACAAGATCCATTAAAATCACATCTGGCTTTAATTCAACCGCTAGCTCTACACCTTTTTGTCCATCTGACGCTTCACCAATGACTTCAATATCAACCTGCGCCTCTAAAAAAGCAGCAAGCCCCATTCTCACCATTTCGTGATCGTCGATTAAAAGCACTCGAATCATCGAACGTTCTCTCCTTTACCTTCATCAAAAATGGGAACCTTCACATCAATTTGTGTTCCTTTTCCCTCAAATGACATAATCTCTGCGACACCGCCTACTTCACTTGTTCTTTCACGAATTGATTCCAGTCCGTAGGAGGCCGTCTTCACATGATCGGTTTGAAAGCCGATCCCATTGTCGATAATCTTCAGCTGCACCTGCCGATTTCGAATGAGCAGACGTACCGTCACCTTTGTCGCCTTTGCATGCCTGAACACATTTGACAGGGCTTCCTGTACAATTCGGAAGAGGTGATCCTCTACCCCTTTAGACAGCGGAACATCATCTTCTATTTCCCAATCAATATCAATCGGCTGCTTTGCTTGAAATTCATTTAGGAGTTCAATCAAGCCTTTTTTCAAGTCTTTTCCTTCAAGGGTGATCGGTCTGAGATGAAGCAAAAGCGCACGCATTTCATTTTGTGCATCGCCAGCCATCCGTTCGACTAGGCGCATCTGCTTTAAAATCTTTTCATCCCTTTCCTTCATGCCTTCAAGAATCGCAGAGGTCATCATCGAAATCGCAAACAACTGCTGGCTGACCGCATCATGCAGTTCTCGTGCTAAACGCTGACGTTCTTCTGAGACGACCGATTTCTTCATTTGCACCTGCCATTCAGCCCGCTCATTCGAGAGCTTTTGCAAAGAGGCTACTTGTCCTTCAACTCGTTTCGCCATTTCATTTAATTGATCTGCCGCTAAGCCAATTTCATCGTCGCCAAGAGATGGCAGTCTGTATGCAAAGTTCCCATTTTCAAACTTTAAAATCGACTCTACAAGCTGATCAAGACGCTTCTTATGCTGATAGCCAAATACATGCGAGGCAGAAACCCCAATGGCAATACTAATGATCAGTAAAATACAAAAAAACGGGATGCCGAACCAGCGGGTAGAGAGGAGAATCATCGGATCAAGCTGATAATAAAAAAACATAGGCAGCATCGTCATGATGACAACACCAAGCGAGATCCCTACTCCAAGACGAATAGATTGCCACTGGATACCTAGATGGAGTTTCCTCATAAGTATCTCACATCCACATCTCCGATCAGTAAAGAGATGGAGATTTTCACTTTTCGTTTGCTCTCATCGTAATTGTTGGTCATCACATACACTTTACTGCCGAATCCGCTTCTTTTTTCATCAATAATTTTCATATCACCGATTGCAGCTGAAGCACTCACACATACTTCAATATCCTGCGGTACGTAAATATCCACATCTCCGATGAGCCCGCTAATCACGATCGTGCTCTCTTCTTCTGCGATGATGGCCTTTGATAAGTCGATTTTAACATCCCCGATAAACCCTGAAATCGTCAAATCACTTAATTGAAACGGCTTTTTCATCAGCCTGACTTCACCGATAAAAAAGTCATGCTCCTTGCGCGGCTTTGTCTGGCTCTTTGTTTTCTTTTGTTCGCCCTCTTTTTCAAGATTGACTTTCAGTGAAGGCTTCCCATCGTCCGATGCTTCCTTTTTATCGACATCAAAAACAGGTTTGTTTTTCAATAAGCGATAGCCGGCATATATCAAAAAGGCCGCAAATAAATATCCTGTGAGACTAAATGTAATATTGAGCAGAAATTTTAAAAAGAGAAAGCCGGCAAAAATATAGGAAACTGAACCGAGCCAACGTTTGGATCTTGAGTGCAGCCAATAGCCAGCCAGCGCAAAAAACACAGGCCAAAACAAATCGGCTCCGATCCCAATAATTTTTAGAAATAGATTAATACCAAAAATCACGACAATGATGCCTAAAATTTGATTCCTTGAAAAACGCAGTTGACTCGCCTCCTTCCTTTCTTCCATTCATTACCGCAGCTTTAAGTTTCCACTTGTCATTTCAATATCGACTAAGTGTGTTCCTTTTCCCTGCTTGCCTTTAAAGCCTCGCCCTTCACTATCCACTTGATCAAAGTGATAGGAGTGATCGACACTTCCACTTGTTTTTTTCACTTGGACGTTAAAGTCTCCTTCATCCGGCAGGTTAAGTTTTGCACTGCCTGATGTCATATGAAAGGAGACAGGTGACGCAATGGTATCAAAGCTTGCCGTTAATCTACCGCTTGTCATGCCTAGTTGCAGCTCCCCTTTGACATCTTTAATATCGGCACGTCCAGAGGTTGCCCCAATATCACTATTTTTCGCATCGATGTGAGACACGGAGAGTCTACCCGATGTCGCTTTGATTTCTACATTTTTTGCTGAGAAATTCTCAGCTTTGAGGTTTCCGCTTGTTGATTTGAGCGTCACATCTTGAAGAGACAGCTTCCCTTCACCATCCATCTCGCTGACCCCGCTTCCACCCGTAATCTTCACATTTTTATGATAATCTGTTGGAATCTTGACTAAAAGTTCTCCTTTTTCAAATGAAGAGAAAAACAAGAATCCTTTATTTTCAGCACGGACGTTAAATGTACTGCCTGTTTGTTCCGCATACATTTTCCCTTTTCCACCTACGACCATCACGGAAATATCGGAACGATTTTCAGGCTTTACCTTCACGCGAAATCCAGAAAGAGAAATATCTATTTGATCAATTTCATCTTTTTTCGCTGAAGCTGTCGTGACTGCTTTTTCACGGGAGAAACTCAAATGAAAGAGATCTTCGTTTTTGAAAAGCATCCCAATCATTAAAAAGACACCTACAAGTATACAAATTAGACCGATTAACCGCTTCATTCATACCATCCCTTTATCCTCTGACCTTTTCATTATAAGGAAAAGCGAAACAGAAAGAAATCAAATATCGGAAGAAAAATCCTGCTTTTCTTCCGATCTGACATCGATTCCTTAGTTTGCTTGCTGCTGCTCAGGCTTCTTCTCCAGCTTGAGCTTCTGCCATTCTTTTTCAACCTCATCGGCATAGTCTAGATGAACATATGCACCTTGATCGGCAAATTGTGCATAGCTGCCCGCTTTTGTCTCCATTTCTTCGATACGGTTTTCCATTCGAAGAAATTCCTTATATGCACTTTCACTGTCTACTTTGTTCATGGATTCGTTCATATGCTGCTTTGCCTGTGCGGCATTTGCTCTTGCAATCAGTGCCTGCTTCTTATCTTTAATATCACGCAGCTTCGTTTCTAACTGCTGCAATTGCTCTTTCAGCTCTTTCAATTGTTTCACAGATTGCTGATAAGCTTCCTGATATTCCTCATGCTTTTCTTCAAAATACTTCATTTCTGTGAGCGCTTTTCGTGCTAATTCTTCTTCTCCTGCGTGAAATGCCAGCTCAGCCTGCTTCTTTCTTTTATCAGCAAATGCTTCCGTCTCTTCTGCTTTTCGCAGGAAGCCTTGCTGAATCGTTTGCTGTTTGATGATCGCATGTTTCGCTTTGGCAATATCGTCTTCCATATCACGAACGTATTGATTCAGCATGACACGTGGATTCTCCATTCTATCTAATCCCTCATTGACCGTTGCAACAAACATATCTCTTACTCTTCTGAATACCATTTGAATTTCCTCCTCTTATTTTTTCTTTAAAAAGTCTTCCCATTCTTGATCAAATGACGTGTGAATAGGTTCTTCCATTTTCGGTGACGTGCTTGGCTCCATATATGATCTGCTTGATGATTCTTTTGCCTGTTCACCATTGATCATCGTCCAGCCGAAGTAGAGAAGCCCCCCAGCCAATGCGATTCCAAGGATAAATGGCAGAGATTGCACAACGAGCATTACACCAATGACCGCTAGAATGACACCGAACGTTTTACTGCCTTTCTCATATTTCTTTACACCTACATAGATGAGCCACGCCCCAATCAGAATCGGGATCAGCCCTCCTAGTGAACCACCGAAGAAGATGGATAGACCGACAAACATTAAAATCGAACCGATGATGGTTTTACTTGTTATTTTCATCTTCATGCCTCCTTTCTTGCTCCTTGCTTTAACTATAGTCAAAAAAGAAAGCTGGCAAAACGTGTCACAGATTGATCTTTCCTTGCGACCTGAGTCGTAACTTTGCTCAGACTGAGCGGTAAAACCTAATAAAAAAGCACTCTTCTCATTCGAAGAGTACTTTTCCTTAATTAGACCGAAACACGTCTGCACTTCGTTCATATTCAACATCAGGTTCACCGAGCCGATGATTCACGATTCGGGCGGCTGCAAATAAATAGTCGGATAGACGGTTCACATAGGTGAGTGCAACCGATGGGATCTCCTCCTGCTTCGCAAGCGTCACAATATGCCGCTCTGCTCTTCTGACGACAGTCCGCGCCACATGTAAGAGAGCTGCGCCTTCCTGGCCGCCCGGTAAAATAAACTTCGTGAGAGGCGTGGCTTCTTCTACATAGACATCCATTCTTTGCTCAAGGACTGCTACAGAAGCAGCAGTTAATTTGCCTTCTTTCCGTGGTTTGACTGCTGCCAAATCATCGCCGCAGTCAAACGTGCCGTACGCCTCTACTCTCACATCATCCTTATCGGCTCTCCCGCCGATCAAGCCTGTTTGACCTTGATCCCCTGTTTTTGTATAAAGTTTCATCGCTGTTCCTCCTTGTCCATTGCTTTGTCCTTTTAGTATACCCTGAAGTGGAAGGGATGTATTTGTTTAACTAAAGCACTGTGATTTCATCGCATCATAAACCAAAAAAGCGAACCCTTTGGTTCACTTTTGAATGGCATTTAATGTATAAAGAAGACGGTGCACTTTCTGTTTTAATCTTTCATGTAAATGCTCATCGTCTTCTGTTTCCTGCATACCCGCAGCAGCGATACAAAGATGATGAATGGACATGCTCGTCTCCTGTTGAATCATGTGGACAAGCTGCCCCATCAGCTGAACAGACGATCCATCTAATAAAGACTCTTTCAGTACAAGCCATATGGTCAGCTCTTCTTGATGACGCATGCCGTAAAGCACCATGTCATCTTCCATGTCTTCAGCCGCAAATTGGTTTGGTCCACTCGTTTGGTCGTAAAACAATATTCCTTCACGATCATCCAGCTCGTCACGAAGCATCTCAGTTCCTATTCCGAGAGATCTCTTCCAAAAGAAGCCGCCCCTTTCCTGATGTGAGGAAAGGACGCGGAGCGGCTGTTTGAGGGAAAACGTCATTCCTTCTGAGCCATACGTTTTCCAGCCATCCGCTAACTTTGCATTTGATGCTATAGAAGCCCCCGCAGGCTCAATAATCAGCTGAGGGTTTGCCCTTCGTGGATGCTGGAGCGGTGTTACATCTGTTTTATACACACGGTTGATTCGCTCATGCGTCAAGACGTGATGCGGCAACCCTGCCATTTCCGTCTTTCCTTCATCAAGCAGCAGCAGCCGGTCACAATACAAACTGGCGATGTTCACATCATGAAACACACCGATCACCGTTAGCCTAGAGGAAGTGGTCTCTTCTTTAATTAAATCAAGCAAATCCTTTTGATAGGCCAAATCAAGAAAACTTGTTGGTTCATCCAGCAATAAATATTCAGGCTGCTGGGCTAATGCCTGTGCCAAGTACACACGCTGCTGTTCTCCCCCGCTCAACTCATGAATGGCTTGACCCTTAAATTGTGCAACATCCGTTTGTTCCATTACTTTGTTTACGACCTGTATATCTTCTCGCGTAACAGATTGCAGCCAGCCTTTTTGATATGGGTAACGACCGAATTGAACCGTTTCTTCCACTGTAAATGAGAAGGCTTGGTCCGTTTTCTGCGGTAGAACAGCCACTTTTTGCGCAAGCGCCTTTGGACGGTAGGATTGAACCAATTGACCGCTCAGGCGTACCTCGCCACTCTCAGGTTCCAGCATCCCAGAAATCATTTTAAGCAAGGTCGACTTCCCGCTTCCATTTGGACCAAGTATACCGAGAAATTCTCCTTGCTTTACCTCAAGACTGATGCCACGTATGACCTCTTTCTTTCCATATCCACCTCTGATCTCCTTCACTTGAATCATAGATGCGTCCCTCCTCTATATTTACGGATGAGGATAATGCCGAATACAGGGGCACCAATTAACGCAGTGATGATGCCAATCGGTAATTCAGTCGGCTCAATGATCGTACGTGATAACACATCTGCTAAAACGAGAAAGGAAGCGCCGTTCAGCATAGACAAAGGCAGGAGGTGCCGGTGGTCTGTGATGGCTAAGAGGCGAATAAAATGTGGAATCACAAGTCCCACAAATCCGATCGTCCCTGACACCGCTACCGCACTACCTGTCAGAATTGAGCCAGCAAGCAGCACTATATATTTGCTCCTTTTTACATGTACACCTAATAACTTTGCCTTCTCCTCGCCATACGTCATGACATTCAAATCCCGCCCCATCAGCATTAATGCAAAGGTCCCAATGAGAAAGAAAGGGAGGAAAAGCGCAATATAGCGCCAGCCCCTCATGGACACACTGCCAAGAAGCCAATGAATAATCTCTTTTAGATCATCACCCGTTAAAGCAATCATCAATGATATAAGCGCACCAAAAAAAGAGCTGAAAATCACCCCTGTTAAAATTAAAGAGGAGATGCTCATCCCCCGATGAACAAGACGCGCAAAAAAAAGGACGAGACATAGGGTCACAAGCGCTGTTGTCATACTGAAAAAAGGCAGTGTGAAACTGCCGAGCAAAGGGAGCTGCAAACTGAAAAATAAGGTCGCGACGGCCCCAACTGATGCCCCTTGAGATACACCTAGCGTATATGGATCAGCAAGAGGGTTTTTTAATAAACCTTGAAAGGCTGCACCAGATAACGCCAGCGCTGCTCCGACTAATGCCGCTAATATCACTCTCGGCAGCCGGATATTCATCATAATATTGCGATCAATTGAATCTATTGTGCCTATCTGCACCCCGAATAGTTCATGAACAAATATACGGAGAATAGAAGGAATGGGAATCCCTAAGCTTCCAAAGGAGATTCCCATTCCAATGCTCACCACAAGAAGTAAAGCACTTAGTGTGTATGCGATGATGAATTTATTTGAACGTGTCAGGATAGATACTTTTCGCAAGAGCCTCTACTCCTTCAACCAATCGCGGTCCCGGTCTTGATGCGAGATCCGTATTCAATTGAAAGACTTGTTTTTCCTTCACTGCTTTGATCGCATTCCAGCCGTCTCTCTTTTTCAGATCAGCTAAGCTGGAACCATCAATTGTGACGATCACATCAGGATTTCGTTTGATAATCGATTCTTCTGTCATTTGCACCCAGCCAGTTTGATCGCCAGCAGCATTTTTCGCATGTATAACAGAAAGCATTTCGTCCATAAATGTATTTGTACCTGTTGTATAGATTTCAGGCGCACCTGATACTTCGACAAAGACTGTTTTTTGTTCGTCTTTGGAGATCGCCTCTGCTTGTTTCTTGATGTCATTCAATTTTGTTTTCATCTCGTCTACAAGCTTTGTTGATGCTTCTTTTACACCTGTTGCTTCACCAATCATATTGATCGATTTGTACACATCCTTAAAGGAGGTGGCATCATTTACAGTCAGTACTTGAATCCCTGCCTCTTCAAGCTGTTTAAATCCATCTTTTGATCCCATCTGCGATGCATGCGCTAGTACAAGATCAGGCTTTAAGGAAATTACCTTCTCGACATTGAATTCAAGTCCGCCAATCTTCTCTACCTTTTCAACTTCCTTTGGATAATTGTCAAAATCAGATCGTCCAACCATTTTATCTCCAAGGCCGAGCGCATAGGCAACCTCTGTATTACTTGGAATTAATGAAACAATACGTTTAGGCTGTTCTTTGATTTCGACTGTTTTACCAGCTGCATCTTTAATCGAGACAGGAAATGCCGCAGCCGCTGTTTCGTTATTTTGTGAACTCTTTGCTTTATGGTCTGTCTCAGCACCTGCACATCCTGCTAAAACACCCATTACAAGCAATAGCGATAGCCAAATGGCCGTTAACTTTTTCATGAATGAACCCCCTGATTTATGTACTGCTTGACGAAATCTCTTCCGTCAATTCTTTTCTAATTTCGGGAATATTATACTACAGTGCAGATAGGTTGTATATGTGATTTCTAAAAGCGTCTTTTTCGTTCTTATAAAAGAAAAACAGCCTCTAAAAAGACTGTTTTTCACCCATCTATCAATTGATTTGTTCCCCATTGATGACGACTTTCTGAAAAGAAGGAGATGCTACATGCTCTAAAGAAAGTGGATACGTCACATCATCTATGACACATTTTTTCATGTTGAAGTGTGTAACGGGGGAATGTGAGTAGGCGGCTATTTTCACACCATATCGTCCGCCGCTGCTTTTCAGTCCTTCTACTTCAATATGACGTACAACAGGACGATGTGGACCCGCATCCCCTTCCTCATACATCATGTCGATACAGACCACTTCATGCTTTAAGCTTTTGACTGTGTTGTTTTTAAAGTAAATATGTTCAATGGTGCCGCCCCTGACAGAGTTGGTTTTAATCCGCAGTGCCCGGTCAAGGTTTGGACTATCCATTACATTATTTTCTGCATATACATACCTTACCCCGCCAGAGATTTCACTTCCAATTGTCACTCCGCCATGTCCATCACGCATCTCATTTCTACGAATGACAATGTTTTCAGATGGAACTCCTATTCTCCGTCCGTCCTCGTTTCTGCCAGATTTGATGGCAATACAATCGTCGCCATTATCAAAATAACAATCTTCAATGAGCACATTCCGGCAAGACTCCGGATTGACACCATCTGTGTTTGGTCCATGCCCGATAATATGGACTCCACGGACGATGACATTTTCACTTAGCACAGGGTGAATTTGCCACATCGGTGAATCCTTCACTGTCACTCCTTCAATGAGAACTTGCTGGCATTGGTAGGGCTGTATAAAGCTTGACCTTAAATAATGGCCTTCTCCAAACACTCTTTCTTCTACTGGTATCCTCTTTTCAGCCATTTCAAATAGAAGCTGACGATCCCGATCCTGAGACGGCTGGCCATTCGTGCCATACTTCCAAGGCCACCAATGATGCTCATCCCCTCTGCCATCAAGCGTTCCAGCTCCTGTAATGGCGATGTTTTCTGCATGGTGTGCATAGATGAGAGGTGAATAATTATAAAGTTCAATCCCTTCATATCTTGTCAGTACAAGAGGCAGATAATCCTTTGGGTTTTGGCTGAATGCCACATAGGCTTTCTCATGCAAATGCATCTCTACATGACTCTTCAATTCTAGAGCACCTGTCACAAACGTCCCTTCTGGAATTAGCACACGTCCCCCTTTTAAACGGTGCGCATCATCAATGGCAGACTGGATAGCATCTGTTGAAAGCTCTATCCCTTTCGCATCTGCACCATAATGAACCACATTAAATTCACGATCAGGGAACAGCGGTGCTTTTATCTGCTTTAACACTTGATCGATTCCGTTTGTTTCTTTGTCTTTCTTCCCTTGCCTTGCTAAACGCGTGAGCCCGATTCCTGTGAGTACCGTTCCTGCTGTGATATACATCAAATCCCGTTTTTTAGACACGTTCTCATCCCCCAGTCGCCTTAAAGTGTGACACCTGTTTTGAAAATAGCCAGCTCTCTAAAATTGTTTTTTTCATGATTTAATTGCTTTCCGCTCGCCACATCAATGACAGTTGAAATGAATTTTTCTAACACAACATCTTCTGGTACATCTTCAAGCAGTTCTCCCGCATTAAAGTCAATCCAGTGCTTTTTTGTTTCATATAAGGCTGTATTCGTCGAGACCTTCATTGTTGGAACAAACGTGCCGAATGGTGTCCCTCTGCCTGTTGTAAAAAGAACCAGCTGACAGCCGGAAGCGGCAAGTGCGGATGAAGCAACCAAATCATTCCCCGGCGCACTTAATAAATTTAGGCCCTTTCGCTTCAGAAATTCCCCATATTTCAATACATCTTGAATTTCAGAAGTCCCTGCTTTTTGTGTACAACCAAGAGATTTATCCTCTAATGTCGAAATTCCACCAGCTTTATTTCCCGGGGAAGGATTTTCATATACTGGCTGTCGATGATCCATGAAGTATTGTTTAAAGTCATTGATCATTTGCACAATATTGTCGAAAGTCGCTTCTGATTCCGCTCTCTCCATTAAAATCGTTTCAGCTCCAAACATTTCGGGCACTTCTGTTAACACTGTCGTGCCGCCTTGAGCAACAATAAAATCGGACAGCCTTCCTAAAAGTGGATTTGCGGTAATGCCGGAGAATCCATCTGATCCTCCGCACTTCAAACCGATTTTCAGCTCAGATAACGGGATCTCTTCACGGTGATCTTCTTTCGCTGCATCATAAATTTCCTTGAGTAAAGCGACTCCCGTCTCAATCTCATCTCCTACTTCTTGGCTTCTTAAAAATTTCACTCTCTCACGGTCATATTCACCTAAAGTGGACTGAAAATCTTCAATATCATTATTTTCACAACCAAGTCCAAGGACGAGCACCCCTCCAGCATTAGGATGCTTCACGGCATTTTGTAAAATGGTTTTTGTATTTTCATGATCGTCTCCAAGCTGTGAGCATCCATAATTGTGCTTTAATACGAGAGCTGTTTCAAACGGATGGATGTTTCCGTCCATTTCAGCGGTGAATATTTGGATGATTTGATCAGCAATGCCATTCACGCATCCAACGGTTGGGACAATCCAAAGCTCATTGCGAATCCCGCTTTCCCCATTTTTTCGTTTATATCCTTTAAATGTAAGATTCATTTTTTCATAGGGGTTGTCTGTGAATGAAGGCTCGTATTCGTAATCGAGCTTGCCTGATAGATTGGTTTTGATATTATGTGTATGCACCCATTCTCCAGCAGAAATGACAGTCGCTGCATGCCCAATGGGGTAGCCATATTTCATGATATTCTCTCTTTGCTTGATATCAGCCAATGCAAACTTATGACCTTTGGGAACGTTCTCATTTAAGACAACAGAGTGTCCTTGATGGTGCAGCTCCTTGCCTTGCTCAAGCACTTTTAAAGCAATACCGACATTGTCTGAAGGGTGAATCACAATAAAATCTTTCATGCCTTCTCCCCCTGACTTTCATATTGATGATGCAGCATTCGTTGAATAGCCGCTCTCATCCCTTGCTCCTGTATGAAGGTAAGCTGATCAGCTACAGCGTGACCCAAATCATTTACATCCGTTAAATTCCTCCCCCATAATGGTTCACATGATAGGATCCTAGCTGCGATCGTTTCATTGGATTGGTTCTCCCCTTCAAAGGCTTCCTTCATGAATGCCATTACAGTCTCATCATCCTTTATCCTTTCTGCATAAGCTCTGTAAAAATAAATGAGACTGCTGAGTGAAAACACAAGTTTCATTGGCAGCTGTTTCTTTTGCTCAACATAATCAAGCAATGACGGAAGAACTCGGGTTCGGAACTTGGATACACCATTGAGCGCAATATCAAGCAATTGATGCTTCACAAATGGATTGCAAAAGCGATCCCAAACCGATCGTGTATAAAGAAGAAGCTCATCTTGAGAGAGCTCAAGCCCTGGCAGTACTTCCTTCTCCAGCATACGCCGGATGAATAGGCCAACATGCTCGTCATCCACAGCTTCTTTTACAGTTTCTATTCCGCATGAATAGGCGATTGGCACCATCGCTGTATGAGCACCATTTAAAATCCGTACCTTGCTCATGCGATAAGGTGCAATATCCTCTACAAAAAGGACATTTAATCCTGCTTCTTGAAAGGGAAGCTCTTTTTGTACAAAGGAAGGTGCTTCAATAACAAAGAGGTGATAATATTCTGCCGTGACAAGCAACTCATCGATATATCCCTCTTCCTTTTGAACAATTTCAGCTGCTTCCTTAGAAAACCCAGGAACAATCCGATCCACAAGCGTGTTACAAAACGTATTGGCTTCCTTGATCCATGTGATAAACGCAGACGGCAGGTCCCACTTAGCTGCCATGTCTATCACATATTCCTTCAAGCGGTCACCGTTATGTTCAACCAGTTCACACGGAAGGATGATCAGCCCTTTTTGTTCATCTCCAGCAAATGCTTTAAAACGGTGATATAAAAACGCCGTCAGCTTTCCTGGAAAACTGGCTTGCGGTCGATCCTCTAAGCGATCCTCCTTTCTGAACATAAGTCCTGCCTCTGTCGTGTTTGAGAAGACAAAGCGGAGATCGGGGTTTTCAGCTACGTGTAAAAAACCATCATAATCCGTATACGTACTGATTCCTCTGCTGATCGATTGAATGATCATACGCTCATTCATTTCTTGCTGGTCATGATAGCCCTGTATACATAAAGTGTATAAGCCATCTTGTTCATTTAAAGCCGCAATGGATCCTTTTCTCGGAGGAACAACAACAGCTCTTCCTTTAAAATTTGTAAAGTCGTTCAGCTTTTGGATGTGCCAATTAATAAAGCCTCGCATAAAATTCCCTTCACCGATCTGCAAAATCGTTTCCGGATACTCAGGCACCGGGTACATGGCTTTTGATAAACGTTTCAAATAGATTCCCCTCTCTTTGTGATATGCACACGTGAACATTTTTTCTTCAAAAGGTGCTGTTTACTGCACCTTTTTGACTGAATCTCTGATCATCAGCTCTGTGTGGACATACATTTTTTCTATATGATCTTCTTCCTGCTCTTCGCCGTTTATGACTGATAGGATGGCTTCTGCTCCAAGTGCACACATTTTTTCGATTGGCTTTTTCACCGTTGTCAGTGCAGGCGTGGTATAGGATGAAAATGCAATATCATCAAAACCGATAATAGAGATATCGCCTGGACACGTCTTGCCTTTTGCATATAAAGCATTCATCGCACCAATGGCCATGTCATCGTTAGAGCAAAAAAGCGCTGTTGGCGGATGATCAAGGGTCAGCAGGGATTCCATTGATTCATAGCCGCTTTTCATGTGGTAGTCGCCTGTGATCATATATTCTTTCTTCATAGGAATATGGTGATCAATTAACGCTTGGAGAAAGCCAGCTTTTCTTTCCTGGGTCGATTTAAAGCCTTCTTTTCCTTCAATGATGGCGATTTGATGATGGCCTTGCTGAATGAAATAGTGCGCTGCCTGATATGCTCCTTGACTATCATCTGCTAATATATTCATCACTTCATTACTTTCTACACGGCGATTCAGCACAATGATTGGAATGCCCTGTTTCTTGACATGATGGATAAACGCTTCATCGTGCTCGCTTTGGCTCATAAGCAAAATGCCATCGTAGCGTTGTTTATGAATGGTTGAATAATCGTGAAAGTCGTCAATTCCTCTTACAAACAGATTGTAATGCTCTGTCATCACGCTATTGACGCCCTTTAACGCATCCACAAAGAAGCTTGAAGATGTGCCTTCTGTTAAACTCGTAAAAAACAGACCGATTGTAAACGATTTTTGTGATACAAGGCCTCTGGCATGGACATTCGGTGAATAATTCAGCTGTTTTGCAATCGACAAAATCTTTTGTTTTGTCTTCTCTTTAATAAAAGGACTATTATTCAAAGCCCTTGATACCGTAGTATGAGAGACGTTTGCCAATTTTGCTATGTCTTTAATTGTGACTGTCATGCTATTCCGCCTTTTATGATTTTTTTCCATCTTATCATAAAACCGCTTTCATTTTCTTACCTTTTTCCTCATGTGATTTTACTTTGATGCTGGAGCTGCTTTGCCCGGTCAAATTGAAAATATTGCTTGGCATTTTCATAACTGATTCCTTTCACGATCCCCCCTAACAGCTCAAGATCATAGGGGACTTCTCCTTTTTCTACCCAATCTCCGATGATATCACAAAGCAGTCTTCGGAAATATTCATGCCTTGTATATGACAAAAAGCTTCGTGAATCAGTCAGCATCCCGATGAAACGGCTAATCAGTCCAATACTGGAAAGAGCCATCATCTGCTCTGTCATTCCTTGCTTCGTATCATTAAACCACCAGGCTGTTCCGTGCTGCATCTTCCCCGGTGTCTTCCCGTCTTGAAAGCTTCCAGCCAATGTTGATATCACCACATTGTCCCTAGGATTCAAGGAATAGAGAATGGTGTTTGGCAGTGCATCTTCTTGTTCTAAACGATCTAGTATTCGGCAAAGCGGCTTTGCAATGTCTTCGTCATTCATCGCATCATACCCCGTATCTGGTCCGAGCCGCTCAAACATTTTCGTATTGTTGTTTCTCAGCGCATTGATATGAAGCTGCATCGCCCAGCCACGCTCACAGTAAGCCTGACCTAGCATAATGAATGTCTCTGTTTTAAATTTAATCTTCTCTTCTTCCGTCAATGGATGACCAGACATTCTTTTATGAAAGATGGTCTTCACTTCTTCTTCTGTCGTTTCTTCATATGTCATTTCATTAATCGCATGATCCGAGATCAAGCAGCCGTGTTCATGGAAGAAATCGATTCTTGCACGGAGTGCTTTTAAGAAGTCTTGATAGGAATGTATTGGGGTAGCTGAAGCCTCTGCTAGCTCTTGAACATATTTTCCAAACAGATCATTCGCTATATCGAGTGCTTTATCAGGTCGAAACCCTGGCAGTACTTGTACAGAGAATCCCTCTTCTCTCAGCTTTTGATGATAGTGAAGCGAATCGACCGGATCATCTGTTGTCACAACGGTTTCAACGTTTGATTTCATAATGAAGTCTCTCGCCCCAAATCCCTCTCCTTGCAGCTTTTCATTGACTTTCTGCCAAATGATGTCTGCATTTTTTTCATTTAATAGGTCTTCAACTCCGAAATACCTTCTCAGCTCTAGATGAGTCCAGTGATAGAGCGGATTTCCTATGGTCATGGGTACGGTCTTCGCCCACGCCAAAAATTTCTCATGATCTGATGCATCCCCCGTGACGTGCGTTTCAGGGATGCCATTTGCTCTCATGGCACGCCATTTGTAATGATCCCCATAAAGCCATGCTTCGGTGATATTTTGGAAGGTTTTATTTTCATAGATGTCTTTAGGACTTAAATGACAATGGTAATCTATAATTGGAAGGTCCTTTGCAAACTCATGGTATAGCTTTTCCGCCGTTGGACTGTTTAGTAAAAACTGCTCATCTAAAAAGGCTTTCATCAAACTCCCCCATCCCTCATATCGTATGAAAAATAATTTGTTCACGTTAACAATTTAATTGTAATCGTTTACAAAGTTGATTTCAATCCTAAAACAGGAAAAAACGATTTCCTTAAGAAAGGAAAATCGTTTTTTGCTTATTTTACAGGAGGTGATTTTTTTAGGATAATCGCAATAGTTGTTCCAGCACCTGGTTCACTTTCCACTTGAATATCACCATCATGCAGCAAGACAAGCTCTTTTGCAATTGCCAGCCCAAGGCCTGTTCCATTCGTTGGGTCATTTGTATTTGTCCCTCTGTAGTAGCGGTTAAATAAGTGATCTACCGTTTCTTGTGCCATTCCGCATCCGTTGTCTTTCATTTCGATCCGAACTTCTTCATTTGTTTCAGACAAAGCAGCTGTAATATGCGTGCCTTTTTGGTTATGCTTGACTGCATTCGCCAGCAGGTTCTCAATCACTCGTCTGAACCAAGCTTTGTCGATCTCAAACATGACACCGTTTGTTTGATCTTCAAAAGAGGATGAAAAATCCTCAGAAAAAGAGCTTCTTGAAAACTCGTCCATAATAGAGGCTAAAAATTCACCCAGTTCGACCGGTTTTCGATTAATAGGCAAGGCCCCATTTTTCAATCGGTACGTGAGGTTTAAATCTTCAATCAAGGTCGACATGTATTCTGATTTCTCACGAATCACCTGTCCCATTTCCATGACTTCTTCCTTGGACCATTGATATTGATCAGATTCAAGCATGAGCCCGTAGCCGTAAATCGTACTAAGAGGTGTTTTCAAATCATGAGACAATCCTGCAATCCATTCTTCCCTTGTGGTTTGAATTTTTCTTCGGTTTGCTTCATTCTCTTTTAATGTAAGCGTGAGCTGATCCATTGTTTTGAGGATATCCTCAAATAATCGGTATTCCCGCTTAATACGACCTTTTTTATTTTTACTGATTGGAATTCCTTTTCTATTTGTTGGTTCCTGCAATTTATTTCTTGATAAAAAAATCAGCCAACGAATAATGTGATAGATCGGCAGCCCATAGCGATACGAGTACCATAATGTCATGACGATGATAACCGTAAGCGCAAGACCCGTAATTAAAATGGTTGTATATTGATTTAAAGCGTCTGTCTCTTTCTCGTATAGTTCGTCTGGTCTGTATACTTTATTTGGTACTGAAACGATGATATACAGGCTTTTATTCACTTTGATGTAAGACAGGTCACTTCTAAACTCCCAAGGCTTCGATTGATACTTGAGCAGTTCAACATCTGTTACTTCATGTTTCAAATTGATATTGGCTCGAATGCCTTTTAAATATTTCCCTTCATCATTGAATAGATGCACCGATCCATTCATTCTCTTCAAGAATTCTTTCGTTTCAAGCGAATATTTAGATAATGCAGCTAAGTCTTTCTCGTGCTGCTTCAGATAATTGGCGACCTTTGTGCTGTTCGTTTTGAACCCGTATAACACGGTAAAGCTTTTTTGATCAATCTCAATTGGCCAGAAGTACATCTTGTAATCTTTAAATTGCCTTTTTTCAAAGATCTTGATCATTTCATCCTTTTGATAGGATGTTGGAATGGTCTTAGGGCGGTGATAGCTATAGACGTTTTGTTTTTTTGAATCAATCACTTGCAGCCAGCCGTCTCGTTTTTTCACTGCTTGCTTGAGCTGATCATCGGCTTCCATTTCTCCATCCTCGTTAAAATAAAGCCAGCTCATGAGTGTGTCTCCATCAGCTTTTGTTAAACCGGTTTCAGCCATGTTCTCATAATATTTTTTTAAATATAAATTTTCAGAGAACGTATTCCCGATCGTTAGAATGGCAATGACGATAAACATCTGTCCGACAAAGTGAAAGAAAAGTTTTGTTCGTAAATTCATGAATTAATGAAGAACCTTTAATGGATGAGGTATAAATTTATAGCCCATTCCACGGATCGTCACAATATATTCTGGCTGACTTGGATCTAACTCGATCTTTTCTCTCAGCTTTCGAATATGAACCATGACGGTGTTGTTATCACCATATGATGGAACGCCCCATACTTTCTCATAGATTTGATCTTTTGAAAGAACCACATTCGGATGATCACAAAAGTACTTCAGCAAAGAGAGAAGCTGAGCAGAACATGCGGTCATCTCTCCTCTTACTTTCAATTCGGCTGAATGAGGATGATAGGAGAAATGGGCATATTCATATTGACTTTGAGCCTCATCTTGTTCTTCCTTTAAGGAGATATATGTTCTGTTTAAGTGGGCCTTAATTCTAGCCACCAGCTCTAGCGGATTAAATGGCTTTGTGATGTAATCATCTGCGCCTTGCGCAAAGCCGGTCAGTTTATCTACATCAGACGTTCTTGCAGTTAAATAGAAAATGGGTGCTTTCGTATATTTTCTCATTTCAGGAAGAACATCAAAGCCAGACTTACCGGGCATCATCACATCTAGAAGTAAGAGGTGGATGTCCTCGTTTTTGACAACATCTAATGCTTCATCTGCATGGTAGGCTTTATATATATGCTTGAATCCTTCTTTTTTTAATACGCGCTCAACCATTTTTACAATTGCTTCTTCGTCATCTGCAATCAATATTTTTGCTGTTTCCACGCATCTCTTTCCTTTCTAGCTATGATCTCTAACCGTATATTACCATTGTCTAAAGTAAAAAAGTACCTCTTTTCTGCATAAAAGCGAAAAAATATCAACTGGAGAAAATGGCAGTACTAGGAAGTTTAAGAGACGCAAAAAAACTCGGCTATTCCACCGAGTTCCTTTTACCTCTATTATCCATTCACAGCTTCTAGCTTTCTTTCATAATTCATTAAGTCATATGTTAAACAGATCGGCTTATTCGTTCTAGGATCAAGTACGATTTCTGCATCAATGTGGAATACCTGACCTAGCACCTCTTTGGTCATGACTTCATGAGGCGTACCATCTTTGATGACTTTTCCTTGATTGAGGGCAATCATGTAATGAGAAAAACGTGCCGCATGATTCAAATCATGAATGACCATCAACACAGTTCGTCCCTGCTCTCTGTTTAACCGTTCTAACAGCTGAAGAATCTCGAGCTGATGTGCAAGATCCAAATACGTCGTAGGCTCATCTAATAGAAGCAGTTCTGTTTCTTGGGCAAGTGCCATCGCAATCCATACACGCTGACGCTGTCCACCGGAAAGTGCTTCAATTGGCCGGTCATGAAAAGCAATCATGCCCGTTTCCTCAAGTGCCCATCTGATGATTCGTTTATCTTCATTTGATAAGCGTCCAAATCCATTTTGATGTGGGAAACGTCCATATGACACAAGCTCATACACTGTCAGTCCGCTTGGTGCTTCGGGCGTTTGCGGTAAGATCGC
Source organism: Bacillus sp. NMCN1 (assembly GCF_002998085.1). NCBI lineage: Bacteria > Bacillati > Bacillota > Bacilli > Caryophanales > Bacillaceae > Bacillus > Bacillus sp. NMCN1. Next base: position 723,380 of record NZ_PVQL01000002.1, on the reverse strand, counting down.
CATTTGTTTTGAAATGTCTTTTGTAGGCGTTTGATGAATAGCCTGACCATTTAAGTAAACAGCGCCTTGATGGGATTTCATGATTCGGGACATTGTTTTTAAAATCGTTGATTTCCCGCATCCATTCGGTCCGATGAGTGTTGTCACCTTGCCTTTTGGGATACTGATATTTAAATCATCTACAATCAAACGATCATTATAGCCGATACAAAGCTTTTCTGTTTCGAGCGATTTCATATGTTGTACTCTCCTTCCTTATTAGTTCGTTTTCATCAATAAGTAAATGAAGTAAGGTGCGCCTAAAGCAGAAACAACAAGGCCAACTGGAACCTCTGATGGTGCAAGTATGACGCGGCCAAGTGTATCTGCCAGTAATAATAGTAGCGCGCCAATCATAGCGGAGGCTGGGATCATTGCTTGATGCTTCGGTCCAACAAGCTTTCTCGCCAAGTGTGGTGCAGCTAATCCTAAGAAAGAAATACTTCCTGCAACAGCGACACTAGCACCTGCTAATGCAACGGCAATCAGCATAAAAAAGCTTCTTTCTTTATGAACCGAAATCCCTAATCCGTAGGAAAGCTGGTCACCTAAATTCATGATATTTAAGTAGCGTGCTCTTACAACCGCTAATACAAGGAAAATCAGCATCCATGGCAGGACAGACAGGACATACGTCCAGCTTGATCCCCAAATGCTTCCAGATAACCACACAATGGCTTGGTTAAAATCATTTGGGCTCATTTTTAATTGAATCACTACAATCGCTGCTGAAAATGCAGCATTGACGCCAATACCAGTTAAGATCAAACGAACAGGTGTGATGCCCTTTTTCCACGCTAACACATAGATGAGAAATGCAGCAAAGCCTGCACCTACAAAAGCGAAGAGCGGCAGTACAAAGATAGTAAAATCACCTAAGTTCGACATAGAGCCTTGGAAAGCAAAAATAAACAAAACCACTGCAAAGCCTGCGCCCGCATTGACACCAAGAATGCCGGGATCGGCTAAACCGTTTTGAGAAACACCTTGCCAAATCGCTCCTGATACAGCGATAGAAGCGCCAACAAGTAAAGCGATGATCATTCTTGGAAGTCTGAACTCGAATAATACAAGCTCATCCATTTCACTTCCGAATCCAAAAAATGTTTTCAATGTATCCATCGGAGAAATGCGAATTTCTCCGGTATTTAAACTAATAAGGAACACAGCCACGATCGCCAAAAAGATCATGAGCATCGTTCGTTTGTATTTCTTTTTCTTTGCCTGCTGCACCATTTCCATTTAAATTCCGCTCCTTTCACGTCTAGCTAAATATAAGAAGAAAGGAACGCCTATAATTGCAGTAATGGCACCGACTGGCGTTTCAAATGGGGCATTGACCAGCCTTGCAGCAATGTCTGCATAAATTAACAGAACCGCCCCTAAAATAGCTGAGCATGGGATAATCCATCGATAGTCAACTCCGACCAAGAAACGAGTGACATGAGGAATCACAAGCCCGATAAAGCCAATAGAACCTGCCACTGACACAGCAGCACCTGTTAGAAGAATGACGACCAATATTCCAAGTACCTTGACAGTTTTCGTGTACTGTCCAAGCCCTTTTGCCAATTCATCACCTAAGCTGAGAACAGTGATCGAGCGGGCAAGAATCATTGCGATGATCAGCCCCGCAACCGCAACTGGAATGATGACCTTAATATTGCTCCAATTCACACCTGCCACTCCGCCAGCATACCAAAAGCTCATATCTTGAGCGACGTCAAACCGGATGGCAATTGCTGAGGAGATGGAGCTTAAAAGTGCCCCAACAGCCGTACCAGCTAGTGCGAGCTTCACTGGGGTCAATCCACCTTTTGAAAGAGTACCGACACCAAACACAATAGAGGCAGCGAGTGCTGCACCCACAAATGACCAAAGAATTAATGTAAAAGAAGATTGTCCTGGGAAAAAAGCAAACGCAATGGCAATCGCAAATGCAGAGCCATTTGTCACACCCATAATTTCAGGAGACGCAAGCGCATTTCTTGTCATCCCTTGCATAATGGCTCCTGATACGGCTAAAAAGGCACCGACGAGTGCAGCCCCAACTGTACGCGGCAGTCTCAATTCCCGAATGATTTGATGTGAAGTTTGTTGTGGATCAAAATGAAAAATGGCTTCCCATACAGTGTGTAGATGAATGTTTGCCGCTCCTAATAATACCGATAAAAAAAGACCAAATGCTAAAGCGATGATTCCTATGATGACAACAGCTGCTGTTCCAAAGGGCTTTGTGACAATATCCATTGTATCGTCTTTGGCCGGCAGCTGTTTATTCGATTGTGAGCCCAAAACCAGTCTCTTCCTTTCCGTTCATATCTATTCCTCATTAGTGATAATGATTATCAATCTCGAAGTCTAGTATATCACTTTCTTTTCTTTTTGAAATCATTGTTCTGAACATTTTCTTTATTTTCATCAAAAAACCATGAGAAATTTACCATTTTTCTTTAGGTCCTAAAATAGCCGATGCATTTTTCATCCCATCATGTTACGATATAATCGAAAATGAGAATCATTATCATAAGAAAGTGAATAGGAGAGAATCTTTGTGAAAAAACGATCTGGATTTCTTTTGATTTCCTTAGCCATTCTTATTCTTTTTACAGCTGCTTGCGGCAGCTCTTCAAATAAAGAATCTGGAGCCAATCAGAATGACATGATCACTTATCAGGATGTCAAAGGTGAAGTCAAACTCCCTAAAGATCCGAAACGAATTGTGCTTCTGGCAGAAAGCTACTACGGAGACCTCGTGACACTTGGCAAGACGCCGATTGCTGCAACTGCCCCCATCTTTAAAAACCCTTTCTATAAAGGAAAAACGGATGGTGTCAAAAACCTTGGAACAACCCCTTCTGTCGAAAAGGTAGCCGCTTTGAAGCCAGATATGATTATCGCTTGGGGAGAAGACGAGAAATTTGATCAATACAAAAAAATTGCTCCAACCGTTGCAATTAAATACAATCAATATTCCTTTAAAGATCAGCTAAAAGAATTCGGTAAAATGACAGGTACTCCGAAAAAAGCAGCAGAATGGATCACGAAATGGGACACAAAAATTGCTGAGGTAAAACCTAAAGTAACAAAAGCGGTCGGCAGCAAAACCGTTTCAATCGTGTCGCCTTTTGATAAAGGTATTTATATCTTTGGAAACACCTTTGCTCGCGGAGGCGAAATCATTTATGACGAGCTGAAATTACGTGCGCCAAAGGCAGTTAAAAAAGATGCCATCGATAGCGGTGTCGGCTATGCAAACATTTCCCTTGAAAAACTGCCAGAATACGCAGGCGACTATATTTTCACTAGTCCATGGAGCGGTTCAAAAAGTAAAGGTGACCAAGTATATCAAAGCAGCATTTGGACATCACTGCCTGCCGTACAAAATAAACACGTATTTGAAATCGATCCTGTCGGGTACTTCTTTAATGACCCAGTGTCACTAGAAGGACAGCTTGAGTTTATTGTGGACCGATTAACAGCTGCATCATAAAAAAACGTTTCTCCATTTTTGGAGAAACGTTTACCTTATTCCGTTCCTTTGGCGAATCCTTTTGACATGAATGGATAAAGCAAAATACCTACTAAGAACAGACCGATCCCAAGTCCAAATGTTTTCAAATCAGCTGTTCCTGAAATAATGACCCAAGCGGAATACCCCATCGCAACAAGCGCAATGATTCCGTCTCTTGTTCGCTTTCCTTTTTGAAGATCATACGTGTCACCTTGCATGATGACCTTAAAGCTATAGATGGAAGACACAATATACGGAATGAGATACGCAAGTGTCGCTGATGTTGTTAAAAAGGTAAAAGCTTCATTAATCGTACGGGACATCACTGAGAAAATAAACAGCTGTGACATGATATTTGTAATCGTCAAAGCAAAAACAGGACTGCCTTTTTTGTTTGTTTTTGCAAATACTGCTGGGAAATCGCCAGCCTTGGCTGCTTGATACGGTACTTCTGAACCAAGTAAGATCCAGCCAAGCATCGAGCCAAATAAACAAATGATCGCAAGCAGTGCCATGACGATTCCACCAGCCGGTCCAATAATGAGCTGAAGCACGTCAACGAATGGTTTATCTGAGCCTTGCAACTGATCATGCGGCAGGACGCCCATTGTAATCAAAGTAATTATCATGTAAATGGAAAGTGCGATTAAAAGACCTGTAATCGTTGCACGTTTCACATCGCGCTGCGAGGACGCTCTTCCTGATAAAATGACAGCAGATTCGATGCCAATAAATGCCCATAGTGTGGAAATAGCCGCATGATGAATTTGGCCTCCAAGCCCAAGCACTCCTTCGCCTTCTGCTGCAACCGGGAAGTAATAATGTTCAAATAATGCCGTTTGGAATGCAAATAATCCAGCAACAATAAAAAGGACGAATCCAAGTACCTTTGAAAAGGTCGTAATAAAGTTTAATTTACTTGCAGCACTTAAGCTTGTAATTAAGATAGTATGTGTTCCCCAGAGAAGAATGGTACATACAATAAAGGTTGTCAGCTGACCAAGTGTGATCGCTTCTTTTCCAAAGGTGAAAATCTCCGTCTTCACGGTGAGAATAGGGAAAAATGTCGTTAAATAACCGGCTAGACTCGTAATAATTGCGACATTACTAATCCAGCTTGCTACCCAATATCCCCAAACCATTGTAAAACCGGCCGCTTTCCCTTTTTTCGGATCGTTAAAAAGCGCTCTTGCATAACTTTGTGGTCCAGCCGTCAGCTGCGGCTTATGAATGGACAAATGCCCAAAGACAAGTGCAATCATCAGCACACCGCCACCTGTGACAAGCCATGCCATCGTCACACCTAAAGGACTAGCATGCTGGGCAAGTGTACTTGGCAGCATAAAGATGCCTGAACCTACCATATTTCCGACGACAAAAGCCGTCAATAACCAAAAACCCCATTTTTTTGTCTGTTCCATTTCCGTACCTCCGTTATATTCACTTCGGACCAGACCCGGCAGTATCTTCATTGATATATTTGTGAAGCAATGACTTGTATTCTTTATGTTCATCATGGGTCACTTTCTTAACAGCATACCCTTATCTTTGGTACTCAGAACATAAAAAAAAGCCTGAACAACAGTCCATGCTTTTCAAAACATACACCTTGATCTCCGGATAGCCCTCCACGCTTCAAAGACGTGGCAGTCCTGCATTTATTCAATGCAGACCCAGCATAAAGAAAGTTGGAGCTCTCTCTACACTTCGGCGCTGATGCCTTTTTTCTCATGATCTTCGATTCCATCTCTCCCATGAGTGACTCATCATCCGCGCAACCTCTACCTCACTGAGACATAGCGTGAGGATTTCTATTCATTTTTACTACACGAAGGTTATCAAACATTCTCACATCTGTCAAAGGGAAAAACATAGAAAAAAGGCAGAGAATCATTTCTCTGCGCTATTACCTGCTTATTGATCGTTGTTTTTCTTCTTTTGTACAGCTTCCTGAAGCGGATCGCCTGCTAGCTCTTTGCTTGCTTCTTCTAACAGCTGATCTACCTGCTTGTGGTCTTTCTCGCTTTTCGCCTTTTTATCCTTTTGGAAAAATGACATCGCTGTTTCCTCCCTTTTCATAAAATGCGGTTGCCTGTTTAATTTGTGCTACAGTCCGCCGCATTATACAAGGGGGGAAGGCTCAATCATCATGAAAGGTCTGTCTCATTTTTTGCAAATACGTCAAAAAGGTCTTTAAGTCTTCTTTGGTGAAGTCTGACATCATATGCTGAATCACCTTTCCGAAAAGACGTGTATGCTTTTCATAAATCGCTAGCCCTTTTTCCGTAGCTTCTAACCGGACAAGCGTGGGGTCGCCTTTGTCCCTTTCTCTCTGAATATAGCCCTGCTCACATAACTTATTGAGTGCAATGGAGGCTGCACCTGGGTTTAAAGAGAGTCTTTGTTTCAGCTCTTCGGCATGTGATACTTTGCCTTGTATCAAAATAGAAAGAGCATATATCTGCGGTGGCGTGATGTCTTTTTCTAACTCAAGTAACTTGCGGTTTAATTTACGGCTGACTTCATAATGTACAAGAACAATTTCTTTTAAAATGTCTGCATTACTCATCCGAATCGCATCCTTATCGTTAGTATCAACATGACTTCCCCCTTATTATAGAATGTTTTTCCAATCAGCCAACCCTTTTGTCCTCTTTTTCTTTAGAAATAAGCCTTGCTGAATGAATTCACCCTTGATATAGTGAGTACTTGAATAAAAGACAGAACAGGAGTACGCATCATGACAGGAAAAACACACATTATGGGCGGAATCGCCGCCTCAACGGCCGTCGCCTACTACTACGGACTCGACCCAGTCATCATGGCTGCAGCTGGATCAGCAGGTGCTCTGATCCCCGATCTTTGCCATACAAAAAGTAAAATCGGTAGAAAATTTCCGCTGCTCTCGACTCTGATCAGCAGCGTGTTCGGTCATCGCACGTTTACACACAGTTTATTATTTCTGCTGATCATTTATTTTCTCGCGACAACATACATTCCAAATGACAGCCTAAGTATAGGTTTACTCGTTGGAATGGCGAGCCACCTTATCCTTGATGCTGGAACAGTGAACGGCATTAAATTTTTATTTCCAGCTTCCATTAAAGTGCGTCTCCCCTTCTATGTCAAAACAGGCAGCACAGGAGAACAAGTCGTACTAGCTGCCCTCACCGTCGTCACATGCTATTACATCGCCGTCATCTGCGGTATAACCATCCCAATCCAGTTTTAACAGAATAAAAAAAGAGTTTTGCGAAAAAGACAGGATATGAATTGATCATTCCTCATTTTTTTAGTAGGTTTAAGATAAGTGTTTTTGCCTTGCAACTGAATATAGAATGGTGAGGAGATACATAAATGAAAGCGTTTTTCAAAAATCACTGGTTTTTAGTGTACTCCATCCTTTTCATGTGGATGAAAACATACATCATTTATCAATTCGGATTTCACATACGAACGGCCAATCTGTTTCATGAATGGCTGCTTTTGATCAATCCACTTAGCTTTCTACTCCCTTTGTTTGGGATAGCTCTTTTTTTAAATGAAAGCAAACAAAAGGTTTTTTTATTGACTGCAAATTTTATTCTAACGGCGATTCTCATATCGAATACGATCTTTTATGGTTTTTATATTGATTTCATTACTATTCCCGTGTTATTCCAAGCAAAGAACATGGGAGATATGGGCAGCAGTATGACGGAATTATTCCACCCGCTCTTTGTGCTGATGCTCGTTGATTTTGTGGTACTTGCTTGGCTGCTCAAGCGCAAACCATTAGCCCCAAAAGCGGCATTCAAGACGATCAAAATATATTATGCGGTCTGCTGCAGCTTCCTATTGTTTCATGTCAGCTCAGCCATGATGGATCATCCTCGATTTCTGACAAGCTCTTATGATCGTGAAGTCATTGTCAGAAACCTTGGGCTTTTCCAATTTCATCTGTATGACGGCGCTGCCCAAACGGCACGCATTGGACAAAAGGCCTTTGCAGATGAAGATACGCTTTCTACCGTAGCAAACTATACAAAGGCTGATTACAGCGCACCAAACGAAGAGTACTTTGGACTTGCTAAAGGCAAGAACGTTGTGTTCATTTCACTTGAATCGACGCAGCAATTTGTCATGAATCAAAAGGTGAATGGACAATCCATCACTCCCTTTTTAAATCAACTGGCTAAAAAGAGTTTTTATTTTGATGAATTTTATCAGCAGACAGAGCAGGGGAAAACGTCCGATTCAGAGTTTATTGTCGCTAATTCTCTCTATCCTTCTAGCAGCGGCGCTGTCTTTTTCACAGCGAGTGACAATGAATATGACACGTTATACAAACAGTTGAAAAAGGAAAACTATCAATCCATCCAATTTCATGCGAATAATAAAACGTTTTGGAATCGTGATGTGATGTATGAATCTCTAGGAATTGATCGTTTTTATGATGTCGATTCATATGATGTCAATGAACGGAATTCAACTGGCTGGGGCTTAAAGGATATCGACTTCTTTGATCAATCCGTTGATCATTTAAAAAAGTTAAAGCAACCTTATTACAGTACATTCATTACCTTGACCAATCATTTTCCATTTGAAATTGACCCGAAGGATCAGTTTATTGATGAATATGATTCGTCAAGTACCATTTTAAACCGCTATGTGACGACCGTCCGCTATCAAGATGAAGCGACTAAGATGTTTTTTGACCGTATGAAAGAAGAAGGGTTGTATGACAATACGATGTTTGTCCTCATGGGTGACCATTATGGCATATCAGAGGCACATCATGAGGCAATGGCACAGCTGCTCAATAAAGAGGAAATCACGCCGTTTGATGCTGTCAAACTACAGCGGGTACCCTTTTTGATTTACATTCCTGGTGTCACGGATCAAGCACCGCAGACCATTTCTGAAACAGCTGGTCAAATGGACGTAAAGCCGACACTTCTTCACTTACTTGGGATTGAAACGAAGGATGCCATTCAATTCGGCAATGATTTATTTTCAAATGAACGGACGCCTTTCGCTGTACTGAGAAACGGGAACTTTATTACAGATGATTATCTCTATACAAAGAACACCTGCTATGATCAAAAAACAAAAGAACCTGTTGAACAGGATGAGGTGTGTCAGCCTTATATCGAAAAAGCCAATAAAGAGCTTTCCTTATCAGACAAAGTGATCAATGGGAATTTGCTGCGTTTTTATCAGCATTAAAAGTCGCCATCTGGCGGCTTTTTCTTTTCTCTTTTTACTGAATGCCTATGAATGGTCAAATAAGTTTGCTTATAATAAAGGATACATATGATATTGAATGATAAGAGGTGTGAACATGAAGTATACGTTCTTCGCCTTCATCGCCATCTGCTTGCTCCTGAGTGGGTGTCAAACAGAGATGAAGTCATCGGATACAAGCAAAAAAACAGAGCTTGTAATTTCAGCAGCGGCAAGTCTTCAGGATGCACTAAAAGAAATTGAATCTGCCTTTAACGATGAGCATCCGAATGTGACATTAACAAATAATTTCGGGTCATCCGGCGCATTGAAGCAGCAAATCGCTCAAGGGGCAAAAGCGGATATCTTTTTCTCTGCAGCTGAAGCTCCCTTTGATGAGCTTGTGCAATCTGGAGACATCGATCAACATTTTATCAAGGAAGCCATACAAAATGAGCTTGTACTCATTGTGACAAAAGATCACTCTTCCTCTATTAAAAGCTTTCAAGACGTCCAGCACGTAAAAGGAAAGATTGCTCTTGGCACACCTGAATCGGTTCCTGCTGGTACATATGGCAAAGAGATTTTCACAAAGCTGAACATCTGGGATCAAGTGAAAAAGAACGCTGTGTACGGCAAAGATGTGCGGCAAGTTTTAAGCTACGTAGAAACAGGAAATGTGGAAGCAGGTGTTGTGTATAAAACAGACGCCCTCGTTTCCAGAAAAGTGAAAATTGCCGCTGAAGCCAATCAGGACATGCATTCCCCGATCATTTACCCAGTAGGGATCGTAAAAGGGACAGAACATTTAGAGGAAGCCAAGACCTTTTTTCAATTTCTTCAATCAGAAACAGCCAAATCATTTTTTAAAAAGTACGGCTTTCAAGTATCGTAAAGCCTATGCTGACTGAAGAATTTCTATCTCCCATTTGGCTCTCCGTTCAAGTTGCCATCGTCAGCGGGCTGTTGGCCACTGTTTTTGGCACAACGGTCGGCTTTTGGATGGCGCGAACAACTTTTAAGGGGAAAATGATTGTGGAAACGCTCCTGATGATGCCGCTTGTTCTCCCGCCAACAGTTGTTGGGTTTTTATTGCTCGTCGTATTCGGAAAGCATAGCGTAATAGGAGGCGCGATTGAATGGATCTTCCACCAGCCGGTTATCTTCACATGGTGGGCGGCAGTCATTGCATCGACAGTTGTGGCATTCCCGCTTATGTATCAATCAGCAAAGGCTGGCTTTTCTACGATTGAGTCAGATATTGAAGGGGCTGCAAAAGTAGATGGTGCTCATTCATTCCAAGTCTTTGCCTATATTACCGTACCACTTGCCTTGCCTTCCCTACTGTCTGGCAGCATCCTCAGCTTTGCGAGAGCCCTTGGAGAGTTCGGGGCGACCTTAATGTTTGCCGGCAACATCCCAGGAAAAACTCAAACACTTCCAACCGCTATCTATGTGGCGATTGATTCTGGACGAATGGAGCTTGCTTGGTCCTGGACGATTTGTATTGTGATCTTATCTTTTATTATGCTTTTGGCTGTGCGAAGAAGCAGTACATAAAAAATCCCCTTTCTCATATGAGAAAGAGGATTTTTTCATTTATTCAAACCCAACCGTCATCGTCTCTGGATTCGAGCCGACGCGCTCGTTATTGTTTAATGCATCGATTTTTTCCATATCTTCTTTTGATAGTTCAAAATCAAAAATATCTGCATTTTGTTTAATGCGTTCTTCATTGATTGATTTAGGAATTGTCACGACGCCGCTTTGCAGATCCCAGCGCAGGATGACTTGTGCAACAGATTTGTTGTAGCGTGCAGCAATGTCCTTTAATACGTCATGGTCTAATAGCTTTCCTTGCATCAGCGGAGACCACGCTTCGATTTGAATGCCTTTTTCTTTTGCGTATTGACGCAGTTCGACAAGTGTCAGTTTCGGATGAAATTCCACTTGGTTCACGGCTGGAACAACTTCAGCATCTTTTAACAGCTCTTCTAAATGCTGAATGTAGAAGTTGCTGACGCCAATGGCTCTGACTTTACCATCTTTGTAAAGCTTCTCAAGCGCACGCCATGTGTCTTTAAATGTATCTGCATTTGGGCCAGCCCAATGAATCAAATAGAGGTCTAAATAATCAAGACCTAATCGATTTAAGCTTGCGTCAAATGCAGCCAGCGCTTTGTCATAGCCTTGATCCGTATTCCATACTTTAGACGTAATGAACAAATCTTCTCGTTTCACGCCAGATTCTTTAATCGCTTTGCCTACGCCTGTCTCATTTTTATATACGGCAGCCGTATCAATGCTGCGGTATCCGTTTCGTATGGCTGCTTTTACGGCATCTACCACTTGATTGCCGTCCTCCACTTTGAATACACCTAAACCAAACCAAGGCATTTCCACTCCGTTATTCAGTGTTACGGTATCATTCAAGCTTTTGACCATTTTAACAACCACCTTTTTCATAGATTCCATCTTTTTTATTATCTCACGTTGTCCTTTAAAACTCTATTATTAGGCGTTTCTCTTCGCTTCGATGGCTAACAGCAAAGCACCTGTCATGCCGGCCTTGTCCTCAAGTCCAGGAGAGACAATGTATGTATCAAGCGGCGGTAGGTCTACATAATCATTGAGATAAGCAGCAAGCTTCTCTCGAATTAGTGGAAACAGCTGCTTTTGCTTCATGACACCCCCGCCCATCATGATGCGCTCTGGGCTTAAAATGAGCGAGTACTGCATCAGCGCCTGAGCCAAATAATCGGCTTCAAGTACCCAAACCGATTCTTCATGCGTGAGCTCTTTGGCAGATTTCCCCCACCTTTTCTCAATCGCTGGTCCAGCTGCCAGTCCCTCTAAGCACGTACCATGCGCTGGGCAGACTCCTTCAAATGGGTCTGATTCATGCTGCCTGACAAGGATGTGCCCCATCTCTGGATGTGAATGACCGTGAAGAAGCTCATTTTTCATAACAGCTCCGGCACCGATACCCGTACCGACCGTGATATACATACAGCTATTCAGCCCTTTGGCTGCCCCTTTTGTTAATTCAGCTAATGCTGCCGCATTAACATCTGTTGTAAAAGACACTGGGACCCCTAATTGCTTCTCTAGCTCTGGGATGAACGGGTAATGCTTCCACTCTACTTTCGGCGTGTTCATGATATAACCGTAAGAAGGGTCGTCCTTTTGGACACAGATCGGTCCAAAGGAGCCGACCCCTAATGCTTCAATGTCATGCTGCTCGAAAAATGGAATGAGCTTTTGTAATGTTTTTTCCGGGTGCTCTGTCGGAATCGTCATTTCCTCGAGAATGTCCCCATGCTCATTGCCGATTGCACAACAAAACTTTGTACCGCCAGCTTCAATTGCTCCATAATACGCCATCATTGATCTCCCCCTGCTCGTTCTCTTTCTTCATCATAAAACATAGGGGAGAAGATCACAACATTACGTATTGGTCAGAAGAACAGCTTCCATGTCATTGATATACTCCCTTAAATGATGGGCAATATCACGATTGATTTCACCATCTTCATACAAAGTTTGAATTTCATTTCGTATTGTCTGTACAGCTTGGAAGTTAAGCTCTTTTTTCTTCCGGTCAAATGAACGGTCTTTTTGCTGGAAGAAGCTTGGACCGTGTTCACAGCGGAAAATCACTTGATTGTAAAAACCAATGACTTGATGACACGTTTGTTTATTTTCATCGGTCATATGCTGTTTGATCGAGTCCACAGCAGCCTCAGCCGTTTTCTTACGAATTTGTTTGTACGATCCCTCGTTTTCTAAAATGCCGCTTGAAACGCGCTCATCCGGCCGCCATAATTGGAGCCATTGAAGCAAGCGCAGAAACTTCACTTTTGAAAAACGAATTTTAAAGGAGTTGGAATACAGCATTTCCAGCTCATGAAATCTCTCCTGTAGCTCATAGGCTTCTTCTTTATCTAATTTCTCTTCATCAATTAATTGCTGAAGCTTCATTTGCTCTGCTTTAATGCCATGCAATCTGATTTTTCGTTCCTGTTTTCTCATCCCGAATTGGTACGGTTCACGCTGGATATTGCGCAGCTTCATTCGGTAATCATTGATGAGTGCAAGAGACACTTCCCTATTGTCTTCATTCATTCCTTCTCTTAAGGTTTTAATGGCACTTCTCAGCAGCTTCCGTTTCGAATGCTGAATCTTTGTATCCAAGTCCACGGCGATTTGCTTGTCTTTTTTCTCAGATAAAAGAGGCAGTAACACACTAGCTAAAATGAGTGTACATAAGATGACGCCTGCTGCGAGGAAAATAATCAAATGCCGTTCAGGAAACGGTGATCCGTCCGCAAGTGTAAATGGGATGGAGAAGGCACCGGCTAATGTGACTGCCCCGCGCACACCAGAGAATGTCATGAGCATCGAGGCGCGAAGCTTCGGTTTTTTCACGTTTTGCTTTTTCGTTGCACTCCAATTCCCTGCCCAGAACAGCCATACCCATAAGAACCTCAGGATCATAAGACACAGCGTGATGATTAAGATGTAACTGATGACCTGCATATTATTAAAGGCTTCATCCTGGAAAATAACCGTCGATACATCAGGAATCTGCAATCCAAGTATAACGAAAACAAGTCCGTTTAAAATAAATAAAATAATATTCCATGTGTTTGACGAAGCGATTTGCAGTTTGGCTAAATTCGCCTCCATTCGATCCTGCTCAATGGCATGTGTCACACCACCCGCTACAACCGCTAAAATCCCGGACACACCGATTTCTTCCGCTGCTAAATAGATCACAAATGGTGTAAGGATTTGCAGGATGATATGCATCGTGACATCGTCCATTCCTAACCGGCGGAGGAAATAGCGAAAACGAATGATAAAAAAGGATAGAATAAATCCAGTCAATAGACCACCTGCGGCAATCAGAACAAAGCTAAATGATGCCTCAGCAATTGAAAAAGCGCCAGTAACCGTTGCAGCAATGGCAAATTTAAAGGCAACAAGCCCTGATGCATCGTTCATCAGCCCTTCACCTTCCAGCAGCCTCATGATGCCCTTTGGCATATTCACACGGCTGGAAAGAGCACTTACTGCTACCACATCTGTCGGTGATAAAATCGCTGCAAGCGCAAATGCGGCTGGAAGCGGAATGCTTGGGATCATCCAATGGATGGTATATCCTGCTACAATGACTGTCGCAAATACTAACCCTAGGGCTAACAGAAGTATCGGCGCTCTTAATTTCCACAGCTCGTCCCTTGGAGTACGCTTCCCGTCATTAAATAACAGCGGCGCAATAAATAAAACGAAGAATAGTTCAGGATTTAAAGAAATATGTAAACCTGAAGGAAAAGCTGCCACCAATATTCCTAAGCCCACTTGAATTAACGGGACTGGAATAAAGGGGACAAAACGATTGATAATATTAGATGATGCGATGAGTGCTAGTAATACGAGCACTGACAAAAAAATCTCCACTAGTACGTGCCCCTCCTATTTCAATTTTTTCGTCAAGTTTTGCTTACATGCAAAGATGTGTTCATTTCATGTTGATTCATCCGTCCGATCATAGGTGCTTCTTTAGTATTCCGCAAAATGTGAAACCAACACATAACAATCCATCTAGGCAAAAAAAGGCTGAATCCATATATTCAGCCAGCTGACAAAATTTTCATCACATGTATTGTTCCAATGATGAACAAAAAGACCCTGCTTTTATTTTACACGAAAACTCCATTACCTGCTGACATCCAGCTCGTATCAAACAAAAAAAAAAAGAGCGAAACCGCTCTTTTCTCGTTTTACCCTTTATTTAAAAAATAAGACCTAGCGGGAAGCCGCCATTTGAATAGGTAGGAACAAACCCTGCATACGACGAGGATGAGGAACAGCAAATACAAAGCAATCTCTCCTTGTGCTAAACCGAGTCCTACGAGTAAGCCGCCAAGTGCTGCCCAAACTGCGTAAATCTCCGCTTTTAAAACAAGCGGTTTGCGCCCTGCCAGGAGATCACGCACAATTCCGCCGCCGCTTCCAGTCAAAATGGCTGCCACAATGACCGCACTGAGCGGAAGCTCTCTTTGCACAGCAAATAATGCACCTTGAATTGCAAACGCTGCTAAGCCGATCGCATCCGAGAAATTCCCCCATGTGCTCCAGTGCTTGAGCAAAAGCTTTGGAAAAAGAAACACAATCGTAATGGATACAAGAGCAATGGTAAACATCTTGCCCTGTGACCATAAAGCAGACACCGGAAGACCAATTAATAGATTCCGGATCGCTCCACCGCCAAATGCTGTCACAATCCCTAAAATGTACACACCAAGAATATCGTACTCTTCCTCCATTGCCACTATCGCACCACTAATGGCGAATGCGATAATACCAATGATACTTAAGACTTCCCATGCCATTTTCCGCTTATCTCCTTACATGATCTGATCATCTAACACTACTCCCTTAATGTATATCTGACATAAGCGAAAAGCAATACAAATTTTCTTTAAATTTTATCTTTTTGCAAAAATAAAAAATAGCCCGCTTAAAAGCAGGCTATCTCTCAATCTTCTTTTGCATTTAACAGCAGCATACTGATGATGATAAGAATAAATGCAATAAGAGCTAATAGTGGAATGGTGATAAAACCAAACCAGTTCAGATAATCAACGGAACAAGGAATGCCGCTGAGGCAAGGGCGAATCGACGCAAAGCCCGGGATCTTTTGTTCCATATAATGATAGATGGAAAAGCCAGCACCGATCACAGCCAAAGGCAGTACGTAATACTTCACTTTGACATCGCCCCGGAACGTAGCAATTCCAAGTAAAAGCACGAGCGGGTACATGAAAATGCGCTGAAACCAGCACATATCGCATGGGATAAACTTCTTGATTTCACTTAAATACAGGCTGCTCATCGTCGCAACGATAGAGACAATCCAAGCACTGTACAAGTAAATAAGCTTATTTTTCATGATTTCTTCCCTTTGAGCTCTTGATCAATTAATTCTTTGATTTCATCATAGTCATAAAAGTTTTGAACTTGTTTATTGTTAATCAAAATCGTTGGTGTTGAATTCACTTTATATTTGTTCACAAGCTGATCGTCTGTGTTCAGCTGCGGCTGATACGTTTTCTTTGATAAGTTATCTTTGAGTTTGTCCGTATCAATTTTTGTTGTCTTTTTCGCTAGTTCAGTCAGCTTAGCAGGCGTAACCCATTCTGCTTCACTATCTGGCTGTGCTTGATAGACAGCTTCATGGAATGCCCAGAAGTTTTTTGGATCTTCTTTCCACACTTCTTCAGAAGCTAGTGCTGCTAACACTGCGCCATCTCCATGAACAGGCAGTGGTAAGTTAATAAATGAAAAGGATACATCGCCTTTATCTATGTAGTCTGCTTTCAGTTTTGGGAAAATGTCTGTTTCAAATGATTTACATGACGGACATTTGTAGTCCCCAAACTCGACGATTTGCACCGCTGCGTTTTTGTCTCCTATGACAGGCTGTCCTTTAATCGAAGGCTTACTGTCAACTGTTTGTGCTTCTTGGCTGTTCTTGTTCCCAATCACAACAAATAGACCGATGAGAAGAGCTGCGATGATGGTTAAAATGACAGCAAATTTAATGGATGAAGATTGATTATTTTTCTTACTCACATAAGCACCTACCTTATCTTTTTCATTCCTTAAAAAAGAAAAAGGATAATAGCTTAGAAAAATGCCATTATCCAACTTCTTCTATTTTAACAAGAGGGGGTCCATTATGAAAGATGGTATTCATGAAATTTTCCTTACAATTTTATTTCATGACCCTCATCGCATTTAAAACAGCGAGTACGGTGACACCGACATCCGAGAAGACGGCTTCCCACATGGTCGCAATTCCGAATGCACCGAGTATTAGGAAAATGCCTTTGACACCAAGGGCAAATGCGATATTCTGCCATACAATCCTTCTTGTCCGTTTTGCGACAGCGATGGCTTCTGCTACCTTTGATGGCTGGTCCGTCATGATGACGATATCAGCCGCTTCGACAGCTGCGTCTGAACCAAGCCCGCCCATTGCAATTCCTATGTCCGCTCTTGCTAATACCGGTGTATCATTAATGCCGTCCCCAACAAATAATAGCTTTTCTTGAGGCGCTTTTTTCTGATCAATTTCTTCTAATTTCGTTACTTTATCCTGCGGTAATAATTCTGCATGTACTTCGTCGATACCAATTTGATTGGCGACCGCAGTTCCGACTTGCTTAGCATCACCAGTGAGCATGACGGTTTGAATTCCAGACGCTTTTAGAGCAGAAACGGCTTCGATTGCATCTTCCTTCAATTCATCTGCTATCAAGATCGATCCTGCAAACTCACCGTTAATCGCCATGTACACAACAGTTCCGCTTCTTTTTTCTTTTTCATACGCAATGCCTTCTCGCTCCATCAAGCGGTGATTTCCCGTTAAGACACGGGAACCGCTGATGGTCGCTTTAATTCCATGTCCCGCGATATCCTCATATGCTTCGATCTGGCTTTCATCAAGCGGTAAGCTGTATGCCGCTTTAATCGATTCTGCAATAGGGTGAGAGGAATGAGCTTCTGCCAGTGCTGCAAAAGCAAGCAGCTCTTCTTCTGACCACTTGTCGCTGGTTGTGACAATATTGGTCACCGTAAAGTTTCCTTTTGTTAGCGTGCCCGTCTTATCAAATACCGCATATTTCACAGAATTCAATGCTTCTAGATAGTTACTGCCTTTCACAAGGATGCCTCGTTTAGAAGCTGCCCCAATTCCCCCGAAGAATCCTAATGGAATGGACACAACAAGAGCACAAGGACAAGAGATCACGAGAAAGACAAGTGCCCGGTACACCCAGTCAGACAATTGTGCTGATGGAATAAGAAGCGGCGGCACAAAGGCAAGCAATAAGGCGAGCACGACGACAGCCGGTGTATAATATTTTGCAAACTTTGTGATGAAATTTTCTGTCTGTGCTTTTCGGCTGCTCGCATTCTCAACCAAATCTAAAATCTTCGTCACTGCCGATTCGCTTAGCTCTTTTTGCACTTCAATTTCAAGTATACCGTTTTGATTCACAAATCCTGCAAGAACTTCCTTCCCCGCTTCTACATCCCGCGGCACCGACTCCCCTGTTAATGCAGAGGTATCAACGAGCGAGAAGCCTTCAATAACGAGCCCATCCAGCGGAATTTTTTCACCAGGCTTCACGACAATACGGTCACCGGCTTTTACTTCTTCCGGATTTACTTTTTTCGTTTCATTTCCTACTTTTAGATTCGCGTATTCTGGACGTATATTCATTAATTCACTAATTGATCGTCTTGAACGGTTCACTGCTGCCCCTTGGAAGAGCTCTCCAATTTGGTAAAAGAGCATAACTGCCAGTGCCTCTGGATATTGTTGAATAACAAAAGCGCCAGCTGTTGCAATGGTCATTAAGAAGTTCTCATCAAATACTTGGCCGCGCACGATATTTTTCAGCGCTTTAAAAACCACATCACCGCCGACTAGTAAATACGCTGCGAAAAACATGATGAACTTTAGTACACCATCTTCAGGTATAAAGTAAGCAGCTGTTCCAATGACTGCACCGCCAATTAATTTCAGCACAATCGTTTTTAAATTTTTCGTCCCATGATCATGATCGTGATGATGTCCTTCTTCTTTCGGTGATAAACTCACATGAGGTTCAATGGACTGAACAGTTTTTTCAATACGCTTTGTCATCGTTTCTTGCTTATCTGCATGCGTAACAGTCAATGTGCCTGTCGCAAAGTTAACAGAGCAAGCTTCCACTCCATCCATTTTGCTGACACCTGTTTCTATTTTACGTGCACAGTTGCCGCAATCAAGACCGCTTAATACGTATTCATCCTTCATCTTTTTCATGTTCTCACCTTTTTCTATATAATAAGTAACGTTCCCTGGATCGATTCAACCTATTAAAAATTAAAAACTTTATATATGAGCATATATTCATATATTGGATTATCCTTATTATATGAGGAGTTCTTATCTTCTGTCAATCATTTATGAAGAAATAATTAGTTTTTTTGTGTCCAATTCTGTCACACGGATTTACAAAAAACCAAGCTCATGTCCTCCGCTCCACGCATAACATAAAAACGATCGTTTGACCTCTGACAGAAAAAGTGCAGCTTTTCTCTTTACAAAAGAAGGACATACACTTAGAATGAAATAAAAGTTTCCCTAAGGAAACAAATTAGCATTAGAGAATCATTTCATCCTTTAGTCAAAATTATTTAATGTATGCATATATCTTTAGGAAGTGCAATGATGATTGAAAGGGGCCGCAAGAGATGCAAAATGCTTTAACAATCGAACGTCTTCATGTCTCATATCATGGGCAGGATGCATTAGAGAACATCTCTCTTTCCGTACAGGAAGGAACGATGACAGGAATCATAGGTCCAAATGGTGCCGGTAAATCGACTTTACTCAAGGCATGTTTGGATTTAATTGAAAAAGACCAAGGGGATATTCGCTTTTTTGAACAGTCCTTTAAACAGGTCAGAAAACAGATCGCCTATGTACCACAAAGAAATGATCTAGACTGGACGTTTCCTATTCATGTACTCGATACCGTGCTACTTGGAACATATCCGAAGCTTGGCCTGATAAAACGTCCGAAAAAAGAAGACCGCGCATATGCGTACCACTGTTTAGAAAAGGTCGGAATGCAGGACTTTGCCAAAAGACAGATTGGTGAGTTATCCGGCGGTCAGCAGCAGCGTGTCTTCCTTGCAAGAGCACTTGCGCAAAATGCACAGCTCTTCTGTTTGGATGAGCCATTTGTTGGGATTGATATGACCAGTGAAGAAACAATGGTTCGCATTTTGAAAGAATTACGGGATGAAGGAAAAACCATTTTGGTTGTCCATCATGATTTAAGTAAAGCTGATGATTACTTCAGCCACCTCGTTCTGTTAAATAAAAAACTCATCAAAGCTGGACCTGTACACGACATCCTTCGCCCAGAGGTCATGCTGGAAGCATATGAAACGCAGCTACCATTCTTAAAATCAGCAGGAGGAGACGTGTAATGGAATTTTTAACCGGACTCTTTGAGTATGCGTTTTTGCAAAAAGCGTTATTTACATCCGTCATGGTAGGCATTATTTGCGGGGTTATTGGCTGCTTTATTATTTTACGGGGCATGGCCCTGATGGGAGACGCCATTTCGCATGCCGTGCTGCCAGGTGTCGCCATCTCTTATATGCTGGGAATTAACTTTTTCTTTGGGGCCGTTTTAACTGGAGTATTAACAGCGATCGGGATTGGATACGTGAGTCAAAACAGCCGCATTAAAAATGATTCTGCCATCGGCATTGTCTTCACCGCTTTTTTCTCAATCGGAATTATTTTGATCACATTTTTGAAAAGTTCCAGTGATTTATATCATATCTTGTTTGGAAACGTTCTAGCTGTTCGGTCATCTGATATGTGGATTACGCTTGGCATCGGCATTTTTATCCTGCTGGCCGTCACCATTTTCTACAAAGAGCTGCTCATTAGTTCATTTGATCCGGTGATTTCTTCGGTTTACGGTTTACCGAATCGAATGATCCATTATTTTCTCATGACCTTGTTGACCCTAGTGACCGTTGCGTCACTGCAAACTGTTGGGATTATTCTTGTCGTTGCCATGCTTATTACGCCGGCAGCCACTGCTTATCTCTTAACAGACCGGCTATGGATCATGATTTATTTATCTGCTTTTTTCGGTGCAGTTTCTGCTGTCGTGGGACTTGGGCTTAGTTTTACGTATAACTTGTCGTCTGGAGCTTCTATCGTGCTGGTCGCGACCATTTTATTCGGGAGTGCCTTTATCTTTTCACCAAAGCAAGGAATTCTATGGAGATCATTAAAATCTAAACGAAAACGAACGCAGCTAAAAAAGGAAGCGTCTATGTAAAAGGAGGACATATATGAAGAAGGTATTTGCAATCCGTTTGATCGCAGTATTCGTTGCCCTTATGGTCATCGCAGGCTGTTCTACTAAGCAAAATAATTCCGGCAAAGATGACGGCACATTAAAAGTCGTCACGACCTACTCCATTCTTTATGACATTGTGAAGGAAGTAGGCGGAGAGCACGTCTCTATTCACAGCATTGTTCCCATTGGTACAGACCCACATGAATTTGACCCACTGCCAAAGGATGTTCAGCATACGACGGATGCAGACCTTGTTCTATATAATGGCTTAAACCTTGAGACAGGGAACGGCTGGTTTCAAAAGCTGCTCGAATCGAGTGGCAAGGATGGGGATGATGCACCTGTAGCCGAATTAAGTAAAGGCGTCAAAGTAAAGCACTTGTCTTCAAAAGGACTCGAAAGCCAGCAGGACCCCCACGCCTGGCTGAATATCGAAAATGGGATTCTTTATGCTCAAAATGCCCGGGATGCGCTTATTAAAGCGGACCCTGAGCATCAAGAGGATTACGAAAAAAATACAGAAGCCTATATCAAAAAGCTTCAAGCGCTTCACGATGAAGCAAAAGACAAGTTTGATCAGCTGCCAAAAGACAAAAAGCTCCTTGTGACAAGTGAGGGAGCCTTCAAGTATTTTGCAGATGCCTATGGACTGAAAGCAGGCTACATTTGGGAGATCAACACAGAAAGTGAAGGAACACCTGGACAAATGAAGCGCATCATTCATTTTGTCAAAGATCATCAAGTACCTGCGCTCTTTCTTGAAACAAGTGTCGATCAACGCAGCCTTGAAAGCTTATCTGAGGAAACCGGGGTTCCGATTAAAGGAAAAGTATTCACTGACTCTATTGGAAAGAAAGGTGAAGACGGAGACAGCTACTATAAGATGATGAAATGGAATATTGACACCATTTACAAAGGGCTTTCATCATAAGAAAAGACAGGCGGAATGATTCCGCCTGTCTTTTTTATTAGCTGGCTATATTTTGCGGGTGTTTTTTCGGCCAGATAACATAGCTGATGCTAATAACGAAATCAATGGCTAAGACCATTCCCCACACACCGGCGAGCTGCATCAGTGCTTCCGTTCGTTCTGGTGCTTGGATGAGGTAGGATAACCCAAATAGCAAACCAGCCCCGATGACATAAGAGACGAGATGCCGCGTCCAGCCGACCATTTCATACACAGACCGTTCCTTCCCGTACTTTGGTCTCCCCTTCGGTTTAGGGCCTCCTGCAAATCGATAAGCAAACCGGACATCTGCCCATTTCACCATTTGATGTCCAAAGGCGAGACTCATCCCAATATAAACAGCCGCAAGCCCGTGAATGACACTTGCCACAGCTCCCTGCCTTAAATCCATATAAGTCGCTGCAAGAAGAATGAGATCCAAAATCGGTGTACAAATGAGGAAGAAGGCGCCCCACTTTTTCTGTCTAAACACATAACGAAGTGTTAAACCCACCAGAATAAACAGCCAAAAGCCAATTTCACATGCCACAATCAATAAACCGACCAATATTCCCCACATCCTTTTCAACACAGTTGTATTAAATAAAAATAACACAACTGTGTTAAAAAAACAATAGCTGTGCTAAAATCAATGTATGCCAAAAATCGTCGATCACCATAAACAAAAACAAAAAGTCGCTCAAGCTGCAATGAGAGTGATTAAACAGGATGGTTTGGAGAATGCTTCTGTACGAAAAATAGCAGTAGAAGCTGGAATTTCAGCCGGCTCTATGCGTCATTATTTCTCCACACAGCAGGAGCTATTTCTTTTCTCTATGACATTGATTCAGGAAAGAGTCAAGGAGCGGATGACAGGACTTCAGCTAAACGGTTCAACGGAAGAAAATGTCCTCATGTTATTGGAGCAGGTTCTTCCACTTGATGAAGAACGAAGATTTGAAATGGAGGTGTGGCAGGCTTTTACAGTCAAGTCGCTGACAGAACCAGATTTACAGCCGCTCAATGCAAAGATGTATGACGAGCTTTTCCAAACGACCCAATTTTGCTTAATGAAATTAAAAGAGGATGGGCTTTTGCTTGATCATATCGATCTTTTAGTCGAAACTGAGCGGCTTTATGCGGTCATCAATGGGCTTGCATTGAATGGAATCTTGCAGCCTCATCGTTTACCGCCTCAGCTCATACGCTCCGTGCTGCAAATGCACCTGCAATCCATCACCAAAAAAGACATGTCTCCCTAATGAGGGAGCATGTCTTTTTTTAATCTTCCATAAAAATACGTTTTGCTTCGTAGTAGAGCACCTGCACAAATTTCTTCACATTGATACGGGTGTGTTCTTCTCTTCCGCTCGTCTCTTTTGTTAATTCACTCATTTTCTTTCGCACGATGGTGAAATCAAAGAATTTAGATGCGTAATTTTCAAAGGTCGGATGAGAAAAATCGGTTAATCCAAGTGATGCGATGTGTTTCAAGGATTGGTTGATCGCACGCCTTACCCGCTGTTCCGCTGCCTTCGCTTCTCTTGCAATGTCTGCCGATGTGTAAGGCTCATTTAATTTATCCTCGGTGACGCCTGTGAAAATAACCTTTAAAGAAGGAAATGAATCGTGATGTTCGGTATGCAGCGCTAAATATTGATCTGTGAAAAGAATCATATCTAATAAATCTTTAGACCCCTTCTCACCGACAATCCCAAGCTCTGCCAGCAAGAACTGACCTGCCTCTGCAAGACTTTTCCCACGCTGCTTCGTTTTCGTCTGACCACGCTGCTGAAACTGCATGACGGATTTGAGTGAGTGCTGAATGTTCTCAATTGAATGCTCTAAATGAAGCCGTTCAATCATGAGGTGGAGCACACTTAAGACCTCTACACGATTGATCGGCTTTGTCACATAATACTCAACGCCAAGCGTATACGCCTGGCCGATTAATTCCTTTGTTTCTACCTGTGACAGCATTAAGTATTTCCCACGAAACTCATCCTTTATGGCTCGAATCGTTTCAAGACCGTCTCTTTCCGGCATTAATAGATCAATACATAAAATATCAATGTGCAAATCATTTAAGTAGCTTGCTGTTAACTCTGCGCCATCCTCTGCTTCCCCTGCGACAATGCCAAGCTCTTCATCTTCAATGAGCTGAGCCAGTGAAGAACGCACGGCTTCATCATCATCAACAATAAAAAACCTCATCTCCCAATCCCCTCTTTTCTACTGACTTGATCCACTGGTATCGTTAACGTGAAAATCGTTTGTTTATTTGGGATACTCTTCATCTCAACACTTCCGCCAAGCTTCTCCGCTGTATCCTTCACATAGGAAAGCCCGATACCGCTTGATGGATTCCCAGCCTGGTCGTATTTTAAAGTAAAACCGGGTTTAAAAATAACATGATGATTACGCTCTTTAATGCCAGGTCCGTTGTCACTAATTTGAAAGATCACATGGTTCTCTTTCTGTGAAATGGAAAGTGACACCTCACCATCCACCGGAATGGCTTCGACAGCATTGGAAACGATATTATTTAACAAAGATAGAATGGTATACACGTGATAGGAGGGATGCTGCCCATCTTCATCATAATGAAAGACAATGTTTTTTTTAAGAGATTCTGCGTAATTTTCATGGATACGAATCACAAGCCCAGCAATATGCGCAGGACTTGCATAAGCCTGGAAATTTTCCTCATGAATCAGCTTTGATAATGCAGAAAAAATCCGCTGGTTATCCTTTTTGATCTCATGTACCTCTCCTGCAATTTGCAGGGCTGTTTTTCCGAGCTTTTTCAAATCCAATGATTTCCCATCCTTTGCGTGGTGCAGGGATTGATACAATTGATAGGATGTCGCTGTAATGTGCTCAGCATGTGCAAGTGTTTTATGAAAGTATGTAGATTCCGTGTAAAGGTTAGACAGGAGCATCAGCAGATGTTCCTTTTCCTTTTTCATTTGACGCTCTCTCGCCTGCTCTTCATATAATCGAATCATTGTATAACAAGCCAACACGAAAAAGCTTCTAAAAATCGCCAAAACAAAAAGTTGAAACAGCGTCCGCATCGTTAAAATTTCATCAATGGTGCCACGAAGTGCAATCATCTCAACAACGCTCGCACACAGTTCCATGATGATACCTGTCGCTCCAATCAGCCAAGGCTGATCACGGAAACGTCTGACCTTCAATAAATAAAAGAGCGTGCCATAGACGACATAATAAAGCAGGGAAGGAAATCTTAATGAAACCGCCTCTTCCAGCGGAAGATGCCCTGTCACTGCTGTATCAAGCAGCACGCGAAACGCAAAAACAGAAACCCCTGCAATAATACCGCTAGCCCATGCCGGGAATTTTTTCATTTGAAGCAGGATAAAGAAAAAGACAACGGTTCCAAAGCTGACCCGAAAGCTGTCCTCAAATGGATAAAATTTAAACTCTCCGCCAATCGGTGTCAGTACAATGAGCATCACAATTAAATAAGGCTCTGTATTCAGCCATTTTTTCAGTAGATTCAAACGCAGTCACATCCCTAATAATTGACGATAGTATACTATGTGAGCTTGAGAAAAACAAACATCCATGAAAAAGCGCACACCGGAACTTTGCCGGTGTGCGCTTCTCATGATGCCGCTTAATCTTCTAGACGATCCTTTTCTAAAAGTGATGCGCCAGCAATACCTGGTTTGGTCATTTCAAAAGGATTCAAGATGACGTCAAGCTCTTCCTCTGTTAACACATCATTTTGCAGACAAAGCTCACGTACAGATGCGCCTGTAAGAATCGCTTCTCTTGCAATTCGTGCAGCTGCTTCATAACCAATATGCGGGTTCACCGCTGTCATGACACCAGCACTTTTTTCTACATATTCTTTTAATCTCGTTTCATCTGCTTTCAGATCACGCAAGCAGTTGTCCATGAAGGACTCAAATACATTTTTCATCATGCTGAGAGATTGTAGTAAGTTGAATATTAAAACTGGTTCCATGACGTTCAGTTCAAGCTGACCAGCCTCTGATGCAAGACAGATCGTGTGATCATTTCCGATGACTTGGAATGCCACTTGGTTCATGACTTCAGGCATAACTGGGTTGACTTTACCTGGCATGATAGATGAACCTGGCTGTCTCGGCGGCAAGTGAAGCTCACCAAAGCCTGCTCTTGGACCTGAAGCCATCAAACGAATATCGTTCGCCATTTTGGACATATTCATCATACATACTTTAAGTGCAGCTGATACTTCTGTATAAGCATCCGTATTTTGTGTTGCATCGACTAAGTCTTCAGCTCCAACTAACGGTAATCCGCTAATGTCAGATAGATAGCCAACCACTTGGCGAATATATTTAGGATCAGCATTCAATCCAGTTCCGACTGCTGTTGCTCCCATATTGACTTCATATAAATGCTGTCTAGACTGCTTGATACGTTTAATATCACGAGCAAGAACCTTTGCATAGGCACTAAACTCCTGACCAAGTCTGATTGGAACAGCGTCCTGAAGATGCGTACGTCCCATTTTGATGACATGATCGAATTCCTGCGCTTTTTCAGTCATGACTTGATGCATGTTTTCCATCGTATAAAGTAGTTTTTCAATCATATTCAATGTTGAAATATGAATCGCTGTTGGGAAAACGTCGTTTGTTGACTGCGACATGTTCACATGCGTGTTTGGACTTAGCTCAGTATAAGCGCCTTTTTCCTTTCCTAGTAGTTCAAGCGCTCTGTTTGCAATGACTTCATTGGCATTCATATTCATTGAAGTGCCAGCCCCGCCTTGAATTGGATCGACAATAAATTGATTGTTCCATTTTCCTTCAATAACCTCATCTGCGGCTTGAACAATTTTTTCTCCAAGACCAGAATATAGTCGTTGTGTATCCATATTTGCAAGTGCGGCTGCCTTTTTGACAATCCCTAATGCTTTGATGAGTTCCTCATGAACATGGTAGCCAGTAATTGGAAAGTTCTCTACTGCACGTAATGTTTGAATTCCATAATATGCTTGAGTGTCTACTTCCTTTTCACCTAAAAAGTCTCGTTCGATTCGAACTTGCTTGTCCTGTAGCTTCGTCATTTGAAAAGATCTCCTTTTTACGCTGCTTTTGTTTGTTGTTTTAATTCCTCAATATACTTCTTCGATTTCTCTTGATCAAAAACTTTTTCCCACTTAGACATGACAATGGCTGCAAGTGAGTTACCAAATACGTTAACAGTTGTACGAACCATGTCAAGAATACGGTCGATCCCAACGATGAAGGCAAGTCCTTCAAGCGGCAGTCCCATTGCACCAAGTGTTGTGATGACAACAACGATAGATGCACCTGGTACACCAGCCATTCCTTTAGATGTCAGCATCAAGATTAATAGTAACGTAATTTGCTCATAGATGGAAAGCGGCATGCCGTACATTTGTGCAACAAATATGGCGGCAATGGATTGATAGATGGCACTTCCATCTAGGTTAAAGGTGTAGCCTGTTGGGATAACGAACGACGTGATCGCTTTCGGGCAGCCGAACTTCTCCATTTTGTCCATTAATCTAGGCAGTACAGCTTCTGAACTTGCTGTTGAGAATGCAAGAATGATTTCTTCTTTTAGCACTCTAAATAGTGTAAAGACGCTTGTTCCAGCTAATTTTGCGATAATGCCAAGTACGACAATGACGAAGAATGCCATTGTACCGTAAACGACAAGTACCAGTTTACCTAGCGGGAGAAGCGCTCCGACCCCGAATTTGATCACCGTCACACTGATGAGCGCGAATACACCAAATGGTGCAAACTTCATCACTTTATTGGTCACCCAGAACATGGCTTCGAGTATACCCTCAAAGAATCCTAACACTGGTTTCCCTTTGTCTCCTACTGCGGCAATTCCTAATCCGAATAAGACTGTAAAGAAGATCGTTGGTAATAGATCACCTTCTGCAATGGATTGGAAAACGTTTGTTGGCACTAAATGCACAATGGTTTCAGAGAAACTCGCTTTTTCGGAAGAAGCTTTCGATGTCTCTTCATATTTAGAGATATCGCCTTTTTCCATGTTGCTCATGTCAATTCCTGTACCAGGATGGAAGACGTTTGCTGCAAGCAGTCCTACTGCTAATGCAATCGTTGTCACAATTTCGAAGTAAAGAATGGTTTTTCCGCCGAGTCTTCCGATGGTTTTCATATCCCCTACACCAGCTACTGCTACAATCAATGCAGCAATAACAATTGGAAGAACGATCATTTTAATTAAATGGATGAATATATCGCCAATCGGCGTTAACACATTAATAACGGTTTCATTTTGATAAAACAGCGCTCCCACGATAACACCCAGAACAAGCGCAATGAGTATTTGAGAAGCTAACCCTAACTTTTTCATACGTGAACCCCCTTTTTTTGATAACGCTTTCTTTGTTGCTTAATCGCATCTTAACGATGAACCTACAAAAAACGACAAAAAGGAACAAAAAAAGTGAATTTTTTATGAAAAATCTTTTAAAAGGTGGGTTTTTCCACAAAATTGTTAAAAAAAGACTTCGCTTTTGGGCGAAGTCTCAATGATCTTGCATTTGTTCACTTGGTGTATCTTGTTGTAGATAAAATCCATCGTAAATCTCATATCCAATGAGGACAAGAGCAACGTAGAACAATGCACTAATCGTCCAAATCCATCTGACATTCAGCTTCATTGTGCCACTCCTTCTCTAACCGGCTTCAATCGCTGCAATCTGAGTGCATTCAATACAACCGACACGGAGCTAAAGGCCATTGCTGCTCCTGCAAGCCATGGCGCAAGGAGTCCAAAAGCAGCTATCGGTATCCCAATACAGTTATAGGCAAGCGCCCAAAATAGATTTTGCTTGATGTTTCTCATCGTTTTTTTACTAAATTCAAGCGCATCTGCAATGGCATGGAGGTCTCCTGTCATGAGCGTGATATCTGCTGCTTCCATGGCAACATCTGTCCCTGTTCCAACTGCCATCCCAATATTCGCTGTCGCAAGAGCCGGGGCATCATTGATGCCATCTCCGACCATGGCGACTTTCTTTCCTTGTTCCTGAAGCGCCGCAATGTGAGCAGCCTTTTCCTCAGGCAGGACTTCCGCAATGACATGATCAATGCCCGCCTGTTTCGCAATCGCCTCTGCCGTCAGCTTGTTATCACCTGTCATCATGACAACGTGAATTCCTTGCTCTTTCAGACGCTTGATAGCTTGAGGTGAGGATGATTTGATCGTATCTGCCACTGCGACAATGCCGGCGACTTCGCCGTCAATCGCGACGAGCATAGCCGTTTTCCCTTGCTGCTCCAGTAGCGTGACGGATGCTTCGACTTGATCATATGGGATATGATGTTTCTGTAATAGCTTACGTGTACCAATCAAAAGCTTGCGCCCTGCGGCGATTGCTTCAATTCCATGTCCTGGGTCTGCTTGGAAGGCTTCGACCTCGACCGCTTCAAGACCTTGTTCCTTCATTCCGTCTGCGATCGCTCTAGCAAGCGGGTGTTCTGACTGCTGTTCTGCCGATCCTGTTAGCTGTAGCAGCGCATCTTCTGTCCAATTGGCATAAGCCATCACATCTGTGAGACTCGGCTCCCCTTTTGTCACAGTCCCTGTTTTATCTAAAACCACCGTGTCAAGTGACTGGGTCACTTCTAAATGCTCCCCGCCTTTAAACAAAATGCCTGATTCAGCTGCACGGCCGCTGCCAGCCATTATAGAAGTTGGTGTGGCAAGACCAAGCGCACACGGACATGCGATGACGATGACTGCGATAAACGTTTCAAGGGCTGACGTCACATTTCCTGGGTCAATAAGGAAAAACCATATCAGGAATGTGAGCACAGCAATTCCTACAACGATGGGAACAAATATCCCTGATATTTGATCTGCCATCCTTTGAATCGGTGCTTTTGAGCCCTGTGCTTGTTCTACGACTCGGATAATCTGTGAAAGGGCGGTCTCTTTCCCGACTTTTGTCGCTTTCACTTTCACAAACCCATTTTTATTGATGGTTGCCCCGATGACCGCATCTCCTGCGGTTTTATCAACAGGAAGACTTTCTCCTGTTATCATGGATTCGTCTATTGCGGTTGTCCCCTCCACGATCTCTCCATCTACCGGCACTTTCTCACCCGGTTTGACAAACACAAGATCATTCACTTTCACTTCGGAAATTGGCACGGTCATCTCTTTCCCATCTCGCTCGATGACCGCTTCTTTCGCTTGTAGGCCCATCAGCTTTTGAATCGCTTCTGATGATCTCCCTTTTGCTCTTGCTTCCATTAATTTTCCGAGCACGATCAACGTAATAAGCACAGCACTTGTTTCATAATAGAGGGCTGTCTCATGTGTGCCTTGAACCGCTGACTGAATGCTTTCGTATAAACTATAGAAAAACGCTGCTGACGTCCCAAGTGCAACAAGAACATCCATGTTGGCACTTTTATTACGTAAAGCTTTATACGCACCTACATAGAAGGGCCAGCCGACAATGAACTGAACCGGCGCTGCTAACGCCAGCTGAACCCAAGGATTCATGAACGCTTCAGGCAGCCAAATAAAAGACGTGAAGGAAAAATGGCTGACCATTGCCCAAAGAAGCGGCAGTGACAGGATCATTGAAAATAAAAAGCGTGCCGTCTGCTTCTCTATTGCTGCTTGGCGATGATCTTTCTTTCCTTCCTCTGCTTCATCTGCAGCTGGTTCAATTAAAGAATACCCAATGGACTGTACTGCATCCTTTATATCATTTGTAGACGTTTGGCCAGGGTAATACGTGACCTGAAGGGTCTCAAGCGCAAAGTTCACAGATCCGTGATCAACACCATCCATCCGATTGATTTTTTTCTCGATTCGGTTGGCACACGCCGCACACGTCATTCCCTCTATATCAAACTCTGCTTGCTCCATCACCACACCGTAGCCAAGAGATTGGATTTTTTTCGTCAGATCATCTGGTGATAGTTGTTCCGTTTCATATACGATATGAGATGTTTCAAGTGCCAAATTCACATTGGCTTCATCCACACCTTCCAGCTTGTTCAAGCTCTTTTCAATGCGTCCTGCACAGGCAGCACAGGTCATCCCCGTAATATGAAAATCAATTTCTTTTTTCATTCTTCTCACCTCTTCACATACTCCTTGGGGGTATCTTTTTTTGAAAAAAATACGCGCTGACACATGCAGCACGTATATCATTTATACGACATCATATCCCTGTTCTTCAATCACATCAGAGATTCGGTGTAACGTGACTTGATCAGGATGAAATGAAACATCCACCTCTCCCTTGTCTAAATGGACTTTCACAGATTCAACACCTGCTAATTCTCCTACATTTCCTTCGACTGCTTTCACGCAATGTCCGCAAGACATACCCTGCACTTGAAGTGTCGCTTGTTCCACTTCTCATCGCCTCCTTCAATCATTTACTACAACTTACTATACCCTAGTAGGGTATCAATGTAAACATAAATCATTCTTAATGTGCTACGATTTTGTCAGTTTTGTAAAAACGTTCATTAATTCTTCAATGGCTTCATCTCCATTGCCGCTCTTAATGGCATCCGCTACGCAGTGATGTGTATGCTTTTCCATCAATTGAAGGCTGACTTTTTTCAAAGCTGCATTGACAGCGGAGATTTGATTGACAACATCTATACAGTAACGATCGTTTTCAATCATTTGCTGAATTCCACGCACTTGTCCTTCCACTCGTTTCAATCGATTGATCAATTGATCTTTATCCTTCTCGGCTCTTGGCGAAACCATATGTCTTTCTTCATGTTCTGTCATGTGATCACCTTTTTTCTAATAAGACTTGTCTTTATTTAAATTAAAGCATATCTTCACCGGAAAAGGCAAAGATATGCTGACCACACTCTATAATGTGTGCCTTAGTTTGTTAATTGTTCAACATCCTGTAAAAGATTGACGGACTGCTGAAGCTGCTTGATCAACCCCTGCTGATCCTCAAGCATAGCGGCAACGTCTATTTTGTCCGCTTTCAATTGCTGTAAAAACGTTTGAATTTCCTCTGACAGCACTTTATTTTTTTCAATGATTTGCGCATGCAGGTCTTCTGCTATTTTTGGTGCTGTGATTTCATTAAATTCTTGAATGTCTGCCTTCAATGTTTCTAGCTGCTGGGTTAATTCTGCTTTTTTGGCGGCGTTTTTCACAGCTTCTTCTGCGAGCTGTGGAAAGCTCTCCGTAAATTGCTGAATGTCCGTCACATACTCATTTGCCTCTGTAACATATGTCGTTGTATCGCTTACTTGGTCAAGCAAACCGGAGCATCCACTTAATACAAGCGTTCCAGAAAATAACAAAGAGATCACATATTTTTTCAAGATCGATCATCCTTTCATCTGTGGTATTGAAAGCATCATTTGTCCCGATCCCCTATCACACAGATGCAATAAGACCTTAAAAAAAGCCAGACCTTTGCCTCATGTGTGATAGGCAAAGGTCTGGCTAACATGTTCATGCCGGAATGGCCGAGAAGCAATCGCTGCTTCTGTAATGACGACCAAACCGTAAAAGCTACTCCCCTTTAGGAAACCGTTCAAATGTTATGTTTATCATATCGAATGTCAGGACAACAGTCAATGAGAAGCCGGCGGCTGATCATGCTCTTCATACAGCATATAGTCCGCTCCAGTGGACGCATAAATCCGGTTCCGTCCTTGGCGTTTTGACATATATAAGGCCTGGTCCGCTTCAAATAGAAGAGTTTCTAATACATTGGAATCATAAGCTGTATGAGCAATTCCAAAGCTCGCTGTCACTTGCACTTTTTCCTCATCAGTCTCAAAGAAACTCGTCTCAAACGAATGTCTCATTCGCTCCGCGATATGACATGCCTCTTCAAATGAATGATGCGGCAAACAAATAGCAAACTCTTCTCCGCCATATCGTCCGAATAAATTGTCCATCTGTAAATGCTGCTGACAAATGGTGACAACATGACGCAGCGCCTCGTCTCCAATATGATGTCCGTGTGTGTCATTGATATGTTTAAAGAAATCAATATCAAATAGCATAACAGCCGTATCCTGCGCATCCTCTTCCAGGATCATCTGCGTGCGTTCAATAAAAGAAGAACGATTGAAGATATTCGTCAATCCATCAATATACGCACGACGCTCGAGCTCTTCCTGCAGCAAGCGCTGCTCTGTCACATCACTGATCACAATTTGCCTGCCCTCGATCTCTCCTCTTCTATTAAATAACGATGAAGCGGTCAGGTGATAATAGCTGGACTGATCCTCTTCCTTTTTCCACATTAAATCATATTGCGAATGATTCTCCGGAGAACGCAGCCACTGAATGAACGCGGTATCTTTAATGAACCCTGAGAAAATATCGTCAATTTTATAGCCAATCCCCTTTTTATTAGAAAGTGCTGGAATGATCGATGCAGCAGCGGGGTTGTAATCTATAAGTGTCCGGTATCGATCTAAAATGAGAACCCCCTCAGACATATGCTCAAACACGCGCTCCATTGCAATGGGAGAGAGCTTAAAGAGCTGGAACGACATAATCGCCCATAAGTAGAGCGCATTGGTTAAAAACATCACCACAGGGACTGGGTCAATATGAAGAGGCGTAACGCCTAATAAATAGATAAAAGATGTCATGATTGGTAGTAGCATTCCCACTAGCAGAATGAGGATCTGCTTTAAATATTCTTTTTTTGTGACACGTAAAAACCAAACCAGCATAAAAATAGCGAGCATCGAACAGCCAAATGTATAAACGCCTTGAATGATATACCAATAGCCAATCGTAAAGTCAGCCAATAAAAAACCGTCTACTGGATTCATCATGATGCTTCGATAAAAGAGTGAATGAAAAGAGTTGGTGAACACCATAATGGTGGTGAGAGTTGGAATCAATAAGATGAGAAGCACGCGGCGCTTTGTGAAATATTGATGGAACCCCGTAAATTGCAGCACAATCATTAGACTGAGCGGTGCGATAAACGGAAGACCTATGTATTGAAAACAAACCCAGAACATGATTTCTTCAGGGGTACGAGCCAATAATTCAAACGTGTGCCCAAAGATATAAATCGCAGTTGCTCCAGACATGTACATAAACAATTGACAGCCAATATACCGGTGGCGGTTCGCATAAGCAATGATTGATAATATCACGGACAGAATGCCAGAAACACTCATGATCACAATAAAATGTAAAACAATCGAATCCATGTAAACGCCCCAATTTCAGTTATTTAGAACTAGTCTAATCTTACTATATATGAGGAAGTCATAAATGGGAAGATGTGATTTTGAATTGGTTGGAGGTTTTTTTAAAGTAACGGGCGTTTTCTGTTCGTGAGGCCTTATATTTCCGCTACTTTTTGCTTAATTTGAGGGAGAAATATGTTGCGCTCGGAGAAATATCTGTACAATGTGGGAATCGGGGATCAATGAAGAGGAGGCTTGCAAGGTATTTGACTTTTTTGATTATGATGGCGGGGCTATTTATGCTGGTTCTTTTAGAGAAGCCATTTGAGAAAAGAAGATCCGGATTGATATTTTTGGTCAGTTATTTACTGCTGATTGCAGTTTATGTGATTCAAACAACGTTTGTGGAGATAATGCCGGATGGGCTTTTGATGATGATGGCGGTGATTGTGGTTTGTCCTTTATTTGTTCGGTTGGTGACGTCTTCTTTGAGGAAACATTCTTGAAAACTATAAAAAAATTGGATCTAGATTAATATTTTATAAATTAAAAAATAAAGTTAAATAAACGGCAAACGGCTAAAGGTCAAAGCCAAGTGTAACTGGTCAATAGAGTTAGATTCTATGGAATAACATTACAAAAAATAAGCAAGCATGGAGCTTGCTTATTTTCATCATCACTTTTTAGTAAATAACTTATCAATAATGTTAATAGCAATAAGACAAATAGGAAATGCAATGATAATGTACAGAAAATTTTTAGGTACAAACATATTGTAATAATAGAAAAATACACTGATAAACAGAATCATAACAGCATACTTCATGAAACTCTTCACAAAATTCCTCCTAATAAATATCCACCCAACCATTATTAGGGCGTTTATCCCTTTTATCCAATTGCTTAGCAATTTGAGTTCCAATATCCAAATAATTCAGAGCAATTGCGACAGCAACACCAATAGACACCGCTAATTTTTTAGCCCCCCACGCCTTTAATCTACTTGTCACAGTTTTAGTGAATATTCTTTTAGCTTCTGCTTTGCCTTTTTTAATAATAAATGATTGTATAACACCTACACCACCCCCCACAGCAAAACCAATCACAGCATTGAAAACTGCCCCTGCAAACCTAACACTTACACCGACCTTTATACCCGACGATTTCTTCTTCTTAGCAGCTTGAATTTCTTTAACCCCAAAGGAAGAAACAAATAGATCTTTAGCAAATGCAAAATCCCCATTATTTACTAGAGCTGAATCATTTATTTCTTCCACTAACTCTTCTTGTGCTGCTGACAAATCATTATATGTATCAGACTCTTTATCGAAGAAATTTGTTAATTCTTTTTTAAATATTTCCTTCTCACTAACATTTGAAAGCTCTGTTTGTTCTTCTACTATTTTATCAAAAAGCTTTCTTTCATCTTTCGTCATTTCATCAATTGACGGCATATTTCTAACCTCTTCTTCAAGGTCGAATTCATCCGATAAAACTTCCTTACTCAGTTGAACATCATTTGAATTAAGACCCTCTACCGTTTCGTCTACTAAAACTCCCTCTAAAACAGGCTGTTTCTCATTATCTGACTCTGCAAAACTAGTTAGAGTCGATAATGAACTAATCGTAAAAATAATTACTGTCAAAATTGAAACCCTCTTAAAAAATGCATTCATCGTCACCTTTACAAATACCTCCTACAAAAGTTAATTTTAAACATTTAAATTTCATTTTAACATAAACGTTATAAAAAAACAGGATAATATTCTCTAGATAAGTATATCATTAAAAAAAGAGGAACGATTATTCAATTCTTAATACCTATAAAATTATACTATCATATAAAAAAGACGCTAAAAAATAGCGTCTTTTTTATGCTTAAAAATTATTAATAACATCCTTTTGTGCTAACCAATCGTTTAGAACACTCTTGTTGCTAATAAGTTGCCAGTCCCGCACCAAGGGCTTTCAAACCCTTGATACGACTGCATTCTAAAAGTTTTGATGGAGACGGTGGGAGTCGAACCCACGTCCAGAGACATCGATTACTTAAGCGTCTACGAGCGTAGTCAACATATTTCGTGTTCGCTCATCCGCATGCCTGCTGACGGGCGCTTGGAGAGCTAGTCTGATGGATCTCTTCTTACGTCCTCAGACGGAAACGTAAGCGTAGCCTACTTCATTGGGCTCCTCACAGACACATAGGCGATGTCAGGAAGAGCTCGCTGCACTTATTAGGCAGCTAGTGCTAAGTTTTGGTTAAAACTTTTAGTTTTGCCAGTTACATTTAGTGCGTGTTAACGAGATCGCCTCTCGGCTCGCAGCTCAAGCTCGAACCGCCCCTGTCGAATCCGTAACGTCCCCTTGTAAAAGGGATATACGGGATGGAAACGTTCAGCTTAACTGCTTCCGTATATAACTATTATAACAATCTCATCGCTTGAAACAACTGGTGGTTTCTGTAAAAAAAGCGATGATTGTTTACTGTATAACATATTGTAGCATAATGCTTCCGCTCTCAGCAAGCCATCTGCATCAGGCTAGAATTGCTTTTGACGATCACGGAAGGCACGGTCGATTTCACGCTTTGCATCTTTTTTCTTCAGATCTTCACGTTTATCGTATTTCTTTTTCCCTTTACCGATTCCGATCAATACTTTGGCAAAGCCATTTTTTAAATATAGTTTAAGGGGAACAAGTGAGTAGCCCTCTTCCTTTGTCGCACCAATCAATTTGCTGATTTGCTTGCGATGAAGCAGCAGCTTTCTCGTTCTCAGCGGATCATGGTTATAACGGTTCCCCTGCTCGTATGGGCTCACGTGCATGTTGTGAAGAAACACTTCTCCTCGCTCAATTTTGGCAAAGGAATCTTTTAAATTCACTTTTCCTGCACGAATCGATTTGATCTCAGTTCCTTGTAACACAAGGCCAGCTTCATACGTTTCTTCTATAAAATAGTCATGATTTGCTTTTTTGTTTTGGGAAACAACCTTTCCCTCTCCCTTTGGCATTGGCGTACACCCTCCTTTTGACACAAACACGGTCCAAATCGTACGGATTATTTTATCAAACAATCCAGCTTTAGACAACGCTGACGCTATGTGGTCAAAAAGCAAATAGAGCGTGATGCCCTATTTGCTTTTTTAGCACATTACTTTTTCTTTTTACGCTTTTGTTTTGGTGCGTTATCAAATACGCGTTTTTTCTTTTTCTTCTTCTTACGGCCTGTGAACCAGTCACTTCCGCCTTTATCCTCTTTGGCTTTATCCCCAGAGGCATTTTGGCCTCCGCTCCCTTTTTTCGCTGGTGAATCTGTCCGTTTTTTGAACTTAAAATCTTTTGGCGATTTACGGCGGGTGCCTTTCATGCCAACGATTTCAAAATCAATGGAGTGCTCATCTTTATTAACACTAACCACTTTGACAGTGATTTCGTCACCGATGCGATATACATTTCCTGTGCGTTCACCGATCATGGCAAAGTGCTGTTCATCAAAGCGATAGTAGTCGTCTGTCATGTAGCTGACATGGACAAGACCTTCAATTGTATTCGGCAGTTCAACAAATAGTCCGAAGTTTGTCACGGAACTTATCATGCCATCAAACTCTTCACCGATTTTATCAAGCATAAATTCTGCCTTCTTGAGGTCATCTGTTTCACGCTCTGCATCGACTGAACGGCGCTCCATTGTAGACGCATGATCTGCGATTTCAGGCAGCAGCTGGCCCCACTTTTCTAGGGTTGCTTCGTCTGTCTTTTTCTGAATCAAATACGTGCGAATCAATCTATGCACGATTAAATCCGGATAACGGCGGATCGGTGATGTAAAGTGCGTATAGAATTCCGTTGATAACCCAAAATGGCCGATGCTTTCTGGATCATACTTCGCCTGTTTCATAGAACGGAGCATCACGGTTTGTATCACAACTTCTTCTGGTTGATCCCTCACAGCATCAAGTACACTTTGAAGTGCACGCGGGTGGATGTTTGTCGACGTTCCTTTCACAATGTAACCAAACGTTGTCACGAACTCTAAAAAGCGCTGAAGCTTCTCAGGATTTGGTTCTTCGTGAATTCGGTAAATGAACGGAACATTCAACCAGTGGAAATGCTCTGCAACCGTTTCGTTTGCAACAAGCATGAATTCTTCAATTAATTTCTCTGCGACAGAACGCTCACGAACGACAACGTCTTTCGCCGCTCCTTCATCATCTACAAGCACTTTTGCTTCCTTGAAGTCAAAGTCTACTGCCCCGCGCTCCATCCGTTTGTCGCGAAGAATCTCTGCAAGCTTCTCCATCTCTTGGAACATTGGCACAAGCGGCTCATATTTGTCTAAAAGCTCTTCGTCTTGGTCGACTAAAATCTTATTCACATCAGAATAGGTCATTCTTTCCGTCGTTTTGATCACACTTTGGAAAATCTCGTGTTTGACGACCTTCCCATTTCGATCGATGACCATTTCACAAGACAGTGTGAGACGATCGACCTTCGGATTCAATGAGCAAATACCGTTTGACAGGCGGTGCGGGATCATCGGAATGACGCGGTCTACGAGATACACACTCGTTCCACGCTCATAAGCTTCCTGATCAATCGGGGAGTTCTCTGTGACATAATGAGAGACATCTGCGATATGCACCCCTAGCTTATATTTGCCATCATCCAGCTTTTGCACCGTAACGGCATCATCTAAGTCCTTCGCATCTGCTCCGTCAATTGTTACAATCGTTTCGTTGCGCAGATCACGTCTGCCTTCCAGGTCTTTTTCATCAATCGTTTCAGGTGTGTCTACTGCCTGCTGAAGCGCTTCTTCTGGGAACTCACCTGGCAGGCCGTGTTTATGAATGATCGATAGAATATCAATGCCAGGATCATTTTTATGACCGAGGATTTCAGTCACTTCGCCCTCTGCACTCATTCTTCCTTCTGGGTAGCTTGTCAGCGTCACGACCACTTTATGACCTTCGACTGCTCCATTTTTAGCGGATTTCGGGATGAAGATATCGGTTGTGATTTTTTTATCATCAGGAATGACAAAGCCATAGCTTTTCGTTTCTGTGTAGGTACCGACAACCGTTTGAGTATTACGCTCCAGAATTCGGATGACGGTTCCTTCTTTTTTTGTGCCGTTTGATTTGTGGCTGACACGAACCATGACCGTATCGCCATTCATCGCTGTGCCTAGCTCATTAGGCGGAATAAAAATATCATCCTGTCCAAACTCTTCTGGTGTCACAAATGCAAATCCTTTTGCATGAGCAGACAGCTTTCCTTTTACCAAATTCATTTTTTCTGGTACACCGTAACGATCGCTGCGCGTGCGAACGATGAGTCCTTGATCTTCCAGCATCACAAGTGCTTTGACGAGCTCTTTATAATCATCAGGATTGGTAATCTCCATCATCACTTCCAGCTCTTGAACGGTTAACGGTTTATAAGCTTCATCTTTCATAAAAGCGAGTAATTCATTCATAAATTCTTCTTTTTGCACACTCTAACCCCCTATATATTTAAATTGACCAATCAAGTGATTCTAAGAATGCATATACATCCTGATGAACCTTCTCACGCTCTTTATCAAGCGTGATCACATGGCCTGATTCTTCATACCATTTCAAATGCTTTTCATCTGTCTCTACTTCGTTATAAATGATATTTGCACTGTCTGTATTAATCATATGATCGTGACGTGCCTGAACAACAAAAGTAGGTGAATAAATCATGTCGACATTGTTTCTGACATCTGCAATCAGTTCTTGCAGGCTCCTCAGTGTATCCATTGGCGTTTTCTTGAACTCTTCCATTTCCTGTTCAATCTGCTCCTCTGACTTACCCTCGAATTTCTTATAGTTACGGGCATATTCTAGTACACCCTGGTACATGACTTCTTCACTTTTTATGTACATAGGTGCACACATAGGTACAATTCCCTTTACAGGTACAGTGTAACCTAATTTCAATGAAAAAACTCCTCCGAGGGATAGTCCGCAAGCCGCAATTTCCTCATAGCCTTCATCTTTTAAGAATTGATAGCCTTCTTCTACATCCTTCCACCAGTCATCCGGACCAGAATGGACAAGCTCTTCTGGCGGCACACCGTGTCCTTTATATTGAGGTGCATGACACGTATACCCTCTTTCGTTCAAATAACGGCCTAGCATTCGAACATCGGCTGTATTCCCAGTAAAACCGTGAAGAAGAAGCACCGCCTTTTCTCCACCTTTAAACGTAAATGGTTTTGGTGTAACAACTTTCATGATGTGACTTCCTTTCCTTCCGATATGGTTTATATTTTCCACTTGTATGTATGAAACAAACACAAAAGAGTGCTGATAATAAAAAAAGGTCTGAAAAAAGATCAGACCTTCTGTTACTCGCGCCTTACACGCCTAAATATGCCAATGCAAGTGTTAAGATAAAGAAAAGCACTGACAAAATAACCGTTAATCGGTGAAGTATCAAGTCAAGGCCTCTCGCTTTTTGCTTACCGAAAAGCTGCTCGGCTCCACCTGAAATAGCGCCTGACAGTCCAGCACTTTTACTTGATTGTAACAATACAACGATGATAAGTGCGATACTGACAATTACGAGTAATGTGATAATAAATGCGTGCATGAAAACACCTCCAGACAAACTGGTACACATAACTTTATTTTACATGAAAACAAGGTGCATGTCACGAAACATCAAAATAAAGATTCCCTCTATATTGTCGACTTTATTCGTTATTTTGATTCAATTTCATTCCAAAGAGTAGTATGCAGCATTTTTTATAGGCAATTTTAGGTTAAAAATACGTTTTTAACGGGTTGCTTCTTCTTTCAATAGCTGTTTTAATTCTACTAACAAACGTTCAGCTCCTTCAGGACTCAGCATCACTTTCCCATTTCCATAGCTTTTGTTGTACTTCGTCACTTGTCCAGTTAACAGGCAGCTCTTATCCGCATCATATTTTTTAAGCATAATGGTTTGATCTTCAATGAAAATTTCTAACAGCTGCTCTTCTTTAATATTGAGTACCTTGCGCATTTCTGAAGGCAGAACAATTCTGCCTAGTGAATCAATGTGTCTGACCATCCCAGTTCTTTTCAATGACATTGCCTCCTTGATATTTTCATTCATTGACTTTTGTCAACATTTTCATAGTAAAATAGATCTTCAAATTTTTTATCAAAGTAATGAATCATTTTGCCAATGACAAGCTGGCCTGGTTTCCGATGACCATTTAATACCCTGCTGAGTGTGGCAGGAGAAATGCCAATTTCATCAGCGAGCTGATTTAAAGACATATCGTTTTCGATCATATACTGCATGACAAAAGCCCGCCTGATCTGAATCTTTTCGACCATCATTACAACCTCCTATGGAATCAATATGTACAACGTGCAGGTGCTTACATGAAACAGATCTATTAACTTAAGTCAACACTTTTGCCCCTCTGCTATTTCCTTTGGTCAATGATCATACTAAAATAAGTCATATACTGAAATGTGAGGTTCGATGTCATGAATCACTTTGGTGAACAATTACGCATTTTAAGAGAAAATAGAAAAATGTCTGTCAATCAACTCGCCATGTATTCAGGTGTAAGCGCTGCTGGTATTTCTCGTATTGAAAATGGAAAGCGTGGTGTGCCGAAGCCTTTAACCATAAAAAAATTAGCACACGCCTTGAAGGTGCCTTATGAGGATTTAATGCTGCTTGCCGGTCATATTGAACAGGAACAAGTTCATGAAATGAAACCAAAATATGAATCCATGTTGAAAATCTATCAAACGGCGCTTCAAAAGGATGTAGAACATCTTCCCATTTTTGACGGGGACCTATGGGAAAGGCTCTCCGCACAAGACATCAGCCAGCTGAATGAATACTTTCTCACGCTCATCAACCAAAAAAATGCGAACAAATAGCGGGGCATAACCCTAAGATACATTCACTATTAACTAATGTCAATATTTTCATGGTATACTTGTTGCCAATAGTCAACAAATCGAGTAAAATAGACATATCTAATCTATAACCATGTGAGGTTTTGCCTTGATGAACTTTGGTGCATATTTAAGAGCATTACGTGAGGAAAAGAAGCTGTCAGTGAACCAATTAGCGATGTATTCAGAGGTCAGTGCTGCTGGTATTTCTCGTATTGAAAATGGGAAACGCGGCATTCCGAAGCCTCCTACGATTAAAAAACTAGCCGGTGCATTAAAGGTGCCTTATGAGGAAATGATGCAGGCTGCGCGCTATATTGAGGAAGCTTCTTCTGTCCATCAGTTGAAGGAAGAGGAAATGGCATTATCCAAAATAAAGGAAGCCGCAGCGCAATATGAACTTGGTGATCTCGAAATATTTGATGGAGACATTTGGTCAACTCTTTCGAAAAAAGAAATAGAGGATCTTAACCGCTATCTGTTATTTATGTTAAACAGCCGTTCGTCATCATAAATTGTTTTGAGCATTGACAAGCTTTTGAGCTGATTTATGACAGATTTACGGTATAATGGGTTCAGATTGGAGTGAAGAAAGATGAATCAATCTGACATGTGCCCGCGGTTTGAAAAAGCAGTTGAGTTATTGAGTAAACGCTGGGTTGCACTGATTGTTTTTCAGCTTCTCTCAGGTCCGCAGCGCTTTAGTGAAATTGAGGCTGCTTTGACAAATTTAAGCGGAAGAGTATTATCTGAGAGATTAAAAGAGCTGGAATCAGCAGGTAT
Organism: Bacillus sp. NMCN1; assembly: GCF_002998085.1. Lineage (NCBI taxonomy): Bacteria > Bacillati > Bacillota > Bacilli > Caryophanales > Bacillaceae > Bacillus > Bacillus sp. NMCN1. The sequence continues at coordinate 680,802 of NZ_PVQL01000002.1, read as the reverse complement.
TGTAAAACGGGAGGTTTTTGCTGAAACGCCCGTGCGCATAGAGTATTCTTTAACTGATATGGGGCGTTCCCTTGCACCCGTTTTTGAGGAAATTTCGAAGTGGTCCTCTGAATGGATCACGCTTGAATCATAAAATACCCGCATGTGAACCGCCTGATCATCATAAAACAACCTCCCTTACAGATGTAAGGGAGGTTTTGTCTTTTCAACCGCTTAAGCAGATGTAATGTTTTTTTCAACTAATGCTTTTCTTTCTTTTTTCTTGTTAGTTGGGCTTAAATAGCGTTCGAGCCAGCCCATGACTAGGTCAGCGATAATGGCCATGAGCGCAGTTGGAATAGCACCTGCTAAAATGATGGCTGTTCCGTTTGTGGCGTTTGATCCTCTGATGATGATATCACCAAGACCTCCCGCACCCACAAATGTCCCAATCGCTGTAATGCCAATGGCGATGACAAGGGCAGTTCTTAAACCAGCCATAATGACCGATAAAGCAAGCGGTAATTCAACCATTCTCAGCACTTGCCATTTCGTCATGCCCATCGCTTTACCCGATTCTAAATAAGCATGTTCAATGCTGACAATCCCTGTATACGTGTTGCGGATGATCGGCAGAAGCGAATACAGAAAGAGTGATAGGATGACTGTATTTGCGCCAAGTCCTAATACAAGCATCAGCACGGAAAGCATCGCTAACGCTGGTATGGTTTGTATAACATTGGTAATGGCGAAGATCCAATTGCTCAGCTTACGGTAATGCGCCACAAAGATGCCTGCTGGAATTCCGACTATCGCCGCAAACAGCACCCCATACGCTGACATGAGAAAATGCCGATAAAATTCTTCTAACACATATGAACCGTTCTGCTGATAATACGTCCATAATTGCTGCAGTGTGTCCATCAGCCATGACACCTCCCCATCTTACTCAAAGTAATTGTGCTTTTTTAGGAAATTTTTCGCAACGGTGGCTGGTTCTTGAAGCTCCCCGTCGACTTGATAGTTAAGCTCTTGCATTTGCTCTGTATTGATTTTTCCGATCAGCCTTTTGATCACCTTATCAAGCCCTGGGTTCTCTTTTAAGACTTTTTCCGGGACAACTGGCGATGCATCATATGGCGGGAAAAACCGCTTATCATCTTTTAAGATTTTGAGGTCATAGGCTTTGATTCGTCCATCTGTTGAATAGGCAAGCACAATATCCATTTTTTCATTTTTTAATGCATCGTAGACTAAACCAATCTGCATTGGATACGTGCTTCCAAATTCAATTCCGTATGTTTTCACGAACCCTTCATAACCGTCGCCTTTCTTTTTGAGCCAAATATTATCGACACCAAACCGGTAATTCTTCGCATTCTTTTTCAAGTCTGAGACCGTTTCTAACTTGTTTTCCTTCGCCATCTTTTGCGTCACGGCAAAAGCATACGTATTATCAAAGCCATAGGAATCAAACCATTTGTAATCATAGCGTTTCTTAAATTCTTTTTGGACGATCTCCAACGCACGCTCAGGGTCTTTTTCCGCATCCATTCCAAGCGTACTCGTCAAATCTGTCCCTGTATATCTTGTCGCAGAAATGTCGATATCTCCGTTTTCCATTGCTTTCTGCTGTACGGTATTGGAGCCTAGGTTTTTCACAATGGTTGTCTTTTTATCTGTGTAATGTTCGATGATATCGCTAACCATGTAGGCCATAATTTCTGATTCGGTAAAGTTTTGTGCTCCAATTCGCAGCGTATTGCCTGAGGAGCCGGCTAGTCCAGGAAGTGAACAGCCGCTTATCAATAGCAAGCATCCGGCAAGCAGTGCACTGATCCATTTTGTTTTTCGATTCTTCACATAAGCCAACTCCTTATGAAACTTCCTTCAATCCTTTTAAGCCTTCTGGTGTTACCTTTTTCTCCAGCTTCATCAATGAAAAGTCGATGATGACCGCTAAAATGGTGACTGGGATGGCACCTGCAATAATGTATTCCGGCTGGTATAGCTGAAGTCCAATCAAAATGTAGTCACCAAGACCGCCTCCACCGATAAAAGCAGCAAGTGTTGTCCAGCCAATTAAATAAATCGTTGACGTTCGGACACCTGCCATAATGATCGGTACAGCAAGCGGAAGTTCCACAAGACGAATTTGTTCCCATGTGGTCATGCCGATCCCTTTACCGGATTCAAGCAAGTTTTTGTTCACCCCTTGGACGCCGGCATACGTATTTCTCAAAATAGGCAATACCGAATAGAAAAAGAGGGCAACGATTGCAGGTATTTTCCCAACCCCCAAAATAGGAATAAAAAATGCAAGAATCGCTAAACTAGGGAGTGTTTGAAAGATATTCACGACACCGATGACAAAACCTGCGCCTCGTTTCATTCGTGTGAGAACGACGCCTAAAGGAACGGCAACGATAATTCCTAGCACGACAGCAATTAAGGAAATATATAAATGCTCCCACATTTTTGTGAGGAGTTCCCCACCATTTTTCTCTAGAAAATCGATGATTTGATCCATGTGTCCACCTCCCTTAGTTCATTTCAATGGCAGACGCCGGCATATCGTCTCCCCAAATGGAGTCGTACACAACATCTACAAGACTTGCCCGTGTCACAATGCCTTTTAAATGCCCTTTGGCATCCACAACCGGTACATATTTAATACCGCGTATTAAGATTTTCCGAACGGTGTCTCTTAGAAGTGCGCCTTCTTGTACGGTATAGAACTCTGTATTTAAGATCTCACCAACGAAAGCCGCTTTTCTGCGGTTCGCATCAATTGTTTCAATATCGATATAGCCTTTTAGCACATGATGTTCATCTACTACAAGCAAGGAATCGACCCGCTTTTCTCTCATGATGTAGATGGCATCAGTCAACGTCTGTTCGACTGTAATGGTGACTGGTGACGTGTTCATCATTTGTTCTACACGTTCCATATTCGGATTTGATTGAAGCAGACGTTCTTTTCCGATGAATTCTTCTACGAACTCGTTGGCGGGGTTACGCAAAATATCTTCAGGTGTGCCTACTTGGACAATCTCTCCATCTTTTAAAATCACAATTCGGTCAGCTAGTTTAATGGCTTCATCCATGTCATGTGTGACGAATACGATGGTTTTATTTAACGTTTTTTGCAGTTTCTTAAATTCTTCCTGCAATGTATCTCGTGTAATTGGATCAAGTGCACCAAATGGTTCATCCATAAGGATCAGAGGGGGTTCTGCTGCCAGTGCGCGAAGAACTCCGATGCGCTGCTGCTGTCCTCCACTGAGTTCATGAGGATAACGCTCTAAAAATTCCGGGCCCATGTCGACGAGCTTCAGCAGTTCGCGTGCTCGTTCTTTCCGTTTTTCTTCCGGCCATTTTAAGAGCTTCGGCACAAGTGAGATGTTTTGCGCGATGGTCATATGGGGGAACAGTCCAATTTGCTGAATCACATAACCGATTTCTCTTCTTAATTGAACTGGATCTTTTTTCATAATATTTTCTCCCTCGATGAAAATGTTTCCTGAGGAAGGTTCGATGAGTCGGTTGATCATCTTCATGGTTGTGGTCTTACCACAGCCACTCGGTCCAATAAAACAAATAAATTCTCCTTTTGCTATTTCTAAATCAATATTTTTGACAGCTTTTTTTCCGCCTTTATACGTCTTAGATACATTCTCTAGTTTCAGCAAATGAGACACCTCCAATTAGTTGGATCTATATATTCAGAAAATTTACACCTTATTAATTATAGTGCAAACTTTATAAAATAAAAAGTTTATGATGTGTTTGTATTGCATAACATTTATATAAAATTTTCAGTTAACGCTCTAATATCTAGAGATTTCTCCTTTTTCCTTCAAATTACTAGCAATTACTCAATATTTATTGTTTTCGGCAACAAACAGGTATATGATATATTGTGTTACAAATTGTCAGTCGTGAAGGGATGAAGCGGGGAGTGGACAAGCAAGCGCTAGGCGCCATTCAAAAAGCACAGGATCATTATATTGAAAAAGCTGCAGAGAACATGAATGCCTTTGGTCTTTCTTCTACAGTGGGTAGAGTGCTTGGTATCATTCACATGAACCGTAAACCAATGACGCTGGAAGAGCTATCAGAGGCGACCGGCATGAGCAAAACGAGGATGAGTCAAGTCGTTCGAGAAATGCTCGATTTGAATATTGCGGAAAAGGTTTATGAAAAAGGAATACGTAAAGATCTTTATGACGTTGAGCAAGATCAATACCAAACGTTTATTTCATTGTTTGCAGCCAATTGGACACGAGTTGTCAGCAAAAACCGTAAAGCACATAAGAAAACGTGCAAGGAATTGCAAGAGCTGCTTGCACAGGACGACTTACCAGAAGAAACAGAGGATAAAATCAATCTGCTTCTTTCAGAAATCAAGGAAAGTCTTGATTACTATGATTGGATTAGCCGTTTAATTGAATTCTTTGAAAGTGAAGAAGTATTTAAGCATGTGCCGAAACCTTAAAAAAAGCTGTTTTATTTTACATCATTGTAGAAAAAACAGCTTTTTTATATACACTTATGACATAAAATAAACATCGGAAACATCCCTTTTAAGCCTGCGCCGATCATCTCAACTGCCACTACAGCAAGAATTAATCCCATCAAACGCGTCACGACATTCATCTCTGTTTTCCCCATTTTTCGCATAATAAAACTTGAATAATGAAAGGCATAATACGTCATGGCAAGAACGATGACAATGCCGATTAGAATCGCAAACATGTGGAGCATCCCTTGACTTCCTGGGGTTAAACTCATTACTGTAGCAATTGTACCGGGACCAGCGATGATCGGGATCGCCAGCGGCGTAACGGAGATATCTGACTTCTCTTTGCTTTCTGCCTTTTCCTCCGAATGAGGATTTTGGACGTGTGATTCTTTTGCATTCAGCAAATTGTAAGCGATCCCAAAAATAAAAATACCGCCAGCTATGCGGAGTGCATGAATATCGATCCCAAACAATTTGAAAATGAGCCTGCCTGCTAATAGAAAGGCAATCAAAATAATAAAAGAGACCACGATGGCTTTTTTTGCTGTCTGAGCGCGCTCTTTCTCTGTATAGCCCTCAGTTAAGGTGATGAAAAGAGGTACGTTTCCAATGGGGTTTGATACAGCAAATAATGAGACGACAACATGAATCATAAAGGAAATCAACAGACACCCTCCTTTTTTCATAGTGTCTGCCATTCTGATGTGAATATTCCCTTGTGATGTTAAAACCTGTATATCTTTAACCGATGATAATAGAGGTTTAAAGAAAGGGATTCACACATGAAGAAAACAATGACGATCATTCTTCTGGCTGTAGCAGTTTTAGGCGTAGTTGGCTGGATTGTTTGGCAGCAGTAGACCATCAAAAAAGCAGAGGGAAAACATCAGCAAGAAAGCAAAACGAACGATCTGAAGCTTTCGCAGTTAACATCAGATCAAACGGATATGAAGAATGAAAACGATGAACAAAAAAAGCAAATAGCCACCATCACAAAAAAGCTCAAAAAAGAAAAGAAAGCCTATGAAAAAGAGGTCAAACAGCGTAAAGCGCTTGAGGTGAAAGTCGGCCAGCTTCAAAAAGAGCTGGCAGCAGCAAAAAATGCTGCTCAAGCGAATAAGCAGACCGCACAGACTACTAGGAAAACAACTGTCAAAAAAGACCCGAATGTCACTCATCACCCTCCCTCACAGTGGGTACAGGACCAATATGATTAGGGCGTTAAACAAGGGTATATGAAAGAATAGAAAGGATGAAATAATGTGATACAGATTCGGCCATTATCTCATGATCAATCTCTCCCTATGGATCTTTTACTATTAGCTGATCCTTCAAAGGAAAAGGTTCTCGCGTATGTGCAATCCGGTTCTTGTTATGCCGCCTTTCATGAACAGGAAGTGATTGGTGTCTATGTGCTATCACCGCTATCTCAGCATACAGTCGAAATCATGAATGTTGCCGTGAAGGAGTCATGGCAAGGAAAGGGAATTGGAAAGCAGCTGATCCGCCATGCGATCGCTGAAGCGAAAGCCGCTGGTTTTCATACGATTGAAATCGGCACAGGCAACTCGAGTATTCAACAGCTCGCACTTTATCAAAAATGCGGCTTCCGCCTGACTTCAATCGATCGCGATTTCTTCCTTAAGCATTATGATGAACCGATTTATGAAAATGGGATTCAGTGTATGGATATGGTACGGCTTTCCCTCACGTTTCAAGCAGACTGACTTTTTGTTCAGCCTGCTTTTTTTATGCTCTTCGCTTTTTCACAGCATGAATCACATATTGAATGAAAAAGTAAAGCACAGCGCCAGCTAAAAAGCAGACAACACATCCAAAAAGCGTCGCCTCTGAGCTGAATTGATACTCTTCAATTTTCATGATATAAAATGGCATGCCAAACAGCGTCGGACTTGATTCAACATGATTGACCTCTAGCAGCAGTAAAAAGACAGGGGTCATAAACACAACAAATATATACAGCATCGCAAGTGTTAAGCCGCTAGAAAACGAATGAAATACTTTGATCATCTCTTTCTCTCCTTCATCTCTTTTAAACTGGCTGTGATATTTTTCCCGTCTGGGCAAGCTGGATGCAGCATCACAGTGTTCAGTAAAGAAAAAAACAGCAGCTGATGACTCACCGGATGCTTCCACATCAAAATAAGCACAATCGAGCAGAGCACCGGAAACAGTGGACCCGCAAGTGCCACCATCAGATTAAAGCTCGGCCGGGCAAATGTCTCATGGACGATCGCCACATGCTTCCAATCAATCGTTACCACAAAATCAAAGAGCGGCCTTTTTTCAATTTTGTTGCACACCATAACCATCAGCATATGACCGAGTTCATGAATGAGCACAACCGCTAGTAAACTAATGACAAGCCCCATCATCGCAATATCGGCCTTTTTAACATCACAGCATATATACAACTGAAAAAGGCAAGTGAACCAAGCAGATATGCGGTGGCGAGAAGAGACTCATGAGATGACAGCCACTCTAATAAAAGCATATCGATGAAGCTGAATACAGCAATCATCATCACGATGACAAACAGTTTATTAAAATCACTGATCTTCACGACAAACCCTGTACAGGTTGCCATGGCGGTAATTAATAAAATGGACAAACTCGCCAAGCCATGACCTTCACTTTCAATACCGATCACCAAATAAGCAAGCCCGATATACACAAAATAAATCAGTAAATTGATTGTGTAATAAAATAAAATTCTTGACAATATATACGCGCCCTTTGATGTATTTAACATAAAGATGGCCCGTTGATTGATATGATATTCTCTGCCAATCATCAGCGGAAGCATGATCAATATTTCCTTTAACGCAAACTGCACAATGAAGGCATACAGCCAGCCAGTTTCTGCCGGAGTAAAAACAAATGGGAGCCCCATCGTCAAACAAATGAGAAAGAGAAACAAAATGCCCTGTTCTTTAAAAACAGCTGAGCGGCTGAAATAGACCAATTCCTGCCGCAGATGCGTCAGAAAGGAAGAGTGCGTTCTCATTTTCTGGTAAGAAAACGACTTCACCTCTGTTTTTAGCTGCAAAAACATTTGATGAACATAGCAAGCTGCTAAACCCTTCACCCATAGCCATCCAGCGCTTAGAAGGATTACCAGAAACATCAGATAGACAGCCGGCCATACAAGAATCATCTCCACTGCTTTTTGAAAAAGAAGAAATATGAGTACATGAAGCGTCCCAAAGCCAATCGTTTGCAGCAGCAAATGCTCTTTTGTTTTTGATACAAAATGGCTCACGCCGATCCGCATCAGCATCCAAGAAGTGAGCGTAGAAAGCGCCAATATGCCGCATGTGATGCAAACAACGATGATCCAATACAGAGATGGGGTTACACCCGTGATCAAAAGACCTAATACAATCGGTAAAAAAAGCAGTCCAGCCATGAGGAAGCAAAAAAGCACTGGAAAGAAATACACACAAAGGACAAATGGTACACTTTGTATCGCACTGTTCAAAAAGTAGAATTGATATTCTTGGCGCTTCAATTTATTGCGTGATAAGACAATGCCTGCCCCTAATAGTAAGAGCGACATTTTGACAAATTGGAGGTATAGCGCAGCTGGCTCGTTTTCACCTGCCTGCATGAAAAAGCGCAGGCTGATGACGACGTATATCGCATAGATCAGCAAGAGAAAAACGGCAGCTGCGAGAAGCTGCAAAGGATACTTATTTCCAAGCTGCTTTCCTTTCGTTGTCAGCATGCCCCACTCTATTTTATGAAGAACGTGTCGTGTCCAAATCATTGAGTAACCTCTCCACCTGCATATAGTAATCTCGATTCACTTCTTTATAAATCTCTTCAAGTGCCTGATGAGGAAATGTCTGAGTCGTTTCTTGGCGAGACATATTCAGCTTGACGTCACCATTTCTTAAGATCATGAGATGATCATATAATGTATCACTAAAGCTCAAATGATGAGTTGATATAAGGATGCCAGCGCCTTGATCTCTCAACTTCATGAGCACCTTTTTTAAGATGATCATCATATCTGGATCAAGTCCGTTCGTTGGCTCGTCGAACACATAATAATCACATGGTCTGAGGAGCTGCGAAATGATCTGTGTTTTCTTTTGATTGCCATGGGACAGCTGAGCGATTGGCTGATCCATATACGGACTCAGCTCAAACAAATCGGTGAATGTCTCTTCACGTGTGACATCTTGCTCATTTGACAGTTGAAGTAATTGAAAGTATTCCCTCGGTGTTAAATAATCGAACAACGCATGATCGTCAGGAATATAGGAAACATGTTTTTTCAAAAGGGAAATATGAGCTGAGGTTTGAAGGTTCAGCTGTTCACCATGTAAGGAAACGTATCCAGTAAATGGCGTCAGCCCAAACATAGCTTGAATCATCGTTGTCTTTCCTGCACCATTATGCCCTAAAAGAAGCATCGTCCGGCCTTTCTCCACGTTCATTTGAATATTACGGAGAGAGAAGGTGCGGCTATACGTTTTTTCTTGTAATTGTAATGTCAGCATCATATCCCTCCGTTTGTTTCAGATGGAACAGATGACCTTGCATCTGTTCTCATCCCTGTTAGAACCCGCATTGGATTTTAACGTACATGCCTAATAATTTGAACTCTCCTAAAAATTTGGAGCCCTTTCCAAAGGTCTTACATGCCCAAATCAATGCACCAAGTGAAATAATACCCAATATAGCGGCAAGGACATAAATCCAAAATGCGTTTTTCTGTACATTCTTAGAAGTTAGAATTCGTTGCTTCCTTTCATCATATGCCGCCAGTAGGTGAAGGACATACATATACACACCTACTGGAAAACGAAGGCTAAAAGGATTCAGCATCTCATCACCCCCTAATATATGTAAAATGATACCACCTCCTTACAGAAAACATAAGTTCATTTCAGATCATATTTTTAGTCGATTTTTCATGATCTATTGCTTATAAATGGTGGAGCTTCGCACTTTCCCTCTGACTGAAGGACGACTTTTTACAAAAATAGGATGTGACTATTGAAACAGCTGCGGGATTTCTTTCAACACAAAAAAACGCTACGTCCCGCTCTCATGAAAGAGCGGGACGCAGCGCGTAGCTGACATTATTTATTCAAGTTATAGAATGTTGCAATGCCGTGATACTGTGCTGTTTCAGCCAATTGATCTTCGATGCGAAGTAATTGGTTGTATTTCGCCACACGGTCCGTACGAGACGGAGCACCTGTTTTGATTTGTCCAGCATTTGTTGCAACAGCGATGTCTGCAATTGTGCTGTCTTCTGTTTCACCAGAGCGGTGAGAGATGACTGCTGTGTATCCTGCGCGTTTTGCCATTTCGATTGCATCAAATGTTTCAGTTAATGTACCGATTTGGTTTACTTTGATCAGGATAGAGTTACCGACACCATTTTTAATACCTTCAGAAAGCTTCTTCGTGTTTGTAACGAATAAGTCATCTCCTACTAGCTGAACCTTGCTGCCAAGGCGCTCAGTTAATAGTTTGTGACCTTCCCAGTCGTTTTCATCAAGGCCATCTTCGATAGAGATGATTGGGTATTTCGATACCATATCTTCATACCAGTCAACCATTTCAGCAGATGTTTTCACAACACCTTCGCCTGATAAATGATATTTACCGTCTTCTTTGTTGTAGAACTCAGAAGATGCAGCATCCATTGCAAGTTTCACTTCTTCACCTGGTTTGAAACCAGCTTTTTCAATCGCTTCTACGATTGTTTGAAGTGCTTCTTCGTTAGAACCAAGGTTTGGAGCGAATCCGCCTTCGTCACCTACAGCTGTGTTTAAGCCTTTTGCACTTAATACAGATTTCAGGCTATGGAAGATTTGTGCGCCCATGCGAAGTGCTTCACGGAAGTTCGGTGCACCTACAGGCATAATCATGAATTCTTGAATGTCTACGTTGTTATCCGCATGCTCCCCGCCGTTGACGATGTTCATCATTGGTACTGGAAGCGTTTTGGAGTTGAATCCACCAAGGTATTGATAAAGTGGAATTTGTAAGAAATCAGCAGCCGCACGTGCTACAGCGATAGATACGCCAAGGATTGCGTTTGCGCCTAATTTCCCTTTGTTTTCTGTTCCATCAAGTTCGATTAACATTTTGTCAATCGCTACTTGTTCTGTTACATCAAAGCCTAAAAGCTCTGGTGCAATAATTTCGTTTACGTTGTTTACAGCTGTCAGAACACCTTTTCCAAGGTAACGGTCTTTGTCTCCGTCACGTAGTTCTACTGCTTCATATTCACCAGTAGAAGCACCACTTGGTACTAGTGCACGGCCAAAGCCGCCAGATTCTGTGTAAACTTCTACTTCAACTGTTGGGTTACCGCGAGAGTCTAATACTTCGCGTGCATATACGTCAACAATGTATGGCATTGTTATTTCTCTCCTTTTGAATCAATTTGTTATTTCTGAATCAATGATGTTCCTGTCATTTCTTTTGGTTTTTCAAGACCAAGTAAGTCTAAAAGCGTTGGAGATAGATCGGCTAAAATGCCGCCTTCTCTAAGCGTTGCACCTTTTTTCGTCACGATCACTGGAACAGGGTTTGTCGTATGTGCAGTATGCGGCTTTCCTTCTTCGGTAATCAGCACGTCTGCGTTACCGTGGTCTGCCGTGATGATGGCATGTCCGCCTTTTGCCAGGATTGCGTCGACTACAGCTCCTAAGCACTCATCTACTGCTTCAATGGCTTTGATTGTTGGCTCGAGCATACCTGAATGACCAACCATATCCGGGTTAGCAAAGTTCAGGATGATCGCATCATGCTTGTCGGCATTGATGTCTGCAACAAGTGCATCCTTTACCTCGTAAGCGCTCATTTCTGGCTTGAGGTCATAGGTTGCCACATCTGGTGAATTGATTAAGATGCGGTCTTCACCAGGAAATTCTTCTTCACGTCCACCGCTCATAAAGAACGTCACATGAGGATATTTCTCTGTTTCAGCAATCCGCAGCTGTTTCAATCCATTTTGAGAAAGCACTTCTCCTACTGTGTTATCCAAATTCACTGGTTTGAAGGCGACATAGCCATCAACCGTTTCACTGAAGTGTGTGAAGCAGACGAAGTGTAAATCCTTCGGATGTGCTTCCCCGCGGTCAAACGAGCGAAAATCTTCATTTGTGAAAGTGTTTGAAATTTGGATCGCACGGTCTGGACGGAAGTTATAGAAAATCACAGAATCGCCGTCGTTTACTTTTGCAACTGGCTCACCATTTTCTCTCGTAATGACAGATGGAATAACGAATTCATCGTAGATTCCATTTTCATAGGAGTCATCAACGACATCATAGATGTTTTGATAACTTGGGCCTTCACCATAAGCCATTGCGCGGTACGCTTTCTCCACACGATCCCAGCGTTTGTCACGGTCCATTGAGTAATAGCGTCCAGAAAGTGTTGCCACTTCACCGACACCGATTTCTTTGATTTGTTCTTCAAGCTGTTTTAAATACACTTTGGCTGTCTTCTGACCAACATCACGTCCGTCTAAGAAGCCATGAATGTATACCTTTGTTAATCCTTCTTTTTTCGCCAGCTTCAGCAGGGCAAAGAGATGCTGAATGTGGCTATGCACACCGCCGTCTGACAAGAGACCGAATAAATGAAGGGCCTTGTCGTTCTCTTTTGCATAAGTCATTGCATCTAGGAACGTTTCGTTTTTCTCAAATTCCCCTTCACGAATGGCAACATTCACTCTTGTTAAGCTTTGATACACAATGCGTCCTGCACCGATGTTCAAATGCCCAACTTCAGAGTTTCCCATTTGACCTTGTGGGAGACCTACTGCCTCACCTGAAGCCGTTAAGGTTTGATGTGGGAATTCGTTCCAGTAGCGGTCGAAGTTCGGTTTCTTTGCTTGGGCAACAGCGTTACCGACTGTTTCGCCTCTTAAACCGAATCCATCTAAGATGATTAATGCAGCTGGTTTCTTACTCATATTGACCTTCCTCCAATAATTGAACGAAAGACTGAGGTTCTAAGCTTGCGCCGCCTACCAAAGCACCGTCAATATCGGATTCTGCCATATATTCTTTAATATTCGCCGGCTTCACGCTTCCGCCATATTGAATGCGAAGGCTGTCTGCCGCTTCTTGACCATATTCGCTTGCAACTGTTTGACGGATATGCGCACAAACGTCATTTGCATCTTTCGCAGTAGAAGATTTCCCTGTACCGATAGCCCAGATTGGCTCATATGCAATGACAGATTCAGCGACTTGCTGAGTCGTTAAACCAGCTAGTGCTTTCTTCACTTGATCAGCGACAAGTTCATTTGTTTTGCCAGCTTCACGCTCTTCAAGCGTTTCACCTACACAGATAATTGGAACAATGCCATGCTTGAATGCAGCATGTGCTTTTTTGTTCACTGTTTCATCTGTTTCAGCGAAGAATTCGCGGCGCTCTGAATGACCGATCACTGAGTAGCCGATGCCAAGATCTTTTAGCGCAGCAGGGCTGATTTCACCAGTGAATGCACCATTTTCTTCAAAGTGCATGTTTTGTGCACCAATTTTAAGGTCTGTTCCGTTAGAAAGGCTGTTTAGCTTTTCAAGGAAAAGAGCTGGTGCACAGACAATGGATTCCACTTTGTCAGGAGATGGAATGGATGACTTGACTTCTTCAACGAAGCTGACCGCTTCGCCAAGTGTTTTGTTCATTTTCCAGTTCCCAGCTATAATTGGTTTTCTCATGATTGACACTTCCTTATAGCAGTTTTGGTCTTATTTATCGTTTAATGCAGTAACACCTGGAAGCTCTTTGCCTTCCATAAATTCAAGTGAAGCGCCGCCGCCTGTAGAAATATGGCTCATCTGATCGGCAAGACCAAATTTCTCAACTGCTGCTGCTGAATCTCCACCGCCAATGACAGAATATGTATCTTTTGCTTCTGCCAGTGCTTCTGCGATTGCTTTTGTTCCTTTTGCGAATGCGTCGATTTCAAATACACCCATTGGTCCGTTCCAAACAACAAGTTTGCTGTTTTTAATGACGTCAGCGTACTTGCCTATTGTCTCTGTACCAATATCAAGCGCTTCTAGATCACTTGGAATTTCAGAGATTGGCACAATGCTTGTATTCGCATCATTAGAAAAGTCGTCGGCTACCAGAACATCAGTTGGAATCAGGAAGTTCACGCCTTTTTCTTTTGCACGGTCCATAAAGGATTTCGCTAAATCGACTTTGTCTTCTTCTAATAAAGATTTTCCTACTTCGTGGCCAAGTGCTTTCACAAATGTGTAAGCAAGTCCGCCGCCAATAATAAGGTTGTCCACTTTATCCAGAAGACTTTCAATCACACCGATTTTATCCTTTACTTTTGCGCCACCGATAATCGCTGTAAATGGGCGATCAGGGTTTGAAATGGCTTTTCCTAGAACCTCAAGCTCTTTTTGCATGAGGAAGCCCGAAACAGCCGGAAGATATGCTGCAATACCAGCAGTGGATGCATGTGCACGGTGTGCAGCACCGAACGCATCATTGACATACACATCGGCTAAATCAGCAAATGCTTTTGATAATTCAGGATCGTTCTTTTCTTCACCAGGATAGAAACGAACGTTTTCAAGCACTAGCACATCTCCTTCTTTTAAGTCAGAGATTTGCTTTTTCACGTTGTCGCCGTAAGCTTCATCCGCTTTTTTCACTTCTTGTCCAAGAAGCTCTTGCAGACGTTTTGCCACAGGTGTCAGACGCAGTTCTTCAGTAACTTGACCCTTCGGACGACCCAAATGACTAGCTAGTAGTACCTTTGCGCCTTGTCCTGTTAAATACTCAATCGTTGGTAATGCTGCGCGAATACGAGTATCATCCGTCACTTCTCCGTCTTTCATTGGAACGTTAAAATCTACGCGGCAGAACACAACTTTACCTTTTACGTCAATGTCTTTTACTGATTTCTTATTCATGCTCGTCAGGAGATCCTCCTTTATTCTGGTTTCCTTACGCATTGGACAAGTCTCTCTTTATCCTTTTCCCATTTTGCCCTCATCAAAACGAGAAATCGTGCAGAACGGATAAAAACAGAGAAAGGGAAAGGGATGCTTCCCCTTCCCTTGTCCGTCTTCATTATATCGTGTCTCTAGGAAAGAACCAAGTGAGTTCCTTCAGTGTGAGAAATTAAAGACCTTGTTTTGCAATGTAAGCTGCAAGGTCAACAACGCGGTGAGAATATCCACTCTCGTTATCGTACCAAGAAATAACTTTCACCATGCTACCTTCCATCACCATTGTAGAAAGAGCATCAATTGTTGAAGAGTTTGCATTACCATTGTAGTCACCAGATACTAATGGCTCTTCGCTGTAGCCAAGGATTCCATTAAGTTCTCCTTCAGCTGCTTCTTTAAGTGCTGCATTTACATCTTCAGCTGTTACATCTTGGTTTAATTCAGCCACAAGGTCAACTAAAGAAACGTTAGGTGTTGGAACACGCATAGCGCCACCGTTTAATTTACCTTTAAGTTCAGGCAATACAAGTGAAACAGCTTTCGCAGCACCTGTTGAAGTTGGGATGATGTTTTCCGCAGCTGCACGAGCACGACGGTAGTCTTTGTGCGGAAGATCAAGAATTTGCTGGTCATTTGTGTATGAGTGAACAGTTGTCATCATACCGCGTTTGATACCAAATTTATCGTTAAGTACTTTTGCAAATGGAGCTAAGCAGTTCGTTGTACAAGATGCATTAGAGATGACATCGTGGCTAGCTGCATCGTATTTGTCTTCGTTTACACCCATAACGATTGTGATATCTTCTTCGTTAGCAGGAGCAGAGATGATGACTTTTTTAGCGCCAGCTTCTAAGTGTTTTGCAGCGTCTGCACGTTTTGTGAAGAATCCAGTAGATTCAACAACGATTTCTACGCCTTGTTTACCCCAGCTTAATTTCGCAGGGTCACGCTCAGCTGATACTTCGATTGTTTTACCGTTCACTACTAAGTTTGTACCGTCTACAGAAACCTCTGCATCTAGTTTTCCGTGAACAGAGTCATATTGTAAAAGGTGTGCAAGCATGTTAGCGTCTGTTAGATCGTTAACCGCTACTACCTCAACTTCAGGATTGTTTAATGCTGCACGAAATACGTTACGTCCAATACGTCCAAATCCGTTAATACCGACTTTTACTGCCATGATGTTTCCTCCTTTTATAGGTCACAATGTTTTATATTGAGGGATCAATTGACTCCCTTAATAACTCTTTTGCGGCTCCTTCGTCTGTGACGAGAACCGTTCGGCGGGGTTTTTTGAAATAAGCTTCAATGGCCCCTGCCTTTGATGATCCACCTGCAACAGCAATGATGTGTGGAATGCTTTCTAAATCATCTAGCTGCATGCCGACGGAGTGAACTTTGTGGACGACCTCACCATCACGATTAAAGTAATAGCCAAAGGCCTCTGTCACTGCGTCATGCTCATCAATCTTTTTTAAATCTTCAGCTGGTGTGTTTCGTCTCATCGCCATTGTTTTTGCTTCACCGATCCCATGAATGAGCATCGTGGATGATTTAATCGTTTGAAGCACTTCTTTGACTGACGGCTCTTCAATAATGGAAGAGTAAGCACCTTCTGACAGCTGCCCTGGAACAAACAGCAATTTGTAAGTACCGGAAGCTTTTTCAGCCATGTGGGCACAAATGGTGTTTGCCTGATTTTTTACATTCTCCCCAAGACCGCCTCTCGCAGGGACAAACATCGTATCGCGGTTTTTGGCATCAGGGGTCATCATTTCGGCAACGGCTTCCATCGTCGTTCCGCCAGTGACGGCGACGATATTATTTCCAGTAAACCTTTTTTTCATACATTGGACAGCAGCTCTTCCCATTTCTTGCTTCACCCACGGGGATTCGTCACTGTCACCAGAAACGATGATGACTTCTTCCAGACCTAACTTTCTCTTTAATGTATTTTCCAGAAAGGTTAAACCTAAAACGTCCTTCATCATTCCTTCAAGCATATCAAGCAAAGCATGGCCTTCACTCGTCAGCATCATACCGCTCGTTTTGACATCCAGCAGATTTTGTTCTTTTAAAAACTGAACTTCAGCTCTTAAGATGCGCTCACTGAGACCAAGACTCGTCGCAAGGCTTCTGCGGCCGATTGGTTCAGCTAACCTGATGTACTGCAAAATGTCGTAGCGTTTTTGCATAACGATGAGAAGATCTGGCAATAATTTTTTTTGAGCTTCCAATAAACGATTCATGGCTAACGACCCTTTCTTTTCACGTTGGACTAAAAATGTCCCACTGTGACAAAAAACGTCCCGCCACAGCCAAAAAAAATCAACCCCTGCTTTCTTTAATTATTTTAACAGGATCATCTTGCATTTTCAACTCTTACAAACACATTTAGACAAAAAATAGACACATTTCCACCGATAACCTGCTTGTCATCAAGGTTCTTGCTATGATATTTCTTTTCAAAATATTTATTCTCTTCTATATTCAATGAATTCACCATTGAAAATGTGCATGCGTGTAGATCCGCATGCACATTTTGTTGATATCGTTGATCTTTTATGTTTTTGGGATGGTTCCTTCCTCTTCGGCGAAACGCTTTGCCTCTTCCTTCGGTTTGATTTTGAGATAATAAATGATGTAGCAGGCAGCCATGAACGGAACGCCGCAATAAAGGCCAATCCGCTGATCCTCAATAAAGAATAAGCTGATGAGCACGATGCCAAATGCGATGAAGCCTGCTAGTGGCACAAATGGATAGAGCGGTGTACGGAAAACAAGATCCTTTACATCTCCACCCGCTTGTATGAATTGTTTTCTAAAGAAATACTGAGACAAACAAATGGACATCCACACCACAACTAAAACCATTCCAGAAATCGAAATGAGCCACACATACACCGTTTTTGGTGCCACAACACTTGTGAGCAGGGACAAAGCGGATACACCCATTGTCACCAATAATGCATTGATCGGGATTTTACGCTTGGACAGCTTTTTCGTAAAAACAGGTCCTTTCCCGTCCTTTGAAAGCGACCAAAGCATACGTGATGATGCATATAATCCAGAGTTTGCTACAGATAAGACAGCCGTGATGATAATAAAATTCATGATATCTGCAGCATATGGGATGCCGACCTTGTCCAGCACGACCACAAACGGACTGTCGACAGCGCCTGCTGTCTGCCATGGAAGAAGTGCTGCCAGAACCGCAATTGATAAAACGAAAAAGACCATCGTTCTCCAAATAATATTACGTATCGATCGAGGCAATGTTTTTTCAGGGCTTTCACTCTCACCTGCTGCAATCCCTACAAGCTCTGTTCCTTGGAAGGAGAAATTGACCGTGACCATGGTTAATAAAATAGCAAAAACACCATTAGGAAATAGTCCGCCATGATCCGTTAAATGACGAAATAAAGGGGCTGGTTCTCCGCCTTTTAGATGAATCATTCCGAAAATTGCGCCAATTCCGATGATAATAAACAATAGAATGGCTGCAACCTTAATGGCTGAAAACCAAAACTCCGTTTCAGCGAAGCTGCGAGCTGAGATGGCATTCACGGCAAATAATATCACGCTAAATACTAGACACCAAAGCCAAACCGGGATATCCGGGAACCACCTTTGGAGCAATATGCCTGCTGACGTAAACTCCAGTCCAATCGTACACGCCCAGCTAAACCAATACAGCCAGCCGATCATAAAGCCTGTGGACGGGCCTATATATTTGGTTGCATATTCCTGAAAGGAACCGGCTGTCGGCATCGCCACTGCTAATTCTCCAAGACACAGCATGACCAAATACATTAACAGTCCGCCAATGATAAACGATAGAATGGCTCCCCCAGGTCCTGCCTGATGGATAATGAGTCCTGACCCAAGGAAAAGGCCCGTACCGATGACGCCGCCTAAGGCAATCATAAAGAGATGTCTGCTTTTCATGGAACGCTCTAGTTCATTATGCTGTTCTTGTATCAAATCCACTTCCCCCACTTTCCCTCTTCTATTCATCATCCTTTGACAAAATTCGCTGTTCGTTAAAAAAGAAAGGGAGAAAGTGAAGGTTCCTCCCCCTTTGCCATTTAGGCTTGAAATAGCGCTTCAATATGACCAATCGCCCAGTCTAAATCTTCTTTTGAAATGGTCAGCGGCGGTGCAAAACGGATGACTGTCTCATGGGTTTCCTTACATAACAATCCTGCTTGCTTTAGCTTCTCACAATAAGGTCTAGCTGCCTCTGTCAGCTCCATGCCTATAAACAGTCCGCGGCCGCGCACTTCCTTAATCACAGGGCTTTGAATGCGTGACAGTTTGTCTTTGAAGTATTCGCCAAGCTCTATGGAGCGGGCTGCAAGCTTTTCGTCGATTAAAACATCCAGTGCAGCAAGCGACACCGCACACGCAAGAGGATTTCCTCCGAAGGTAGACCCATGAGAACCAGGGTTAAACACGCCTAATATATCGCGGTTTGCTACGACACACGAGATTGGAAAGACGCCGCCGCCTAAAGCTTTCCCGAGGATCAGCATATCTGGCTCAATGTCTTCCCAGTCACACGCAAACATCTTACCTGTTCGTGCTAACCCCACTTGAATCTCATCCGCAATAAACAGCACATTTTCTTTCTCACAAAGCGCCTTTGCTTCTTTCAAGAAGCCTTCTGGCGGCATGACAATCCCCGCTTCTCCTTGAATCGGCTCAATGAGGAAAGCCGCTGTTTGTGGTGTGATGGCTTCACGTAACGCTTCAATATCTCCATAAGGAATCAGTTTAATTCCGGGAAGCATTGGACCGAAACCTCTTTGGTATTCTGCTTCAGAGGAAAGAGACACAGCTGTCATCGTTCTCCCATGGAAATTGCCGACACATGCAATGATTTCTGCACGATTCTCTTCAATTCCCTTGATATCATAGCCCCAGCGTCTCGCTGTTTTTACAGCGGTTTCTACAGCCTCAGCACCAGTATTCATTGGCAGTGCCATGTCTTTATTCGTCAGTTTGCAAATTTTTTCATACCAAGGGCCAAGCTGATCATTATGAAAGGCTCTCGACGTGAGTGTTACACGGTCTGCCTGTTTTTTGAGCGCTTCAATAATGCGGGGATGGCGATGTCCTTGGTTCACTGCGGAATACGCACTCAGCATATCCATATATCGATTGCCTTCAGGGTCTGTCACCCACACTCCCTCAGCCTCTGAAATCACAATTGGCAGGGGATGATAGTTTGCCGCTCCATATTGTTCTGTTTGTTGAATCAATTCATTTGTCTGTGTCATCATCTATTCCTCCTTCTGTATGGTAGCTTCTTTCAATTGGGTTCATCTTCATTCATATGTTATGCAAGGATCGTGCCAACTTTCTGACCGCTTGATCACGAGGGTTTATCTCATTCTTCACGCAAAGTTTCTTTGCATATGCCAAATTTTTTAGAGGAAACCGCAAAATTTTTCATGTAAAATAGAGGTAACGTCAGGAGGTGGCGCAAGTGAAAAAAGATCTGCATGCCGCAAAGCTTGAAAATGAGATTGATTTATATAAACAAATGCTCGATTTAATTGATGTCGGGGTTCATGCAATTGATGAGAATGGACATACGATTGTTTATAATAAAAAAATGATGGAGATTGAGTCTTTAAAACGCTCTGATGTTCTCCATAAAAATGTACTCGACTTCTTCGCCTTTCAAGATGAGATGCACAGTACACTTGTCCAAGCGTTGCGTACCGGGAAACAAACCGTTCATGCCAAGCAGACGTATCATAATTACAACGGAAAAGAAATCACAACGATTAACCATACATACCCGCTCGTTCGTGACGGTCTCATTCAAGGGGCAGTTGAAATTTCAAATGATGTGACCAAGCTGGAACGGCTGATTCATCACAATATGAAGAAAAAAGGAAGCACACGCTTTACCTTTGATTCCATTATTGGACAAAGCCCTGCATTTTTAGAGGTGATTGAACATGCGAAACGAGCGACACGCACCTCTTCCTATGTGCTCATTGTTGGCGAAACAGGGACTGGAAAAGAGCTGTTTGCTCAAAGTATTCATAACGGCAGCAGCCGGTCATCTGGACCATTTATTACCCAAAATTGTGCGGCACTACCTGATAATCTGATTGAAAGTCTGCTCTTTGGTACACAAAAAGGGGCTTTTACGGGGGCAGCTGATCAGCCTGGTTTATTTGAGCAGGCGCAAGGAGGAACATTGCTTTTAGATGAGATCAACTCATTAAACCCTCATCTTCAAGCAAAGCTGCTGCGCGTCTTACAGGAGAAACGCGTGAGAAGGCTAGGCAGCACAAAAGAAATCGCTGTTGATGTGAGAGTCATTGCCAATATGAATGAGGACCCTGTGGATGCGATTGCAGGTGGACGCATGCGCAAGGATTTATTTTATCGGCTCGGTATTGTCACCTTATTTATCCCGCCGCTTTCTGAGCGAAAAGAGGACATTCCTACGTTTGTGAATCATTTTATTCAAAAATATAATGAGCTGTTTCAAATGAAGGTGAAGGCGGCTGACGAAGAGGTACTTGCCCTATTCCAAGCGTATCATTGGCCAGGCAATGTAAGAGAACTGGAGCATGTGATTGAGGCGGGAATGAATATGATGATGGATGAAGACTACTTAAGCATGCATCACCTTCCCTATCATTTTAGATTTAAGCACGGCGAAGTCCGTCCTAAGGCGCAATTGCAAACGAATCCTCTGCAGCAAACCGCAGCTGCTGACACCTTTGTCTATACAAGCCCAGAACATACGACTGATTTCCAAACCCAAATGGAGCGATTCGAAAAACAATACATCGTCCATTACTTAGAAAAAATGGACGATAATATTTCACAGACTGCAAAGTTATTGGGCATGAGCAGGCAAAGTCTGCAATATCGAATGAAAAAGCTACATATTTCTCGTCAATAATAGAGCTGTGCCATCATTCGGCACAGCTTATTGTGTATCTGACTGTTCTGCTGGTTCTTGCAGCACATCACCTAGCAGATTTTCTACATTTTTCAAATGCGTAAGCATCGCTTTCTCTGCTTCTTCTGGCTGCCTTGCCATGACGGCTTTGTAAATTTGTTCATGTTCTTCGTAAAGCTGCCGAATGGAGGATTTCGTTGAAAAAAACACGACTTTTCTCGTTTCCCGCATCGTTTCTACTAACAAGGTTGAGACTTGATTCATTAACACCTTTAATATATCATTCCTCGAGGCTTTGGCTAAGGCGAGATGGAAGGTGAGATCTGCCTCTTCACCAATTTCTTCATGTGCTTCTGCCAGCTTCATTTGTTCGAGTGCATCACGCAGCTGATGAAGGTCATCGTCCGTCCGAAGCAGCGCCGCCTTTTTGACAGCACCTGTTTCAATAATGGTTCTCACTTCAAGGAGCTGCCTGACATCATGCTGCTTCATTAAAAATGCATGAGAGAAAGAAAATGAGAGCTGTTCAGGATCGAACTGCTTCACATACGTGCCTTCCCCTTGCTTCATCTCTATTAATCCGATCGCTTTGAGAGCAGACAGCGCCTCTCTTACAGCGGAACGGCTGACTTGAAAGTTTTCTGAGAGCGCTTGAACCGAATCTAATTTTTCTCCCGGAAGAAGCTCACCTGTACGAATGGATTCGATGAATGCATCCGCAATTTCTTCATATATTTTTTTGGTTTTGATTTGTTTATATTTCAATAGGTCTCACCTCATCACTGTTGTCTATCCTTATCGGCTCATGCCCTATCTTATACTTTACCCCAAAATTTCCGTTCACACGTCTCCCCGATTTAATTTTCAAAAAATCTTCTGTGTGCCTTGCTTTCAACAAAAAAGAAGCACCTGCCATGTTTCTGGCAAGTACTTCTTTAATCATAGCGCTTCCGCAGTGTCGATGATGGAAGATTCATTTGTTCACGATATTTCGCAATGGTTCTGCGCGACACACGGATGCCGAAGGTTTGCTGAAGCTGCGTCATCATTTGCTGATCTGAATACGGTTTTTTCTTATTTTCCGTTTGGATCAGCTCTGCGATGTACGTCTTGACTGTGTAGCTGGACGCCTCTTCCAGCGAAGGTCCTTCTAGCTTTGCTTGGAAAAATTGTTTCATTTCCATGAGGCCATAAGGGGTTTGCACCATTTTTCCTTTCACCGTTCGGCTGACTGTTGACTCATGCACTTGCAATATATCTGCGATCCGCTTCATCGTAAGCGGTTTCATTTTATGTTTCCCTGTAAGGAAAAAATCTGTCTGGTGTAAGATAATCTCACGAACGACATGGGTCATCGTTTGTTTTCTTTGCTTCAGCGCTTGAACAAGCCAATTGTACTGCTGCTCTTTTTCCTTTAGATACACATATGCTTCATGCCGCTTCTGGTCTTGAATCATGGCGAAGTATCCTTCATTCATTTCAACGTCTGGAAAAGCGCGCTGATTCAGCTCAAATGTGATGTGGTCCTGCACGACAGTAATCGTCACATCTGGCTCTATATACACATGGTCTTCTTCGTGTGAGAAATGTATGCCTGGTCTTGGTTCAAGCTGCGACACCTCATCTTGTACCGCTTGGAGTGTTTTCATTGAAACGCCTGTTTTCGCCGCGATTTCTTTCCAAGCCTTTCTTGCAAAGAGAAAGAAGTGCTCATCGATGATCAGCTCGGCTTCATACCAGCGCTCCTTTTTTCTTCTCAGCTGAAGCAGGATGCATTCTTGCAAAGATCTTGCGCCAATACCGGCAGGCTCTAGCGATTGAAGCTGGTGAAGGACGGCTTCTACTTCTTCAGCTGGCACCTCTAAGACAGCTGCCATTTCGTCAACCGGTTCATTTAAATAGCCATTGGAATCAATGGACTCGATCATAAAGTGGAAGATCCTTTGATTCTTTTCACTTAAATTCAAATCAATGGCTTGTTTCTTTAAATACATTTGCAGGCTTTCTTTTTGATGCGTTCGATACGGCTCTGTCATTCGGTCTTGTGATTTTTTATGATAAACTGGTTGATAGCTGTCCGTGTCTTTCCGCTCAATCAGAGGGTTCTCAAGCGCTAACTGGTCAAGATACTCGCCAAGCTCAGCGCTATTCAGCTGGAGCAATGTAATGGCCTGCCTGAGTTCTTGTGTGAGCACCTGCTTTAATACTTGTTCTTGTTGCAGATTAAGGCTCATTGTCTCCCCTCCCTCTCATCATTTTACATGAAGATTGACGGACCGTATATACGAAATAGGAGTGATTCCCATGTCTGAACTTTTTTCCGTTCCATACTTTGTTGACAACTTGAAGCAGCACATCGCCATGAATCAAAATGAAGACAAGATTCATGCCATGAATGCCTATTACCGCTCAGTGGTGTCCACGCTTGTACAAGATCAGCTGACCAAAAACGCTGTTGTTTTGAAGCGAATTCAGCATCTTGATGAAGCGTATCAAAAGGTGAAAAAAGAAAGCGAATGAATGAAAAAGAGCACCCTTTGTCATGATGGCAAAGGGTGTTTTTCATTTGCGAAAAGCTTCTGATCCAGCCTTGATTTGTACATCATCAAAAAGCCAGACCGTCCTACAGTATAGATGATAAAGGCAAACCATAGTCCGTGATTGTGCCAAATAGGCGTGACCGCTGCTTGAACAATGATAAACAAGATCATCGCAAACAGCATCGAATTTCTGACAGGGGCAATTTCTGTCGCACCTGTAAATACACCGTATATGACTAAACCGAAACAAGCGGCAAACGGATAGAGAACGAGCCAGTCTGCATAGCCTAATGTCACATCAAGAAGCCGGGGGAGATTTGTAAACAAGCCCAAGATCGGCTCTTTTAAGAGAAAATAAACCGACGCAATAACGCATGCCATGACAAGTGCCCACTGCCTCGAAAGAGTTATAGTTCTTTCATAAAGGGTGCGGTCATTTGCACCAACTGATCTGCCCACAAGGATGCTGGATGCATTGGCGAAACCATCGAACAAATAAGCCATGATGTAGTGAATTTGAAATAAGATGGCATTGGCCGCCAGCATCTCTGT
Source organism: Bacillus sp. NMCN1 (assembly GCF_002998085.1). NCBI lineage: Bacteria > Bacillati > Bacillota > Bacilli > Caryophanales > Bacillaceae > Bacillus > Bacillus sp. NMCN1. The sequence continues at coordinate 656,292 of NZ_PVQL01000002.1, read as the reverse complement.
TCCAAAAGAAGCACCTTTTGCTGTAAACATGTTAATCACCACGAGCAGACAAATCGTCCGAATAAACAAATCTTTATTCACATGAAACATTTTCTGCACTGCCTGTGTATTCATGATTTTCTTAATAGAAGGCATCTGGAACCCGTTTTTTGAATGCTTCATGATGATCCATGCGCCTAGCACAAAAGCGGTTAATTCAGATATCAATGTCGCAGCCGCCACCCCTTTGACTGCAAATGAAAACACATGAACAAGCAGAAGGGCAAGGAGCATATTCATGACATTGATCAAGATTTGTAAAGAGAGGGCTTCTTTCATTTTTGCCATCCCCATCAGCCAGCCCAATATCACATAATTCATCAAGGTAAACGGGGCACCCCAAATACGAATATGAAAATAATCTGCTGCAAATTGCCGGACATCCGCAGCGGGAGAGATCACTAGAAAAGCAGAATGAATAATTGGCCATTGCAGGGCAATAAAACAAAGGCCAACAATGATGGCGATTAAAAACGGTCTAAGAAAAGCAAGTACGCCCTGTTCCTCACTTTGCGCCCCATTTGCCTGAGCGGCAAAAGCAGATGTACTCACCCGCAAAAATCCAAAGAGCCAATATAGTGTACTGAAAATGAGACTGCCAACCGCGACGCCTCCAATATAAGCGGGATTGGCAAGCTGACCGACAACTGCTGTATCAACAGCTCCAAGTAATGGAGTGGTCATCGTTGAGATGGTTAAAGGAATGGCCAAAGCTAAATACGCTCGATGGTTCACGATGCCACCTGCCTTTCATGAAAAATAGCCTCTTTAAAAGAGGCGTTGATTGTTGACAAAGGGCTAAAATAAAGATCATTTTAGCCCTTTGTCTTCTTTTCAGCGTGACATGAATACCTTTGCAGCCCTAGGAAGGACGAGTACCGGAGCGGAGCGAATTTGACATTCGTGAGCACCGGCGCGCAGACCTGCGGGCGAATGCGAGGGTTTGCCTACACGTTGAGCCTCTTTTAAAAGAGGCGATGATGAAATGAGAATTTACCGAACCGGTCTGCCAATCGTTCGGGACAAAGGATGATCAGCGAGCATTGCATCTCTCATCTTCTGCACCGCTTTCTCTTCTGATGAAAAGAAATCATCCTTTGATCGAAATTGAGCAACAAGTTCACCTTGATCCAATATCGCCAATTGATCACTTAAGTGATAGGCTGCCGTCATATCATGTGTAATAAATAAGTAAGCGACACCCAGTTCCTTCTTTAATTCTACTAATAAATCTAAAATGACAGCCTGTGTGACCATGTCTAAGCTGCTGACGGATTCATCCAGTACGACGAGCTTTGGCTGCAACAATAAGGCTCTTGCGATGTTGATCCTTTGCAGCTGGCCGCCGCTGAATTGATGCGGATATTTAGACAAGTCCTTTTCACTGAGCCCGACTCTTTCCAGCCAATGGATCAGCACGTTTTTGCGTTCTTTTCGGCTCATGGTTTCATAGTTTTCAAGCGGCTCGGATAAAATTTGTTCGACTGTCCACCTTGGATTCACCGCCGAGTATGAATCTTGAAACACCGCTTGTACATGCCGGCGATAATGATTACGTGTTCGCTGATCTACACAGTATATATCCTGCCCTTCAAAAAGGACCTGACCGGCTTTTGGCTTCTCTAGACCAAGTATGATGCGGCCTAGTGTACTTTTCCCTGCGCCGCTTTGCCCCAGCAATCCGAGGCACATGCCTTCTTCAATGATTAAATTGAGGCCGCTTAAGACTTGGTCTGCGCCTTTTTTTCTCATCAGAAACGACCGGCTGTTGTATGAATGACTAACTGCTTTCACTTCTAATAAATGCAAGGGCCTTCTCACCTCAAATCGGGCAAACAGCTGGGATGGATGGACGAGCTGCTAATAGTTTCTTTGTATAATCATGCTTGGGGTTTTCAAAAAGCTCAAGGACTTCTGCCTTTTCAACCATTTCTCCTTGTCTCATGACAACAACCTGATCTGCCATTTCTGCAATGACGCCAAGATCGTGAGTAATGAGCAAAATGGCAGTCCCATACTCATGACGAATTTGGTTCAGATGCTCAAGCACCAGCTTCTGAGTGTGTACATCTAAAGCAGTTGTTGGTTCATCTGCTATGAGAAGAGGCGGGTGCATACAGGCAGCCATGGCAATCATGACACGCTGCAGCATGCCGCCGCTTAATTCAAAGGGATACTTGTTTAACAGCTTGTCTGGCTGCGGCAGATTCATCTGTGCTAACGCATCCATTGCCTTCACTTGTGCCTGCCTTTTACTGACAGCGGTATGCCGGCGGATGGTTTCAATCAGCTGATGACCGATCGTCCATACCGGCGTAAAGCTGTTCATTGGATTTTGCATAATATATGAGATGTCTTTGCCTCGAATAGAGCGAATATCCTTTTCACTCATACCGATCAATTCTCGTCCTTGTAATGTGATGCTACCAGTGACATCCGTTGTTTTCGGGTCAAGCATATGTAAGATCGACATACTTGTCACCGTTTTCCCGCAGCCGCTTTCACCTATTAATCCAACGATTTGACCACGCCCTACTTCAAACGATACGTCCTGAATAAGCGAGGTTGTCCCATGAGGCGTTTTCGTCTGTACATGCAGGTTCTCTATTTGTAAAATGGACTCTTGCACATTGATCATTCCTTTATACACGGCGTTTGATACCATATTTCTCTGAAAGGGCTTCTCCTAGTAAATTAAAGAGGACGACGACAGCCATGATCACAAGACCTGGGTACAGCATCAACTGAGGATTCGTTTGAATATACGACTTCCCTTCATGTATCATCGCTCCCCATTCAGGCATAGGAGGCTGAACGCCTAATCCGAGAAAGGACATCGCAGAAATGTCCATAATCGCCCAGCCCATTTCGAGTGTGCCAATGACCGCGAGTGGCGGCAGGACATTTGGAATCATATGCTTTCTCATGATGTTCCAATGGGATGTCCCGCTGATTTTCGCAGCGGCAATAAAGTTCTGTTCTTTTAAACTTAGCACCATTCCTCGAAAGACGCGAGCATAGTATACCCATTGCACAAGCATCAAGGCAAGCACTACTTGAGAAAGTCCAGGACCGAAGATACCGACTAATCCAAGGATCAGCACCAGGTTCGGGAATGCCATGATCCCGTCGCAGATTCTCATCAAGACGTGATCGATCCAGCCGCCTTTATAACCTGACAACAAACCAACGATTAGCCCAATGAATAAAGAAGAGAGAAAGATTAATAACGCACAGCCTAGTGAAACACGTGCACCATATAAAATTCGAGATAAATTGCATCGGCCTAATTGATCTGTCCCAAGAGGATACTCCCACGAAGACCCCTTTAGCTTCATCGCTAGATTGACAGCCGCCGGATCATGTGGAGCGATCCACGGTGCACATACGGTCACAATCAGTAATAGACCAAGGAGCACCACGCAGATCGAGATCAGCTTTTGATGAGAGAAGAGATATTTTCCTTTTGTCATCATGACTGGCGGCCTTCCTTTCTGGAAATACGAGGGTCAATGATCAGCTGGAGCAAGTCCACAATCAAGCTGCTCAAAATAAAGATACATGCTGCCATGAGGACATAGAACTGGATGACCGGCAGATCCCGGTTGAAGATTGCTTCAATAAAGAAGCGCCCAAACCCCGGCCATGAAAAAACTGCCTCTACGATTATGGTTCCTGTCAGCAGCTTGCCAAGATTCACCCCAAGACCTGTCAGCATTGGTGATATCGCGATTCTCAATACATGCTTGAACATAATCGACCGTTCCTTTAATCCTCTGATTCTCGCATATTGAACAAACGGCTCTTGAAGCGCCTCACTCACACTTGATCGTAATAGCCTTGTATACATAGCAATTAAAGGGACTGCCAGTGTAATCGACGGCAGGATGAGATGCTCCCATGTTCCAACCCCTTCAACCGGTAGAAGATCGAGCTTCACTGAAAAAAAGAAGATGAGCAAATACCCCAAGACAAACGTCGGGATAGATGCTCCTAAGAAAGAAATGAGCCGGCTCACATGATCAACGACGCCATTTTTCCTCATGCCGCTGAAAAAGCCATTGAGCACAGGCTGGTTCGACATATACGACTTGCCAAAATCAAGGTGAATGACTTTTTCAATGGTGTGAAGATACTGCATATAAAACGGTTGGTCCAAACCAAATTCACTTCGTTTTTGCGCTAATACTTCATCCGTAGGCTGGATATGAGCCGCTGCTAAATATGCCTCAGCCGGGTCCACTGGCGAAAGGTGAATCATGCCAGTGGTGAAAAGTGTGGCTAATAAAAATACAGGGATGATTGATAGCATTCTTCTGATGATATAGCGGCCCATTTCCTTACCTTCCTTCTGTTACTTCAGCTTTATGCCTGTGAATGGATGTTCATCTCGATTAGCAGGGAATTCAAAGTCCTTCACAGATTTTTGATAAACAGCTGTCTTTTTAAAATAAGAGATTGGCACAATCGCCCCTTGATCCTGCAATGAAGATAAGACAGACGAATAAAGTGCTTTTCGTTTTGTTTCATTCGTTGTTAATGGAATTTCGCTCATTTCTTTGATCAGCTTGTCCTTATTTGGATAGGCTGAGATGGCTTCTTTGAATCCAAAACCATCTGATGAGACGACGTTCATAAATGTATGCGGATCATAAGGCGCTCCGTAGTTGCTAAAGAAGTTCATATCAAACTTGTTGGCTTTAAAGCGCTGCACCTGTGTTGCCAGTTCCACACCTTCAAGTTTGACGCCAACGCCAATGGCACCCCATTCTGCTTGCAGCGTCTCAGCCATCGCTTTTTGAATCGATTCTGCTGAATCATACATCATACTAAATTCAAGCGCTTTTCCATCTTTTTCACGAACGGTTTTTCCTTTTGGAAGTGTCCAGCCGGCTTCATCCAGCAATGCTTTCGCTTTGTCTACATCATATTGGAAAGACTTCACCTTAACATCAGATGTGTAAGGCATGTTGGTCGGCAAAATGTGATCTGCTTCATCCTCTAAGCCAGAGGTGACACCTTCGACCATTGATTTCTTATTCATAGCATATTGAAGGGCGTGACGCACTTTCTCATCTGACAGCTGATCCACTTTTGTGTTCATGACAAGCTGTCTCGTTGCAACAGGCTCTGACATTTTTGTTTCATACTTGCCGCTCGCCTCTAGCTGTTTGTAAGCATCAAGGCTAATGGTTCCTTCTCCGTAAAGAACATCTACATCGCCTTTTTCAAATGCCATGACTCTCGTTTCCGCATCTGGGATCACCTTGACTTTGATTTCTTTGACCTTTGGTTTTTCTCCCCAATAATGATCATTTCGTTCGAAAATGGCATAGTCATCTTTTTGGTATGTTTTTAATACCCAAGGGCCTGTCCCCACTGGTTTTTCAATTCCTTTTGACGTATCTCCGTTTTTAGGGAAGCCAGCTTCGCCTAAGAAACGAACCGGGCGGACAACTGCTAATTCTTGAACAGTTGGATAATATGGCTCTGTTAATGTGAGTTTAAACGTTTTCTTGTCTACTGCCTCTGTCTTTTTGATTTTTTTTATAACACCTAACCAGCTATGTATATCCTTGTTTTTTAAGATGGAATCAAAGTTCTTTTTCACAATGTTTGCATTAAACTCAGATCCATCTGAAAATGTCACATTGTCTCTTAGATGGAACGTATACACCTTGCCATCCTTTGAAACATCCCATGATTTCGCTAATTCAGGTTTTAGCTTTCCATTCTTTTGGTAGCTCACCAATGGCTCATAAATCATTGATTGCGCAAACAATTGTGATGGGTTGTATACGTGCGGATTCATTTCGCCAATATCTCTCGGCCAAGCCATCGTGATCATGTCAGGATGATCCTTGTTTCCATCTGCTCCATTGTTTGCTTGAGAGCAGCCTACTAATAAAAAGATAAGCAGGAAAGGTATGACTGTATTTATTTTAATTTTCGGAAAAAAATGACTCCAAATAGACATAAGATATTCCTCCTAATTGATGCTGATAATCATTTTCATTTTAAGGAGGAAGGACCCCTTTGTCAATATCATATTTAAAACGAATTGACAATACATATACCTATTTATTCCATTAATTGATGAATTTGATAAAAAGAGAGGCAGGCTGCTTACGAGTGAGCAGCCTGTGAAGAGGTGAATGTTTTTTCTCGCAGGGCATGACGAAGTGTGTCAATGATACGATCCTGTTCCGCATTTGTCATACTTGTTCCAGAGGGGAGACAGAGCCCTGTTTCAAATAACAACTCAGATACGGGAGTGCCTTTCGCCGCTGAATAAAAGGGGCAATCACGAAAAAGCGGCTGCTGGTGCAGAGGCTTCCATACACGCCTTGCTTCCATCTGTTCTTTTTCTAGTGCAGCAATGATGTCCACTGGAGACGTTTGCTTATCACGATCAATGGTCAATGTCGTCAGCCAGCGGTTGGACTTGGTGTCTTGATATTCTGGCATTAAATAAAGACCCTCTACTTCAGATAACGCTTCCTGATAACGCTTGAAAATGCGGCGCTTTTGTTCAACACGCTCGTCCAATATTTCCATCTGAGCAATCCCGACGCCTGCTAGCAGGTTGCTCATGCGATAGTTGTATCCTATCTCTTGATGCTCATAATGCTTGGCGCGCTCTCTTGACTGTGAAGCGAGAAAGCGGCAGCGTTCGATCGCAGCTTCATCATCACTCACAAGCATTCCGCCACCTGACGTTGTAATGATTTTATTTCCATTAAACGAATAGACGCCGAATTTGCCCATTGAGCCGCTTTTTTTTCCTTTATATAGAGCACCTAACGATTCAGCGGCATCCTCAATGACTGGCACATCATATGCTTCACACAACGCCATGATCTCGTCCATTTTTGCACTTTGTCCATATAAATGCACGACAATGACAGCGCGGGGTCTTTTTCCAAGACGTTTTGATTCCACAAATGCCTTCTCTAAGGCAAGCGGGCACATATTCCATGTATCCCTTTCAGAATCAATAAAAACGGGCGTCGCTTGTTCATATAAAATCGGATTTGCAGTTGCAACAAATGTGAGGGTTGAACAAAAGACAACGTCCCCTTTTTGAACACCAATAAGCTTTAAGGCGAGGTGAATCGCTGCTGTACCAGAAGATAAAGCCGCTCCTGCATTCACTCCTGCATAGACCGCGACTGCCTGCTCAAATTCATTCACAAGAGGTCCAAGCGGCGCAATCCAGTTGCTCTTGAAGGCTTCCTCTATTTTCAGATACTCTTTTCCGCTCATATGCGGAGGCGATAAGTAAATTCGTTTCCTTTCTTGCATCATTTCCCACCCTCTCTCCGATCTTTTATTTCTATTGCAGGAATGCCTACAGCGACTTTTTGATTGCGTATATCTCTTGTTACTGCGGCTCCTGCGCCAATGATTGTCCAGCTTCCGATTGATGTCCCAGGTATCACCACAGCACCTGCCCCAATATGGGCACCCATTCGTACAGACACACAGCCAGTCAACACTGCTCCTGGTGACAGATGCACAAACGATTCGAGTATACAGTCATGCTCTACGATAGATCCTGTGTTGATAATCGCATGTTCACCGATTGCTGCATCTGCTTGAACCACTGCCCTTGCCATCACGACAGTTCCCCTTCCAATCACCGCTGATGGACTTATGACCGCCTCTGGATGGATGAGTGTGGCAAACGCCGTGCTTTCAAATGAGAGACGTTCTTTTACTAGCTGTCTGCTCTCATTTTGTCCGATAGCAATCAGCCATTTCATATGAGGCATCGTCTCTCTCAGCTGTTGACTCATAGAAATCGGTCCATACAAAATACTGCTTTGAGTCGCAGCCTCTTCAAATTGATCATCTAATACGGCACATAATGAGTAATCGGGATGGGCAACAATCATATCCTGAATGACTTTGCTATGCCCGCCAGCCCCAATTAAACCTATGGGTTGCTCTTTACATATCGGTTCCTTTGAATTTTTCAGCTGTGGCATGATGCGGCTGCTGTACCCCCTCTGTTTTGATGACTTTCAGCAAGGTCATCCATAAAATTTTCATATCAAGCCAAAACGTTTGATGCTCGACATACCAGAGGTCATAGATGAATTTCTCCTCCCAGGAGATCGTGTTCCTTCCATTCACCTGTGCCCATCCAGTGATGCCAGGCTTTACAAGATGACGCCTTGCTTGCTCCTCTGTATACATCGGCAGATACTCCATCAAAAGCGGTCTTGGCCCAACAAGACTGAGCTCTCCTTTTAGGACATTAACTAACTGCGGTAATTCATCAAGACTGAGCTTGCGAATCAAGGCGCCGGTTTTTGTTAATCGAAGATGATCTGGCAGGAGCCCCCCGTGCTCGTCGCGTTCATCGGTCATCGTCCGAAATTTATATAGCATAAATGGCCGGCCATACAGACCAGGCCGCTTCTGCCGAAACAACACAGGCGTCCCAATTTTCCACCGAATCAGTCCATAAATCAGAAGAAAAAGAAGACTGCCTGCGATGAGCAGCGTCAATGCTACCATCACATCTATCATTCTTTTCATCATTACACCTCCTTATCTCACTAGCGGGAAACAGCTTGTTTTACCTTACGCACCAGCTGCTGCCGCTCTCGTTTTGTTCCTGCAAATTGATACAAGTAGCCCATATAGAGAATGAAACAAAGACCACCAATACAAAACAACTCCCACCATGAAGTCACGTCATAAACCGCCTGAATCCCTGTACAGACGCCCCAAATCATGAGCGCTCCTGCAAGAGGAACCATCGTATGTTTGTAAAAGATGGTGCGTTTCTGATTCGTGATGTGGGCCGTATAAAATGGCAGAAAGACGATATTTTTCATTAATAAGACAATCGCTCCTGCTGATGCAATGCCGTATAAACCAAGCTGAAGCGTATGAGTCAATCCATAGGCAAAAAGCACATTGGAGACACCTAATATGAGCGTGACCACCGCTGGAACCTTCAATCGATTAAAAGCGGTCGGCACATACGTCAGCGGTAAAAACATCAAGGTCAAGCATAAATAAGCAGCATGAATCATGAGAAGCCATTTCAGCTCTTCAAAGGCAGGTCCAAGCCATAAAAGCATGAGCGGACCGGCAAGTCCCCCTAGCAGAGCGGCTGGAAACGCGACAAATAATCCGCTCCACTTAATGGCACTGGCTGCATATTGGATGAGACCTTCTTTGTCTTGATTCGAGTAAAATTTTGTGATCGTTGGGGCAAACACAACCGCCAATGTCCCTGCTAGTGTGCGCAATAATAATGGAAATTGTAAAATCGCCGCATACTGCCCCGTCGCTTCCGCTCCAATGAGCAGGTTGGTCATCAATAAATCAATCTGTAAAAATAGCAAAATCCCCATTTGCTCAAATGAATGCCAGACCCCTGATCGAACAAGTGTGAGACTAGAAGATAGTGAGACGTGCCGCCACTTAAACGAAAACCAAGGGATGAGTTTTTTAAAATAATAGATACCGATTCCCATAGCGGCCAAGCTTCCTATGACGGCCGCAAGCGGAATATGCCAGATGGCTGGTGCCGTCCATGTAAACAGCATCACAATCATAAGTGCCCTCAAAAACATCTGAATGGCCTGACCAACACTTGATACATATAACTTATTCGCATAAAACGGCGCAGCCCCAATGCCGGACATGACAAAATTGAGCATAAATAAAAGACCCCCTAATATAAAGGCGGTCTGTGTGTCTTTTGCGAGATGAACAGGCACATGAAGCCACTCTACCAGCTGGCGAGACATGAACAGACAAAACAGAAAAAGACTGATCGATAAAAAAATGGAACTGACGAAATAAGATGAGAGATAGCGCTGCGCCTTCTCCATTTCTCCTTTATGAGCCGCCACAGAAAAAAAGCGCACCACAACAGCACTTAATGAAGCCGTAATAACAGATAAATAGTTGATCATATTTTGCGTCAGATGGATTAAGCCGAATGCTTCAACTCCAAGTGTATGAACGATGTACGGTGTTAAACAAACAGACATGAGCATCATCAAGACAAACGTCATGAAGTTTGCACTGGCATTGTAAAGAAACGCTCGATTCATTTTGTTTTCACGCAGCGTTTAAAAGCCTTCATCCAGCTTCCTCTCCCTTTTGTCCGCTTGTTTTCATCAACTGATGAATCGCCTCTTTCACAGCCGCCTCATTCGGTTCTTTTAATAGCGTCAAAAACGGAAGATGAGCCACCCATTCATACCCTTCCATCACCTTATGATCAAACGACCTGAGGACAACACATGGTGTATGCGTAATCGCACAAAAGATCATGCCATGAAGCCGGTCTGTCACGACGACCTGCGCCTTTCTTAACTCTGTCCATAAGGCAGATAATTCATCTAAGCGAGTCATTCGATCAACTCGTTTGCCAATTGTCGTTGTGATCAAACCGACTTGATCATACGTCTCTTGAATATGCTGCTGCACCTGCTGCCGAATCTCCTTAGTGAGATAGGCTTCCTTATCCTCTCGCAGACAAAGCAGTACCCCTTTACGCTCTTGCTCCTTTGATGATTCATCTAATGTCAGCACCATATCAGGCTGTTTCCATACATCTTGATCAGGAAAATGCTGCTTCATCCAAGTATAGGTTGTTTGATCTCTTGCCATGAGAAGCAGCCTTGGATGATGTTTGTATGTCTGAATGGCACGGCGTTCCTCTCTTTTTCCTCTCTTTGTTTCTGTAAAATGGGCAGTGGCCGGCAATTGAATCACTGGATAGGACTTGAAGGTCTTCATGATAAATTGTCTCGTCCATTCTTCATACCGGTATAAGTCCCCCATATTGCCCCCACCGAGGATACAGACGATGTCTTCCGGGTGACGCATACGCTTTAACGGACGAGCGAGGCGATAGATCTCTTTCATGTCCACTTCCATGATGTCGTAGGCGGGAAAGTGCTCTTTTAAAAAACAATAACTCGCATAGGCAATCGCATGATCCCCTAAATTATCATGCCCTGGCAGTAGCGTGAGAATGATTTTCTTCTGATGACTCAGCTCTGGCATGCTTTGGCGGCTCAGTCGATATTCAAGCGGATATTTAACCTTTAAGAGCAGCCACTCTGCGGCGTGCGCCTTCAATTGCTGCAATGTCAATCTCATCACCCCTATTTCCTTGTTTGATATTCGATCCATTTTTGATAGCTTGAAGCGGCCGCAGAAAGCGGATAAACCAACCGGCACTTAGCAAGGAATAAAATCATTCGCTTTCGAACGGTCAGCTTCGATCGTTCCACTTGTTTGATGGCATGCTGAAAAGCCTCGTGTGTCACCATTTCCCGTATGTGATCAAGCTTTTCTCGAATAGAGAGGGCATTTTGGCTCTTCCATTCGTTGAGCATACAATGAAGGGTATGATTGACAATAAAAAAATCAAGTGCCTTCTCATACAGAGAGATGTCATCATATTCTGTCAAAAACAAGCGTTGCGCATGATAAAAGGTCAGTCCATGATGAAAATACTGCTTCTGATATCGCTGCACAATGGATGACAGATGAACCCTGTAGTAATAAAGAGGTTCATGAACAAAGGCAATGCTGCGTGATAAAGAAATACAGCGCAGCGTCACATATTGATCTTCTATGTTCTCAAGTTCCCCCCGCAGTGGAAATCGAATGTCGTGTTCTTTGATAAAGGCACGCCGATACAGCTTATTCCATGAAAACCCCGTGATGTCTCCGTGTAATAACGCTTCGATTAAACTCGTTTTTTCGGCTGATCGCTCGGCTAACAGAGTCGTTGGTATCGTTCGCTTTGACTGTTCAAATTGAATCCAGTACTCACTGATAACTAGATCTGCGCCGGTCATTTCAGCTTTTTCATACAAGGCTTCGCAGTAATGAGGCGCGAGAATATCATCTGAATCAATAAAGGCAATATACGTCCCTTTTGCTTCTTCGATGCCCCGGTTCCTCACAGCGCCTAACCCTTTATTGGTTTGATGAATGACCCGAAAGCGCTGATCTTTCGCAGCAAACGCCTCAAGACATTCTCCGCTGTGATCCGTCGATCCATCATTCACGAGGATGACCTCTATATCTGAAAAACTTTGATCTGCAATTGATTGAAGGCATTGCTCCACATATTGACTCGTATTGTAGACTGCGACCAATAGACTGATAGCTGGCATTACAGCATGCCCCACCTTTCTCAAAATCTACTTTGTAAATATCGTCCTGTACGGTAAAACAGATGAATCGAACGGCATCAGCATGATGCTGTACAGAATATAGCAAACAGCAATCCCTACATAGATAAAGACATTAGACCGCTGATCAAAAATACGTGTGAAATATGGCAGTAAAATGAGCTGATACAAGCCAAAATAAATATGAAATCTTGCATAAATGACATCCTTTGTGGCGAGGATGCCAAACAAGAAACCGAGCAAGCAAAAATTCACAACGTAATCACTCTCAGGCGTCAGCTCACGAAGTCGTTTTCGATAAAGGAAAGCTAGTAAAAGCGGCAAAACCAACACACCGATTTTTGTCACATTCATTCCATTCGTATTCGTTGTGAGCCATTCCTCGTAATGCCCATATGAACTGCCTTGCAGCATCACGACAAACACGGAAACAAAACGGTCATAAAGAGCGGTTAATCCTAAGAAAATCATGCATAAGACCAGCATCATCCAAGACCACGATTTTGTTCTCACGATAAAATACACAGGAATCATGATGAGAGCCGATGAATGAAACAATGAACATACAAGGACGAGCGGAAAATACAATTTCCACTGACCATTAATCACAAGACGGATGGCATAAAAAAGAACCGCCGCCACCATATACTGACGCATGCCATTAAACGATGCGTAATAATGAAAGGTGCCGAGAAAAAGCAGCATACTCAGCTCAAAGGGACGGCCATATTGAATGAGCGTCTTGATGATAAAAAAATAGGTGATCGCCCCAACCGAGATATACATGATTTGCGGATCGCGGGACAGTTGATTGAGCATCCATAAAATAAACGTAAATCCTGGGTCAGTGGCTGCCTTGTCCACACCAATTCCGAATATATGCCAAGGCTTTTCATAATTGACGGAGAACTCATACATCTGTCCATATGTGACAAAATCAGTTCCTACTTTGTACCGAATACCAGCGACAATACAAAGAAACAAAAACGGAAATAACACCAGAATCTTGTTAGGCCGCCATCCGCTTTGAATGGTATCATCACGCCTGCCGTAAAAAGCGGCAAAGCTCGACCATAAATAGACCATGATCATGTTCACCAAATAAACCGCCATCTGCCATTCCTTCCTTACAGTCCATATCCATTCATCACACGTGTGATGTTCTGTTTGACATCAAATCCTCTTTGTTCAAGCTGGGACGTAATGGGCTCTTGAAGCGGCGGTTCTGCATAATACGCTTCAAGCACTGACTTCATCCATTCATGCGCTGAATCTCGCAGCGACATTCTTTTCACAAGCCCGCAGCCTAAATCCACTTCCTCTGTAATATGATCTGAAATCACACAAGGCAATCCAGATGCCTGTGCTTCCACTAAAACAAGCGGTAATCCTTCAAACAAAGAGGGCATCACAAATACATCAAATGCTTTCATATATTGCGGAACGTCTGATACGACGCCTGTAAAGACAATGTCGTCTATCAAGCCTGCCTTCTCCGCATATGATTCAACCACCTGCCTCAGCGGTCCATCCCCTACAAGGACAAGTTGAAATGAGACTCCCTGCTTCTTTAAGGTCTGTGCCAGTTCCATAAAAAAAACGTGATTTTTTTGCTCATGAAACCGGCCAATATGACCAATGATCATGCTCTTTTCATGAAGACCCAGCTGCTTTTTGATCTTCACCTTTTCGTCTGGATCAGGCTGAAAGAAAAGGGATAAATCAATCCCATTCGGCAGCACCTCAACTTGTCCATTCTTCATTTTTTTCTGCCCAAATAAAAAGGAACCGGCATCCTCACCGCATGCAACAAGCTGTGTAGAAAATGCAAAGATTAGCTGGCGAAATCCTTTGAGCATCATATGGTCAATCCAGTTTGGCGACTGTTTCCAAGCTGTATTATGAGAATGACAAATGCGCACCTTCACACCCGCCAGTTTCGCAGCAAGTGCGGAGAAGCCTGTTTGAAAATCCGTATGTGCATGCACTGCCTGATACGGTCCTGTTCGCTTGATTGTCTTTGTCATTGTTTTCACAAATGCCAAAGGAGAGGACGCCCCAATACTTGGGACGTAAAAGATGCGTCCCCCGAGTCTCTGAATTTCCTCATCATAATCACAGACATCCTTTCGGTGGGTAATGAAGTCAAATTGAAGGACATTTCTATCGAGTGAACGATAGATGTTCATGATCATCGTTTCAGCCCCGCCGCGGTTCATCCCGCCCACAACATGGAGTACACGCTTTGGCTCATTCATCTCGAATCGTCCTCCTTTTCAACAAAGACGCCTCCAGCTTCCGCTGGTGATAAAATTTCATGATCTTCGGTGATAAGCAGGCGCGGACCACCGGCTTTAGTGCAAACAAATAATGAACCGGCGACAATTTTAATAACCAGCATGCTTTTAAAACGAGCCAGGCATTATCTATCGAATATTGAAACTTACGGCGCTGAAAGGCCGCTTCATCCTCTCTCACAAGGTATAACGGCTCTTGTAAATTAAAGCCCTTCTTCCCCGCCGCAAAAAAACGGATCCATAGATCGATATCCTCCATCCGCCTTGTTGTTTTCACAGAGCGATACCCATTTAACGCCTTGTATGCAACAGCCCTCATCATAATGGTTCCATGACAAAAAGGAGTCCCTCTTGCCAGCACTTTCCGATCAGGCTCTGACATCAGTGCTCGTACACCTTTTGTACCCAATTCATCAAACACGGTCATCGCCGTACCGACCACATCATATTCAGGATGTGTTTCTAGAAAATGAACCTGTTTTTCTAAACGAACAGGCACTGATATATCGTCGCCATCCTGCCTTGCAATCAAGTCTCCCCTCGCTACAGTCAGGCAGCGATTCAGACTGGCAGCTAGCCTTTGATTATGCTTATTGCGGATAAGGCGAATTCTTTCAGGGTCTCGTTTTGTATAAGACAACACCTTCTCATAGGTGCTGTCTGTTGATGCGTCATCACATATGATGAGCTCCCAGTTGTCATATGTTTGATGAAGAATGGATTCAATACTTTCTTCTACTGTGTCTTGGCAATTGTAAACGCCCATGATGATAGACACCTTTGGCTTACGCATGCTCACATCACCTTCTCTGCTTGATCCATATAGGTTGTATAAATTTCTTCCATAGCACTCACCGTCTGCTCCTGTGCAAATGCATGCGCTAAGGAGCGTCCTGCTTTTCCCATGAGGGGCAGCTGATCCCTTTTGTGATAGAGCTGGTGCAAATATTCAGCCAAATCATTCACATCATGCGGTTTGACTAAAAAACCATTCACGCCATGTCTGATCAGCTCACAGTGTCCTCTATTCTCTGTTGCAATGACCGGTTTTTCCGCAGACATCGCTTCAAGCAGATTCATGCCGAGCCCTTCTCTCAGACTAGTCGACACACATACATCACTCAAATGCATCCATTCCTCAATTTGTTTGCAAAAACCAGCAAAGTGGACATGCTTTTCAAGATCGAGCCCGCAAACCAGCTTTTCATACATCGGCTTCATTGCCCCTTCCCCGGCAAACACGATCTTCACATTTGGTATTTTCCTATATAGCTGTGCACATGCTTTGATGAGCATCCCTTGGTTTTTATTCGCATTTAATTCGCCAGCACTCAGCACAATAAAATCTTCCGAGGAAAAGCCATAGACTGCACGAAGACGCTGCTTCTCTTTTTCATTAACTGGGGCAAATCGGTTCATATCCACCCCCATACCGGGAACATAATAGACAGATGCCCGCTCTTTTGATAGACGATCTGCTCTTTTAAAATCCTCTCCATTAATGGTGATCAGAGCGTCTGTATGGCGGGCGAGCCATCGCTCAATTGGATAATAGAGCAACCAGTTTTGAAGCGGCGCCCCCTGCCAAAAGTGAAAGCCATGTGCTGTGTAAAGAACCTTCGTCCCTTTTTTGCGCGTGCTTTTGGCTGCGAGTCTGCCAATGACACTTCCCATTGGTGTGTGGCAATGGATAAAGTCGTAGTGCTCTTTCGCTAACAGCTTCTTCAGCTCCACATATGCAAACCGGTTGTGTACATGAAAAGGAGAGCGCTGAATCGGAATCGAGTGCGCTTGATCCACATAGGGCAGCTCCAGCTGACCATTTGCCGCTGTATGCACTTCCCATCCTTGTTCCTGAAACCAGCGGAAATACGGAAGATGAAATGCCTTAAAATGATAGTCAACCGTTGCGCAAAACAAGACTTTTTTCTTCATCGGCAAGCGCTTCCTCCTCTCTGGTCCTCTGTTCAGACAACAAATCATACGATTCGATGGCAGCAAACAATGCTTCTCTCATTTGCTCTTCACTCATCATGTCAAATTCATGGATAAAGCGGTTCAGCACATATGGATCCCCATCCAGCGCATGGCCGATATGAATTTTTGGAAATATTTGTTCCTGTGATTTTTCATGCTGATTAAGTAATTCCTCATACATTTTCTCTCCAGGACGAATGCCTGAGAACGTAATCGGAATCTGGTCTGTGGTGTAGCCTGAGAGGTGAATGAGGTTTTCTGCGAGGTCAACAATTTTCACTGGCTCCCCCATATCTAACACAAAAATCTGTCTTCCTTCTGCCAGTGCACCCGCCTGAATGACAAGCCTTGATGCTTCTGGAATGGTCATAAAATATCTTGTCATGGCTGGGTGCGTGACCGTCACCGGCCCGCCTTGTTCGATCTGTTTCTTAAAAATTGGAATGACGCTTCCCCTGCTTCCGAGTACATTTCCAAATCGAACCGCGACAAATTTTGTGTCACTGCTTGCCCCCATTTGCATGATCAGCATTTCAGCAAATCGCTTTGTGGCGCCCATTACATTGGCAGGATTGACCGCTTTGTCAGAGGAAATGAGGACGAATGTTTCAATGCCATGCTCATGTGCAGCTTCTGCGACATTTTTTGTCCCGATAATATTATTTTTCACTGCTTCTTTTGGACTGATCTCCATGAGCGGAACGTGCTTATGTGCCGCGGCATGATAAATCATATCCGGCTGAAACTGACCCACGATTTCACTCATTTTCTGTTTATCTTGGATATCCGCAATTTGTGGATAGAGATTGATGCTGTCCCCATAAATTTCTTTCAGCTCTAGTAAAATAGAATGAATGCTGAATTCTCCATGTCCCACAAGAACAATCGCTTGAGGAGCAAACACACAAATTTGACGACAGATCTCTGACCCAATCGATCCGCCTGCCCCTGTGACCATGATCGTTTTCCCCTTTAAATGGACAGATAGACGGCTTGAATCTAATTGAATCGGTTCTCTACCTAATAAATCCTCTGGCTGTACATCCCGTAATTGATTCAGCGCATGGGTTCCTTTTAAAATCTGCTCCATCTCCGGCATGATCTGCGTTTTGACCCCAGTCGCTACGCATTCTTTATAAAGCCCTTTTAAGGTATGGCTGCTTTTGGACGGAATGGCGATGATGATCTTTTGAATATCCATCATCACAACAGCTGTTTGAATCTGTTCTTTTCCCCCTAGAACAGGCAGTCCCATGATTTCAAGCCTATGCTTCGTCTTGTCATCATCTATGAAGGCGACTGGTTCAATATGTACATCACTCGATTGCTGAAGCTGACGAACGATGATGGTCCCGGCTGATCCGGCGCCAATGATTAAGGCCCGCTCCTTTTCTACCTGCAGCCGCTTTGCCCCATCATGAAATAGTCGAGAGGCCATTCTAGATGCCCCGATGAACAAGACATGGAAAAGCCAAACGATGAACAAAAACCGAAAAGGCCATGTCTGCACGAAAAGGTAGAGCATTGCCATCGAAAATAAAAAAGAACATACAAAGGTCTTCATTAAAGAAAATAGCTCTCTTACCCCTGTATAGGCCCATACTTGCTTGTACACGTGAAAAATATACGAAAACAAATGGTGCCCAATGAGCAGACTGAGCGAAGAAATGACGAGCATTTCAAATGTATAAACAGTTAACGCCGCTTCTTGGACAAATTGAAAGCCAAAAAAGACAGCCACTAAGATGAGATATGAATCTAGTGCCACGATGATTGATAATCTTTGGGCGTAAGTCAACGCTCCTCCCCCTTTTTCAACATCACTATTCTTACGTAAAATGGGCATCAAACCCGTCCTCACAACCCACTACCGATGACGAGCATCTAAGGCATTTGTCATGCCCACAGCGGGATCGAGTGCCTCCATTGTTAAAGATCAGGAGACATCACCTATCAATCTTGTTAATACATATACAGCCTTCCCTTTTTCTCTTTCTTGCCATTTAGCATAGCCCCAAGCAGTTTACCTGTTGTCCCTTCTAACACTTCTTTTGATTTCTTCACAGCAGCTATCTTTGTTTTGCCGCTTAAGACAACAAGAATGCTCCCATCTGTCCGGTTCGCCAGGATCTTTGCATCGGCTACTGGTAGAAGCGGCGTAGAATCAACAATCACCATGTCATATTGCTGTTCAATCTCATAAAACAGCTGCTTCATGACAGAAGAGGAGAGCAGCTCAGCTGGATTCGGCGGAATGGTTCCGCTCGGAAGCATATCTAAATGCTCAATGGGTGTAGGTAAAATCGCTTCCTCCAAGGTGCAGTTATTTAATAGCACATTGGTCAAGCCCTTGTGATGACTCAGGTCAAAATATTCATGAACAGCCGGCTTTCGTAAATCAGCATCCATCAGCAGCACCCTCTTTTTCTGCTGTGCAAAAACAGCTGCTAGGTTTGCAGCCGTAAATGATTTCCCTTCCTTCGGCAAGGAGGATGTCACCAATATGGATTTCAGCCTTGTTTGGATTGATGTGAATTCAATGTTCGTTCGGATTGTACGGAATTGTTCTGCAATGACAGAGTGAGGATTTAATACAGAAATACAGGATAAATCTCTCTTTTCTCTTTTCTTCCTCTTAAAAATCAATGTTCTGTCCTCCCGTTATGACGGACTGCTTGTCTTTTTTTGCCCTCCTGTCTGCCTGCATCTGATAGACGCTGCCGAGCGACGGCAATCCGATCTCTTCTCTTATTTGATGTGTTCGTTTTACAGTATCATCGAGTAGATTCATTAAGAAAATGAGTGTAGTCCCCCCTAATAAAGAGGCGCCTAGTGCCAGAACGATATGAACGAATTTTCTTGAATTCATGAGAATCGTATTGGACAGCTTGGCTTCAGACAAAACATTAATGCGATCCATATTCATGGTTTTTTTGATTTCTTCTTGCAGCACCTCTGTTGCGGTATTCGCAATAGCGACTGCCTTTGCGCGATCCTCATCTTGTACAGAAATATTGATGACCTCAGACTCATTTTCTGTACTTGTGGCGATTTTGTGTTTTAATCCTTCAGCTGATTCTGTGAGATTGAGTATTTCTTTTACTTTTTCAATGACGATCGGACTTTTCAATAGAACTTGAAAGGTACGTGTATATTGAAGGTTCATCTGAATATCGTTTAAGTTCGCTTGTGCGTCATTGCTGCGTTTATGAACAAGAATTTGAGTGGTTGCCTGATATACAGGAGTCGAGACATAGAACTGATAGCAGGCTGAAATGCCAGTTACGATCAGGACAATCAGGATCAGAAGGGCCATTTTCTCTTTAATGACAGAAAACAGCTGCTTAAAACCTATATTCTCATTCATAGATACCTCCCGATTTCATCATAAAAAGGTTATATATGGTTTCTTTTTGTTAATGATTGGATTATAAAAGATAATACCCGCAAAGAAAAATGTCATAATAGGTCTTATAGTTCTTTTTAAAGAACGAAATCGTTCGTTTTCTTTTGTTTACTTCCTGTTTCTTACGTTTTTGAATTTTATAAAGAACAATTTATTTCTTATAATGAACAAAAAGGTCGCAGTACGATCCGCCAGGGAGAAGGGAGATCATTAATCGAATGATAGGAAAGGTGATACGCATTTACCGAAAGAGGAAAGGATACTCCATTCAGCAGCTGGCTGAAGATGCCCATGTTTCTAAGTCGTATTTGAGTAAAATTGAGCGTGGTGTCCACAGAAATCCATCTGTCCAGTTTTTAAAAAAGGTATCCTCTTCGTTAGAAATTGATTTACAAGAGCTGATTGATGCAGAGACGATGATGTTTCATTACGCTGAGAGTGGTGAACACGAATGGCGGGAGCATATCGTCAATGCCGTCCAATCCGGCATGCCGAAAGAAGAACTCTATCAGCTGCTCCAAACGTACCGAAAGGAGCAGGAAGAAAAGACGTTACATGTCACTCATAGAAAGCTGACTGAATCGAATATATCAGAGTGGAAGCGTCTGATGAGTGAGGCGAAGGCTATCGGCTTAAGTATTGAGGAAGTAAAAGCATTCCTCGCCAACATGGGAGAACGACGGGTGTAAGCCTTTCAGGAAGAGTCAAATTGCGGGGAGAGGCGTTTGACGCTTCGTTGAAAAAGAGCCTTTTATCATGAAAAGGCTCTTTTTTCTCTTATTCTGCTTTTTTTGTTCGTGCTTTTTTCGTTATATCATTGTTTTTCCAATAGGCCCAGAGTGATGTAATCCCAAGAAAGGCTAACGTGATGAATTGCTGAATACCTTCTTCATCAATAGGAATTGGGCTTTTTCCCGCAGCGGTTAGAGCACTGTTGACAAGCGCGAGCAAAAGCAACACCAGCCTTGCGATTGTACCTGCACTAATTTTTTGAACCTCCAACTGTAACCCTCCCTTTCTTCCCCTTCACGGGCGGTACTGCTCGTTCTCTCTCATATGTATGCAAAAACCGAATGAATAGAAGAGCAGATCAAAAAAAGAGACATCATTCCCATATAAGGAATGATGCCTGATTTCATTTTATTTTGATGTAGAGAACATCTCTTTTGCTTCATCCAATGCCATTTTATTGCCTAGTGCTGAGTAATCGAGCCATGGCTGATCGGCAATCGGATAGACTTGATTTTTCTTCACGGCTTTTAGCCCCTTCCAAATCGGAGTCTTTTCTAATTGCTTGAATGCCTGCTGCGCTTTATCATCACGATTCACGACGACAAAGATAGCATCTGCATCATAGTCAGGAAGAACCTCTTGAGAAATCACTTCAAATGGCCGCTTGCTGTCCAGTTTCTTCACACCATCGACAGGTGTCAGGCCTAAATCCTCATACAAAATAGGACCCATTGGGCGCTTCATGCTAAATACTCGAAGCTCCTTTGCCGTCACACGGATCGCCATTACTTTTCCGTTTCCAATTTTTTGTTTGATAAGCGCTTTGACTTCTTTGGCTTCTTGATTGTAATCCTGAATATATTGATCGGCTTCTTTTTCTTTATTGACGAGCTTGCCGATTTTTTTCAAATGATCACGCCACGTGCCATCATTTAAATTAAACACTTCCGTTTTGGCGATTTTCTTATATTTCGTTAAATCTTGTCCAGCTAGTTCTTCATCGACATAAATGACATCTGGTTTTAATGCAAGCAGCGACTCCATATCGGGATCGGCTGCGATGCCCAGTTTCTTCGTACCACTCAGCTGCTTTTTCGCATGTGGAAGGAAATCTTTTAAGTCCCCTCCTACAACAGATCCTGCCGGCTTGATACCGAGTGCTAATAAGTCATTGGTTAAATGGATAGACAAGGAAGCAATTTTCGGTGTTCCATGATCATTTTGAGTTGTTGTATTCTTTGTTTCCTGTTGACCACAAGCGGCAAGCATAATGAAACAGAACGTTAAACCAAGCACAAGTAATTTTTTCATGATGAGTTCCTCTTTCACGTTTATTTCGTTTTTGTTAATAAATAGAGAAAATAAGGTGCCCCAATAAAAGCCACAACTACACCCGCTGGTATGGTATTTGGGGCAAAGATGGAACGTCCGATTGTATCGGCACTGACCAAAATCAACAAGCCAAGCAGCGCACTAACCGGTAAAAAATACTGATGCAGCGAGCCGACAAGCCGCCTTGCCAAATGCGGGGCGACAAGACCAATAAAACCAATACCGCCTGTCATCGAAACACTTGCACTCGCCAAACCAACAGCCAAGGTCAGCAAAAGGAGACGCTGACGCTGGACACGTACACCTACACTTGAGGCGACAGCATCTCCTAATGTCAATGCATTGAGCGTGCTTGACAGCATCAGCGTAAGCGGCACAAGGCATACAATCCAAGGCAGAAGCGCTAACACATGAATCCAGTCTCTCCCCCAGACATTACCGACAAGCCATCTTGAAGCAAATGTGTAAGTATCTTCATCTAGCTTCAATGACAAATATAACGTCAAAGCACTGAAGCCCGCCGCAACCGCAATTCCTACCAGAATCAGCCGGATGGGAACAAGCCCTTCATGCCGGTCATACGCCAGAAGCACGATGACCGCTGCCGCAAGAAGCCCGCCGCCAAATGTAAAGAGCGGAATAAGAAGAGATGGATTGCCTTCTAGTGCATGGAAATACGTCACAAACACGATTAAGCCAAATGCTGCCCCTGCATTCAGTCCAATAATCCCTGGATCGGCCAGCGGGTTACGGGATAAGCTCTGCAAAATGCCGCCCGCAATGCCAAGACCAATTCCCGCCAGCATCGTCACCACGATTCGAGGCAGACGATAGTCAAACAGCACCGTTTCACTTTGAAAATCTCCAAAGCCGAATAACGTTTTGATGACCACAAGAGGACTTAGTTTCAGCGTGCCGGTATTTAAGCTATACAGCACAACAGCCGCACTTAGACTAAGCAAAACGACTGTCACGACAAGAGCCCGCTGTTTCTCTCTCATGACAGGTTCCTCCCTTCTTTTCTGGCAATATACAAGAAGAAAGGAACACCGACAAGTGCCACCATCACGCCAATGGCAAGCTCTCGGGGCGGATTAACTGTGCGGCTGGCAAGGTCAGCAAAAACAAGCAGCACCGCGCCTAATATCGCTGACATCGGAATGACGAAACGATAGTTTACACCAACCAGCTTTCTTGCGATATGCGGGATGACAAGACCGACAAACCCAATCGACCCGACAGCTGATACAGAAACCCCTGCTAATAACACAGCAGCTGCCATTCCTAGTATTCGCACTTGTCGTGTTTTCACCCCTAAATTTGCCGCTACATCTTCACCGAGCGACAGTAGCGACAATGACCGCCCTAATAGCATCGCCCATACGATCACCAACAGAATGACTGGGGCAAGAATCGTCAGCTGCGGCCATTTCACACCAGCCACCCCGCCTGCATACCAAAATGCAAGGTCCTGACTCAAGTCAAAATAAATCGCGATCCCAGAGCTAAGTGCATGAAGCAAGGCAGCCACAACGGCTCCTGCTACAGTTAAGCGCAGCGGTGTCAAAACGCCACCAGCCGCCCCAATCGCAAAGATAAGCAGCGTACTAAGCACTGCACCAATAAAGGAAAAAAACATCAGTGCCGAATAAGGCATTCCTGGGAAAAAAGCAAAACAGAGAGCGACCACAAACATCGCACCGCCATTAATGCCCAAAATTCCCGCATCGGCCAGCGGGTTTCTTGTGATGCCCTGCATGAGCGCACCCGCTACGGCAAATGCCGCTCCAACAAGAGCTGCTCCTAAAACACGAGGAAGTCTTAATTCATGGATGATCTGCTGCTCTGTGACATCTGACTGATAGTCAAATACAGCTGTCCAAACCGTTTGCAGAGACAATGTTTTGGCACCATATGACACAGCCAAAAACATGGCAGCCGCCAAACCCATGACGGCGAGAAAAAATATCAAAAAGAACAGAATATGTGATGATCGTTTTTGTTGAGGTGTTCGCTTATCCTGCAAAATCGGTGTCATCCTTTTCTTCATTAAAAGTCAGTTTGAAAATGAGAATCATAATCATCAAAATTATAGCCGTCTGCCTCTGAAAAATCAATGTACGCCTTATTTTTTAATTAATGAAGGTATGTGCGTGGCAGCGAGGGTGAGGTGTCTTTTGCTTGTTTAGAATGGACTATCATTTTTTTCATAGTTTAATAGGAAAATAGTTGACATTCCGCCTGAACATCCTCTAAAATTACAAAAGTAAGTCAAATGTTATAAAAATATTACAAACAGATGTCAAACTAATAAAGAATGGCCCGTCATGAGAGGAGATTTGAACGTTGTGTCATTAAAGGGAAAATGGAGTATCGGCCTATTTGCACTTGCGATCATCATTGGAGTCGTTGCTTTCTTTCAAAATCAACAAGCAAGCGGTACAGAGAAGAAAAATGTAAAGCAGGATACGAACTATAAAAACGTGGAAATCGTCACTCTCGTAAATGACGGGAAATTTATGAGATATGCAGTCAACTATCCTCTTTTTCATCAAAAAGAGCTAGATGACAAGATTCAAAGCTACGCCAATTCAGCATTAGAGCATTTCAAAAAGACGTTTAGTGAAGCCAAGGACGTCGATGAAAACAAACGTTTTGAACTGAATATTGATTATGATATGGTGCATTATGCGAAGCAGTCTGCTGCTATTCGCTTTACGACTTATACCTACACAGGTCAGCAAAATGGGACCACCAATCATCTCACAATCAACTATGATTTTCAGAAAAAAACCTTTCTTGACACAAATGATTTATTTCTGCCTAAAACCAACTTTTTGAAGAAATTATCCTACATTACATATTCAGAGCTTCTAAAGGACAAAACCTTATCTAAGGATCAGACTCTCCTTCAGAAGGGAACAGCCCCTACTGCTCAAAACTTCAGTCAATTTGCCTTGAAAGAGAAATATGTAGAATTTTATTTCCCAGCATCTCAAGTAGCCGACGAGGATCTTGGTCCGCAAACACTCGCGATTAAAAAGACGCTGCTGAAAGATATATTAAAGCCAGAATATATGAATAAAACCAAAAACCAAAATGAAATGAAAGAACCGAATCCGAAAAGAAAAGCCGTCAAGCTGCCGCAAAAATCAAAGCTTGATCCAAATAAAAAAGCCATTGCTCTTACATTTGATGATGGTCCAAACCCAGCGACAACCTCAAGAATTTTAGATGCACTGAAGGCAAATAAAGGGCATGCGACCTTTTTCGTATTAGGCAGCAGGGTGCAGTATTATCCTAGTATGCTTGCAGATATTCTAAAAGGCGGGAATGAAATCGGAAACCATTCTTACAGTCATCCTTTATTAACAAGACTGCCTCTAAAGGAGGCGATGAAACAAGTGAAGGACACCCAGCTGCTGATTGAGAAAGCGAGCGGGTATACACCTACGCACTTTAGACCGCCATATGGCGGAACAAATCAAGACATCAATCAAGCGGTTGGGATGAAGGTTTCTTTATGGGATGTTGATCCCGAGGATTGGAAAATTCGCAACAGCCAGCAGATCACAAGCCACGTTCTCTCACATGCAGCAGACGGCAGAACGGTGTTAATGCACGATATTTATGACAGCTCGGCTCAAGCAGCAGTGAAGATCATCCATGAGCTCACCAAACAAGGCTATCAGCTCGTCACAGTCAGTGAACTTGATCAATTAAAAAAAGAACGGCATGAACAAACCCCTGTGCAATAAACACAGGGGTTTTCTTTATGACTCCAAAGACTTCTTTTGTTTCAATAATGCTTGAAATGTCTCTTCCAGCTCCTGAGACGGCTCAATACTTAAACGGCTGAGCACTTCAGACAGCTGCAAATCAATTAACAGAAGCTCCTCTTCTCTTTTTGTAACAGCTGGTTTGTCGTCCTTTTGTTTATACGCTTCATATGTTCCGTCAAATGCTTCAATTCGTTTTTCGTGAACATGGAAAATGCGAGTAGCCACCTTCTCAATCAGTCTGCGATCATGGGATACAAACACAACGGTACCCGGGTAATCCTTCAATAGACCTTCAAGCGCTTCAACTGCCGCCAGATCTAGAAAGTTCGTCGGTTCATCCAGCATGAGAACATTGGCATCACTGACAAGTAAGGACGCAAGCATAGTCTTCACCCGTTCTCCCCCGCTTAACACCCCAACAGGTTTATGCACATCTTCCCCTCGAAATCCAAGTCTCGCTAAAACCGTTCGTACCACTGTCTCATCTTGAACAGCCTCTTTCAGCGCATTTTGTAAAATAGATTCATCTACCTTCAATCCTGAAAGATCCTGACGAAAATAGCCGAGCTTGACCGCTTCTGAGCGAAAAACTCCGGGATGCTCCTTCACAAGCATTCGCAGAAATGTCGTTTTGCCGCTCCCATTCTTGCCGATAATGGCGACTTTGTCTCCGCCTCTCACTTCCACATTTGCCTGCTTCCAAAGCAATTGATCGCCCGCCTTGCCATCTACATTTTTCACTCGCAAAATGGTACGGCTCGCTACTTCCTTCATTGTATGCTGAGTCATTTGAATAGGCTGAATGTCTTTTACTTTCTCAACCTTTTCTAATTTCTCCATCCTTGTCTCAATGGATTTGGCTGTTTTTTGCAGCTTTTTTTGCTTATTTGCATAGTAGGGCTTTGCAATTTTTGGCCCTGAGGATTTCAGCTTTTGGGATGGCTTTGTTGCTTTGTCAGCTTTTTTCTTTTTCTTTTCCAGCGCTTGCTCTAACTGTTTTTTCTTTTGTGTATAAGCTTCGTACGCTTCCTTCTGCTGACGATGTGCCAGCTCTTTTTGCTGTGCAAAATACGTGTAGTTGCCTTTGTATTGATTAAGCCGTCCATGATCCAGCTCCCAAATCTCCGTACATACCGCATCTAAAAAAGCACGATCATGTGAAACGACAATAAGGGCTCCTTGATAATTGTGAAGCTTCTCTTCCAGCCACTCAATGTGCTCTGTATCTAAATGAGTCGTCGGTTCATCTGCTAATAAAAGAGCTGACGGACGGTTTAGCGCGCTTTCAATATAAGTCTGGGTCATCTCACCACCGCTCTGCGTGCCATCCGCTTGTTTCAGCTGAGGAAGCAGTGTGCATGTCGTTGTGGCAGCAAACGTGCCACTGTCTGGTTTCTCTTGCCCAGCCAGCACATGCAATAAAGTCGTTTTCCCGCTGCCATTTGTCCCCACAAGGCCGATGCGGTCACCTTGATGGATGGCAAGCTCTTCAATCTCAAATAACAATCGATCTTTTCGAAAAACCTTTAACTGATTGGCTTTTACTAACATCCAACCCTCTCCTTTCGTATCAGGAGACATGAAAAAGCCTCCCATTCTCAGAATAGGAGGCAAAATGGTGTACAAAAATAAGCGGATCAATTCAGGATGACGTGTCGTTCATATCTGAACACACACATCCCCCGTATCAATCACCTCATTGTTTGATTCCCAAGCTGTACCATCCTATTCCGAAGCTAAAAAATGAAAACGCAGCAAACATGGCAAACCAATCGTTTGCTCACTGCTTTCGTTTTTTCATTTTGCTTACAGGTCATAGGATTAGTACTTCATTGCATTGGGTCACCCTTCCGTCGTTTGTTACGTATACGATAAAAGATTGGTTATTTTTTGTCAAGCTGAAATGGCATAAGTGAGTTCATTAATTTCAGCGTAAATGGATGGACCGCATCAAGCAGATCATCCTTTTTGCATTCTTCTACTATGCATCCTTCATGTAAAAAAAGGAGACGATCACATAGATACACTGCCGCTTCTATATCATGAGTAATCATAAGGATGGTCATGTCTAGCTCTTGTTTTAATGTCTCAAGCAGCTCCAATATTTGCACCTGTACAGAGACATCTAGTGAGCTCAGGACTTCGTCTAGTATGAGAATGGATGGATGCGTTGATATGGCTCGGGCGATGCACACTCGCTGGAGCTGACCGCCGCTTAGCTGATGAGCATAATGATTCAGCAAAGAAGAGGGCAGTCTGACTTGTTCAAGCAACGATAAAACCCTCTGATCCACATTTTTTTCCTGCTTTAACAATCGCATAGGCTCAGCAACGATCTCTTTCACCGTAAAGGAGGGGTGAACAGAAGATCGATAATCCTGAAAGACAACACTCATTTTTCCTCGGTTCACCTTCCGCCATGTATCAGCTGACTTCCCATCAATCTGTACCTTGCCGCCATCTAGTTTTTCTAAACCGAGCAGGATTCGTGCCAATGTACTTTTACCGCTGCCGCTTTCACCGACTAACCCGGCACATTGTCCTTTTTCGATTTCAAACGAGACGTTTGATATGCGTGGTTTTGACCGCATTTGACGAGAGAAGAAACCTTTCTTCTCTCCAAGTTTGATGAGGCTATCAGCTGTGATCAACATGGAAATGCCCTCACTCTCTGCTGTTGCCGCAGTGCTTCAAGGGGTGCAGATAATCGGCGCCTCGTCTCAAGTAAATGCTTTGTTTGAGGATGCTCGGGCGATTTGAATACCTTCTCAGCTGGGCGATGCTCAAGCATCTCCCCTTGATGCATCACCAACACCTCGTCAGCGATCGCCTGAACGACGCCTAAATCATGCGAAATGATGATCAAGGCCGCGCCTGTTTCTTCTTTCAGCCTCTGTAATTGCATGATGACTTCACGCCGATTATATGCATCAAGCGACGCAGTTGGCTCATCGGCAATGATCACATCAGGAGAAAGCATCATCGTGATCGCAATCATCACACGCTGAAGCATACCGCCAGACAGTTCATAAGGGTATTGTTTCAACAATTCATATGGATTTTTTAAATGAACACGCTTCAGCCCAGTGATGGCATGTTCTTTCCCTTCTTTACCGCGTAAGCCCAAATGCTGCTGGAACGTTTCCAGCATTTGATGACCAATGGTTTCGATGGGATTGAACGCATTCATCGCATCCTGTGAGATGAAGCCAATTTGTTTGCCTCGCCACTGCTCAGCTGCTTGAGTTGTCAATGGCTCGCCGTCAAACATGATCACTCCCTCCACTTCTAGCGAAGAAGGAATCAAGCCAATTAGCGCTTTTGCGACGGTTGATTTTCCGCTTCCACTTTCTCCAATAACAGCTAAACAACGTTGTTGCTGTAGGGAGAACGTTATGTTCGCCACTAAATCCTTTTGCTGCACTGGATCATGTACGGACAGATTTTTTACGTCGATGAAAGGCAAATGGTCTCCCTCCCTTTTGATTGTTATGATGCATGGCAGGGGTCGTGGCCTGCTGAAGGCTGTCTCCTAAAAAGTTCAGCGCCATGACCACAAATAAGATGGCGAGTCCAGGCGCAAGCATATGGGCTGGATGTGTCACCATGACATTCTTCGCTTCGTTGAGCATCATCCCCCATTCCGGATTAGGTGCGCTCACGCCTAATCCAAGAAAAGACAGAGCAGATATATTTAAGATGACCCAGCCCGCATCAAGAGTCGAAAAGACAGCAATTTCTCCTGAAATGCGAGGGAATAGATGCTTCCTCAGTATGTAAATGGGGGACCCGCCAGATACTTTTGCAAACTGAACAGATGGTTCATTCGCATATTGCAGAACAGACGAACGAATCATTCTTGTATACCAGGCCCATTTCGCTAGGACATTCGCCAAAATAATATTGAATAATCCAGGCCCCAGTATCCCCACAACAGCTAGAATCATCACTTCTGCTGGAAAGGAGAGCATGACATCACACAGTCTCATCAACAAGCCATCCACCTTGCCTCGGAAAAAGCCCGCCATGAGTCCAAGTGTGCTGCCAATGAGCATCGTGATACACATCGTCAGCATGGCCGCAAGCATCGTAGTCCGAATGCCATATAAAAGCCGTGACAATACGCATCTCCCGAGCTGATCTGTTCCGAGCGGATAAGTCAGGCTGATGCCGGCATATTTTTGAAGAATGTTCGTTTCTGTTGGATCATGTGGTGCTAACACTGGTGCAAGCAGTCCTGCTAGAGCGATAAGTGCTAACAGCCAGATAGAAAGAACCGCCATACGGTCTTTTCTTAATTGATGCCATCCTATCATCATTCTCAGACCTCCTTTCGCAGCTGCGGATTCATGGTCATTTGCACAACATCAGCCATGAGGTTACACACAACAAATAGGAACCCCATCACAAATAAATAGGCTTGAATTATAGGGAAATCGGCATGGAAAATAGCTGTTACACACAAACGGCCAACCCCTGGCCAAGCAAATAAATTTTCAATAATCACTGTGCCAGCAATAAGCTTTGGAATAGACATACCAAGTGCTGTCACCGCTAATTGAAGCGCATGTCTCATCACTTTCAGTTGGACAGCCCGTTCCTTTAAACCGCGAGCTCTTGCATAAAAAACAAAAGGCTCGTGCTGAAATTTTAGGATTTGATTGCGGATCAGTCTCACATAGGTCGATAAGTAGCCAAGTGATAGTGTGAGAGCTGGGAGAAGAATCGATTTGAATCCTTCCATTCCACTCGTATTGACCCAATTGAATTTGACAGAAAAAAGCCAAATAAACAAAATCCCTAACCAAAAACTAGGCATAGAAGCAGCGATAAACACAAAGGCTCTCAGTACTCGATCCATCCAGGTATGAGCAGCATATGCACAGATCACTCCGAATAACAAACTCAATACAATGATGAAAAAGAGCGCTGCTCCTGCAAGCTGCAATGTGGCAGGCAGCGCCTCCATGATGAGATCAAAAACCGGCTCCTGTGTGACATAGCTCCTGCCAAAATCACCTGATAATCCATTTTTAAGCCATGTGGCATAGCGTATAAGAAATGGCTGATCTAAGCCTAGCTCCTGTCGCATTGATTCAATCATGTCTTCTGTTGGAGTGACTTGATTCACCCGCAAAGCGACCTCAGCTGGATCACTTGCCCGCATTGTCAGCAGTACAAAGGCAAAGAAGGTGATGAACATCATGAGCGGGATAAGCAGCAATATTCGTTTTAAGAGATAGCGTGTCATGTTTCCGCCCCCTCGTTATGACGAAAAATACATGCGGTCAAAGGGAATTTCATACTGTGACACATGAAAACCAATGCCTTTCAGGCGTTTATTATAAACGGCCTTTGTCACAGAATAAGAGATTGGGATGTAGACATTTTCATCATGAATATACGTCAAGATGTCTCGATACATTTGTTTCCGCTTTTGCTCATCTGGTTCTACCAATACTTTCGTTATCGTCTCGTCCAGCCATTTTTTCTTCTTCAACCCTAATTGGGCTTGATAATCAGCATGCGATGCTACGCGGAACGAAGAAACATAGGTTTGTGGATCATAAGGAAGTCCCCATGATAGTGAGTACATCAGATCGAATTTCCCTGTTTTTTGACGATCTAAAAATGCCTGTTTTTCTTCTCCTCTAATATCCAGTTTGACCCCAACCTGCTTAAAATCTTGTTGAATTGATTCACTTATTGTTCTTTCTCCTGCATTATCGGAATTATAGTAAATGGCGACACTCAGCCTTTTGCCATTTTGATAGCGGTAGCCGTCTTCTTTCAGCTTCCAGCCAGCCTCATCCAGTAATGCTTCTGCTTTCTTTTTTTGATAGGTTTTCTTTTTCAGCGGGATATCTGCGTAAGGAACTGACGGGGCAAGCAGCGTATGTGCCACCTGTTCCGTTCCATTTAAAATGCCTTTTGTGATCATCTCTTTTTGAATGGCATATTGAAACGCTTCTCTGACTTTCGGATCTTTTGTCATTGGCTGATTTGAATTGATGACGATCGATCTTGAACCAACTGGTGGACTCACGGTCACACCGTATTGACCTGCTTCTTTTAAAGCCTGGAATGAGTCTCCGTCGATCATGTCACCATCTGCTCCAAATAAGAGATCAATTTCTCCTTTTTGCAGGGCAAGTAAAATCGTTTGATGATCCGGCATGACTTTCCATTTCACTGTTGAAATGTTTGGCTTTTTCCCCCAGTAGTGGTCATTCGCTTTAAAAACGGCATATTGATTTTTTTTATGTTCCTTTAGCACATAAGGACCTGTGCCTGCATAGCTTTGAACTCCTTTTGCAGTCGTTCCATCTTTGAAGCTTTTTGGAGAAATAAAACGGAAGGGACGTGTTAAGCCCAGCTCTTCTAACGTAGGATAATAAGGCTCTTTTAACGTGAGAACAAAAGTATCTTCATCCACCGCCTTTGTGGATTTGATTTCGGATACGAGATTCAGCCAAGCGTTTTTTTCAATATTTTTAACGACAGCATCCACGTTCATTTTCACTGCCTTTGCATTAAAGGGCTCGCCATCTGAAAAAGTCACGCCTTTTCGAAGGTGAAAGGTGTAGGTCCTTCCATCCTTTGAAATGTCCCAGCTTTTCGCTAAGGCAGGCTGAACGCCTTTCTCTGTATTGACGACAAGCGATTCAAACACCATATTTTGAGCCGCCATCTCTCCGCCATATAAATGGGGATTGATGTCCCTTATATCTTTTGTACTTGCATACACCAGCTCATCTTCTTCTCTGTCATTCATGCTGGAAGATGCTTTATTTTCAGAGCATGATGCCAATAAAAAACAAGCCATGACTGAAAACAGCATCAAGGTGTATGTCACATAGGATTGCTTTTTCTTTATGTAAACAGGCTGATCACTCATATGTACGTCCCCCAAATTTTATATTATCGTAATCATTACGATTATTAATCGAAATGATTACGAATTGAATAATAGCATACAGAAATGAGGAATACAATCACTTTTTTTCATCAAAAAAACAGACTCATGATTGAGTCTGTTACAGATTGTTGACAAAGGGCTAAAATGATCTAGGTTTTAGCCCTTTGTCTTCTTTTCAGCGTGATAGAAAACCTTTGAAGTCTAGGAATGTCGAGTACTGGCGCGGAGGGAATTTGACATTCGTGAGCACCAGCACGCAGGACTGACACCGAATGCAAGGGTTTGCCTACACGCTGACCAACTCATGATTGAGTCTGTTTCGCTTGCAACAATTGATCAATTACCCGCAATGCTTTTTCTGTTCCACCTGCTGTTTGGAAGCTTTCCTCAATTTTTTCAATTCCAGCACGGTACGTGTCACTTCCAAGAACAGATTCCACGGTTTCTCTTAGCTGCTTTGCTGTCAGCTGATCTTTATCAAGTGCACGGGCAGCAGATAACTCTGTCAGTCTTTGTGCGACCATCGGCTGATCTTTGTCGACCGGAATGACGACCATCGGAACGTGATAATGAATGCCTTCATTGACACTGTTCATTCCGCCATGTGTCACAAACACATCTGTCAGCTCGAGCACTTCAAGCTGCGGTACATAAGGCTCGATCAGAAAATGAGAAGGCGCCTCTTTCAAGAGAGACCGATCCACTTTTTCACCTGTTGCAAGCACCACTTTTCCGTTAAAGTCAGCAAAGGCATCGATACACATATTAAAAAATGCTTCTGTATCTCCAAGAACGGTGCCCATCGAAATAAAGACGACCTTTTCTTGCTCAAGTGCTTCCAGCGGGAAATCATGCTGATCTGCCCTTTTTAGAAAGCTCGGTCCAATGAAAACAAACGAGTCGTTCACAGCATCGACAGACGGCTGAAAATATTCACTTGTATACACGATATTCAGTTCTCCGCGATTTTTCATGAATTGCATCAAACGCGTTGGCTGAACGCCAAAACGCTCTTGTATGCTTTCTAACAGATGATCGGCTTTCTCATCCTTTCTGTATAGAGGTGTATCAAAATGCGCCTCTTGCAGCACAAAAGATGGGTTTGAACCGATCCCTGGAATTTGTAAGTAATCTCGAACAAGCTCCCCTGCCCCAAACATATCAAAATAGACAAAATCAAATGAATGCTGCTGAGAAAGTGTTTCCACCACCTCTAAAATATCAAATGATGTTTGCAGCATGGCATGAAAGAACGGCTGCATGGAATCGAGATTTCCTTCATCCACATGTAATGTACGAATATAGTCTGGATGTTTATGTACGTGAGCGCCTAAGCGTTTGATTCGTTCCTCATAATGTACAGTTGTGACCGCATGCACTTCATCTCCTCGATCCGCCCATGCTTTGATGATCCCTAACATAGGATTCACATGCCCTTCAGCGGGAAATGTAATCAATAAAATCTTCGCCACAAAAAATCCCTCCTCATTGTCAATTCTCTTCCATGTTAATCATATACAGCCAGCATGCTCAACAAATACGCCTATAAAGGAAAGAAATGAGTCTTATGGCTAGTAATTTTAAGAAGATATCAAAAAAAAGACAAAGCCCCCTGTTCAGTGCTTTGTCTTTTTTCTATTATTTTTTTTGATCAGTATTTGTTTAAACGCAGCAGACTGTTTTTCAATAGAGATCGGATCAGCATAGATAAATTCATTGATTGAAGTTGAAGAACATTATTCAAACATTAAAATTTTGAGGTCTTTATTGTAACAGTGAACAAGCATAGCATGTAATTGTCCCCTATGATGATATACATGTGTTAATATTTCTAACAACCATTCATACCTTGTATATGTCACACCCCAATATGAAGTGGTACGAGACAGTAGTTCTGTGTCCGATAATTTCATATAATTATTTTTTAATGAATGAAAATTAGTCATTAAGCCTTTTTCTATCGACTTTAAAGTTTTATATGATACATTAGCATAAAACTTTTCCATCTCTTCTTGGGTAGCCTCATTAGCAATACGCCAGTCCGCTTCACAAATGATCGCAATGTGTTCCAGCAACTCTCCGATAGACTGCTTATGAGGTGTTGGTCTTTTTTGTAAATCATCTTCTTCTAATTGACTTACTATTTTTATTAATGTTTTAACAGCTACTTCAATTTGATGTAAAACACTTTCACAATTCATGAGTGCCTCCTTATTAAAGGATTCTGCCCTTTTAGTTGAACAAGCTTTGAGAATATTGTTGAATCAATGATTTTAGACTCCAATTATAGATTAACTTTACTTAATCACTAATCATAAAGAAAATTTGTCTTTTTAACAATTTTAATCTGTGCTTTTTGGTACAAAATGAACTCCTTCACTTAAACGATGATAAATAGTGAAGTTCCTCTCAATTTACTCACACAATACCACTCATAAAAAAACAAAAAACCCTTTATTTCAAAGGGTTTTCAGCTTTTTTCATAAATTATAAAACGAATCCTATCGGATACTATAGACGCGCTCGGAGGGATTCGAACCCCCGGCAGACGTGGTACCGGAAACCACCGCTCTATCCAACTGAGCTACGAGCGCACGATATGTTTTTGAACGTCAGCATATCAAATTATAAGGGAAATGCTGCAAGAAAGCAATGATTAATCATCAGTCCTGAACATGTATTTTCTTCTTTTGGAACCATAGACTAATATGATGGTTTGAAGTGGAATGATTTTGGGGAAAATGGATAGGGGTATTTGAATTTAGGTCAGCGTTTTGTTTGACCTTTATTGACCAAAAATGTATCATTGAATTACATACTTACCTAAAAGGTGAAGGAGGAACATTATGAATTTAATACCTACAGTCATTGAGCAAACAAATCGTGGGGAAAGAGCTTACGACATTTATTCTCGTCTTTTAAAAGACCGTATTATCATGCTTGGTTCTGCGATCGATGACAATGTTGCCAACTCCATCGTGTCACAGCTGCTTTTCTTAGAAGCTGAAGATCCAGAAAAAGATATTTCTATCTACATTAACAGCCCTGGCGGTTCGATCACAGCTGGTATGGCCATTTATGATACGATGCAATTTATTAAACCAAAAGTATCAACTATTTGTATTGGTATGGCTGCATCTATGGGTGCGTTCCTGCTTGCTGCTGGTGAAAAAGGTAAGCGTTATGCCCTTCCAAACAGTGAAGTCATGATTCACCAACCACTAGGTGGTGCCCAAGGTCAGGCAACAGAAATTGAAATTGCGGCAAAACGAATCCTTTCTTTACGCGATAAACTGAACCAAGTACTTGCTGAACGTACTGGTCAGCCAATTGAAGTGATTGAGCGCGATACAGATCGTGACAACTTCAAAACAGCGGAAGAAGCACTTCAATACGGACTCATTGACAAAGTCTTGACCCGTAATGCAGAAGAACAAAAATAATATGACAAAACAAACCGTCTGCTCCTTGAACAGACGGTTTTTTGTGATTGAACACGCTTTAAGACAGCTCCGTCCATTTCTGCTGAAGAGATGGTGTTTGATAAGAAGCCATCTGCGTGATTAATTCCTCCGGTTCGCTGGAAGCATGTAACAATTGAAGGTGTGATTCATTCGAAAAACCTTCCTGTACACTAAACTTCACCATGTCAATGAGCGGATTGAAATAGTCATTCACTTGATACAAACCTATTGGCTTTTGGTGGATGCCGATTTGTGCCCAGCATAGCACCTCAAATAATTCTTCATATGTACCAAAGCCGCCTGGCATCGCAATAAATCCATCAGCCAGCTCGCTCATTTTCGCTTTTCGTTCATGCATTCCTGTTACCTCGATTAATTCTGTCAGCTCTTGATGCACAACTTCTCCTCTAAAAAGCCCCTTAGGCATAACCCCAATGACTTGCCCGCCATGTCTTAAGACCTCATCTGCAATGGCACCCATTAATCCAATTCGTGAACCGCCGTATACAAGACGGATGTCTTGCTCTGCCATATAAGTTCCCAGCTCTACAGCCTTTTGTTTATAGACGTCCTTCACGCCTGGATTCGAACCAGCAAACACACAAATCGTTTTCATCAAAACAGCTCCATCTCTCTCTATGATTTTCTTTACCCACTCATTCTACTATAATTGGTTGTAAAGAAACAGCCGGTTCATCTATATATAGTGTAAAATGAAAAAATGAACACCATATAAGGAGCTGTATAAAGAAAATGCAAACAACTGAGATAGAGAAGTGGATCAAGGAGTTTTACGAAATGAGAAATTGGACAAAATACGGGCCGTTTATTCGGTTAGGCTTCCTTATGGAAGAAACGGGAGAGCTCGCTCGGGCCGTTAGAGCCGTAGAGATTGGGCGTGATCGGCCTGATGAGAAAATACAAGAGACACTAGAGTTAAAGAAAGACCTGATCGAAGAAATGGGTGATGTGTTAGCGAATCTACTCGTTTTAGCTGATCTTTATGATGTGACATTAGAAGAGATTTTCGCCTCTCATCAACAGAAACTCACAAAACGTTTTTCTACTGAAACAGAACAGGCAAAAAGCACGTGACCAAACCGTCACGTGCTTTTTTTACACCCTTATAGATGCTGTGGCGAGATATCATCTGTTCGTTCAAAGAAATGCTGTTTTCCAATATGATGGAAAAGACCTGTTCGACGCAAAAGCTCTTTCGGCTGTGATTGAAGTCCGACAATCATCAGCTTACCATTATGATGCTTTAAACGATTGGAGATATTCATCAGCACCGCTTCTGCTGATGTGTCCATATAATTGACTTTATTCATGAGTAGAATGAGTGTTTTCGGCTTTGTCTGAACATGGTCCAAAATCGAATTTTCCAATGAATCTATCGTTCCGAAAAACAGCGGCCCTTCAATGGAGTACATACTGATGCCTTGCTGGTCTGTCTGTTTTTCTAAAGCAGCTGCCGTTTCCATTTGGGGAACTGCAACATTTGGATGAATGCTGGTCGTCTGGCTCATTTTTTTGATAAAAGCGATAAATGCTAAAATGAGACCTGCGGTGACGCCAATAATCAAATCACCGATGACCGTCAGTAGGAAGGTCACAACAAGTACAAGTGAATCCGCATTTTTCACTTTTACAATATTGATAAACTCTTTTTTCTCACTCATATTCCAAGCAACAAACATTAAAATCGGTGCCATCGCAGCAAGTGGAATCATCGACGCATATGGCGCAAATAGCATTAAGATGAGCAGCACGACGACGCCATGCACAACACCAGAAATCGGGCTTGCTCCGCCATTTTTGATGTTTGTTGCCGTACGGGCAATCGCCCCAGTCGCCGGAATTCCTCCGAAAAGCGGTGCCGCCATATTGGCGATTCCTTGTCCGACGAGCTCCTTGTTGCTATCATGCTTAGTGCCTTTCATATTATCAGCAACCATTGCGGACAAGATCGATTCTACGCCGCCTAAAAGCGCAATGACAATCGCTGGAGGCAGGAGGTATATCATTTTTTCAACCGTTAATTCAGGAATAGCGAAGGTTGGCAGCTGACGAGGGATTTCACCATATGCAGAGCCAATCGTTTCAACTTGTCCTTGGAAAAAGAGAACAGCTAAAAACGTTGAAGCCAATAAACCTAATAGAGCACCAGGTATTTTGGGAATGTATTTTTGTGCCGCCAAAATCACGATAAGCCCAATAACGGCTGTGATGATAGCGAGACTGTTTGCGGTACCAAGATGGACCACAATTTCTCTCATATTGAGGAAAAAGCTTTCATGCTTTTCAACACCCTTTAATCCGAGGAAGTTGGCAATCTGTCCTGAAAAAATAATGACAGCAATGCCAGCAGTAAAGCCGATGATAACCGGACGAGGAATAAATTTCATGAGCTTCCCCAGTTTGAATATTCCGAATAATACAAGCATACAGCCTGCCATAAAGCCGGCAATGAGTAAGTTTTCAATACCGTACTGGCTGACGATACCAAATAAAATCGGAACAAACGCCCCAGTCGGCCCGCCGATCTGATACTTTGAACCACCAAACAATGAAATCAAAATGCCGGCAACGATGACTGTGTATAATCCATATTCTGGTCCGACACCAGATGCAATGGCAAAAGCCATTCCTAAAGGAATTGCCACAACGCCCACGACAAGCCCAGCGATTAAATCGCGTCTAAACTTTGATGAATCATATCCTTCAAATCTTCCATAAAAACGCATGGTATGTGTTGGCCTCCTTCAAGTATGTGTAGATGATTTAGGTATACTGCGCGTCAATCTGTTTATCTTTCACAACGACATCCAGCTTTCCCGTTGCTGGATGAATGACAAGTCCATGAACAGCCACATCACTTGGCATCAATGGATGCTCTTTGACCAATTTCACACTTTGGGACACGCTCTCTTCAACCGAATCA
This sequence comes from Bacillus sp. NMCN1, assembly GCF_002998085.1. Lineage (NCBI taxonomy): Bacteria > Bacillati > Bacillota > Bacilli > Caryophanales > Bacillaceae > Bacillus > Bacillus sp. NMCN1. The sequence goes on along the minus strand of NZ_PVQL01000002.1, from coordinate 617,215 downwards.
AAGCCTGTCAGCCACCCCTTTAAATCAACTCCTGAGTTTTTCACAATGCTCAAACATTTCTCTTCAATTCCACGTGCTATCGCCTTTTCAAGTAAAGGATCTGCCGCAAGACCTGCCATTCCGCATTCATGATGTCCTACAATGCATACCTCTTCTGCCTTTAGCTCATAGATGGCTAGTAGAATACTCCTCATCACACTGCCGAAAGGATGTGTTACGATGGCGCCCGCATTTTTAATGATCTTCGCATCACCGTTGCGCAGCCCCATGGATTGCGGCAGTAATTCTAAAAGACGTGTATCCATACAAGTTAATATGACGAGTTTCTTTTCAGGAAATTTCCCCGCTTTGTAAGGCTCATAATGTCTCTCATGTACGAACTCTGCATTGTGCTGAAGAATCTGTTCTAATTTTGATCCCATCTTGCCATCTCCCATCTTTTTATAAGTCACGTAAGTCCCTGCCTGTCCCCCTTTTCTTTCGTGTGTTCTCAAGCATAGAGAAGAAAAATGATAGAAAAAAAAGAAAAAAATGAGAAAACGATGAGAAAAAATGTTATCATTTTCTCTATTTTCCGCTTCATCATAGGGGAGACGCGGTCTTCTTTTCAATCTATCGTTCTCTAATCGCCAAAAGACGATGAAATGGTTTAGTAGAAAACGACCATCCCGTTTAATACATTTCAAATATAATATTTTTTCTATCAAAAAATCTCGATCTATTTCCCAATTTGTCAGATAATCTCTCAGAAAATCCGATACTTTCATATGTCACATCTCCCATTAACTGATTTTTATTTATATAAAAAATGCATCAGATGGCATATGAATATACTTTTTCACTAAGAAAACGTCTCTCTTTTCCGTTATTTTAGTATATTAAATATTGAGCAGATAACATTCAAACGTGTTCAGCCGAAATGGTTGCTTTATAATAAAAGGAGCAAGATGATCATGTGAAAGGAGCGAGTTGACTGTGACACCACACATTTTTGTCGCCAAACCATTACCTGCCCCATTTGAGGAAATACTAAAGGATCATTGTACATACGAGGTGTGGCAATCCAAAGACCCTATTCCAAAAGATATTTTGTTTCAAAAACTGCAGCATGCTGATGGTCTTTTAACGTCTGGAACGAAAATCGATCAAGAGCTATTAGATCACGCACCAAAACTCAAAGTAGTGAGCAATAACTCTGTTGGCTATGACAACTTCGATATAGAAGCGATGAGGCAAAGAGGCGTAATCGGAACGCACACGCCTTATACACTCGATCATACTGTTGCTGACCTTGCATTTTCACTCATTCTTTCCTCTGCGCGAAGAATTGCCGAGCTTGATCGTTTTATCCGTGAGGGAAAATGGACGAAATTTGTACAGGAAGAAGATATTTTTGGCATCGATGTCCATCATCAAACGCTTGGCATTATTGGCATGGGACGAATCGGAGAGCAAGTAGCCAAACGAGCTGCACATGGTTTTGATATGAACGTCCTGTATCATAACCGCAGCCGGAATGAAAAGGCTGAATCAGCATATGGCGCTATATATTGCACACTTGATGACCTGCTAAAGCAAGCCGATATCATTGTGTTAATTACACCGCTGACCGATGAAACGTATCATATGATTGGGGAACGAGAATTGAAGTTAATGAAGCAAACGGCTTTATTTGTAAACATCTCCCGCGGGAAAACAGTGGATGAAAAAAGTCTCATTCAAGCGCTTCAAGAGGGATGGATCAAAGGCGCAGGTCTTGATGTGTTTGAGCAGGAACCGCTTCAGGAGAATCATCCTTTCAAAGAAATGAACAATGTCACCCTTGCTCCTCACATCGGTTCCGCTACTGAAACAACACGGGATCTTATGCTGAAACGAGCCATTCATAATGTGATTCATGGAATTGATGGCAAAGCCCCTGTTGATATTGTGAAAGAGCTTGCCTCATCTTAATCGGAAAAGACGCAGGAAACGGAACTGCGTCTTTTTATTTATTTCATCAGGAGAACATCAGGAGAAAAGCCTCATTTTAGCAAAGATCCTGTTTCTTTACATTTCTTTCATGTTCGGGTGCTATAATATGAGGTAGACAAGCATCAAGAGGACAGCATCCGATTTCCTTTATAGGAGGATGAAGATGAAAAAAATAAGTTCGATTTTTACTATGTTCGCTCTGATCGCTGCTATTCTGTTTTCTGGATTTATCCCGCAGCAAGCTCAAGCAGCAACACCTCTTACACCAACAGCCACGAATGAACCGGCTTCCATTCAACTTGCATCAGATTTGCGTACCCTTGCCGTCATTAATACATTTGATGGGGTAGCAGATTATTTAATTCGCTACAAACGACTACCTGATAATTACATCACAAAATCACAAGCAAGTACTCTTGGATGGGTTGCATCGAAGGGAAATCTAGCGGAGGTTGCACCAGGCAAAAGCATCGGTGGAGATGTTTTCTCTAACCGGGAGGGACGTCTCCCTTCAGCCAGCGGCCGAACATGGCGTGAGGCAGATATCAACTACGTCTCCGGCTTCCGCAATGCTGATCGCCTCGTGTATTCAAGCGACTGGCTCATTTACAAAACAACAGACCATTATGCAACTTTCACACGTATTCGATAATGAATAAAGAAAACAGCCCCATTTGACCTAGGGCTGTTTTTTTGATGCCGCTTACGGCAAAAGAGTTTTCACGTATTCCTCAAAAGGCAGAGGCAGCGGTTTTTTCGACACTTCTTCATGTTCATGTGTGGTGACATGTTCCTCGGTGACGACTACACGTCCTGTTGGCGTGAGCTTTGACGCAAGCGGTCTTTTGTTAAAAGGAGAGGCTTCATTTTCATAAATCTCCTGTCTCATTTGGACCAATGTAGGCTCGCTCACCTCTTCCAATGTGAACGCATAGCCTGTTTCAGCGCCTTCTCCTCTGTCTAATTGGAGAAGGTGCGTTCCTTTTTCGGTTTCCTCTGCTTTGACTCGAAACCGAATAGACGCTCCTTCCACCCATTCTTCTGTAAAAGGTACAGGTTGAAGAGGTAAATTCACACCAAATCCCGCATCAATAAGAAACCGTTCGTTGTGATGGTTCAACGTCATGGCTACGTGCGTGCCATCAATTGCCCATGTACCCGCTTCTTTGTTATACACGGTCCCTTGAACGAGCTGTACAGCGAGTCCTGCCTCTTTTAACACATAATATAAGAGAGGATTGAGATCGTAGCAAAGACCTCCTCTGTTTCCTTCAAGAAGATGCTGCTTCAACCCTTCTTGATTCAAGGCATAGGATTGTTTGTTCAGCACAGATCTATTTTCAAATGGAAAGGTGTAGGCCATCTTTTTTAATAATGCAGGCAGGTCATCAAAGGTAATGGACTGCCCTTCGTATCCGATTTTCTGTAAAAAAGCTGATTGCATCATGTACATTCCCTTCTAAAAAAACTGAGTCTGTGAAGAGACTCAGTTTTCTTGATTGATAAAATCCGTTAACGCATCAATGGCTTCTTGTTCATCCGCACCATCTGCTATCAGTTTGACAGTGACCCCAGAACTGATCGCAAGACTCATGAGACCCATAATGCTCTTCGCATTGACTTTTTTTCCGTCCTTCTCTAGAAAAATTTCAGCCCCAAAGCGATTGGCTTCTTGTACGAACAAAGCAGCGGGACGTGCCTGCAAGCCTGTTTTCAACTGGATGGTGACCGTTTTTTCCACCATATGATCTGCCTCCCTTTTTCATTCTCCTATTTGAGTGTAACAGCTTGTCCGTTTCGTAATTGTTCTGCAATTTGATCTAGCTTTCTTAAGCGGTGGTTAATGCCTGATTTGCTGATCTTGCCGCTTTCCACCATTTCTCCAAGTTCCTTTAGCGTAACCTCTTGATAGTCGACTCGCAGTTTTGCAATTTCACGCAGCTTATCCGGCAGAGCATCAAGTCCAATTTTTTCATCAATGAATTGAATGTTCTCGACCTGGCGCAGTGATGCACCAATCGTTTTATTCAAGTTTGCTGTTTCACAATTGACGAGCCGATTTACGGAATTCCGCATATCACGGACGATCCGAACGTCTTCGAAGCGAAGAAGTGAATTATGCGCACCGACAACACTTAAGAATTCGGTAATTTTTTCAGCTTCTTTCATATATGTGATGTAGCCTTTTTTACGCTCAAGTGTTTTACTGTTGAGATGAAATTGGTTCATCAGCTCACAAAGGGCATCATTGTGTTCTTTATATAATGAAAAAATCTCAAGGTGATAGGAAGACGTTTCTGGATTATTCACAGAACCGCCTGCTAAAAAAGCACCTCTCATATAGGAGCGCTTGCAGCATCTTTTCTTGACAAGCTCTTCTGAAATATTACGCTCAAATACAAATTGCTCACCTAATATTTTCAAATCCTCTAAAATGGTTTTCGCTCGTTCTACCAGTCTGACAATATACACATTATTCTTTTTTAATCTCATTTTCTTACGGACGAGCAGTTCGACTGTGACATCATATTTCTTTTTGATCAGCGTATAAATCCGTCTTGCAATGGCTGCGTTCTCTGTCTGTATATCTAAAATCAATTTTCGATTAGAGAAAGATAATGAACCGTTCATACGGATGAGGGCAGAAAGCTCTGCTTTTGTGCAGCAGTCCTTCACGTCCAGATTAGTCAGCTCTTTTTTTGTTTCGGATGCAAATGACATCCTTGCCACCCCCATTCCTATTTTTTCTTATGCAGCAGGTCGACAAGCAGCGAGGCTACTTTCAGCGTGTCGTGACGAATCACATGCTGGTCATATGTAATGATTTCCCCAGGGATGACTTCCAGTCCCATTGCCTTGAGTACATCTGTGTCGAACTGTACAGGCTGTGCCTGTTCTTCTGCATATTTTGCTTTGATCTCTTCTGGAATTTCTTTATTGTTAACAAAAATGGTATCGATAAATGGACGAATCATATGATCGTTTAATGCCTGCACATGATCAGCTGCACTGTAGGAAAGCGTTTCCCCTGGCTGCGTCATGACATTGCAAATATACACTTTTTTCGCCTTTGAGCGAATCACTTCTTCGCCAATATGCGGTACAAGCAAGTTTGGCAAGATACTCGTATACAAGCTGCCAGGTCCAATGACAATCAAATCAGCTTCACGAATGACTTGTATCGATTCTGGGAGCGGTTCAATCGTATCGGGTGTGAGGAACACTCGTTTAATTCGCTCACCGTAGGTTGGGATTTTTGATTCTCCTGTCACCACTTGCCCATTTTCTAATTCTGCGTGAAGAACAACACTTGAATTCGCTGCTGGCAAGACTTTTCCTCTCACATTTAAGACCTTGCTCATTTCTGTGACGGCATGAAAAAAATCACCGGTTATATTTGTCATGGCCGCAAGAATGAGGTTGCCAAGAGAGTGGCCTGTTAAGTCATTCCCTTTGTTAAAACGGTGCTGAAATAAGTCTTCTACAAGCGGTTCAACATCAGAGAGAGCCGCAAGGACATTTCGAATATCGCCTGGAGGCGGAATATTCAAATCATGCCGCAGTCTGCCTGAGCTGCCTCCGTCATCAGCAACCGTTACAATAGCGGTAATATCCACTGGCTTTGTTTTTAGTCCTCTGAGCAAAACAGATAAGCCAGTGCCCCCGCCAAGGATGACCACCTTTGGAAGTGTCGTCATCTATTTTCTGCTTCTCTTTTCAATGTCCCGGTGAGTGACATGAGTATAGTAGTCATTTTTAAAATACTCCGATAAGTAGTTAGCTAGCGTCACTGATCGGTGCTGTCCGCCTGTACAGCCAATAGCGATCACAAGCTGGCTCTTTCCTTCTCGTTTATAGGCCGGAAGCATAAAGCTGAGAAGGTCGATTAATTTCTCTGTGAATTTTTGTGTCTCGCTCCATTTCATTACATAGGAGCGCACTTCTTCATCGTTTCCAGTCTGTGGACGCATGCTCTCAATATAGTAAGGATTCGGCAGAAATCTCACGTCAAATACAAGATCAGCATCAATCGGCAGACCGTATTTAAAACCGAAGGACATCACATTCACTGTAAACACCTGCCCTTGGCTTGTGGCAAAGTGTGCGACAATTTTTTCTCGAAGCTGTTTTGGTTTTAGATCCGATGTATCAAAAATCATTTGAGCCCGGCCTTTTAACTCTTCTAACAGATCGCGTTCCATCGCGATTCCTTCAAGGGGCAATCCTGTTGTCGCAAGAGGATGCGAACGTCTCGTTTCTTTGTATCTTGAGACAAGCACCTTATCGTTTGCATCTAGAAATAATATTTTTGGTGTGATCCAGCCAAGATCACTCATTTCATCTAAGGCTGCAATTAAGCTGTCAAAGAATTCTCGTCCGCGTAAATCCATCACAAGGGCAACCTTGCTCATCTTAGAAGTCGATTCCTTCATGAGTTCTAAGAACTTTGGTAAAAGTGATGGCGGCAAGTTATCTACACAGAAGTAACCTAAGTCTTCAAAGCTTTGTATGGCAACGGTTTTCCCCGCACCTGACATTCCTGTAATAATCACAAGCTGAATATCTTCTTGTTTGTTCGTATTCATGCCTGCTTCCTCTCCTTCTTTATGAAAACGGTTCATGTATTAGTCTCCTTGAGGATCTAACCGATAAGCAATCAATTCAAAATCAGGTGTATACGTAAAAGTACCGTGCAGAAGTCCTTTTCCCTTTAGCATGAAATCAAGAATATGGGAATCTCCTGGAGCCATCGGTAAATGAGGCACATCCTTTACATCATGCCACTTTAAAATGCCTTCCTCTGACTCTGTCACGTTTTTTCCAGTAAACGAATCTGCCATAAAGGTGAACATCATCCACTCTTGAACGATTTGATCGCCTTCTTTTATGATAAAGGTAAAAACACCTTTTAACTGAGGATTTAAAATATAAATTCCTGTTTCTTCTCTATACTCTCGAACGACTGAATCCTTGACCGATTCTCCGCTTTCCATTTTGCCGCCTGGCGCTACCCACCAGCCCCGTCTTGGCTTTTGCAGCAAGAGAACTTGATCATCGTGATGCAGCACACAATTGGTTACTCGTTGCATCAGCTGTCACCTACTCTTATATGTCTTTTTCTTATTATACAGGTTCATCCTGACTCCCACAATGAACATGCCCGTTCTTCACCGAAAACAGACAGGTTTTCGTCTGAAAGAGGTGGCGGGCAATTTCTCTACTCTTTATTTTACAGCATCTAACGGTTCTCCATGCGTCATTTGTGAACATCTCATGAATTTCTGATTTTAAGCAAAAAAAGGACACGGATTCTCATCCGTGCCAAACTTGTATTCCTTATAAAAGGGGGTCAATTACTAGTTTTATCATAACGGATAATTGTTTCACCCGTGTTACATTCCAGTTAAAAGCCCATGACGCTATATTAAGGATTTACGACAGCCATTTATTTCGCTGCTTTCAGCTTTTCAGCAAGCTCTTCTACATAATGCTGTGCGCTTTGTGCGGCAATACTTCCGTCACCTGTTGCTGTCACAATTTGACGGAGTGTTTTTTCACGAATGTCACCAGCGGCGAAAATGCCTTCCACTCTTGTTTCCATTCTTTCGTTTGTCTCGATATATCCTTCTTCATTTGTAATGCCGAGATTTTCAAATGGTTTAGATAGTGGGAGCATCCCGATATAGATAAAGACGCCGTCTGTTTTAAAGTCTTCTTCTTCACCAGTCACCGTATCAATCAAGGTCACACTGCCGACTTTACCGTTTTCTTCATTAATTTGTTTAACGGTTTTGTTCCACATGAAGTCGATTTTTTCATTATCAAAAGCACGCGCTTGTAAAATGCTTTGTGCGCGAAGTTTATCGCGTCTATGAACGATCGTTACTTTTGACGCAAAGCGTGTGAGGTACACACCCTCTTCTACCGCAGAGTCTCCTCCGCCAATGACCACGAGCTCTTTGTTTTTAAAGAAAGCACCGTCACATACTGCACAGTAAGAGACGCCTCGGCCGCCAAGTTCTTTTTCACCTGGTGCACCGATTTTTTTGTATTCAGCACCTGCCGCAACAATGACAGAGCGTCCTTTATATTCTTTTGAACCGGCTTTAACGATTTTGTACTCTTCACCGTCTACGATTTCTTTGATATCGCCATATGCATACTCAGCACCGAATTTCTTCGCATGCTCAAACATTTTATTTGAAAGTTCTGGCCCTAAAATGCTTTCAAAGCCAGGATAGTTCTCGACATCTTCCGTATTTGCCATTTGACCGCCTGGAATCCCTCTTTCAATCATCAATGTTGAAAGATTTCCCCGTGATGTATAAACAGCGGCTGTCATTCCGGCAGGTCCCGCTCCAATGATGATCGTATCGTAGATTTTTTCTTCTGACACAACTGTCACTCCCTCTTCAATTGCTGCTAGCATTTCTTATTAGAATGCCCTTGGGTGATGCTTCCATTCATGACAGAGAGCATCAATTCCACTCTTACTTTTATTCCTTACCCATATCCTATTAAATCTGCGGATAATAAGCGAATCATTTGCTCATATCTTCAAAAAAAGAAAAAGCTTCCTTAAACTGCTGTTTAAGGAAGCCTGTTTACGGTTATATAGTAAGTAATGATTTATTCAACGACTCTTCTCACAACGCCATTGAATGCTTTTTTCCAGTAAACATTGCTCATAGAGTCAACTGAAACACCGCGAGAGCTGTTATCGTTCAAGAATGTACCGTTTCCTAAGTAAATACCAACGTGTCCATTTACTTTATACGTATCAAAGAACACAAGGTCTCCGCGTTTCATGTCAGATGCACTTACAGCTCTTCCTTTACCTACAAGAGAATCTGTTGTTGTACCGCCAACTGGTCCAAGGTTGATACCTGCTGATGCGAATGCCCAGCGAACGAATGAAGAACAGTCAAAACGACGTGCATCAATATCGGCTTGTGATCTGCCGCCGCCCCATTTATATGGAGATTGTCCAACAATGGTAGAACCTGTGCTGATTGCACCTTCGATTCCGCCTACGTTACTGCTGACAGGTGATCCACCGCCAGAAGATGGCTTCTTGCTTGGTGAACTGCTGTTGTTATTATTATTTGAAGATCCACTGTTACTGTTATTTGAAGACGGGCTGCTGTCATTAGTTGAGCTGTTGTCTTCCGCTTGAACACTCGCTTGACGCTGCTGTTGTCTTTGTGCTTTTTCTTCTTTTGCTTTTTGAGCTGCTTCTCTCGCTTCTTTTTCAGCTTGTTTTTGTGCAGCAATTGTTGCGTCTTTTTCAGATGCAATGCTGTTAGCCTCACTGTTTAACTCGCTGATTTCAGAAGATGCACTTCCTTTTTGCTTTTTCACTTGCTTGAATAGCTTGTCTTTTTCATCAAGCTGTTTATTCAAGTCTGTTTGAAGCGTTTCAAGCTTTGCAAGTGTCTTTTGAACATCTTCAAGCTTTGTATTTAATTCGTTTTCAGACTTTTGAAGCTCAGCTTTGTCTTTTTCTTGCTCTTTAATGATTTCGCTGTCTGCGTTGATGAGTGTAGATACTGCACCTGCACGGCTGATGAAATCGCTAAAGCTTTTCGCTCCTAGTAATACATCTATGTATTTCGTAGAACCGCCGCTTTCTTGAAGCGCACGTACACGCTTTTTCAAGAATTTGTTTCTATCTTCAATACGTTTTTCAGTATCAGCAATTTCTTGTTTCAGTGCTTTGATTTCTTTTTTTGTTTTTTCATTTTCTTTTTGTTTTTCTTCGATTTGATCACTTGTTTTTAAAGCTTTCTCGTCAATTTCTTTTAGCTTTAGTGCAAGTGCCTCTTGTTTTGCTTCAAGCTTTGAAAGCTCATCTTTTTTCTTTTGAAGGTTTTTGTTGACCTCAGATTGCTTGCTGTCCAGCTCTTGTTTCTTTTGTTCAAAGTTCTGTGCGTTTGCTTCATGAGTAAATGGGATAAATAAACTGCTCGCTCCGATGACCGAAGCTAAACCGAAAGTAATAAACTTTTTCACGAATAGTTCCTCCTTTGACAATTTCCAAGCGACATGAGAAAGCAGCAAATTCTCTGCGACCAATCTGTGCTATCTATGTCTTTCTTCCTGATTGATCAGTCAGATGTTGACCAGATTGTTTCTATCACTAGGTGTTTCATTATGTATAGTAAAATATCTAAATATATATCTTTGTTTTAATCCACGATTTTCATTATACATGAGACATCGACAAAATGAGCTAATATTTTTATTACATTTATGTTTCAAAAACATGTCGTGATTGTCATACTTCGCCAAATCCTTGCAAATCCCACCTTTTTATCCAATAAAAAAGCATGACCTTTTCGGCCATGCTGCAATCTGCTGAATCTATTTACCTATTTAATCGATTAACGCACAAATGACTTGTTCATATTTAGACAGTGTTTGAACGCTGATTTGAAAAGAGGCTGCAATCTCTTTTTTGCTCACAGCTGATTCTTCTTGCTCCTGCATCCATAAATAATAAGATGCTGCTGCCCATGCAGGCGCATTTTTCTTATCTACGCCAGAAGCACGTGCCTGCTGAATAATATGGAATAACCAAAAATAAGGCATATGGCTGTCAGGCTGAACAGCTTCTTCCAAGCTGGATGCCGCCTGTTTTGCGAAAACCGCATCTTCTGAAAACGACCGTACTTCCATTTCATCTTCGTATAAGAGCAGTTCAATGAATTGCTGTTCGAAGGCTGTTTTCGCTGCGCGTGCATCAAGGACAGATTGAAGAACGTCACGTTCCCCTTTTTGTTTGCTCACATAGTACGCAGTCAGCCGCTCCTCAATGGAGACCATTGGCTCAGTCTCCTCAGGCTTATCCTGCCACGGCTTGATTTCATCTGCATCGATATCTTCTTCGACCATCTTATCCCAAACCGTCTGTGCAAGCGTTTTGTGGCCTGTATAATAAGCTGCGCTTGCGAGCCAGTATAAAAATGTACTATCTCCCTGAAAGCCTGTTTTGTACAAAGAATAAAGCCATTTAAAGGCCCATTCAAATTCTCCAACTAGGGCAAATGTTGCGCCAAGCTTATAACGCTGTTCACTTAATATTGGATACACGTGCGTTAATTGCTTTGCTAACGTATTGACCTTCTCTTCTTCTTTTTCATAATGATAGAAGACAAGCTGGTTGCAAAGGGCATGCAGATTACCCGGATTTTCATGAAGAACCCGGTTCAACATCTCTTTCGCCTGATGGATTTGACCAGAATAAAAATAGGCCAAAGCGAGATTATTATACGCTGACCAAAATTCTGGATACTCAACAATCATCTGTTCCAGCATTTCAATGGCTTCATCAAGCCTGCCGCTTTCTAGCAAGTGATTCGCTTGATCCTGCTTCACAATCAGGTCATCCTGATCGTAAGGAAAATCTTCGTCCTCTTCGTCGCTCATATCGAGCAGGTCGAGGAGATCTTCATTTTCATCTGCAAATTCCCCGTTCTCTTCCAATGAAGCATAGGCAGTAGCTGACTTATATGCCTCTTGAAAGAGTCCTAGATTGGCATAATTATTGGCTTTAAAATAGTGACACTCAGACATGTTTTCATCGATATGTTCAAGTATGAAATCAAGCAGTTCATTTGATTGTTGGTAATGACCCAATTCAGTATAAATAATGGCAAGCTGTGATAGCATTTCTACATTTTCAGGCTCAAGTACGATAGCCCGCTGTATCAGCTTACTCGCTTTAGATAGATTTCTTTCTCTATAAGCTTTTAGACCTTTATGAAAAAAGTAATGCCCATCTTGGAATAGCTGGACGACTTGTGTGTGATTATTTTGAGAAGTGTATTTACTCACCGATACCCTCCATTTCGAACAGTGTACCGTGTGTAGTATAACATACTTCATGAGTCGTCACATAGAACAAAAGAAAAGGAAGGATTTGTTTTTCACTCAAAAACAAAAAGCCAAAGGTGCCCCCGGCTTTTCATTCACCTTGATGACGCTTTTTTAATACCTTTAATACATCATCAAGCGGCAATTGCTGTTCACGTAATAACACAAGCAGATGATACAGAAGATCGGCTGTTTCCCATTTCAATTCTTCTTGATCCCGATTTTTCGCTGCAATGATGACCTCTGACGCTTCTTCCCCTACCTTTTTGAGGATTTTATCGACCCCTTTTTCAAATAGATAGGTTGTATAAGCGCCTTCTGGCATTTCTGTCTGACGTTTTGCAATCACCTGTTCAAGTTCATTTAAAATCGCAAAACGATCCTGCTCTTCCGTTTGACGCTTCACGCCTTCTTCCGAAAAGCAGCTATAGCTGCCAGTATGGCAGGCTGGCCCACTTGGTGTCACAAGAACAAGCAGAGCATCCTTGTCACAGTCATATCGAATGGTTGTGACTCGCTGAGTATGTCCAGATGTGGCGCCTTTGTGCCAAAGCTCGTTTCTTGACCGGCTGTAAAACCATGTTTCCCCTGTCTCCAGTGTTTTTTCATAGGATTCTTGATTCATATACGCCAATGTCAATACTTCCTTACTTTGAGCATCCTGTACAATCGCAGGTATCAGGCCTGCCTCATTAAAGGATAATTCGTTTGCCTGTTTCATCTGACCTTCACCCCGTGTTCTCTCAAGTATGTCTTTACCTCTTGAATTGAAGTCTCTTTATAATGGAAAATGGAGGCTGCTAATGCTGCATCAGCTTCTCCTTTTGTAAATGCCTCCAGCATATGCTCGGCATTGCCAGCGCCTCCCGAGGCAATGACAGGTACGGTGACGGCTTCTGATACAAGCTTTGTTAATCGATGATCAAAGCCTTTTTTCTCACCGTCGGCATCCATACTTGTCAGCAAAATCTCTCCTGCACCTCTCTGCACAGCTTCCTTCGCCCAGTCGCTGACCTCTAAATCTGTTTGACGGCGCCCTCCGTGTGTATAAACCATGTACGCTTTTTTCTCTTCATCATATTTTGCATCTATTGCGACGACGATGCACTGGGAACCAAAAAAATCGGCGCCTTCTGAAATCAGCTCTGGTCTTAAAACTGCCGCTGTGTTCACAGATACTTTGTCTGCACCCGCTCTTAATATGCGCTTCATGTCATCAAGGTGATTAATTCCGCCGCCTACCGTAAAAGGGATGGCAAGAGTGGACGCCACTTGCTTGACCACATCCACCATCGTTTTCCGGCCTTCATGAGAGGCAGAAATATCAAGAAAGACGAGTTCATCCGCCCCTTCCTCATCATACATCTGCGCTAATTCTACCGGATCACCAGCATCCTTTAAGCCGAGGAATTGCACCCCTTTGACCACACGCCCTTCCTTCACATCGAGACATGGGATGATTCGTTTGGTCATCATATGCGGTCAAGCCCTTCAAATGCTTCCGATAAAGTAAACTGCTTCGTATAAAGTGCCTTTCCAATGATCGCACCAGAAACGCCTAACTGTTTTAGCGCTGACAGCTTTTGAAGATCAGCTACCGCGCTGACACCGCCAGAAGCAATCACTTGTTTGCCGGTTGCTTCTGCTAAGCGAACCGTGCTTTCCACATTGGGACCAGACAGCATGCCATCCATTTGAATATCCGTGAAAATAAAGACCTCTGCACCTTCCTTTGCCAATTCCCTGCCGAGTTCCTCTGCCTTCACTTTAGACGTTTCAAGCCACCCCTCAGTCGATACAAAGCCATTTCGCGCATCGATCCCAATCGCTATTTTCTCCCCATATTGCGCCAGCATTTTTTTCACAAAGACGGGGTTAGAAACAGCAGAGCTACCAAGGATGACTCTAGCTACACCATTGTTTAAATAAAAGGCAACGTCTTCTTCTGTCCGAATGCCGCCGCCAATTTGTACATTCACATCTAAGGATGAAGCAATCGCCAGCACATGCTCATGATTGACGCGTTTTCCTGCTTTCGCACCATCTAGGTCAACGAGATGAATCCACTTTGCTCCTTCATTTGCAAACCGCGCAGCCATATCGAGCGGCGAATCTCCATAAATGGTTTCTTGATCATAATCTCCTTGCACAAGCCGTACACATTTGCCGTTTCTTATATCAATCGCTGGATACAATGTAAATTCACTCATTTGTTCACCCTCTGTTCATTTGCTAATTGAATAAATTGTTTGAGCAACGCCATTCCCGTTGTACTGCTTTTTTCAGGGTGAAACTGTGCGCCAAGCACATTCCCCTTGCCGACAACTGCTGGTACTTGAACGCCATAGTCCGCGCTTGCTAATTGCTCTTCTGGATTCATGTCACTCACATAATAAGAGTGAACAAAGTACGCAAATCCTTCCGATACCCCGTCAAACAATGGGGAGGGCTGATGAAATGTAAGCTCATTCCACCCCATATGAGGCACCTTCAGCCTTTGTCCGTCCTGGTCGCGACCCTTTAAAAGAACGACACGCCCTTTTAACAGCCCCAATCCTTTCGTACGTCCTGCCTCTTCGCTTTCTTCAAATAACAGCTGCATCCCAAGACAAATGCCAAATAACAGCTTTCCTTCCTGTACAACTTGGTGAATAAACGTCTCAAGTCCTGTCTGTCTTAACAGCTGCATCGCATCACGAAACGAACCGACCCCAGGCAAAATATAAGCATCTGCCTTTTTGAGCTCCTCCACATCAGAGGAGACGATATAACGGGCACCTGCTCGTTCCAGTGCTTTTGATACGCTGAACAAATTTCCCATTCCGTAATCAATGACTCCGATCATTAGAGCATCCCCTTTGTCGAAGGAATCCCTTTCACACGTGGATCAATGGTTGTTGCTTCATCTAAGGCACGTGCCATTGCTTTGAAAATGGCTTCAATCATATGGTGCGTATTGGTTCCGTAGTGAACGATCACATGAAGATTCATACGGGCTTCAAGTGCAAATTTCCAAAGAAACTCATGCACGAGCTCTGTATCAAAGGTACCGACCTTTTGACTTGGAAAGGCCGCTCTCATTTCCAAATGAGGACGATTGCTTAAGTCGACCACGACCTGGGCAAGCGTTTCATCCATTGGAACAAAGCTGGAGCCATAACGCTTGATTCCCTTTTTATCACCTAACGCTTCCTTAAACATTTGCCCAAGCACGATGCCGATATCTTCAGTTGTGTGGTGATCATCAACATCCGTATCTCCTTTCGCATCGACGGTCAAATTAAAGTGTCCATGCTTCGTAAATAAATCAAGCATGTGTGTCATAAAAGGGACATCTGTTTGAATATCTGCTTTTCCTTCCCCATCAATCTCTAACGCTAAAGAAATATTCGTTTCATTTGTTTGTCTCGCTGTTTCCGCCTGTCTCATGACGATTCCTCCCGCTTTCTCGATTCAATCGACCTTGCATGCGCTTCAAGCCCTTCTAATCTGGCAAAAGCCGCAATGCTATCCCTGTGTGTCTCAAAGGCTTCTTGACTATATGAAATAATGCTCGTTTTCTTTTGAAAATCGGTCACACCAAGCGGGCTGGAGAATCTAGCCGTTCCATTAGTAGGAAGAACGTGATTCGGTCCTGCAAAATAATCTCCCACCGACTCTGGACTATAGCGCCCTAAAAAAATCGCCCCTGCATGCTTGATTTGACCAAGAAGTGATTCTGGATATGCTGTCAGCACCTCTAAGTGCTCTGGCGCTAATTGATTGACGATGTCTACTGCACGATTCATGGAATCTGTCACGTATATACGGCCATGATTTTGTATGGATTGTGCGGCGATTGATTTTCTTGGCAAGGTATCCAGCTGCGTTTCCACCTCAGCCAGCACGTTTTCAGCAAGTGTCTTAGACGGTGTCACCAAAATACTAGATGCCAGTGCATCGTGCTCTGCCTGTGAAAGTAAATCGGCCGCCACCTCACGTGCCATTGCCGTATCGTCTGCTAGAACAGCAATTTCACTTGGACCGGCAATCATATCAATGTCTACCTGGCCAAATACCTCCCGCTTTGCCAGTGCGACATAGATGTTGCCTGGACCTGTAATTTTATCAACAGGCTGGATGCTTTCCGTTCCATAGGCAAGTGCCGCAATCGCCTGCGCACCGCCCATTTTATACATCTCAGAAATACCGAGCTCCTTCGCAGCAACGAGTACAGCGTCAGAGAGGCAGCCGTCTTTCCCAGGAGGTGTCACAAGGACAATTCGTTCAACACCAGCGACAAGCGCCGGAATCACATTCATTAAAACAGATGATGGATAAGCAGCTGTTCCGCCGGGGACATACACACCGACTGCATCGAGCGGTGTCACCTTTTGTCCAAGCATCGAGCCATCCTGCTGGTGATAAAACCAAGAGGATGTCAGCTGACGCTCATGGTATGTGCGAATATGACGGATAGCCGTTTGGATCACCTGAATCATGGCTGGGTCCAAGCGTTCGGAGGCTTTTGTCATTTCCTCCTCTGTAACAAGCGGATCTTCAATGAGCACCCCATCAAATTGCTTGGTAAAAGACTGTACCGCTTGATCACCATTTAGCCTCACTTCTTGTATAATCCGCTGAACAGCCTGACGCTGCTCTTCCGTGCCTGTTTCTAAAGTCCGCTTGAGCGAGAGTGTCTCTGTCTCACCTTCTTGTATGTAGGTGATGTTCATGATGTTTCCTCCCCTTCAATGATTCTTGCAAGGCGCTGCGCCATTTCATCAATCACCGCATCCTTCATCCGATAGCTCACAGGATTGACAATAAATCGTGACGTAATATCACAAATATGCTCCGTTTCAACAAGTCCGTTTTCCTTGAGTGTTTGACCTGTAGAGACAATGTCAACAATACGATCGGCGAGTCCGATGAGCGGTGCTAATTCAATGGAACCGTTAAGCTTAATGATCTCCACCTGCTCCCCTTGTTCTCTAAAATAGGAAGATGCGACATTTGGGTACTTTGTTGCCACACGCGGCGCGACACCGCCCCAGCTGGCTCCCGGCAATCCGGCAACCGCTAAATGGCATTTGCTGATGTTTAAATCGAGCACTTCGTACACATCACGAGCTTCCTCGAGCATGACATCCTTCCCTGCAATGCCAACATCTGCTACACCGTGCTCGACATAAGTCGTCACATCCATCGGCTTCGCTAAAATAAAGCGGAGGTTTTCTTCCGGTACATCAATGATTAACTTTCTTGAATCCTCGAATTCCTCTGGCAGCTGATAACCCGCCTGCCTTAACAGCCCAGCTGCTTCTTCAAATATCCGGCCCTTTGGCATCGCCATCGTCAACACTTTACCCATTTTGCTCTCCCTTTCTAGCGCCGATAAAATAAGTCACCTGCTCAAATGCCTTGGTCATCGCGTCAATATTTTCAATCCCTGCTAAGTCTTGCAGGACGATCTTTTTCCCTTTTGTCCGCTCCTTTTCTGCAAAAGCAAAAGCTTCCAGTCTTTGTTCTTTACTAAAAATCACTGCCTCCTGCGGCTCATTGATTTCTTTTGCATCAAGCGCTTCAAGCAGACGGTCTAATCGAAGCCCAAACCCTGTAGCTGGTGCAGGTGCATCAAAATGAGCAAGCAATTGGTCATATCTGCCGCCGCTTCCGATGACTGACCCAACATGATCTGCAAATACTTCAAACAAAATGCCCGTGTAATAGCTCATATGACTCACCATGCTTAAATCTAGACGGATATATTCTGTACAGCCGTAATCTTCAAGTGTCTCCCAAAGCGACTTTAACTGAGTGAGCACCTCTTTTCCCTCTTGTGAAACGACGATTTCCTCTGCCCGCTCTGTGACTTCCCGGCCGCCTCTTAACTCTAAAAGCTGTAACAGCCTCGTTTTATCGATGGAGGAGAGTGGCAATTGCTTCACATGATGACGGTATCCTACATAATTCTTTTCATATAAGAATCGGCGAAGGACGTTTGCACGCTCTGTATTTCCCAGTACATCTACAAATAACGTCTCTGCTAAAGCGACATGACCGATCGCGATTTTGAAGGACTGAAGCCCGGCATTTTTTAATGCAAATACGACAAGCGCAATCACTTCAGCATCTGCACTAATCGAACCGTCACCAATCAACTCAATTCCGACCTGTTCAAATTCTGATGGCCTTCCGCCTTCTCTTTCCTGCGCCCGGAACACATTAGCCGCATACCCAACGCGAAGCGGATACGCCTGTTCATGAAGCTTTGAAGCCGCCACTCTCGCAATGGGTCCCGTCATATCAGGTCTGAGTACAAGGGTTTGCCCGTTCTGATCTAAAAGCTTAAAGAGCTGTGTATCTGTAATCGCCGATTGAACACCGACTGTATCGTAAAATTCAAGCGTTGGTGTGTCCATCAACCGGTAACCCCAACCATTCATGACCTCTGTTAATGAATGTCTCACTTTTTTCTTTGTCTCATACAATCCTGGTAATGAATCCCGCATACCATATGGTTTCTCAAACATAAACATGTTCTTCTGCACCTCCAACACATTAAAACAAAAAATTCCGAATCCTTTAGTTCGCTAATATGATAATATGCTAACAAAATAAAGTGATTAAATCAATCATTTTTATTTTCTCTCTATTTTCATGAAAAATTTGTGGAATTATTACATTCAAGTGACACCTGTCCCTTTTCTGCATGTTTGGTAAAAGAACGTGCTATAATACTTAAAAATATTGAATAACACAGGAGATTACAGTGAAGTTCATCCAGACATTAATCTTAACTTTGTTGTGCGCATGCCTTGTTTATTTCGGCTTTATATACGTGACACAAATCGACCAAGTCAAGAAGACAGCTTCACCACACGAAGCAGCCAAAGAAAAAGAAAACGATACGGCACTCGCAGCTGAAGAAACACGATCAACGAAAAAAACAGACGCCACATATTCTTCTTTAAAAGGAAGCAAAAAAGCCATGGACGTCATCCTCTACAATCAAATGGATGCCCCAAAGCTTTATAATGGATGCGAAGTCACAAGCTTAGCGATGCTTCTTCATTACAGCGGCTATGAGCAAGTGACGAAAGACGCATTGGCAAATGAAATCAAACGTGTTCCGCTCAATTATGAAAATGGCTTAAAAGGAGACCCGCATGACGGGTTTGTAGGCGATATGGAGAATGGACCAGGTCTTGGTGTTTACCATGAACCTATTTATCAGCTTGCGAAAAAATATGCGGGCGCTCAAGTCGTCGACTTAAGCGGAAAACCTGTCAAAAAGGCCATCTATCAATCACTTGAAAAAGGGTATCCTGTTTGGGTGATTACCACATCCACCTTTGACAAAATAGATAACATCGAAACATGGAATACACCCAATGGCAAAATAGATGTGAGCTTTAATATGCATAGCGTGGTCATCACGGGCTACGACAAGGAACATGTCTACCTAAATAACCCATACGGTGAAAAGAATCAAAAAGTCGATCGCGATCAGTTTGAGGATTCTTGGGAACAGATGGGCCGGCAGGCGATTATCATTAAAGCGTAGAACACCTTTCTCATTGAAAACATGAAAAAACATCCTCTAGCCGTATAGAGGATGTTTTTTTCATGATGATCTTTCTAGTATTTCCTTCAGGCGGTCTTCAAGCTTTTCAGCTGTCATTACTCCTCCGCCTACACTGAAGTATTCAACCTTTTTTAATAAAAATGAGAGATAATTCTTGATCGTTAGACTCCTCACTCATCTTTTTTAGCGGCAGTGAAACGACTTATTCTGCTTCAGATACAACGGTAAAACGTTCTCCAACATGGGCAGCCTGCTCCATTTCATCGACAAGGGCAATGGCGTAGTCGGCATAGCTCACATAGCTGTCACCTTTAGAATTGACAATCAGCTGGTCTTTCCCTTTCACATAAGAACCTGTGCGTTTGCCTGCTGGATCAAAGAATGCAGCAGGGCTGAGGAATGTCCATTTTAATCCTTCGGTCTGTTGAAGATCTTTTAGGTTTTCACCTTGCTGTGAAGCAGTAGGCACATACTCCTTTGGAAATTCTGGTGTATCCACAAGTCTTGTTGTTAGGGCTTCATCAACAAATAGACTGCCTGCCCCACCTACAACAATTAAACGAGTCTCTGGAACCTCTTTCAAGATATCAATGAGCTTTTTCCCAGCTTCTACGTGAAGGTGCTCTTGTCCAGCAGGTGCGCCAAATGCATTGACAATGACATCAAAGCCTTTGGTGTCTTCTGCTTGTAAATGAAACACATCCTTCTCGATAACAGCTACGGATGAATTTGTCACCTTTTGTGCATTTCGGACGATGGCTGTCACTTCATGTCCTCTTGATTGAGCCTCTTTGACAATTTCCTGTCCTGCTTTACCTGTTGCGCCAATAATACCAATCTTCATATGAATTCCTCCTGTAAAATGATTTTATTTGATAAACAAATGTGTAACCGACATAGTTACAACAGAGGTAAAAAAAATTGAATAGATTATCCAATTTTTTTGATTAACACCTGCGTTAGTTCACTTAATTTGATCTCAGCAAGCACTTGCTCCATCGCACTTTGAGCGCGGCACAAGATTAACTCAAGCACAGCCTGAATATTTGCACCGATTGGACAGTCAGGATTTGGGCTTTCATGGATTTGAAACAATTCTCCCTCATCTACCACTTCAACCGCTTTATACACATCAAGTAGCGTGATGTCGTCTTCACTGCGGTTCAGCTGAGAACCACCTTTGCCAAGACTCGTTGAGATTAGGCCTGCTTTTTTTAATTTACTCATAATGCGGCGGATGACCACTGGGTTTGTATTCACACTTCCCGCGATATCCTCCGATGTCTGTAATGATCCTTTTTCAAGTGATAGCAAGGCCAGAATATGGACAGCGACAGTAAATCTGCTGCTGATTTTCATGTTTTCTCACCTCTGTTGTAATCATTATAGTTACACCATAACATATTGTCAACTAAAAAGTCTGCCGAGCTACTCAGCAGACATAGATTGACGTGCTTTCATTTCTTCTTTCGTATAAATCATGCGCATTGGATTTCCTCCAACAAATGAGCCTGCTGGCACATCCTTATGAACAAGTGTACCAGCTGATACGATCGCCCCATCCCCAATGGTCACACCAGGTAAAATGGTTGAATTGGCGCCAATTAAGACTTCATCACCAATATAGACTTCCCCAAGTCTGTATTCTTTAATCAAATACTCATGGGACAAAATGGTCGTGTTATAGCCAATCACAGTATTTCGACCAACTGTGATTTTCTCAGGAAACATAAGATCCACCATGACCATTAAGGCAAACGCCGTATCCTCGCCGACCTTCATACGAAGAAAGGTTCGGTATATCCAATTTTTCATTCCCATAAAAGGCGTGTACCGTGCTATTTGAATGAGAATAAAGTTTTTCACCACTTTGAAAAAAGGGACAGTCCGATAGACTTGTCGTAACGAATTGACCCCTTTTACAGGATAACGATCTGTTTTTCTCAACTTAATCAGCTCCAACAATCGCCAGGAGATCACTCATTTTCTTCAGCATGAAATCAGGGCGATGCTTTAAAAGGGTCTCTTCTCCCTTAATCGACCAAGCAACACCTGCCGTTTTTGTTCCTGCCGCTTGACCAGACAAAATGTCGTGATAATTATCACCGACCATCACCGCTTCATGTGGATCACTGCCAAGCTTGGATAATGCCAGCTGGACAGGTTCTGGATGCGGCTTCTCATTTTGGACATCATCGAGCGTCACAATCACCTCAAAGAATGGCTCTAAACCTGTCAGCTTCAAACCCATTAAAACCGTATCACGTATTTTTGTTGTGACTATCCCAAGTTTAAATCCTTGATCCTGCAGGACTTTCAATGTATCTAAAACAGTCTCATATTCAGTCACAAGCAGATCATGTTGTTCATGATTAAACGTTCGGTACATCTGAATCATATCATCCGTTAGATCAGGGTCCATCGCAGAGAATGTATCAAACAATGACGGACCAATGAAATGAAGGATCTCTTCACGGCTGTACTGACCAGGATAATAATGATCAAGCGTATGCTGAAATGAAGCAATAATTAATTCATTCGTATTGATTAATGTGCCATCTAAATCAAATAGCACGGTGTTAATAGTTGATTCGTTCATATGGCTTCCTTTCTAACAGCTGCAAGCTCCCGCTTCCGCCAAAAATAGCTAATGGCAGCTGTTAATAAAATAGCAGATACCAGGCGGATGACAAGAAGCGGCCACACTGGAATCCCAAGTGGAATAAATATCAGCGTATCTTCGACCACCGCATGGCAGGCAACAAGGAAAATAAAGGCAAGGGTTAAATCCTTTTTACTCACGCCGTCCTCTTCCACTGCTTTCATCATCACACCGGCCCCGTACGCCAGACCAATGGTTAATCCAGCTACCATCGTCATCGACGTATTTTCTTTCATTCCAAGCATTCTCGTAAATGGAGACAGCCACTTAGACAGCGTATGGAGCCACCCTAAATCTCTCATGAATTGAATGATGATCATGAGAGGGATGACGATACAGGCGAGCTGGAGCACACCGAGTACGGCTTTTTGTAAAGCGAGAAGGACGATCATGTACCAGCTGGAAGGCACATCAGCCGTCTGAGCTGCCGTCAGCAGTCCATATTGTGCAGGCTCCTGACCTCCCTGCCAAACAAGATGAATGACAATAGCCGAAACAACGGCAAGGCTGATTCTGACCAGCAAAATGACAGACACTCTCAGTCCAACCTTTGCTGCCACTGTTGATTCGATGATCAGGTTATGGCAAAAGGACAGCATCACGGCCAAAATGAACACTTCCTTCACAGGAAGATCTAGTGTCAGAATGGCAGCTATGCCCGCATACAAATTCAGCACATTTCCTAATACAAGCGGAATGGCCGCTTCTCCTGAAAGACCAAACAACCCCATAAATGGCCGTATGAATTGAATGATCCAATCCATAACAGGCGTATGCTGCAAGATACTGACGAGAATGGTAACCGGAAAGATGACTTTTCCAAGTGTCCAAGTTGTCGATAGCCCTGCTTTTAAGCCGTTTTTCCATGTCTCCCCCATCTCTTCTGATCCCCCCTGCTTTAATTCGATGAGTTGTTCTCTTTATACGGAATCGATGCGTAACCTTTTATTCTTCTAAAGATTATCAGCAGAACAGCTACTGTAAAAATGGCAATCGAAATCATTTGAGCGATTCGAAGATGTTCTGTCAGCATTAAACTGTCCGTTCTCATTCCTTCTATGAAGAAACGACCGATTGAATACCAAATTAAATAAGACAAGAAGATTTCGCCTCTACGCAGCGATGTTCTGCGTAATAAAATCAAGATCACAACACCAGCAAGATTCCATAATGATTCGTATAAGAACGTTGGGTGATAATAGGTCCCATCAATATACATTTGATTAATGATAAACTCTGGCAAATGCAAATTCTCTAAAAAGGCTCTTGAAACAGCCTCACCATGCGCTTCCTGATTAATAAAGTTCCCCCAGCGTCCAATTGCCTGCGCTAGCAAAATACTAGGTGCTGCTACATCGGCTATTTTCCAGAAGGACACCTTTTTCACTTTTGTAAAGACGATCGCTGTCAGCACAGCACCTATCAGCCCGCCATGAATTGCAATTCCGCCATTCCAAATCTTAATGATTTCATTTGGATGCTGCTGATAGTAATCCCATTCGAAGGTTACATAATAAATTCGTGCACAAATAATAGCTATTGGTATGGCAAATAAGATTAAGTCAATAAACGTATCTTTATTGATTCCTCTTTTCTCACATTCTCTCAGTGCGAGCCAGAGTCCTACCAAGGCTCCGACCCCAATGATCACACCATACCAATGAACCGAAAGAGGTCCGAGCTGAAAAGCAATCGGATCAATTGGCTGAATCGCTTCGTTCATATAGACAACTCCTATTCATCCTGGCCATTGTCTTCAATGACATCGGCAAGTTTACTTGTAAATTGTTCCGCCGCATTATGTCCCATGCGTTTTAACCTGAAGTTCATCGCAGCCACCTCAATAATGACCGCTAAGTTTCGTCCTGGCCGTACAGGAATGGTCAGCTTCGGTACATCTGTATCGATGATTCGCATCTTCTCTTCTTCAAGTCCTAAACGATCGTACTGTTTGCCTTGTTCCCAAAGCTCAAGATTCATCACAATCGTAATTCTCTTATAGCTTCTGACAGCACCGGCTCCAAATAAGGTCATCACATTAATAATGCCTAACCCGCGGATTTCTAAAAGATGTTCAATCAGCTCTGGTGCGCTTCCAACTAACGTATCCTGATCCTCTTGACGGATTTCCACGCAATCGTCTGCGACCAGCCTGTGTCCCCTCTTCACTAGTTCTAAGGCTGTTTCACTTTTTCCTACTCCGCTTTTTCCAATTAACAATACACCTACACCATATACATCTACGAGCACACCATGAATCGCGGTCGTTGGTGCAAGCTTACTTTCTAAAAAGTTGGTCAAACGACTCGAAAGTCTTGTCGTTTTTAGACTTGAACGTAACACAGGTACGCCATTTTCATTTGAAGCTTCAATTAATTCCTTTGGCACTTCACGATCTCGTGACAAAATAATTGCAGGGGTAATATCAGTACAAAGAGACATCATTCTCTGCTTTCGTTCGCGTTCTGGGAGTTGTTCAAAAAAAGAAAGCTCTGTTTTCCCTAAAAGTTGAACTCTTTCTTTTGGGTAATATGTAAAATAACCAGCCATTTCAATACCTGGTCTGGAAAGATCACTGATTGTAATGGGACGATTAATCCCTTCTTCCCCACTTACCAGTTCAAGATGAAATTGTTCCATTATGTCCTTCGTACGAACTTTCGGCACGCTTCTTCCTCCTTTTATCACAGGCGATTCAGAAATACAGCTCTATTTTATCACTTTCAATGATGATCCCAAAACAGTATTTTATCCTGATCCTGTTTCAGTTCATTTACTGGTATAGACAACTATACTTAAAAAGAGTAAACTAAGTCAAAGACAATGACTAAAGGGGGCACAATCATGAGCAGCTCTTTATTACTCTCCAATATTCATATTGTGACAAAGACTGAAATGATTACAAACGGTTTTGTCGGTTTACGCGGCGGCAAGATTGACTATATTTCAACATCACCACCGACAGGAAATTATGAAAAAGTATATATTTCCCGGGAAAACTTTTATTTACTTCCCGGAATGATTGATATTCACATTCATGGCGGGTATGGAGCAGACATGATGGATGCGACATCAGAAGCCATGAATACACTCGCTGCCAACTTACCGTCAGAAGGAACGACAAGTTTTTTAGCAACAACCATCACTCAAAACCATCATGAGATTGAGCAAGCACTTAAAAATGTCGCTCAGTGGAAACAATATAATGAAGAACAAGCCGGAGTTCAGGCACAATGTTTAGGTATCCATCTTGAAGGTCCTTTTATTTCTAAAGATAAAGCAGGAGCACAGCCTGTTCAATGGATAAA
The DNA here is from genome assembly GCF_002998085.1 of Bacillus sp. NMCN1. NCBI lineage: Bacteria > Bacillati > Bacillota > Bacilli > Caryophanales > Bacillaceae > Bacillus > Bacillus sp. NMCN1. The sequence continues at coordinate 591,825 of NZ_PVQL01000002.1, read as the reverse complement.
GCAGCCCGATCGCCCTCTTTTTGAAAAATGGCTGGATGCTTCTGAACAGCTTATTCGAATTGTCACGTTTGCACCTGAGGAAGACCCTGACTTTGCTTTTCTTTCCCTGTTGCAAGAAAAAAACATCATTCCTTCTATTGGACATACGAATGCCCATCATGACATGATTGAATTAGCAGCAAAGCATGGTGCACGTCATGTCACGCATCTTTATAATGCACTGAGTTCGTTTCAGCATCGTGAACCAAACGCTGTAGGTGCTGCTCTTACGAACGAGCATCTTCATACTGAGCTGATTACGGATGGAATACACTCCCATCCACTTGCCATCAAGCTGGCGTATTTGGCAAAAGGAAGTGATCGTTTGATTATGATCACAGACTCGATGCGCGCAAAAGGACTCGGGAATGGGACGTACGAATTTGGCGGTCAAACAGTCACAGTCAGCGGCGAAAAAGCGTTACTCTCAGATGGTACACTTGCAGGATCGATTCTGCGAATGAAAGATGGCGTCAAACGGATGAAACAGATCACACATTGTGAATGGACAGAGATTGCGAAAATGACCTCAACTAATGCAGCCATTCAGCTAGGACTTGATCAGCAGCTCGGGTCGATCGAAGTTGGAAAACAAGCAGACCTTGTGATTTGGGATGAGTCTGGCGAACTAATGATGACGATCTGCCGTGGACAAATCGTCTTTGAGAAAAAGGAGGCCAACCACTAATGAACATCATCGAATTTGAAGATAAAGAACAATTAGGAAAAGAAGCAGCAGCCCTTATTGCGCGCACAATCGCTTCTAAACCGGATGCCGTACTCGGCCTGGCAACGGGCGGTACACCTCTTGATACGTATCAAGAGTTAATTCACCTTCATCAAGCACATCAATTGTCTTTCAACCAAACAAAAACAGTCAATTTAGATGAATATGCAGGACTTGATCCAGATCATGAAAATAGTTATATGACCTACATGAAACGTCATTTGTTTGATCATATTGATCTCCCTCAGGATCAATATTTCCTTCCAAATGGCGCTGCATCTGATTTAGAAAAAGAATGCTTAAGATATGAGCAGCTCATTCAAGATGTAGGCGGCATCGACCTTCAGCTACTTGGAATCGGTCAAAATGGACATATCGGTTTTAACGAGCCCGGTACCCCATTTAACTCAAAGACTCATATCGTGCAACTAGATGAAAACACCCGGCAGGCCAATGCAAGATACTTTTCTTCTATTGATGAGGTGCCTACACACGCCATCACCATGGGAATTGCGAGCATTCTTTCAAGTAAAAAGATTCTCCTTCTTGCATCAGGAAAATCAAAAGCGAAAGTGATACAATATTTAGAACAGACTGAGATACATCCAGACTTCCCAGCATCTGCTCTAAAACTTCATGAAGATGTGACGATTTTGATTGATCGAGAAGCTGGTTCACTACGCTAAACACGAGAGGATTTTCACATGTTTATTGATAAGCAGTCACCTATTCCGATGTACCATCAGATTATGGAGAACTTGAAAAAACAGATTGAGGATGGAACATTAGCACCTGATACACTCATTCCTTCTGAAAGAGAATATGCCGAACGCTTTGGTATAAGTCGAATGACTGTCAGACAAGCCTTATCGAACCTTGTGAACGAAGGATATTTGTATCGACAAAAAGGAAAAGGCACCTTTGTTAGCCGAAAAAAATTTGAACAGCCGCTTCAAGGCTTAACAAGCTTTACAGAGGATATGCGTCAGCGTGGGCTTAAAGCTTCAAGCCAGCTGATTGACTTCAAAAAAACCGTATGTCCAGAGCACTTGCTGCCTGTCTTACAACTGTCAAATAGCGATGCTATATTTGAACTCAAACGGATACGCCTTGCAAATGATGAACCGATGGCAATTGAAACGAGCTATCTACCTGAAGCATTTGCAGGAGATTTAACAAAGGAACATTTAACTGGCTCTATATATGAATATATAGAGACTCAAACAGGCCTTGCAATTGCTCATGCAAAACAAGAGATTGAAGCGAATGTAGCTTCAAAGGAAGAAGCACACGTGCTGTCTATTTCAACAGGCGATCCCGTGCTCTCAATCGCAAGAACGACTTATTTTCAGAATGACATTCCATTTGAGTATGTCCTTTCCGTTTATAGAGGGGATCGTTACAAGCTCATTCATACAATGGAAAGATAAACAGTGCCCTTATAAAAAGAGCACTGTTTTTATTTCCTAAGAAATGTTGCTTCATGATCATTTTTTTGTATGAATTTTCCATATCGGTGAAATCGCTTTTCCTTGAAAACGATCTTTTGCTACAGTGTACCAATAATAGTCTTCATTTGGCTTTAAGCCTTTCCACTCAAAGCTTGCTTTTTTGCCGCTTTTTACGCCGCGCGCTTCTCCTATCAGAACATTTGTGTACACATTGAGTTCAAAATAATTGGTTTTGACAGATTTCATTTTCGGCGTCAAATCCACATCGATTGAAAATTCATCCTGATCTCCATACGTTTTAGGATCATAGAAATGCTCTTGATTCATATAAGGTGAGTATGTCGTGAAATGTAGCTGGTTTTTTTCTTGATCGGCTGTTATCAACCGCATAAACCCTTGTCCACCTTCAGGTCCTGACTGATAATCAGCGAGTATTTGATATACTTTCCTATCTACTTTGCCATCCTTGTCATCGTCAAGCTCATCTACTTTCCTGCTCGCTCCGTGATAGTGACCGCTAAATACTGCCACAATATTGGGATGGCGCTTCACTACCTGATGGAAGATGAGGTCGCCAATCGGACTGCGGTTGCCACTCACCAACAAATACTCATGGAAATTTAACATGACGATGCGGTCTGGATGCTCAGAAATCACACGGTTTAACCAATCAATTTCATCTTGCTTAATCCCCCAGCCCATGTATACCATCATATAATCATTGCCACCGGCAGAGATGAGATCATAATGACCTCGATTGTTTTGATAGGATTCGCCATAGTAAGGTTTATTTGCAAAGCGTTTCTCCCCGAAATATTTCCCATATTCCGCATAAAAACCGTCCTTATGTCTAACATCATGATTTCCTGCTAAAACACCATAAGGAATTTGATGCTCATCTAACACACGCATAAACGTATCGGCACGATGCCATTGTTTATCCTTGGAATCATCCACAATGTCACCTGTATGGAACACATATTGAATGTTTAACTTCTCTCTCTGGTCTCGAATCCACTCGACCATTTGTTTAAAGATATGAGGATAGCTCTTTGCATAATATTGTGTGTCAGACATCCAAACCATCTTATATGGCTTTTGCGCTTTGCTGATTTCATCTTGTACAATCAAATCAAACGTATGATTCTTCATGTACTGTCTTACTGAAAGCAGTCCTTTCAGGTAAAATTCTTTTTGATCTTTAGCAAAATGATGAGTGATTTTATCCCACTTTTCTTGCTGATGATTCCATGCATACATGGTCACCTTTCTCCCTGACAATGAACTCCCTTTCCATATCGCTTCGACGACATCCTTTTCACGTACATCTTGATGAACCTTGATTTGAAAACGATGATAGGGAAAACGATTCAAATCCTTCGTTTCAACTGACTTACCATCAGTAAATGCAATGCGATTCCTTTCTTGATTAGAAAAAATCATTTCTCCTTTTTCGTTAAAGCTTTTTGGCGGTTCTGTCTCCGCTGCATATTTCAAAATCTTCATTGATGGATGCAGTGATGTATATTGATAGGCACGGTAAAAGGAGTAATCCAGCTTATCATTTGTTGGGTCTTTGGTGAGTACAGTTTGCTTAGTCGATTTCATTTTCGTCTTATCTGCTACTCGTTCAGGTGTCTCAGGGTGTTCATGTACCGTCTTGAATACTTTTTTCACCGTCGTCATGTTCCCTGCTGCATCTTTTGCTTTGATGATCAACGTGTGCTCCCCTGGGTCTAATTCACTAGAGGACGTCTGATATGGCAAGGAAATTGGCTTGCTATCTACATATGCCTTCATCTCCTCTATGTCACTCCAGCGATCCGTTACCTTTGCTTTTAACGTAAAGGCTCCTTTATATGGATTCTTTGTTTGGACATTGGTCTTAATTTTCGGACCTGTATTATCGACGTTCACATGTACAGTTGTATGCTCGTCTGAGGTTCTGGCCTCAATCAGGTGCGGCCCCTCTTTCAGCCTTCTTGTATCCCACTTCATATACGTTGAAACATAAGCTTCTTTTGGAATTTCAAATTGAAATGTTCTTACCTTTTTGGCGTTACCGCTGTCTCCCATTCTCCATTCTTTTTGCGGCTTTGCATTGATTGGACGAATTTGTGTTCCATTCGACAGAATCATCCGGACGTTTTTTAATTCAAAATCATCGTGATTCTCTCCAGGAAGCCGATCTACTGGGGAAGTCTTCGTTCCAGCATGGAAGGAGATCGTTTGGAGACCTGCTTTTTTCATCTCTGCTTCTGGTATTGGCATTGTATAGGTACGATACACTTTTGTCGAATCATCAAAAATAGAAAGTAAGTGCTTACCTATGGAGACACCATTTTTAAAATACAAATTTGTCCCTTTGACATCAAATGCGATATATGGATCTGCTTCAAGGGCAGAAAAGACTTGCTGATTCCGCTTTCCATCTATCAATAATTCAATGCTTTTTTTCCGATCAAACGTTGCCTTTAATGGAAATAATCCTGAAACCGTATCTCCTTCTTCTACATTGAATCGAAGGCCGTGGGCTTTGCTAACCTGCTCCACATCAATCGTTTTTTTCATCGTCATTGCTGTATTTTCGCCGTCTGACACTTCAAGCTGATATTCCAATTGTTCTTTACCAATCAACTCGGGTGAGTAAATAATATGATGAAATAACCGGTCGTTATGATCTTTTTGAAGCAGTATTTCCTTGAAATCATCTTTCCGATTTGTTCGATAGCGAAGCTTGACGGTTTTGACGACCTGATCATCCTGTACATCCGTTTTAATCTCTATGCTTTCAGTTGGTTTCACTGGTTTCCTTACTGTCATATCTTCAATCACAGGTTTATGGATATCTTGAGAAATTTCTTTTTTCTCAGATGGAATTTGTGCTTTTAGCACTTTTCCAGGAGTAGGCTCTTCCTCAATTTTCGAGATCAGCTTCATTTGCGGAGTACCGTCCATTGGATATTTGAACAGCAAAGATTTATGCTCACTAAACCATGATGGCTTCAAACGAAATGCTGCTGAAGAAACCTCCTCCCCTATATTTGTTGTGATTGAAACAAGACGAGATTTAGAGTTGGACAGCCCTTTGCTCTCGATAACAGATACATGCTCTCCCTCTTTTAATTGACTTTTGTACATGGCATTGAAGTCCGCTAAAGTTAAATGCTCCTGCCCTTTTTTCCTCAGCCAGAAAACATAAGGTTTTCCAGGTGAAATGGTGACTGGATTTGCGTGAAAGGAATACACATCATCCATTTCGGTTCCTTGTGCAGGATTGCGGTAGCGAAGCTGATAATGTTTAAGAGAGATAGGCTCATGTGTCGTGTTATACACCTCGATAAATTCAAATGCATCTTTGCCTTTGCGATTTTTTGAATTGACGACAATTTCCGTGATGACTAAGTCCGGAATGCGCGAAAGATCCTCTTCAAATCCATTTAAGTGGACAGATTGTTCTGCCGTTTTGATCACGGACTTTTGCGTAAGAAACTCTGTATAGTAACGAACGGTTGAATTCCATAATTGATCTGGCGGAATTTTCGCTGTAAATTCTGGCTTCATACCTGGCAGCCGTTCCATTGGGATCAAACGGTACCCCAGTTCATCACTTTGTTTATAGTACAAGTTCGCAGACAAAATTTGTTCCGGATTCGTAATAGACGCACGAAACTGGAGATCACGGCTTTTTTTCCCTAGAACTGGACGGACATCCACATGAAATGGGTCAAAGATAAAAGGAGAAAAAGGCTTGTCTGGTATATTGACTTGTGTTTGAATAAAAGGCCCTGCTGAAGCAGGCTGACTGAAACAAAAAAGAATGATAAAAAAACATAAAAGCATGATTTGTCTGCTCACGTTCACCATCGTGCACCGCCTCCCTTCGGATATTGTGTCTCCTGAAGGAAGTTTTTATGTCAGGTGAAACGGAGAAACGATACAAAATTGCACAAAAAAACCGTTAGCTTTTTTTCGCTAACGGCTCCACAATTCCTTTTTGTATCAACAGATGGAAAATGGATAAAATGACAGCCATCCAAATGGCCGTTCCGAATCCATCAATGTTAAAACTATCCCCCATAAAGCTCGATGTCATCATGAGTGTGATGGCATTAATCACAAATAAGAACAATCCTAGTGAAAGGACAGTCACTGGAAGCGTCAAAATGATCAAAAACGGCTTCACTAAAATATTGAGCAAGGACAAAATGATACTTGCGACAATGGCTGCGCCAAATCCCTCAATATACACGCTCCCAAGCCCTGGCAGAATGCCTGAATCAAAATATCCAGCAATGACGATTAAAAGTAATGCATTTACTAAAATACTGACGATCCATCTAAGCATTTAGTTAGTGCCTTCTTCCGGAACAACAAAATACCAGATGAAGTAGACCAGGAAGATTGGCATAAATGCTGTCAAAAATCCGATAATGACCGTTAAAATGCGAAGCAGGGATGCATCGACACTTAAGTATTCGGCAAGTCCACCAACAACGCCCGCTATTTTTTTATCTGTTGCTGAACGATAAAGCTTCTTCATGTAGAATCACTCCTTGTCTGATTGGTGCTTTACTTGTATTGAACCTGTTTTTGTTTCTGCAAAAATGGATATACTGTTCACTGCCTGTTGATTGGCTTTGATCATTTTCTCTTTTTGTAATGTTTCATTCTTCTCTTTAATCATCTCTGCATCAAGCAAATCGTGAGAGATAGACCCAAGATTGCTTTTCAACTCAGCGGTCACTGCACACGCACGCGGGATCTGGACGTCCACACTGCCTGTTGTCGTTTTCGCATAGATGGAACGGCAATTTTCATCCGACAGTTGAACAGCAATGTTTCCGTTAAAGCTTTGAGCATCAATTGATTCACTTTTCCCGCGTAGGTCAATGAGCCCATTGATGGTTTCTACTTCAATCATACCACACTCGTGATCCGCCAGTTTAATTTGTCCGTTTGCTGTTTCAATTCCAACCTTTTCTGCCTGTAATGAGGCAAAGGAGACAACACCATTTGTGGTTTTCGCAGCAAGTTCTTTTGTCTTTAGCTTTTCCCCGCGAATCGGACCATTAAACAGTTTCACCTTGATCTTATCGTATTGGATACGCGGTACATATAAAGTGACATTGACTTTCATCGTCTTCTTTTCGGTCCGTATAAAAAATTTATCCCCTTCCAGACCGCAGTCCAATTGATTGAGAAACTGCTGTCTTGCCTGCTCTCCGTCCTCTGCACGGTAGATTTTGGCATGGCACTCTGCCCGAATATCTCCATCGTCCCAAGGCATCACATTGAGACTGCCGTTCGCCAATTGAATATCTAAATGAGAGAGCTTGGCGTCTTTGAACTGAAAAATGTGCTCAACGTCGACCGACTGTCCAAAGTTTAAATCAAGATCTACGTCTTTCACCTTTTTCACCGCAGAATCTAACCAGCCAAACAGCTTTGCACCAAGATTTTCGGTACCAGTTCCTTTGCTCTCTGTGCCAGCTTTTTCTTCATGAAAGGTGTGATCGGCCGTTGATTTTTCTAATGAAACAGACTGACTTTCTTCTAGTTTTTCAAGCAGCGTAATCGCTTCTTTTGCCGATAACGTCCCGTCTTCTACTAATTTTAAAATGCGTTCTTTTTCATTCATACAAAGCCCTCCTACGATTTGATGGATTGAAGTACTTTAATACCTTGAATGATATTCCAAATGACAGAGATCAAAAAGCCAATGGCGACTAAAAAGGACAAGATGAGTACCGTGATCACTGGAATGAGCGAGTCACTTGCCTGTGTCGCCAATAAAAATGGGATAGATCCAAAAACAAGTATCACGCACGCTGCGACTGGCAAAAGATGTGACCACAATGCCCGCATCGCGTGCCGTTTCGGTTCCTTTTGGTCAACTACAAAATATGCCACGATCGGTACAATAAACGGCATAAAAAATACACTAAAATAACAAATAGATGCAATGATCGACTGATCTCTATTCATATATATTCGCTCCTTCATGATGAAAATTCCTTTCTAACTCATACGTTTATTGCGTATCAAAAGTTTCAAAATCATTCGATTTACATATGACCTTAGACACAAATTATATCTTTTTGCACCTAAGTGTAGATTCTTCACGGATTACCCTTTAAAATATGTTGAAAAGATGGTGATTATCATTATAGGGGGTAATTATTTTGACAGATCATCATAATACTAACCACACGGCTCAAACGCTTTTAGACCTTATACAGAAACAGAAAAGCATGAACAGCGATATGATCAGGGAGCTTGAGACCATTCATCCGTCTCATCCAAAGTATGGTGATATCCGTTATTTAAAAGTACTGCTCGACAGCAGCAGCACCCATATTTTAAAGGATTTAACGCAACTCAGTCATTTAATGCCGAAGGAAGATGCGCAATAAAAGAAAAACCCCTCTTAACGAGGGGATTTTTTATGATGAAGTCACACTTTCTGTTTCTTTGACCAACTGTTTCATTCGTTCACGGTCACGCTCTAAAATAGGCTTCAAGTATTGACCTGTGTAAGAGGCTTTTTCTTTTGCAATCTGCTCAGGAGTTCCAGACGCAATGATCGTTCCGCCGCCTGCACCGCCCTCTGGTCCGAGATCAACGAGGTAATCAGCAGCCTTGATGATATCAAGATTATGCTCAATCACTAGCACCGTATCTCCGTTTTCGACCAAACGCTGAAGCACTTTTAATAAACGGGCAATATCATCCACATGCAGACCTGTTGTCGGCTCGTCTAAAATATAAAGAGACCTTCCGTTTGAACGGCGGTGAAGCTCAGATGCCAATTTCACACGCTGCGCCTCTCCCCCGGACAATGTCGTCGCAGGCTGCCCAAGTGTAATGTATCCTAGTCCAACATCAAAAATCGTTTGAAGCTTCCGCTTAATTTTCGGGATATTCTCGAAAAATTGAAGCGCGTCCTCTACAGTCATTTCAAGAACATCGGCAATGTTTTTCCCTTTATATGTGACCTCAAGTGTCTCACGGTTATAACGTTTCCCGTGGCACACCTCACAAGGCACATACACATCAGGTAAAAAGTGCATCTCGATCTTAATAATGCCATCTCCACGACACGCCTCACAGCGTCCGCCTTTGACGTTAAAGCTGAATCTGCCTTTTTTATAGCCACGTACCTTTGCTTCATTGGTTTGTGCAAACACATCCCGCATATCATCAAATACGCCTGTATACGTGGCAGGGTTGGATCTCGGCGTACGGCCGATTGGAGATTGGTCAATATCAATCACCTTATCTAAGTGATCCATTCCTTTGATTTCTTTGTGCTGTCCTGGCTTCGCCTTCGCTCTGTGCAGTTTTTGCGCAAGTGATTTTAATAGAATTTCATTCACAAGCGTACTTTTCCCTGAACCTGACACACCGGTCACAGCTGTAAAGACGCCTAGAGGAAACTTCGCATTGACGTTTTTCAGGTTGTTTTCTTTTGCACCTTTGATCTCAATGTAGCGGCCGTCAGGCTTTCTTCTTTCGATCGGCAGCGGAATAAACTTCTCACCAGATAAATATTGTCCTGTCAAAGATTTTGGATCCTTCATGACTTCTTCTGGCGTTCCAGCAGAAATCACTTCTCCTCCATGAACTCCTGCTCCAGGTCCAATATCAATCAAATAATCAGCGGCAAGCATCGTATCCTCATCATGCTCCACGACAATGAGTGTGTTCCCGATGTCGCGCATGTTTTTCAATGTTCCGATCAACCGGTCATTATCACGCTGATGCAGACCAATGGATGGTTCATCTAATATATAAAGAACACCTGTCAGCCTTGACCCAATTTGAGTCGCCAGACGAATCCGCTGCGCCTCTCCGCCCGATAGTGTGCCAGCCGACCGGCTCAAAGTCAGATAATCTAATCCCACATTATTTAAAAAGGACAAGCGCTCTTTGATTTCACGTAAAATGAGCTGGGCAATCTGCAAATCTTTCTCAGACAGCTCGATTTTTTCATATAAATCAAGGGCATCAGAGACAGACAAGTCTGTGGTTTCTCCGATATGTTTGCCATTGATCAGAACCGCAAGCGTTTCTTTTTTCAGACGATATCCTTTACATGTCGGACATGGCTGATTGGCCATATATTTTTCCATTTGCTCACGAATATAATCAGAGCTGGTTTCCTTATAACGTCTCTCAATGTTACGAAGAACGCCTTCAAATTCAATTTCATTTTCACGTACCTGACCAAAATCATTTTCATATTTAAAATAAATCCGTTCAGAGCCGCTGCCGTATAAAATTTTATCAAATAAATGCGACGGTATATCTTTCACTGGAATGTCCATGTCGATGCCGTAATGTGTACATACTGCCTCAAGAAGCTGAGGATAGTATTGTGAGCTTTGCGGCTCCCATGGGGCAATGGCATGCTGTCGTAACGTCAAATCCTTATTAGGAATGACGAGCTCAGGATCAACTTCTAGTTTAGAGCCAAGTCCATCACAGCTCGGGCAGGCACCAAAAGGACTATTAAATGAAAACATTCTCGGCTCAAGCTCACCAATAGAGAATCCGCAATGCGGACAAGCATGATGTTCACTGAATAACAGCTCTTCTTGTCCAATCACGTCAATCATCACACGGCCTTCACCTAGCCGCAGCGCCGTTTCAAGGGAGTCAGAAAGCCGAGCCGCAACGCCTTCCTTCACCACGATTCGATCAATCACGACTTCAATGGAATGCTTCTTGTTCTTTTCAAGCTCGATCTCTTCTGACAGATCTTCCATCTCTCCATCGACTCTTACTCGAACATAGCCCTGCTTTCGAATTTGATCAAGTACTTTGACATGTGTTCCTTTGCGGCCAGATACGACTGGCGCAAGCACTTGCAATTTCGTTCTTTCTGGATATTCTAAAATACGATCTGTCATCTGTTCAATCGTTTGGGACGTAATTTCAATCCCATGTATCGGACAAATAGGTTTCCCGACTCGGGCATACAAGAGGCGTAAATAATCATAGATTTCAGTAACGGTTCCAACCGTTGATCTAGGGTTCCGACTCGTCGTCTTCTGGTCAATACTAATCGCCGGAGAAAGACCTTCAATGGCATCTACATCCGGTTTATCCATTTGACCGAGAAATTGGCGCGCATACGCTGAAAGAGATTCAACGTATCGGCGCTGCCCCTCTGCATATATGGTATCAAAGGCAAGAGACGATTTTCCTGAACCAGATAAACCCGTGATGACCACTAGCTGGTCACGCGGGATATTCACATCAATATTTTTAAGGTTGTGGGCTCTAGCACCTTTCACCTCTATTCGTTCCATAGCCATCAGGCAATCATCCTTCCGCTTTTAGCTCTAGCAATAGATCTCTTAATTCTGCTGCTTTTTCAAAATCAAGCGCTTTTGCTGCATCTTTCATTTCCATCTCGACTTTTTCGATCACTTTTTCTCGTTCTTTTTTGCTCATTTTTGACAGCTTTGGAGCTGCATTTGTTTCATATTCTTCCGATTCCTCATGTATCTTTGTTGCCTTAATAGCATCTCGGATTTTCTTATGGATGGTTTGCGGAGTAATCCCAAATTTCTCATTATACGCTTCTTGCTGCTCTCGTCTACGCTTCGTTTCTTGAATCGCAATGTCCATTGATTTGGTCATTTTATCTGCATACATAATGACCCGGCCTTCCGAATTTCTCGCTGCACGGCCAATCGTCTGGATGAGGGATCTTTCAGAGCGTAAAAAACCTTCTTTATCCGCATCTAAAATCGTCACGAGCGACACCTCTGGAATATCAAGTCCTTCACGAAGAAGGTTGATTCCAACAAGCACATCATATTTTCCAAGACGTAAATCGCGAATAATCTCAATCCGCTCAAGGGTCTTAATTTCTGAATGCAGATAATTGACCTTGATTCCAATCTCTTTTAAGTAATCTGTGAGATCCTCAGACATTTTCTTCGTCAGCGTAGTCACGAGCACACGCTCATTTTTCTCAATCCGCGCATGAATTTCTCCAATTAAGTCATCAATTTGACCTTCAATCGGACGCACTTCAATGATTGGATCAAGTAAACCTGTTGGACGAATAATTTGTTCCACAACCTCTGGGGTTTTCTCAAGCTCGTAAGGACCAGGAGTGGCAGATACATGCACAATATGGTTGATATGCTTTTCAAACTCATCAAAGGTGAGCGGTCTGTTATCAAGTGCTGAAGGCAGACGGAATCCGTGGTCAACCAACACTTGCTTTCTTGCTTGGTCCCCGTTGTACATCGCGCGGATTTGTGGGATCGTCACATGTGACTCATCGACAACAATCATAAAATCATCCGGGAAATAATCAAGTAATGTGTAAGGTGTTGAACCGGGAGGACGCAAAGTCAGATGTCTTGAATAGTTCTCGATCCCTGAACAAAAGCCCATCTCTCTCATCATCTCGAGGTCATATCTTGTCCGCTGCTCAAGACGCTGCGCTTCTAGCAATTTTCCATTATCTCGAAGCTTTTCGAGCTGCTCCTCAAGCTCTTGTTCAATATTGATAATCGCTTTTTCCATTTTTTCTTCTCTTGTGACGAAGTGAGATGCTGGGAAAATAGCCACATGTTCACGATCACCGAGTATTTCTCCAGTCAGTGCATCTACTTCACGAATACGTTCAATTTCATCACCGAAAAACTCCACTCTGATACAATGCTCATCTCGTGAAGCAGGAAAAATTTCAACGACGTCTCCTCGTACTCGGAAGGTTCCGCGCTGAAAATCTATATCATTACGAGAATACTGAATGTCCACCAGCTTACGAAGCAGCTGATTGCGTTCAATCTCCATTTCAGTACGTAAAGACAGCACAAGCTCTCGGTATTCCTCTGGCGAACCTAAGCCATAAATACAGGACACACTAGCAATGATGATGACATCTCTCCGCTCAAATAACGAGGACGTAGCGGAGTGTCTCAGCTTATCAATCTCATCATTGATGCTGGCATCCTTTTCAATAAATGTATCAGTCTGAGGCACATACGCCTCTGGCTGGTAATAATCATAGTAACTCACAAAATATTCGACAGCATTATTCGGAAAGAATTCCTTGAATTCACTGTATAACTGACCGGCAAGTGTCTTGTTATGCGCAATGACAAGTGTCGGTTTGTTCACTTCTTTGATCAGGTTGGATACAGTAAAGGTCTTTCCCGTGCCTGTAGCACCTAACAGCGTTTGATGCTGTTTTCCCTGATGGATCCCCTCAACAAGCTTTTCAATCGCCTTCGGCTGGTCTCCTTGGGGCTGATAGTTAGAAACTAATTCAAAGCGGTCACTCACATCAAAGCCTCCGTTTCGTTACGAAATCTATCTAATGAATATATTATCATAAAAGAACACAAAAATACGAACTAAAGTTCGTGTTCGACTTGATTTTTATTTCCAATACAGTCATACCCTCTCTCCCATGGGAAATAACCCTCTTACGAAAACCTTCCTTTCAGTATGGAACATTTTGGTGAGGGATATTCGATGAGCAGAAAAAGAGCACAAAAAGAAAGCTGCACTCACTACAATTCGTAAGCACAGCTTAAAAAACGTCACCTTTCGGCCTAACACGCTCTTGATGATGAATCAATGATGTTTTTCAGCCTTTTCTCTTTTTTCAATTTCTTTTTTAGCCATATATAATGCCCCAGCTACTAAAGAAATAATATCTAATCCCACAATAAAGTAGGTTTCTGTATAGCCCTTCATGTACGAGGCAAATAAAAGAGCTGCTGTTAATGCAATGCCCACATAATGATTATAAGTAACCTTTGAAAATAAAATAACGAGCAGGAAAGGAAAAACAAGTGCAAATATGGCTTTTGTAATCACAAAAACCCTCCCTCTTCTTTGTCTACTCCCTTGATTATAGTAAAGATTGGCATATTGAACAATTCACAGTTTTCAATTTCACCTATTTTTCTTTCTGTTCGGAGACTTTTGTTATAGATATAGAAGAAAATTAGTGAGAATGTCCCCTTTGTAAAGATAGGTCTTTCCGTCTTTGACAGTAACATCCAATAAATCCTATGATTAAAATGATAGTGCGCACTATCATTTTAAAAACCATAGAGAGACATACAAACCATTGGCTATTTGGATAAGGGGGCATTCCCATGTATTCAGTTTTATTTCATGCGGCTGAAGAATCCGCAGCACTCGCAGGGGCAAAAGGCCTGAATTTAATCAAATTAAACAATCACGGCCTGCCAGTCCCAGATGGATTTATTATCAAAACCAACAGCTTTTCAAGCTTTCTTTCATATCACAACCTGCATCCAACTGAACAAAACCTTGCTCAAAAAATCAAAGAAGCATCGTTTCCTTCTCAAATGGAAGCAGAACTCCTTTCGTCCTTTCAATCATTGCGGAAGACTTATCCCTCAGTTGCAGTTCGATCCTCTTCTGTTGCTGAAGATCTCGAAGGCGCCTCATTTGCAGGACAGTACGAGACCTATTTAAATATCAAAACAAATGAAGAATTCTTACAGGCTATCAAAGAATGCTGGTCTTCTTATTTTGCAGCGAGAGTGACAGAATATAAGGAAGAGATGGATGAAAACGAGGAAGAGATGCCGCTCATGGCTGTTGTCGTTCAAGGATTGATCCATTCTGACGTCTCAGGTGTCATCTTTAGTGAGAATCCCGTATCGGGAAAAACAAATGAAATGATGCTGACAGCAAGCTACGGACTAGGAGAAGCAATCGTCTCCGGGCTTGTGACACCAGACACATTTATTGTAGACAAAGAGACACTTTCTATTGAAAAATCACTTGGAACGAAAGAACTGCAAATTGTACCTTATCAAGAAGGTGTCATTGAACAATCAGTAACTGAGGAAATGGCTGGTCAGTTTTGCCTGAATGATGACCAATTAGTAGAAATCACGCAAATCACCAAACAGGTAGAAGCACTTTATGGACATGGCGTCGATATCGAATTTGGAATAGCAAATGGCACATTTTATTTACTTCAAGCCAGGCCTATTACCGCAGCACTCCCAAAAGTAGCAGATGAAACAGCGGGTGCTTCTTTTCAAATGCAGCCAGACGAGCTGCATGATTTCTGGATCTCAATGGACGATCATATGCCGGGGCCAACGAGTCCCCTCTTCTCAAGTCTGATCATCCCAGCATTAAAAAGCGGTATGAAGAAAAGTGGTGAAAAATATCAAGTACCTGATCTGAATATTAAAGATATCAAGCTTTATAGAGGCCACCTGTACTCATCACCGTCACTACCTGAAGCGAGTGCAGAAGCTGCGCCAGTTTTTGATGAGAGCATATTTGAATTATTTCCTCATTTAAGTGACCGTATGTATGAGATTTTAGAGAAAAATTTCTTTCCCTTTTATGAAAAACTCGATCGCCAAATGAAGGAACCTATGACCATTGAAGAAGCCATCATCGGCTTCGAAGAATTAAAGACTTTTTATATACAAGCCTACGATGATCATTTTGATATTGTCATACCACAAGTTATTTTATCGGCTATGATCGAAGACATGCTTGTGACATATACTGGTGATCAAACACAAGTGATCCTGCTGCATGAGATGATGATAGGCGTGATGAACAAATCTCTTGAAACAGACAAGAAACTGTCTGATTTTGCAAAGAGTGTCCTTCAAGATACTGAGCTTCATCAAGCATTTATGAACCATGAAAAGAACCCAGAGCTGCTTGATGCACTCAATCACTCGGAAAAAGGCAGACACTTCATTTCGGAATTAGAGGCATTTCTTAAAGTCTATGGCTGGCGATCTGTTAAAAGTCATGATCTTACGGAAGAGACATGGGCGGAAAACCCTGAGTTTATACTAGATATCATCAGAAACAACATTCAGTACCAATGTGATTTTGATGAAGAATTTGCACAAGCCGTCATCAAAAGACAAGAGACATATGAACATTTTATGAGCCAAGTGAAGGATGAAGCGTTTAAAACAAAATTTGAGACACTTTATCAATTTGCCCTACATGCCGCAAATATCCGTGATGATCATCACTTCTACATTGATGCCATGTTAGATGCTAAAGCCAGGGTATATCTATTAAAAATTGGTGAACTTCTTGTACAAAAAGGAGCGATTCCCCATCAAGAAGATCTATGGTATCTCTACGATGAGGAGGTACACACAGCGCTCACAACGTCAACCACATTCGATACGGTCATCGCACAAAGAAAAATTGAAATGAAAGAAAATGAAGCCATTCAACCACCAGCTTATATGGGCACCCCAACTGAAGCTGAATTGCAGCAAGTGGAAAAAATGCTCGGTTCATTAAGAGAAAATGAAAACAACACAAACGATATGATCTATGGAATTGGCGCATCTAGCGGTATTGTTTCTGGAAGAGTAAAAGTCATTACATGTGCTGAGGAATTCTCGCAATTTCAAAAGGATGATATTTTAGTCTGCAAAACAACCACACCTTTATGGACGAGCTTATTTAGAGATGCAAAAGCAGTCATAACCGATGCTGGAGGCATTTTGTCTCATTCAGCTATTATCGCTAGAGAGTATATGATGCCAGCTGTCCTAGGTACCCGAATAGCGACTGAAACACTTCAATCCGGTGACCTTGTGACAGTAGATGGAAGCAATGGACGCATTCAGATATTAAAACAGCATGCACGTGCCTAACTTTATCGTTGTGGATCATATTGGCGGTCATAGGTTTTATCGGTATACTTACTTTGTTGCAAACACATTCATAACCTGAGGTGAGTATGCTTGTTAAAATCTACAAATCAACGAATCATTCGCGCAACAATGGATTTATTAACTGAAAAGGGCTATCAAAAAACCACAACCAAAGAAATAGCCACAAAAGCGAATGTCAGTGAAGCGACTATTTTCCGCAACTTTAAAAACAAACGAGGCGTCATTGCTGCCATTATGAAAATGAAATCAACACCGACGAAAACCTTAGAAGCAGAATTTAAAGGCGATTTATACACCGATTTAAAGTTTCTCGGTTCCTATTTTCTTGAAGATTTAACTTCAAAAAAAGAATTTATTTATATCAGCATGCGAGAACCGGCGATGTTTAAAGATTTGACCAGTCATGAAAAAGTTTATCCTCAAGAACTAAGGGAAATGCTGATACAATATTTTAAAAAGATGAGTGCTCAGCATCATGTCTTAAAAGGAAAAGGAGACATTTATGCAGACATTTTCATTAGTACGTATTTTGGTTTTTTTATTCAGCAGCTAGAGCAAGACTTCCAACTCGTTTTAACACAAAAAGATGATTTTATTGAGACATACACACACATTTTCATGAGAGGAATTTCTCCCGCTTAAAGGGTGAAATTCTTCTTTTTTACAAAAGGTGGTATACACATTGAGGTTACAAAAAGAGAGCTTGATCATCTATTCTTTGTTACTTGGAGCTATATTAGTTCCTGTCAACTCAACGATGATCGCAGTCGCTCTATCATCCATATCAACTTATTATGATCAATCCATTTCAAACATTACTTGGGTTGTCACGATTTATCTTATTGTCATGGCGGTCACTCAGCCTATCGCTGGAAAGTTAGGAGATATATACGGACACCGCCGCATGTATTTAACCGGAGTGACACTCTTTTTAATCGGCTCGATTGGCTGTGCTTTAGCACCTAATCTAGCATTTCTCATCATCTTTCGATCCATTCAAGCAGCTGGCGGGGCTATTTTAACACCGAATAGCATTGCATTGATTCGTGCAACAGTATCACCCGAAAAACTGTCTAAAACAATGGGTTACTTTGGATTTGGTACTGGTATTGGTGCTGCACTTGGGCCTTTTATTGGATCGATTCTCATTCAGAGTTTTGATTGGCATTCCATATTCTTAGTGAATATCCCTTTTCTGTTTCTTACACTTGTCACCGGTATTCTACTCATTCCAAACATAAAGCATACACGCCTACAAGCAAGGGTAGATATCATCGGTTCATTGTATTTAACCATCGGAATTGCCACAATCATTCTATGCACAAAAAGCCAGTTACTAAATGAATATCTAATTTATGGCATTTTAGCATTGATTGTGATTCCTTTATTCTTTAAACATGTACGGAAAGTAAAGAATCCGATCATCGATTTGTCCCTATTTAAAAACAGTTCATTTACAAATGCGAATCTGTCGATCATGCTAAGTAATTTTGTCATGTATGCCATCCTTCTCATTATGCCGCTGTTTATGGAACAGCAACTTGCCCTTTCTCATACACAAAGCGGTATGATTCTATCGGTATTTTCGCTTTGTATGTCTCTTAGCGGTTTGCTAGGGGCTAGACTTCATCCGAAAAAAGGCGCGAAAAAAATGATTCGCTTTTCATTTCTCTGCCTCACTTTATCAGGCATCCTGTTAATTACATTGAGTCAGTACCCCACCTTACCACTGCTTATCGTGACACTAGTCGCAAGTGGAATTTCATCAGGGATTGGTATGACCAGTATGCAGATGGCTTCTTTAACAGCTGTTGATCAAAGCTTATCTGGTTCGGCATCTGGTATTTTCTCTACCTTTCGATATTTTGGCAGTATCATTTCTTCGACATTGATTGGTATCATGAGTGGTTTCCAATCTTTATTTATTGTATTAATGGGCGCAGGAATCCTTGGTTTCCTTTTATCTCAACGCGTCAAAACAAAATCCACCTCTCCATCATCGGGGCATTCCGCCTAATGACTCCCTGCGCTCTATGTTGATTTAGAGCGGGGGAGTTTTCATCATTTGTATCACTGTAAGCTATAGCGGGTACAGGAATCAAATATTGAAAATCCTTTTTTAAAGATGAAAAAAAGCCATATGACTAGACAAAAAAGGAACTTTCGATCGAAATTGTCCCCGTTCACCCACCTAAAAGCTGTTTTTCATCTCTTCCAGCACTGATAACTTCGATTTTTTTTCACAATTTTTGTGGTATGCTTTTTGAAAATAGAGGACGCAAAGGAGCGGAAGAATGGAACCTGTAAAATATGTTTTGATCTGTTTATCAGCTCTAATATTATTCCTGTCAGGCTGTGGAAAAGACCAGCAATTTACTCCACCTGGCAGCTCTCAATCGATCGCGGTCATCTCTCAATTAAAAAAAGCCTCCTTTTCAATAGTTGATTTACAAAAGAATAAAATGATCTCTTCCGTTGATTTAAAACACCCGCTCACTGATCTTATCCAAATCAACAAAGACGTCATCATCGCAACAAGTAAAGAAGGAGAATCGCTTATCGAAATTAATTTAAAAAAAGGTAAAGCAACAGATTATATGGATGTGAATAAAGGGCTGACTTCTCTTACATATGATGCAGCTTCTCACACCTTAATTGCAGCGGATTCACAGAAAAATGCCATTTATTTTATTGATACGCAGCGTAAAAAAATAAAAGCAACTGTGAAGACCGGAAAGTTACCTTCTTCTATGACACTTTCTTCTTCAGGTACTTTATTTGTTTTAAATGCAGAAAGTCATACTGTCTCCGTCATAGATATTGAGAAGCAAAAACATATACGTACGTTCTCTGTACTTGAACGGCCTTCTGGTATTCATTTTGATGGAAAGTCCATTTGGGTCGGTGGACACGGTAAACAAGGTACCTTAAATAAAAGCATATTTGCTTACGACCCTAAAACAGGTAAAAAGCAGCGAGAAATGAAACTAGGCGTTATGCCCGTTGCATTCTTTTCAGAGAAAAATTCTTCTACTTTATATGTACTTTGTCATGGAGATCATACGCTATACAAAGTAGATACAGAGACAAATAAGCAGCTTGCTTCTGTTGAAACTGGTCAAAACCCGAATTATATCACCGCTGATACCACATCAATATATGTGAGTAACTTAGATGACAATTCAGTATCAATTATTGATAAACATACATTGATGATGAAAAATCGACTTAATGTCCCATCAGGACCTTATGCTATCGTGTTGGAGGAAAAGAAATGAAAGAACAAATGCATATTTTAATCGTAGACGATGAGTTCGATATGCTTGAGTTAATCGGATCCTTTTTAAAGAGACAAGGCTTTCACATCATCACAACTAATAATGGAATGGATGCCTTACGTCAGCTTGAAAAGGAACCCGTGGACCTTGTTGTACTGGATATCATGATGCCTGATATGGATGGATTTGAAGTCTGCCAGCGTATTCGGCAAACATCTCAAATCCCCATTTTATTCTTAACAGCTAGAAGTTATGAGGAGGATCGAATTAGAGGACTTGAAATTGGAGCGGATGACTACATCATGAAGCCTTTCAGTCTACGTGAGCTTGCGGCAAGAATTGAAACAACCTTGAGACGAATTAGAGGTCTTTCGCTAAAGCGCAGCCGAATACAGTTTGGCAACATGGAGATTGATCAGGATGGCAGACAAGTCTATATCCATCAGGAGCCTATTAATTTAACAAGAAGAGAATTCGATTTACTCATGTTTCTTTTACTCAATCAAGGCCAAGTGTTTTCACGAGAACAGCTCTATCAAAAATTGTGGGAATCACATTCCACGAGCGGCTCTTTAAGAACAGTCGATACACATATCAAAACGCTGCGACTGAAATTAAAGGGAGCGGAACGGCATATTAAAACCGTTTGGGGTGTCGGCTATAAGTTTGAGGAGGAAGAATGAAGCCTTTATCGATTAAAAAGAAAGTACTCTTCTTAATCCTTGTAGTGACCGGAATCGTTGCTGCCTCAGCTCTTGCCCTTACCTATTACTTATACCAGCACTTATATGTTGATAAACAGATCGATTCCTTAAGTTTACAAGGTAAAAAGCTGGCACAAATTTATCACAAACACGGGAAAGATACGTATTTTACCGATAGAATAAAATGGGCAAACGACTCAAGTCAGGCGAACATTATTTTTACAGATGACCCAATGGAGCTTTCAAGTGGTCTTCCTTTTGATACGAACACAAATGATAATCTCATCACGTTCAAGGAACGCCAAAAGCTCCTTCAAGGGGAAACCGTCGTGTTGATTAGAGAACACTCACAGTTTCATCAAGATATTCTTGGCATCGCCATCCCTGTTTTCTCAAGCAAAGATGAGCTATCGGGGACAATTTTTCTATCCATGCCCTTATCGGATGTGTATGAACCCTTTGTCCAAATCAGATTGACACTTGGCATATCCATTTTAATGATCCTGCTCCTGATTTTCTTTATCGGATATAAAAGCTCCAATAAAGTCGTGCGGACAATTAATCAAATGAAAGAAATTGCTATGGAAATGGAATCTGGTGATTTTTCAAAACGTATGGCTGTGACCAAAAACGGAGATGAGTTAAACCAGCTGAGCCGCTCCTTTAACAAACTGTCTTCTACCCTTGAAAAAGTTGAACAGCACCGCAGAGAATTTCTTGCGAATGTCTCTCACGAACTTAGGACTCCGCTAAGTTATATGAAAGGATATGCTGAAGGAATTGAAGAAGGGGTCATTGATCAAAAAAAAGGAATGCATATCATCCAGGATGAGGCCGCACGTTTAAGCCGGCTTGTGCACGATCTTTTAGACCTTGCGCAGCTAGAAGGAGATTCTTATCCACTAACGATGGAGCCAATCGTCTTTGCACAGCTGATTCATGACGTTCTTGATCAAATGGCATTTATCGCTAATCAAAAAGGCATTTATCTGAAACGGACACTTGATGAGGATTGTATTGTTTATGGCGATAGCGATCGGCTGCAACAAGTGGTTCGTAATTTACTGGACAATGCCATTCATTACACTTCCTCTGGAAAATCGATCTCGATTGAATTACTAGTTCACCAGCATATGGCTGAATTGAGAGTGACAGATGAGGGCAACGGCATTCCAAAAGAAGACCTTCCACATGTTTCTGAGCGTTTTTACCGAGTAAATAAGGCACGTACGAGAAAAGATGGCGGCTCCGGTCTTGGACTAGCCATTGTCTATCAAATCATGAAAAAACATCATGGCACGTTCGATATTCAATCTGAGGCAGGATTCGGTACGACAGCCATCATTCAGTTGCCAAATACTCCGATCGATGAAGACCTGCCAACGATATAACAGATTAGATTTTGTAGGTAGGGTCATTGGCTTAATCCATATATACGCATCAGTCGTCTAAATTTGAACAGCTATTTTCAGTCCCTTTTTGGTCACCTACTTTTATGCATTCATTCCTTTCAAAAGGAGAGTCGATTGCTTTAGTTCAAGCAATAAAACTACATTAAAAAAGCGTGCGAGACCTTCTTCAAGAGTCCTGCACGCTTTTAAATTAAACAGCTGTTTCAAACCGCTTTCTATTGATGAAGAAAGAAAGAGTGATGATGAGATAGATACCCATTGTAACCAAGGTTTGGACAATCGGGGTTGTTGATACTACGCCGATAAAAATGGCAATAATCGCAATGACAGAAAACCATGTCGTAAAAGGATACAGCTTGACGCGATATCCTCCTGGTGTTGCTACGCTTCGAGACTTCAGATGCCCGACAGCAATAATAAACCAGATGAATAAGACTGTGTAGCTTAAAGATCCCATTAAATAATTAAAGGTTTGACTACCTACAAAAAGAGAGATTAATACGGCTGCATACAAGGTAGATGTACATACTAGAATCGCTCTGACTGGCACCTGTTGTTTCGACAGCTTCGAAAAGCCCTTCCATACACGGCCATCCATTGCCTGAGTAAATAGTACCCTTGAAGAAGCATACAGACCAGAGTTCATAGAAGACAAGATTGCTAGTAAAATAATCCCGTTCATGATATCACTTGCATACGGCACGCCAATCGTTGCAAACACCGTGACGAATGGACTCACCTGCTCATTGTTTACTTGATTCCAAGGAATCAAGCTGACGATGATAAAGAACGGAAGTACATAAAAACCAATGATTCGTACAAATGTACTTTGAATGGCCTTTGGGATGACTTTTTCAGGGTTTTTTGTTTCTGCTAATGTGACCCCGATCATTTCAGTTCCGCCATATGAATACACGACCACCAGCATTGCCGCAATTAAGCCGCCCGTTCCATTCGGGAAAAACCCTCCGTGGTCGGTTAAATTGGATAATCCTGGTGCTTCATGCTGTCCGAATGAGACAAATAGCATCGTTAACCCAATGATAATAAATAAAAGAATGACAGCAATTTTTATAGAGGCTAACCAGTACTCTGTCTCAGCAAACATTTTGACTGAACAAACATTGATCAATGTCACAACAAGTGAAATGATTAACACAAGTGTCCATATCGGTACTTGCGGGAACCAGTACTGAATAAAGATTGCAGACACGATCGCTTCTGCTGCAATGTTCAGCACCCACATTTTCCAATAGATCCAGTCTAAGAAATAGGCAGGGTATTTGCCTAACACAGGTTCAATTAAATCACGGAATGTTCTAGCGCCAGGTCGTGCAACCGTCATTTCGGCAAGTCCTTGCATAATAAATAATAAAATAAGACCACCAATCATGTATGCCAAAATGACAGCAGGACCCGCGATATCAATGGCAGAACTGCTTCCTTTAAACAGACCAGCACCGATGGCACCGCCAAGTGCGAGCATCATGATATGCCTTGACGTCATTGTTCGTTTTAACTGCACATGTTCCTTTTCCATTTTCTATAGCTCCTTTAGATTCGAATCTTCAGACAAATATAAGATAAAAGCATATAAAAAGGCCAGTCATCTCCTTGAAGAGACGACTGACCTTGCAACCGCGTTACCACTCTTATTGATTCAGACAAAGCTGAATCCAACTTGAAACCCGATAACGGAGGTCACACGTAAAGACTTACTATTCATTCAGTCTTGCCGCTCCTTGAGCGAGTTCAATGATTCGTTTTACTGCGTTGCACCACCCCGCAGCTCTCTTAGAAAACGTATGTCCATTTACTATTCTCAAGTCAAAGCGTTTTATAGTCAATTTGTCTATTTATCAAAGATTTTATTTTTTAAATATACTGACTAACCACGCAATTGTCAACAGCCTTTTTCAGACTTTTTCTTTTAACGAATCCAAACGGCTACTTCATCCATCGGACGGCGCGTTTTGCTGCGCTTTGGCTCAATGACTCGATACCCAAAGGCTGCCATGACAGAGATGTCGTACTGACCATCTTCAAGTAACCCTTCTTCCTCAAGAATACGATGAATCTCATCGTAGCTGAATCCCTCAACAGGGCACGAATCAATGCCGATTTGTGCAGCGGCTGTCATCATATTTCCAAGGGCAATATACGTTTGTTTGGAAGCCCAATCGAAGAGCGTACGGTCATTTTCCATCAAATGAAGATCATTTTCTTGGAATTGTTTGTAGCGTTCTTTTACCATTTCAAACGTTTCGTCTGTCATTCCCTTGATTTCCTTGTTGATGTATTCTGCATATGCTGAATCATACCGGGCGTCTGTTCTTGCCAAAATGATCACAAAATGGCTGGCAGTTGGAAGCTGCTTTTGTGCACCCCATGTATATTCTTTTAATTTCTCTCTAAATGCTTCATTTTGAACGACGAGAAACTTCCAAGGCTCAAATCCGACAGAGCTTGGGGAAAGTCTTCCTGTTTCTAAAATGAACGCAAAGTCATCTTCTGGAATCTTTTTCGTCGGGTCGAACTCTTTTGTCGCGTGACGGAATTCATACGCCTCAATGATTTCTTTTTTTAATTGCTCTTTGTCTCGCATGGTATTCATCCTTTCTAGTGAACGATTAGGGTGTGAAGTTTCACCAATCCAATTTCTTTCCATTCCCATATAGAAATTGTTATGATAAGAAAACAAACAGCCCGAATGTGTGATGTGATATCTCTATGGTAAAAGAAAAGTTTCCTTTGATTCAAGTACGCACATTTTTGTTCGTTAGGTACAATCATGTTCGTTTATCACCCATTTCCACTTAGAAAGGAGTGTAAAGATGAGTGCACCATCCAATCCAGTCAGTATTGTCAATCATGGCTGTCCCGTTTCAACCACCACGAGTGTAATAGGAGGAAAATGGAAAGGAGTGATCCTTTATCATTTGACTTGCGGTCCAAAACGATACAACGAATTACGCCGGCTTCTGCCAAGGATTTCTCAGCGTGTTCTTACGCTGCAATTGCGCGAGCTAGAACAAGACGGCGTTGTTCACAGAGAAGTCTATGAGGAGGTCCCTCCTCGTGTCGAATATTCACTCACTTCTCTAGGAGATACATTAAAGCCTATCATCTTCGCTATGCGTGAATGGGGCGAATCCTATGGAAAAGAAGCGCGCTCAAAAGAAAAAAGCTGCCATCTCTAGCAGCTTTTTTTATGATGAAATCGCCGTTGATTCTTGCTGTGGATCATCCTTCACGAACAGGATGCCAAGCTGATGATGCTCACCTTCGTAAGAAGCGCGTTTCTCAAACCTTGTCTGACCATTCAAGCCAATGATCTCAAGCTTTGTCAGAGCACGATTGGTTTGAAGGGCTTCATAAAATTCCGAAACGGTTTTGACTTCAATTCCATTCACCTTTGTAATGACTTCTCCGATCTCAAGCTTTAAATCAGCTGCAGGTGTATTCGGAATGATTCCCAGCACCATCAGCCCTTGATTACGCTTAGAGAAGTAGAACGGAGCCGCATTGTCATTGACTCTCTGTTTCCATGAGAGGAATGCTCTTCCGACAATCGCTATCAATACAGCTCCCCATGCAATCGGCTCAAACCAAATACTTGCAGCACCTAGTAAGGCAACAGCCAGTCCAAGCATGAGAATACGCCGTGCCGTAATTTGAATGCTCACAATTGGCAGTGATCCTTGAATCCGCTGCCCGAAACCGATGATGTATGGAATCAAAATAAATGAAAAGCTTTGATCGTGTACTTGAAGCACCGGCCACCATGGCAGAGAAGAAGTAAATTCACCTGCCGGCATCAGCAAAACAAGCGGTAAAAGCCACAGGCGGTTTGCCCGCTGCTGGCCAATCAAAAGTCCTCTCGCACTCATCACCATTGCAGGCGATGTTCGTAAATGCGCCGTTCGATAGGCTAGAATCCCCTCGGTCATTAATAAAAGACCTAGCAGAATAACAACGGCTGATGCATTCATCATTGAGAGCTGCGGTAGCCAAGAATGGCTCACTTGGAAAAACATCAGTCCAAGTGCCGCAATAAAACTGAAACCGAGTGTGTATGCAGACGAAAGCGCACTCGCCTTAAAGAATAAAGAGCAAACGATGGTCATCGCTGCAATCAGCACGATGAATCCAGGCGGGAGGGCAATCCCTAAGCCTACTGAAATGACGGATAGGCAAATCCCTAGAATCCATCCCTTTGAATATGTAAATTTAAGTTCATCGTATACATCTTCTATTCTTGTTTGAAACGCTTTTCTCTCCCGCTTTACGCGGATGTAGCCATGTAACAGGCTGATTAATATCATGAAATAAAAAAGAGGGTGGATTAAAAACAGACCGACCGCTTTTAATCCAGCTCCCATCCACTCCGAGCTCATTATCGTTCACCGCCCAAGTCAAGCATTTTCTCTTATTCTATCAAATAAATCGATGCTTGACACCAGGTTTATTTCTCCTGATTCATCCAAAGTGTGACATTCGACAGTGAAAAGTCTTTTAAGTAGTGATTGACATCTACATCTAGTATGCCGCCGAGCAGCTGCATCGACCTCTTGATGTCGGTTAAGTTTATACCAAGTCTCTTATGATTATCCATTAAATAATTGAAGTATATCTCAGCACAGTCTTCATCGATTTCGTCGACTGATTCTACCGTTGTGTAATTGACCAAGTACCTGCTTAACAGCATGAGCAGACTTAATGCCTTTGTAGCGGAAAACGTCACATCTTTCGTACGACTCTTAAGCTCCTCTACCAACTCGTAATATTTTTTCTCTCTCACAATACTTGCCCTTTTCAATTGTGTACCCCCATTTACTAGTTCTTTTAAGAAAAGCGCAAACCTCGGTACAGCTTAATGCTCAAGCTGAATATCCGCAAAAAATAAAATATTTAAAATGAGTGCTACTTTATATTGTAAGAATTATTTATGTAACATACAACTTTCAAAAGTTTCATTTTCATGACATGTTTAAATCAACAGAAAGTCTCTTATATAAATATGTTATCGGGTAAAATCGAAGGAATGTTATGTTTTTTGTAAAATAAATGAATATATTTCTCGATATAATTTATTTTTCAGAATAAACTATTACATGTTCGTGACACTTATGAACCAAAAAAAGAGGCATTTATTCGCCTCTTTATTTTTTAAGATATAGTGCTTTTAGTGCAGTCTGCAGTTGAAGATCATTTTTTTCATACGATTTCACTTCATCCACCATTTTGTTCATCATTTTCGCTGTCTTCAGATCAATCACACCTGATTTATCGAGATTGTATGTGCTTTGGAAGGCTAGAACTGCCTTTTTCGTTTCTTCATCAAAGTAGCCGTCTACTCTGCCAGGGTCGAATGACAATCCCTTTAACAGCGTCTGTGCTTGTCTTACTTCTTCATTGTTCATATCAAGCTGAAGCGGTTCTTTCAGCTGAAGCGGACCTACAGTAAAGTAATCTGGCTGATGAATCGAAATCGTTGGTACGACACCTTTTTTGTGAATCCAATTCCCTTTTGGCGTGAGCCATTTATACAGCGTTAACTTAATGTTACTGCCATCACCCATTGGAACCGCCTGCTGCACAGTGCCTTTCCCAAAGGAGACATCACCGACGACTTCATATTTTCCAGCTTCTTTCATAGCACCAGCAAGTATTTCAGAAGCGGATGCACTGCCTTTATCGATTAGAACATTGACTGGGTAAGGCTTCTGTTCTTTCCGTTTTGAAAAATATCGTTTCCTGTCGCCGTTTCGTTCTGCAATTTGAATATAGGGCCGATCCTTCGTAATAAAATGCTTCAAAATGTCTTCTACACTTTGCAGATAGCCGCCAGGGTTTCCTCTCACATCCAGCACAAGACCTTCTATGCCCTTTTTCTCGAGCTGTTTCAGGCTTGACGTGAAATCCTTCGCAGTATCTTCAGAAAAGCTAGAGATCGCGATATAACCCGTTTTATGACCATTTACCTCTTTCACAGAGGAAGTCACGGTTTCAAGCGGAATTTCTTCTCGTTTGATATGGAATGTTAACTCTTTTTCAATCCCATTTCGTCTGATTTTCAGAGCGACAGATGTTCCTTTTTTTCCTCTTATTTTCAGTACAGCATCGTTTAAGCTTTTTTCTTTCATCGGCTCACCATCAATGCTGATGATTTCATCTTTCGGCTTTAGACCCGCTTTTGCCGCAGGGGATTTTTTAAAGGCAGAGACGATAATGATTTTCCCTTCATCCATTCCCACTTCTGCCCCAATTCCCTCAAAAGAAGAATCAAGCGAATCAGAAAATTGTTTGGCGGTTTGCTTGTCCATGTATACTGAATACGGATCATTTAAAGTTGAAAGCATTCCTTGAATGGCGCCTTCAAGCAGCTTTTGGCGATCCACTTCCTCTACATATTCATTCGAAATAAGGTCATAGGCTTTCTCGATTTTCTCCATCCCATTTTCTTTCGCCTTATCACTTGATTGAGCTTGTCCAGCCATTGCAGCAGCTGCTTGCGGTGACTCTGCATGAGTTCCTTCTTTATGCGTCATCACCCCTGCACTTATTAATAGAACGACACTTGCCATAATAGATGCGATTTGTTTTTTCATATTTGGCCTCCTTCTTCAACTCTTCCTGATGACCTGAGTTATTATATGCCAGAAGAAGAGATTTCATGTAAGGACATTCTGCCGCGAAGGCTTGACTAATCATTTTATTAGGTGTAATTTTTATTTTGTTATGATCGAGAAGGAGTCTTCGCTATGTATATTATTTTGACGATGCTTTTATTAGGTATTTTATTAGGATTTGTAGGAGCAGGCGGGGCTGGTTTTGTCATCGCATTGCTTACGTTAATTTTTGATATCCCTATCCATACCGCACTCGGGACGTCTTTAGCCGCAATGGCATTCACGACGTTATCAGGTGCATACAGCCACTTACGGGAAGGGAATATTCAGCTGAAATCTGGTTTGATTGTCGGAGCTTTGGCCTGTGTTGCTTCCTTTGCAGGAGCTAAGGTTGCTCCTTTTATTCCAGAAGAAAGTCTGCACTATTTAACAGCTGGAATGCTCTTTTTATCCGCTGTGTTTATGATGATCAAATTATTTGTTCTTAAGGAAGAAGCTGAGCAGCAGCCGCTTTCTTCACGTCAGCTGCTTATAAGGGGTATTATTTTAGGACTTGTATCCGGATTGCTATCAGGTATGTTTGGTATCGGATCCGCACCATTTATTCAAGTAGGACTTTTGATTTTACTGAGACTTTCTATTCGACAGGCAGTTGGCACGACGATGCTTGTCATTATTCCGATTTCCATCGGTGGTGGAATTGGATATATTACAGAGGGTTATGTTGATTTTATCTTGCTGATTCAAATTTTAATCGGAACAGTATTAGGGGCTTTTATTGGCGCAAAATTTACACGCCTTGCACCGAAGCTCTTATTGAAGTCGGCTGTACTGTTAACACCTATTATTGCTGGTTTACTGCTGTTATTTTAATTTTATTTAGAATAACAAAAGCCGATAACATCATGTTATCGGCTTTTTGATTAGCGGATATATTGCGCTGGATTGACTGCATTTGATTTAGCGCCATTCCATAATCCTTTATGAATTTCAAAGTGGAGATGCTGACCATGTGATTGGCCTGTATTCCCCATATAACCAAGGAATTGTCCTTGCTCGACTCTCTGCCCTGTTGACACACTTCTTGTAGACAGATGGGCATATACTGTTTGATAGGTCTGTCCATTGATATTATGCGTAATGAATATCACATTCCCGTAGCTCGATGAGTAGCTTGAGTTCGTGACTGTTCCAGATGCAGCTGCGACGACAGATACTGTGCCTTTTGCTGCAATATCTAAACCGTAGTGCTGTCCGCCAGAACGTCCGCCAAAGCCAGATGAGAATCGGCCAGCAGCTGGTTTAATAAAACCTGAGCTGCTTGCTGGTGTATCAGATACTTGATCCGAGCCGCCGCTTTGAGGTGCAGGTGCACTTTTTTCAGCAGCTGCTTTTTCTGCTTTCTTTGCTTCTTCCTTTTGACGGCGTGCTTCCTCAGACTTCACAGCCGCTTTTTGATTCGCTAGAATTTCTTGTTCATTTTCAAGTTTGCCTAATTCATCATGGGCATGGTTCTTTTTATCTGTTACATTCCCTAAGATTTTCTCTTTTTCTTTTTGCTGTTTAGACAAATCCTTTTTCAGCTCTTCTAGCTCTTTCAGAGATGTTTCAAGTCCACTTAGCTGATTATTTAGCTCTGCTTCTTTTTGCTCCACCAGCTTTAAATCATTTTCATGTTCTGTAATCATGTCTTTGTCTGCTTCGACAATGGTTGTGACAGCCCCAACACGACCGACAAAATCACTAAAGCTGCGAGCACCCAGCAGCACATCTAAATAGTTGATCGTACCGCCGCTTTTTTGCATCGAACGAATTCGATCTTTGAATATAGCTTTTCTTTTTTCAATTCGATCATTGATGATTTGAATGTCTTTTTTTAGTTTCTTGATCTCTTGCTTCGTTTGTTTGACTTCTTTTTCTTTTTCAGCGACTTTTTCAGTTGCAGCACTTACCTTGTGGTCAATCTTTTCAATTTCTTTTTTGAGCTTGGATTCTTTCTTTTCAAGCTTAGCCAGCTCTGATTTCTTTTTCTTCAATGTTGATTCAGTCTTTGATGTTTTCTCTTCGATTTGTTGACGTTTTTGATCTAGGTCTTCGTATGCGAATGCACGATTCTCGTTCCCTGGAATGTATAGCCACGTTGTTCCAATAAACGCTGCCATTCCAGCCATCATCAGCTTTCTTTTCAAAACGATATTCCCCTCCTATGACAACTGCCTGCATAAAGAGTCGACCGGATGAATCGGTTCAACCGGTCACACCTTCTATCAAATTCTCGAGTGCTGCCATCAAAAATAGATTTATACTTTTAAAAATTTACGAATGGACGTCAAGCTTCCCCATACACCAATGATTGCACCGATCAATAGAAGGACCAGTGAAACTTGAAAGACAAACGGGTTATATGGAAGCATGGAAATAAATGAGCCTTGTACTCTCGGTGCCACCCAGCCCACTGCATATTGATATGTGCCAAGCAATAGAGCGATTGGTATAATGGAACCAAATACACCAAGCAGTAATCCTTCAATGAAGAATGGCCAGCGGATAAACCAGTTCGTTGCACCTACGAGCTTCATAATCTCGATTTCTTTACGTCTAGCAAAAATCGTAATTTTAATCGTATTAGAGATCAAGAACATGGCTGTAAATAAAAGCCCAATGATGAGCGCAATTCCTACATTTCGCGCCACTCCGACCACATTGAAGAGTCGGCTGACTTCTTCTTTTCCATAGGTTACTTTATACGTACCTTTTAGGTTTTCTAATTTCTTCGCTACTTTCGGTGTATCGTGTGGATCTGATGTTTTCACAATAAACGCATCGTTTAATGGGTTTTCTTGATCAACAAGTCCCATGGATTGTCCATTTTCACCAAAGCTTTTAATCAGCGCTTTTAGTTCGTCATCTTTAGATGAGTACTTGACATCACTAATTTCAGGAATCTTCTCAATTTCTGCTTTTAATTCATCTTGCTGCTTTTGATTCGCCGTTAATTCGATTAACACTTTTACTTCTACTTCTTTTTCAGCGTTCGATGCCATGTTATTCAAGTTGAGCATAATCACAAGAAAAACCCCAACTAAAATCAATGTGACAGTGACCGCACTAATTGATGCAAATGTCATCCACGTGTTTCTTCCAAGTGAACGGAAGCTCTCACGTAAATGCCGCGAGAGAGTTTTAATCATAAATGCCGTACTCCCCTCTTGCTTCGTCACGCACAATCATTCCATCTTCGATTGCGATGACACGTTTCTTCATGCTGTTTACAATTTCTTTGTTGTGTGTCGCCATGACGACTGTTGTTCCGCGGTTATTAATCTCTTCGAGTGTCTTCATGATTTCCAAAGATGTGTCTGGATCAAGGTTTCCTGTCGGCTCATCTGCAATGACAACCTCAGGACTATTCACGATTGAGCGAGCGATAGATACACGCTGCTGTTCACCGCCAGACAGCTGGTCAGGAAATTGTCGTGCTTTGTGCTTGAGCTGTACCAAATCAAGTACATCCAGCACTTTTTTCTTAATGATATGAGGCTGTTCCCCAATGACTTCAAGTGCAAATGCCACGTTCTCAAACACCGTGAGGGTTGGAAGCAGTTTGAAATCTTGGAACACTACGCCAATTTCTCTTCTTACGTAAGGAATTTCTTTTTCCTTAATTGAGGCTAAATCTCTGCTATTAATTAAGATTTTCCCTTTGGTTGGCTTCTCTTCACGATACATCATTTTGATGAAAGTGGATTTACCAGCACCACTGGGACCAACAACATACACAAACTCTCCTGGGTGGATAGAGACATTGATTCCATTGATCGCCTTTACACCGTTAGGATAGATCTTGTAGACTTCCTTCATTTCAATCATGTAATCACCTAATCTTTTCTTATTGCTGACTAACAGCTTATCATGATGTTTTGACACTTATCGTCAAAAAACGTTATGTATGGTCACGCACATACCCTTCGATACGTACAAGCAATTTATGTCCTTTTCATCCAAAAAGATGAAAAAAATGAATCGTCTAAATTTCAACAACTCCAATTATACGTCATGAATCGACGCAATGGTATTACATTTATATTTCAAAACTTATAGTTAAAAGGTAAAAAGAACAATTAAAACCGATAAACATGTCTTTTTACCCTTATTTTTTAAATAAAATTTAATATAATACGTTTTCATACTATTCAAAAGTCTTTTTCTACATATAAAAATCAAAAAAACCTTGTCGATTAGACAAAGGTTTTATTTTTTCTCTGCAAGCCATTTTGCTACTTCTTTTGCTTGCTTCTCATCTACCATTCCGCTTGGCATAGAGCCTTTACCATTCTGTGCAATATCTGCAATTTGGCTTTCATTATATTTCTTCCCTACTTCTTTCAGGCTTGGTCCGCCTCCGCCAGATAGGTCTTTCCCATGACAGCCAATACAGTTTTGCTGATAAATTTCCTCACCACTGCTCACAGTTGAAGCACTTTTGCTGCCTTCTTTGTCACTGCTGCTTGAATTTCCTCCACAAGCCGCAAGAACAAGAAGCATCGCTGCAAACAGCATCATTAATCCGCTCTTTTTCATCAATTTCCCTCCCTTGCAATCATTTGGTCAACGCTATTATATCCTTGTTTACGCCCTTTTAAAACCCTCACCAAGCACCTCTTTTGCATCCATGACGATGACAAATGCTGATGCATCGATTGCTTTCACCACTTGTTTCAACTTTGTGAATTGTGACTGCCCAACGACACACATCAGAATTGGACGGTCATGATCGGTATATCCTCCGACTGCTGAGATCTTTGTGACACCACGGTCAATTTGATCAAATACTGCCTGTCTGACTTCATCCTCATGCCCTGTAATGATCATCGCCATTTTCGAATGACTGAAGCCGGCCTGTACGACATCAATCGTTTTACTTGAAATAAACACACCAATGACAGCGTACAGTCCCTCTTCAATCCCAAAAACAGTCATCGCAGCCAGGACAATTAGGCCATCCATCATCGCTAAACAGGTGCCAAGCGTGAGGCCTGTATACTTATTGATGATTTTGGCAGCGAGCGCCGTTCCACCTGTTGATCCATTTCCAAGGAACACGAGCCCTATTCCGATCCCAATCACCACTCCGCCAAAAATGGCTGCTAAGAGCGCTTCATGTGTCACAGGTGCAATATGTCTTGTGACAAACACCATCAAAGGTAAGAAAATAGAGCCAACGAGCGTTTTCACGCCAAATGTACCGCCTAATAAATAAAAACCTGCGATAAACAGCGGAATATTGAGTCCCCATTGCACATATGCCGCCTCAAAGCCGAATGACTGCATAATCGTACTAATACCGCTCACACCACCTGCAGCAATCTGATTCGGTAATAATAACGTATTAAATCCAATCGCCACAATAGCTGATCCGATTAAAATGAACAAGTAATTTTTTGCTTCAATCCATAATTGTGAATGTCCCTGCTTCATGTCTTTCTTCCTCCGTTACTTCTGAATGCACACCTATTTTAAGCCCTCCTATAACGAATGTAAATAACAGCCAAATGCAGTGCTAATGGATTAATACTTTATCACACAAACGGATCAGCGTACTTGCCGTTTGGCATAGGAGCAAATGATGGTATATTTAATATGTACATGAGAAAGAAGGGACATGCGATGAAGAAAATACTGAAGATCACAGGCATGACATTACTTGTACTGATCATCTTGGTTTTTGGTGCTTTCTATACATGGAGCCGCTTTACATACGGACCATCCGCCGCATTAAAAAAGCAAGTGAACATCGAGCAAGTGGAACATAAAAACGATGTGTATACATTTGCATCAGCAAAAAGCGATACCGGCATCATTCTCTATCCCGGGGCAAAGGTAGAACCACTTTCGTACGCCTATATCGGGAATGAATTGATGAAAAAAGGCTATTCTGTCTTTATCCCTGACATGCCATTTTCGTTTGCGATTTTTCATACAAACAAGGCACAGGATATCATGAAAGATCATCAAACGATCAAACACTGGTATATTGGTGGTCATTCACTAGGCGGAACAGCTGCCGCTATGTTTGCAGAAAAAAACGAAAGCAAGATCGACGGTCTCTTTTTCCTTGCGTCTTATCCAGCATCAGATAATCTGAAATCATCGTCCTTGAACATTCTCTCGATATCAGGTGAAAAGGATGGACTTGCGACGCAAGAGAAAATCAAGAAGTCGAAAACAAATCTACCGTCTCAAACCGTTTACCATGAAATAAAAGGCGGGAACCATGCACAGTTTGGCATGTACGGCAAACAAAAAGGTGATCAGCCTGCGGACATTCCAGCCCTCACGCAGCAAAAGGATATCATTCAGACCGTGCTTGGATGGCTAAAACCAGCAAAAAAGCTCCCGTAATGGGAGCTTTTCATTTTTACTTTTTCGTCGCTTCTAAAAACTCTTCAGCGTCTGCTACAGCTAAACCAATGGCTTCCTCCCAAAAGGCTTTTTGGGTAAGATCGACGCCTAAATGCTTATGAG
This sequence comes from Bacillus sp. NMCN1, assembly GCF_002998085.1. Taxonomy (NCBI): domain Bacteria; kingdom Bacillati; phylum Bacillota; class Bacilli; order Caryophanales; family Bacillaceae; genus Bacillus; species Bacillus sp. NMCN1. Next base: position 556,364 of record NZ_PVQL01000002.1, on the reverse strand, counting down.
CCAAATCTTCTACTGTCATTGAAGCTGTATCCTTTAGTAATGCAATGTACTTCTCTTCAAACGAAGTACCAGCCCGCAAGGCTTTTGCATAAATCCCTAGTGAGAACATGTAGCCAAATGTGTATGGGAAATTATAAAACGGTACACCTGTGATATGGAAATGCAGCTTAGACGCCCAGAAATGTGGATGGTATTCATCTAAAGAGTCACCGAAGGCTTCCTTCTGCGCTTCTACCATCAGCTCATTCAACCGATCCGCCGGCACTTCTCCTTGTTTACGCTCTTCATAAAAGCGCTGTTCAAATAAGAAACGAGATTGAATGTTCATGAAAAATGCTACACTCCGCTGCAGCTTATCCTCTAACAAGCTGAGACGCTCCTCTTCATTTGCCGCTTCTTTTAATGAAGCATCAGCCACAATCATTTCTGCGAATGTCGACGCCGTTTCAGCTACATTCATCGCATATTTGCGATTAAGAATGCGAACATCCTGCATCACTTCCTGATGGAACGAATGACCAAGCTCATGCGCGAGAGTCGCCACATTGGATGGACTTCCTGAAAAGGTCATAAAAATGCGTGACTCCCCGCTGTCAGGGAAATTTGTACAAAAGCCGCCTACACGTTTGTTTGGGCGATCCTCAGCTTCTACCCAGCGTTCATTAAAGGCTTTTTCTGTAAAGGCAGCAAGCTCTTCTCCAAATCCAGCAAAATGTTTCACAATAAAAGCAGCTGCTTCTTGATACGGATAGATCTTGGTCTCACTGCCAATAGGAGCCCCAACATCAAACCAGCTCAGCTTATCCACTCCAAGCATGTCAGCTTTTCGATGTAAGTAGTCAATGAATGGCTGCTTATGTTCATCAATCACAGACCACATTGCATCAAGTGTTTCTTGTTTCATGCGGCAAATATCAAGCGGCTCTTTTAAAATATGATTCCAGCCTCTTGCTTCATATACTTGTAAACGAAAACCAGCCAGATGATTAAGCGTGCTTGCAAATAGATGTTCATCCTGCGTCCATGCGTGCTCTAAGTTATGATATACGGCCTTTCTGACTTCACGATCTGAATCATCCATCGCATTTTCCGCTTGGCCGACAGAGATCATCTGCGTTTCACCATCTTGTTCAAATGGAATCATAATCTTATTCACCAAGCTAGAATAAAGCTCATCCCACGCATGGTAGCCATCTACGGCTAGCTTTTGAATCAACGTTTCTTGTTCAACAGGCAATTGATCCTTCACGCGCTCTCTGCGTTCATTTAATATGTAGCGCACATCTGAAAAGGCTTTTGAATTCATGAGATCTTCCCATTTGCTAGGAGAGATGGCAGCAAGCGCTTGATCAAACAGCGCAAGGATCGTTCCTAAATCCGCTTCCAGCTTGGCAATCGTACCTCGAAGACTGCCAGCCTTCATATCCTTTGTATTTTGAGATTGAAGACAGGAAACAAATGAACCTGCTTGAGACAATTTTTTATATGTCGTTTCATACGTGTCAAGGACAGACGTTAACCTGCTTTCAATGTGTGTATCTTCTTTTGAAAAGGCATCGACCTTTTGTCGTAATTCATCTAATAGCTGCTGAATGTGTTGCAGGTATGTCTTAAATTCTGGCGAAGAACTGCCTCCTTTAAAAAAGGCATCTAAATCCCACGTCTCTTGTAATGGTGTTAATCCCAAAATATTTCCCCCTTTATTTGCTAATTTCATCATACAAAGGATATAGAGTCAGTATGGCGTATGTATTCCTTTATATTCATTATATTTTCTCACAATTAAAAAAACCCAGCAAGAAGCCGAGTTTTTATGATAATTTCGAACGTAAGTAAGCATCGATAAATGAATCTAAATCTCCATCCATGACCGCTTGAACATTTCCCATCTCCGTATTGGTTCGATGGTCTTTCACAAGAGAATACGGATGGAATACATACGAGCGAATTTGGCTTCCCCAGCCAATTTCTTTCTGCTCTCCTCTAATTTCATCCAATTCAGCCTGCTGTTCTTCAATCCGTCTTTGATAAAGTTTCGATTTCAGCATTTTCATCGCACGTTCTCTGTTTTTGATTTGTGATCTTTCTGTTTGGCAAGTCACCACGACATTGGTTGGAATGTGTGTGATACGAACGGCAGAGTCAGTCGTATTGACGTGCTGCCCACCTGCACCACTTGCACGATACGTATCTACTTTGATATCCTCTGTCCGGATATCAATATCAATTTCTTCATTGAACTCCGGCATAACATCACAGGAAACGAACGATGTATGCCTGCGGCCAGATGAATCAAAAGGAGAAATACGAACCAAACGATGGACACCTTTTTCTGCTTTTAAGTACCCGTATGCGTTATGCCCTTTGATGAGCAATGTCACAGACTTAATTCCTGCTTCATCACCAGGAAGATAATCAAGCGTTTCAACCTTAAAGCCTCTGCGCTCTGCCCAGCGTGTATACATTCTCAGAAGCATAGAACCCCAGTCCTGTGATTCAGTACCGCCTGCGCCCGGGTGAAGCTCAAGAATGGCATTGTTTTTATCATATGGTTCACTTAAGAGAAGCTGCAACTCAAACTCGTTAAACTGCTTGGTTAAGTTCTTCAGCTCTTTTTCAAGCTCTGCATGAAGCTCCTCGTCATAATCTTCCTTTAATAGGTCATGTGTCATTTGCAGCTCTTCATGAGATTCACTGAGCTCATGGTATGCATTCACATTATCCTTTAGTGCATTGGCTTCATTGATGACGCCTTGTGCCTTTTGCTGATCATTCCAAAAATCAGCCTCTGACATCGTCGCTTCGAGTTCTGCAATTTTGGCTTCTTTTGTTTCGAGGTCAAAGAGACCCCCTAAAATCAGCTAGCCTGCTAGCCATATTTTCAAGCTCTTGTCTAATTTCTACTAATTCCATATCCTTCACCTCATAGATGTATGGGGGCTGACATGAATAGAAAGAGGTTTTCACCTCTTTCCATTACTTATTCTGTCTTCCCATGACAATTTTTATATTTCTTGCCGCTACCGCAGTGACATGGTGAGTTTCGTCCAATGTCTACGACTTTACGTACCGGCTTCTTTTTCACTGTCTTCTCCTCATCACCCTCTTGAGGCTGATGAGCTGTTGTTTGACCTTGAACGACTTCTTCACGTTCTAAGTTGTTTTGGATTTCTGATTTTAAGACATATTTGGCTACATCATCTTCGATTGAAGCGACCATATGCTCAAACATTGCAAATCCTTCCATTTGATACTCACGAAGCGGATTTGTTTGAGCATACGCACGTAAATGAATCCCTTGGCGCAGCTGATCCATTGCATCGATATGATCCATCCACTTTGAATCCACCGCACGAAGAACGATGACTTTTTCAAATTCTCGCATTTGTTCATCGCCATATGTTTCTTCTTTTGCATCGTATTTTTCTTTAATACGATCCATGATGAAGGAGGTGATTTCATCTGCTTCTTTACCGTAAATATCTTTGACCGAAATGGCTCCTTCATCTAAATAGTTCGTGTTGATTAATTCAACAAGCCCATCTAGTTTCCATTCTTCAGGAAGCTCTTCTTTCGGCGTATAAGAACCAACAGCCCGCTCAATTGAAGACTGAATCATATTGATGACAATCGATTTTAAGTTATCAGAATCGATGACTTCAAAGCGCTGTTTGTAAATCACTTCACGCTGCTGGCGAAGCACATCGTCATATTGCAGAAGCTGTTTACGGGAATCAAAGTTGTTCCCCTCAACGCGTTTTTGAGATGATTCAACGGCTTTAGACACCATTTTACTTTGGATAGGTGTAGAGTCATCCATCCCAAAGCGGTCAAGCATCGCCATCGTGCGTTCTGCACCAAATCGGCGCATCAATTCATCTTCCATAGAGAGATAGAATTGGGTAATCCCTGGGTCTCCTTGACGGCCAGAACGTCCGCGAAGCTGGTTATCAATACGTCGTGATTCATGACGCTCTGTCCCAATTACAGCTAGACCGCCAAGCTCTTTGACGCCTTCGCCAAGCTTGATGTCCGTACCACGTCCTGCCATGTTGGTCGCAATGGTGACGGCACCCTTTTGACCAGCCTCTTCAATAATTTGTGCCTCACGCTCATGGTTTTTCGCATTTAACACTTGATGAGGAATCCCTTTATTTTTAAGCAGCTTAGAAATAAGTTCAGATGTCTCAACCGCTACTGTTCCGACAAGTACTGGCTGCCCTGTCATATAGCGCTGCGCAACATCCTCAGCCACTGCTTTAAATTTACCTTCCATTGTGCGGTAAATTAAATCAGGTCTGTCATCACGAACTACTGGTTGATTGGTTGGGATTGTCACAACCTGCATGTTGTAAATGTTACGGAATTCTTCTTCTTCCGTTTTCGCTGTACCGGTCATACCAGAAAGCTTTTCATACATACGGAAGTAGTTCTGAAACGTAATCGTTGCAAGGGTCATACTTTCGTTCTGCACTTCGAGACCTTCTTTTGCCTCAATGGCTTGATGCAGACCTTCACTATAACGGCGTCCTTTCATTAAACGTCCTGTGAAAGAGTCAACAATAACGACTTGGCCTTCTTCAACGACATAATCCACATCTTTTTGCATCGCAACATGTGCCTTCAGCGCCTGGGCGATGTGATGGTTCAGTGCGACATGTTTGACATCAAACAGGTTCTCGATGCCGAATGCTTTTTCCGCCTTCGTCATTCCGCTTTCTGTCAGCTGTACACTTTTTGTTTTAATATCATATGTGAAATCATCTTCTATTTTTAATGTACGAACAAATGCATTGGCTTGTACGTAAAGCTTTGTAGATTTCGCAGCTTGTCCAGAAATGATAAGAGGTGTTCTCGCTTCATCAATTAAGATGGAGTCAACCTCATCGATCACGGCATAATGAAGCGGTCTTTGAACCATTTGCTCTTTGTAAAGCACCATGTTATCTCTTAAATAGTCAAAGCCAAGTTCATTGTTTGTTGAATACGTGATATCAGCGGCATACGCTTCTCTTTTTTCATCTTTATCTAAGCTGTTTAAGTTTAAGCCAACCGTTAAGCCAAGAAATTCAAAAATCTTGCCCATTTCCTCCGCATCACGGCTTGCCAAATATTCGTTGACTGTCACAATGTGGACGCCTTTTCCAGAAAGAGCATTTAAATAAACAGGCATTGTTGATGTCAACGTTTTACCTTCACCTGTTTTCATCTCAGAGATGTTGCCTTCATGAAGTGCGATCCCCCCCATGAGCTGCACCTTAAATGGGTACATTCCTGTCACGCGGCGTGATGCCTCGCGAACCGTTGCAAATGCTTCAACCAACAGGTCATCCACGGATTGTCCTTTTTCAAGCTTTTCTTTAAATTCGATCGTTTTATTTCGTAAAGCCTCGTCAGATAATTTCTCGAAATCTTGAGCAAGAGCTTCAATTTCATTTGCTTTTTTTTCATATTTGCTGATCGTACGTTTCGTAGGATCAAACACTTTGTTTAAGATTCCAAGCATATAATAACGCTCCTCTATTTCATGCAATTTTTCGGCATGTCCAAAAGTTTGACAGGTCCATATTTACCTGCATTTATCATACCATACCTTCCTTCATTTCCAAAGAATTTGCAATGATTTCGCACAAAAAACCCGCCCCTCATGAAGGGAGCGGGTTTACTTTTTTTAGGTTGTTTTTAGATCAGATTAAGCGTTTGGCTCAATGAGTCCATATTTGCCATCGTTTCGGCGATAGACCACATTGGTCAAATTTGTCTCAGCATTTGTGAAGACGAAGAAACTATGACCTAACATGTTCATTTGAAGAATGGCCTCTTCGCTATCCATTGGTTTTAAATTGAAACGTTTTTGTCTGACGATTTCTGTTTCATCAATTTCTTCGTCATCTTGAACAGCTACATCAGCCGTCCCATTTCCTCCAGCAAATAAGTGCTTTTTGGCACCTTGCTCGCGGAATTTACGGTTTACTTTTGTTTTGTGTTTTCGAATTTGACGTTCTAATTTACTGGCTGCTAGGTCTACTGCATTGTACATATCTTCATTATGCACCTCAGCTCGAAGTGCTAGATCAGTCATTGGAATGGTAACCTCAACTTTAGATTCTTGATCATTGTAAAATTTCAAGTTCACGTTGACTGAAGCATCTACGTCTGTTTCAAAATAACGCTCCAGCTTTCCAATTTTTTTCTCGACATGATCTCTTAGTGCAGGTGTTACGTCGATGTTTTCTCCTCTGACGTTGTAATTCATGTAAAGAACGCCTCCTTTAAAATTAAGGATATGTAAACCTATTTCTACTTTTCCCTCCTTTTCTCCTGCTCAAACGTAAAAATAATGTGAATATTTATTGTAATTTGTCGAATTTTGCGGTGCTTCAACTGTTGCTTGATAGGTGATGAATATATATTCGGCTCATTCTTGAAAAAGACCAGCTCACGTTTAAATGGTGAAAGATGAAATGGATGTTTTCAGCGAATGAGATAAGGTTTTTAAATCTTCCGCCGCTGCTTTCATCTCTTCATTTGCTGCCAATGATTCTTCAACAGCCGCAGACATGTACTCCGTCTCTTCTGAATTACGTTTAGCTCCTTCTTCAATGACTCCAACCGTCTGAGAGATTTCCTCTGTACTCGCTGAAATTTGCTCTGCAGTGGCTGACAGCTCCTCTGCTTTCATCGAGATATCACGAATGGATTCTAGGATTTCATGAAAGCTCTGTTCAGACAAGTGCGATACTTTCACACCTTCTTCTACATTTCGTTCAACCTTCGTCATCGATTGTGATGATTTTTCAGTATCTTTGTTCACGTTCGCGAGTAATTGACTAATTTGATCTGTCAGCTGACTAGATTCTTCCGCCAGTTTCCTCACTTCATCTGCTACAACCGCAAAGCCTCTTCCATGTTCTCCAGCTCTTGCCGCTTCAATAGCAGCATTTAAAGCAAGCAAATTCGTTTGGTCAGCAATGGCATGGATATGACCTAACAAATCTTCAATGCCAGTAAACTGGGCTTGTACATGAGCCATTGTGGAATGGTGTTCATTCACAGACGCTTTTATATAGCTCATTTGTTTTACAAATTGCTGAATAAGAGCTGCACCCTCTTCAGCCTTTTCAGTCACTGAAATTGAGTGACCCGAAACATCGGATGTGTGTTCAGCTGCAATTTGCATGCCAGTCGAGACTTCTTGAATCGCAGAAGCTACTTTTCCGACCGCGTCTGATTGTTCACGTGAAGCTTCACTGACCTTTTCAATCGAACTAGACGTCTGCTCACTGGCCGATATTGTTTGATGAATGGTTTCCTCAAACTGAGCAGCAGAATCAGCTAATTGTCTTGATCCATTTTGCACCTGTAAAATGAGCTGACGCAAATGAGTCGTCATTTGATTAAAAGCGGTACCGAGTTGACCAATCTCATTTTTAGAGGTCACTTCAATCTCTTCAAGTGTAAGGTCACCATCTGCCATCCTTCTCGCGGCATTTGTGACAGACACAATTGGTTTTGTCATGTGATGAACGAATCTGACCCCAATCACCAAAAGGCCAACAATAATCGCTGCACTGACCAGAATGAGTGTAAGCAATAATTGATTACTATCTTGATTGAGCTGATTGATTTTTTGATCACGTTGTTTTAGTTGGTTTTGAGCGAATTCTTTTGTAAAGGTATGTATTTCTTGTTCGATAGGTTGTAATTCTTGACTGAGGCGGGTGTTGAATTCTTTTTGATTTTGCATATTCAATGAATTAAATAGTCGGTTCGTTGAGGTGTAGTAGAGATAATTTTTTTCTGAGATTTGATCTAATAGGTTTTTTGCTTGTTTGACAGTGCTCATTTTTGAAGCTTCAGTTGTTTTCTTATTAATATCTTCATATGTTTGCTCAATTTTCTGCAAATTTTCAGCATCTTGCACGACAACATAGGTTTTGATTTGCGCTTCCTGCTTTTGCAAAAGCGCCTCTAATTCCAGTGAGGTCTGATAAAGCTTCATTTCCTTGCTTAATAGCGCTTTATAGGATTGATCTGTTTTGTAATAGAGAAAGCTTGAGAATCCTAACATACTGACAAACAATACACATATGACAATAAGCCCGAACAAAAATTGATTCTTTAGTCTCATAATTTCCTCCGAATGGTCTGAATTGAACAAAAATTAATGAATGACATACGGCCTCATACAGGCATGTATTTCATCCATCCACTTTCTATATTCAGGTATAAAATATGATGTAAGGAATGATTGGAAGTGTATTGAAGGGAATGTATAGAAAGCTAGTATATCAAAACTTAAAAAAATTTGATCAAACGAACGAATCGTTTTGGCAAAGTGCTCATTTTCTATAATTGAAAGCAGAAGGGGATGCGTTGTCTCTAAATGAAAGAAGGCATGGATCAGATCATTAAAGATCCGATCCCCTTCAGTTTTAGCAAAATCCTTCTCAATTTCATCTAAATATCTTAGACTCTCTTCTATCGTATATAGAAGTTCATAATATGTGGTTAATAAAATATAGTCATCTGAACGATACGCCACAGGTCTCACCTAATTATTTCCGTTTATCGTAATATACGCCGTCACTCGTCATAGGCTGGTATGGATTTTGATAATTCAGCTGTTTTGTTTTCTTTCTTTGAATAGCTTGAATATCTGCTCTTATCCCATTTTGGATCACAGTTAATTGCTTCGCCATCTGTTGATCTGTTTGGATGATTTCTTTGATTTTCTCTTTTTCTTGATCCGTCAGCTCATGCTGAATATCTCTCATTAATTCGTCTCTCTCAATTAAAAAGGCATCAAAGTCTTCAACCAAGGTGTCACTTTGCGGATTTGCCGCTATTTCGGCTGCCATTTTTAATGTTCGGTCATACAGCTGGTCCACAATACTCATAGAGATCCCCCGATAGAGTGGTGGCGCCCTTTTCGATCGGTTTGAATAACTTCCTTCCATGCATCACGAAAATCAGTTACGTATTGCTCTACTTCATTCAACATCTCTTCGTCATTTTGAAGATTGGCTTCAATCAGTCTGCGATAAATGTAATCATACATACTTGCCATACTCTTTGATACGTCATAAGAACGATTTAAGGTGACATTTAATTCTTGAATGATGTTTTGAGCCTTTTTCAGATTCACATTTCTCATTTCTGCATCCTCTTTTTGAATGGCATACTTCGCTAGTCTAATGAACTTTAAGCAGCCTTCATAAAGCATAAGCGTCAACTCGGCAGGTGTTGCAGTCTCAATAGAATTTTTCTGATAGGCGGCATAAGGGTTCTGTATTGCCATATGTTATAAACCTCCAATTATTGTCCAAGCAGTTGAGAAAGATAGCCAGATTGGTTGTTTAGCTTTTGAATCGCGCTATCCATGGCGTTAAACTTTTTATAGTAACGGGCCTCCACCATTTTTAAACGATCTTGGAATGTACTCATTCGTTTTGTTAAAGAATCAAGGTTCTTACCAAGTCCGTATTCCTTTAATTCCATCGTTGTGCTGCCAGCCTTTGTTTGAATGCTCTTCGTGAAGGCTGATAAGGAATTTTTGACACGATAAATGATTCCTTGTTCTTTATATTGCTGCTGCGCTTTATCTTGATCTTTTGAATCCACATTTAACGAACCTGAGATAAACATTTGACTGACCTTCTGCGGGTCTTCTTCAATGGCTTTTCTTAATTTCTCTACTCCATTACTATCCTTAATAAATTCAAGCTTTCCGCCATCTTTATACTTGGATGATGTAGAAATACCGATTTGTGTGATGTGAATTTTATTCGCATCACTTGTCGTAATATCAGCATAAAAATCACTTCTTATTTTAGAGGCACCAGATCGTAAAATGGAATCACTTCTCAGCAAGCCAGACTTCGCTGTTGTTTCCCATAGCTCCACTTCTTTGTCAGACATCGCTTTTTTCTCTTCAGCCGTTAATGGGTGATAGTCTCTGTTTCTTTTTTCATTGACTTTGCCATTGACCTGCTCAACGAGTTCGTTGTATTTATCAACAAATTGTTTAATTTTATCAAAGATTGCATCGACATCTGTTGAAACGTTTAAGCTGACAGGCTTATCCGTTGTCCCTTTTAGCTCGTACGTAATACCAGCCTGCTCAAATGTATTGTTGTTATTTTCCATTTTCAGACCATTAATCTCGTATTGTGCTTTTTGTCCTTGAGTGGTCGCAACTAATTTGTTATCTCCATCCACTTGGAAGCCTAATTGAGTAAAGAATGAAGCTGAATTACCATCAACTGCTTTAATACTGACACCTTCACCTGTTGCCCGTGAAGTGAGAGCGACCGTATCGACATAATTAGATCCGTCAAAGATCTGTCCTTTGTAAGCTGTCACACCTAATTGCGAGTTGTTCAGCTTTTTCACGATGTCATCAATTGTATCGGTATCAGAAGTATTGATCGTCACCGTTTTCGGTTTTGTCGAATCTGGTGTCGTCACTTCGAATGTAAACGTGCCATTTGCAGGTGTAAAACCAGAAGTACCAGACGATTTGAAGACAGAAGCTGTCGCTAGTTGGGTTACATTGATTGAGCCAGAGGCAGCATTTGTTGATCCAGTTGCTGTGACAGCAGATTCATTAGAGCTTGTCACCTTTTTTGCGCCAAATGTACTTGGGCGCGTTAAATTTAAACTGTTGATCAAATCATCTAATTCTTTAACTTTCGAATTTACCTCGCGATAACTGTCTCTTTGCCATTCAAGTGTTTGTTTCTGGCGTGTCATTTTATCAAGTGGTGCTTGCTCTGTTTTCATGAGTTTTGATACGATTTCGTCAATATCAAACACATTTGAAAATCCAGTAATTCGATTGACCATTGTTTATGTTCTCCCTTCACTTACATCCTTTTATCTACAAATAAACCGACAATTTCTGTCATTGCCGCATAGAAATCAAGCCATTCCTTGGAAGGAATCTCTCTAATGACTTCTTCTGTTTGGTTATCTACGACTTTGACATAATATTCATTGAGTTTTTCATGTAATTCAAATTGCAGATGAAATTGAGTGGGCTCAATGAGCTTGTTTGCTCCTTGAAGCGTTTTTTCAATTTCTTCTTTTGAAACGACCTTGCCATTTGCTTGTAAATCAGAGTTTACATTGTCATTCTGGTTATTAGAAACACGGGTTTGAAATGCATCGATAATTGGCTCTAGCGATGTCAACTTACCAACAGACATAGTTATTCAGCTCCTGTGCTTTAATCTATCTTTTATATCGGCTTTGAATTTTCAAATTAAATATAGATGGACAGATTTGTTAAAGTTTCATATAGATTATAAACACCCACACCGAAACGCTTTCATACGGAGAAGGACAACTGAATTAGATAAAAAAATCCTCACTTTTTTTGTGAGGATAATTGAGTGAGGAGATCTACGGATAAACTCGCAGCACGATTGTTCTCTTCTTGAATAGACAGGTACACTTCTTTCCTGTGAATATCAATGTGCTTAGGAGCCTCGATCCCGATTTTCACTTGATCGCCTTCGATTGAAATAATCTTGACTTCAATATCATCGCCAATTTGAATCGACTGGTTTAATTTACGCGAGAGAACTAACATGAGGATGCCACCTCTAACAAATGTTTTGTATGATAGGCTGAATCATGCAAAATCACCTGCTTGGCTTTCATGTTTTTCCGGTTCACAATAATAGGCGCTCTTAAATTGGCTGTCGTTTTTTCAATAGAAGATTCCATTGTTAAGATCACCATTACTTCCACATCATTGGCATCTTCTACTTCTAGAATATCTACGACCGTTTCGTCTAGATCGAATTCATATTGATTGAAAAATAAAAACGGACTGCTGACAATAAAGCCTAACTCTGCGTTTTTCAATGATTGAAGAACTAAAAATGGAGACTCTTCTGATAAAGGTAAAATGACAAACTGTTTTTGATCCAGAAATCCTGGTATTCCATTAGAGAAGTTGATAATTTGCTCCTCTTTGATTGTCACTTCACCATGGTATTTTGTTTGAATGATCATAATTCACGACCTTTTTCATTTTTCTTAACTATACCTTATCACCATTTTGGCCCGTTTCGTCAACTTCTATTTTTAAATCTGGGTATTGTAACATATCAATATTGACCTTACCTGGCTGGTAGTTAACAATTGGTTTATGAGGCGTTGCCTCTATGATAGCTTTTTGAGGCTCCACATCAATTTGAAGCTCAGATGGCTGATAGTGAATTTTCACACTAAAGAATGAAGGGATCACACCAATGGTGAATTGTTTGGCTGGAGGAGCGCCATTGATTTTGGCAAATTCGGCAATTGCATTCCCACCATTCTCAATCTTGATGAGTTCACTGCCTTCTTCTGCTCTTCGGCCCATTCCTTCTCCAACAGCACGTTTCCCCTCAGCTGCCCATTCTTCAGAACGCCTAAAAATCGACTTGATATCCATATCGGCAAATGCCTCAGTTTGGTCTATTGTTAATTTTGACGGTGTCCTTGTGATATTCATGACAGCTCTTGGCTGCTGAATCTCAAGGTCCGCTCTTGGCTGCTCTACTTCTTGCCGAGAAGAAGTTGTCGACATTTGCAGCTTTGCATAGGTTTGTTGCATTAACAATCTAGGGATTTGCATATAGGTACACCTCCATGATGCAAAAAAGCACCCAACGGATGCTTTTTATTATCTTAAGAAATCGACAAGGGACGGCTGAATGACTTTAGCCGTCGTTGCTAAAGCAGCTCTATTCACAGTCTCTTGTTGAAGAAGATCAAGAATCGCTTTTTCACTTTCAACATCTTCATTATCGGATTTAGCATCTTTCAGCACTTGGAATTGTGAAGTTAAACGGCTGCCTACTAAGTCAACACGATTTGAACGGGCCCCTAGGTCCGAGCGCTCAGCACTCATCACTTCTTTAAACTGATCGATACTTCCTAACGCATCATCAGAATTCGCGAACGTTCCATTTTTCAATGAGTTTTCTAAATCCGTCAGCATTTCAATGACATTTTGACCGCTGGCAGACTGTCCACCAAACGCTGAGATTGGATTTGAGTTCACATTTAAAGTGATACCATCAGAAATGTTCGACTTAACGGCATTTGCATCTGTATAGTTTTCAAAGTTAAACGTAAACGTACCATCTGCGTTCTCGACAACTGGTTTGACATTTGTATTCGTTCCATTAAATACGAATTTACCTAACATCTGAGTGTTCATTGCGTCAATGATTTGTTTCTTCATCTGGCCAATTTCCACTCCGATAGCTGCTAAATCTTCTGGCTGCTTTGTTCCGTTAGCCGCATCAAGCACTTTATCTCGTACATTTGACATAATATCAATGATTTCAGTGACACTTGTTTCAGATGTATCAATCCAGTTTTGTGCTTCATTTAAGTTTTTTTGATATTGTTCATTTCGAAACATTGCTGTGCTATATTGAAGGCTTTTTACTGCTGCAACGGGATCATCAGACGTTTTTGTGAAACGTCTCCCTGTTTGTGCTTGCTCATTTATTTTAGAAAGTTTTTCATAACTTTTACTAATATTGCGAAGTGAGTTTTGAGAAATCATACCTTGTGTGACTCGCATCAGCTATACCTACCTTCCTACGACACCCATGCCGTTTATTACTTTATCCAATATTTCATCTTGTAATGTCACAACTCTCGCAGCTGCATTATATGCATGCTGAAATTGGATCATATTCGTCATTTCTTCATCAATGGAAACAGCACTCGTCGACATTCTACGTTCATTGGCTGAATTGACAAGAGCGGCTGAACTGCTTTCCAGTGTCATGTTCTTTTTCCCTTGAATCCCCATCTCAGCTATGACATTTTGGTAGTAATCCTGGATCGTCGTTGTATTGCCGCCGATTGGTACCTTTAAGTCTTGAATACCAGCTAATTTCGTAGCATTCGAACCGTCACCTTTTGTTTGATTGAGAGATGCTGCAATATTATCTGTTGATGCTAAAATAACATCACTCACTTTGATACGAGCAGCTAAACCTTTATTCAGATCATTATTATTCTCGATATCAAAAAAGTCTTGTCCACTTGTGCCATTTAATGTGTACCCCTGCTTATGCACATCATTAAATGTATCCATGAAGACTTGTGCTACTTCATCAAGCTCTGCAAGCATATCAGGATACATGCCTTTTTCATCACCATTTGACATGTAGCCATAAGCCTCCACAAGTGCTTTCACTTTACCATTCACTTGAAGCTGATCTGCTGCAATAGTTGTTGTTCCGAATTGAAGTGAGTTGACAAGTCCAGTCGTATTATCATAGGAAAGTTGCAGTTCAGATTTTTCGATCGTAATACCATTCAAAATCGTCCCAGCAGATTGTCCATTTGCACCAATAATGTCGATGTTGACAGTTCCTTCTGCAATTTTGAGTGCATTACCGCCAGGTGGATTGTAGCTCACTTTAATATCAACAAGGGAAGATAATTGATCTACCAACGCATCACGCGTATCATAAAGATCATTTGGAAGATAACCGTTTGGCTCAACTGCTGCAATCTGTTTGTTCACTTCATCTATTTGAGATAAAATAGTGTTCACATCTTTGGCTGTTGAATCAAGTTCCGTTTTTAGATTCTTTTGTATCGTTGTTAAAGAAGAATTAAGCAGACGGAATTGATCTACTAAAGCCTGTGCACTTGTTTTAACAACTGTACGTGCAGAAGCTGTATCAGCATTTTTGGCTTCCGATAAGACCTGTAATGATTTCCAAAGGTTATCAAAAGCTCTGTTCAAGCCTTCATCCGTCAAATCATTCATAACCCCCTCCATTTGCGAAAGGGCATCAGATTTTGTTGAGTAGTAAGACAAGTTATTGTTATGATCTCTGAATTGCAGATCTAAAAAGCTGTCTCGAATTCTTTCAACGGTTCCAACTTGAACACCTGTCCCCATCTGACCATACGTCTTGCCGTCATAAACAGAAATGACTGGATAAGGATTATCTGCTTTAAAGGTAACTCTTTGTCTGGAGTAGCCATCCGTATTTGCATTGGACACGTTGTTTGATGTGACATAAAGCCCTGCACGCTGGGCTGTGATTCCTCTTTTTGCCGTTTCTAGTCCCATGAATGTAGAACCCATTGGTATCCTCCTTGTTTACGCCTTTGAATCAAACAAAGCCCTCTGCTGTTTAGGCTTTGAACTCTCAAGACCATTTTGTCCGTAATTCATATTTTCTTTATTAGGGTTAACGAGATCGAATGTCAGTGAAATAAATTGAAGCGACTGCTGAATGAGCTGTTTGTTCAGTTCATTAACATCTTTCAGTTCCACCATGATGTCATTTAATTTGTCATATAACAAAATGAGCTCTTCTTGATCCGAACCTTCAGCCTTTTCGATACACGCGGTGATGGTTGGCGGTTCATCACTTTGTAAAAATTGAACTGTCGCTTCAATTCGTTTTTCTTCTAATTGGGAAATGGCCTGAATATATTTTTGCTCTAAATTGAGAACCTCTGAAAGAGCATCAATCTCATTGCTTTTCAGCATTTCTGTTTTATCCTTCGACAGCTTCAAAAGCTGTTCATGCAATCCATAGAGACGATGCAGCTCTTCAATGATTATTTTAACTGACATTCACGCTACTCCCTTTTGTTATTGTTGTTTATAAAAATTCAGCATTTTATCAGCAATGCCTTTTGTATCTACTTGATATGTTCCGGCTTCAATGCTTTTTTTAATTTGGTCTATTTTATCTTGGCGTTCTTTCATGATATTCGGCACCTTTTGCATTTCGATTGCCTTTTTAGAAATTTCGACTTTATCAGTTGATTTTGCTTGATTTGATTGCAACGTTTGTTTCTCATATGTTTTCTTGTAAGGATTTACTGGTTGTGTTCCATATCGATTAATTTTCACGGGATTCCTCTCGCTTTCCGTTACAGTCTGTCTTGATTCTATCCATTTTATCGACCAAACTGCAACTTAGTTTAGGGAATCAATCGTTTTTAGGATTAATGGCATAATAGGTGTCTTTTTTCCTAGTTTCAATCTCCCTTTTACGCTCTTCTTCTTGATTCATTTGACTCATTTGCGAATGAATATCCTGTTCACATTGGCTGCACAGCTTGTTTTTTCTGATCGGTTGGCCACATCTTTCACAAGGATAGTTGATATTCGGAAATTGGCTAATTTGAAGTCTTTTCAAACGGATAAATTTCAAGATTAATTCTTCATCAACTTCTGTTGCATCTACTATTTCAGCAATGGTTGATTGTCTATTACTTTGCTTTCGCAAGAATTTATAAACGATATCAAAAGAACGTTCTTCTTCTTCGAAGCATTTGTTACAAACCGTTTGGATGGTGGTTTTTAAAAACAGCTGATTACATTGTGGACAGTTTGCCAATTGATTCATAACCAAAACCCCTTACGTTATTTTCTCTTCTTATTATCGGTTAATTATCCTGAATTTTAACTACGGATCAACGTAAAAGAGGAAACACTTTTGGCACCTGCTTCTTTTAAAATTCTTGCCGCATCATAAATGGTGGCCCCCGTTGTATAAATGTCGTCAATTAAGATAACATCCCTTTGAACGATCGCATCTGGCTGCTTGATTTGAAACATTCCTTTTTGATCTAAACGTTCATTTTTCTTTTTCTTGGATTGCTTGCGTTGATGTATTTTCACAAGCGGCTGCAGGATCGGCTGACCAATCAAGGAAGCAAGTATAACAGACTGATTAAACCCTCTTTCCCTTAGCCTTTCTTTACTTAAAGGAATCGGGATCAGCACAGGTTCTTTAATTGAAAAGGAGCGCTTAAATACTGCTTGGGCATCTTGTTTAAAAAGCTCAGCTAAAGCTGTATCACCTCGAAATTTAAAGCGGGAAAGGACATCTTTCATCAAATCATTGTAAGCATAAACAGACCTATTTTTCACAAGTACTGTAGTAGAATCAGGGCGTTCTTTCCACCTGGAACAGTCTTGACATAATTGATCGTTCGACTGTGCTCTCCCGCAGGCTGGACAAATCGGGCGTTGAATCTTTTCTAGGTGATGCTTACATGCTATACATAGACGATCATCATTTAATAGAAGTAATGATTTCCATGTAAAAGCAGTGACAAAATGCCCCTCACAAATGAGGCAGATCAATTGTTATCCTTATTTATCGGCAGACGATTTTCGCATCTTGGAAATGTGGTGACCTTTGAAGCAGCTTCTGTCAGAATGACCAGCATGGCCGTATTCTTCTGTTTGTCCACCATCTCAGATTTACTGTAAGATATTTTATCGATATCTGTTATATACTGGGGCTTCACTTGATTCAGTGAAATCGCTAATACATCTTCTATACACTTTTCACAGTGACAAATCATGTTTAATTGGTTGAGATATTGATAGAGGATTTCCTTGAGAAGTATTTCTTTTGCATTGAGTAGCATATTTTGTCTCTCCTGCTATTTGTGTATTGTGAATATAAATGTACCATGAAATTTAGTTGAGCCCACATTATTTTTCAGAAAACTCTTTTGCAGCTGTATCATTCATTTTTACGATATGCTTCTTTGCTTGTTTCATACTTCTCGTTAAACCAAAATGAAAAAAGAAAACATCTCCTTTAAAAAAATCGGGATGTCTACCTGCTCTACCAGAGATCTGAACAAGTGCACTTTCTGTAAAGATAGTAGATTCCGCACCTAGTACCCCCACTTGAACATTTGGAATGGTTACGCCTCTTTCTAGAATTGTGGTTGTAACTAGTACATCGTATTTGTAATCTCTGAATTGCTGGACCTTTTGTTTCCTGTCTGGATCATCAGCAGACACCCCTTCTATATTTAAGCGGTGTTCTCTAAGAACCTTCGTTACCTTCTTCATAGTAGTAATAGAAGGAACAAAAAGTAAAACCCTTCTCTTCTTTGTAATATGTTTCTGTATCCAATTCATTACTTTAGCTGGGAGCTGATTCTTTTTTAATTTCTTCTTCCAATGTCCAATCCATTGAAAGGATGGGGCCGGTAAAGGTTGTTGGTGAAAACGCAGAGGAATTTTTATGGCTTCTAATTGTCCACGAGATACATCTCTTTTCATTTTCTTAGACGGCGTCGCACTTAAATAAACCCTAACCCCTTTCTTTCTCATTGCCTTTAAAACAGCAAATTGGAGACGTTCATCGATTGAATAAGGAAAGGCGTCGACTTCATCTATAATGAGCACATCAAATGCATGTTTGTATCTCATCAACTGGTGAGTTGTAGCGATTACTAGCGGTGCTATTTGGAACCTTTGAGGACTTCCTCCATAAAGAACAGCTATTTTCAGTCCTTGAAATGCTTTTTTAAGCCGCGGCTCTAGTTCAAGGACAACATCAGTTCTAGGTGTCGCAATGCAGACGCTCATTCCTTGATGTAAGGCATATTCAATTCCGTGAAAGAGCACCTCTGTTTTCCCTGCCCCGCAAACTGCCCAGATGAGTAGATCAGATTTGTTTTTTATTGCTTCGATCAATTTTTCTGACGCTCTTTTTTGTCCTTTAGACAGGTTTCCCTGCCATGTTAATTCCTTATGACATGTTTCTTCCATTTGCGGACCCGTCCATTCATAAAGAAAGCCACATTCCGTTGTTTTCCCCATCATGATGCATGATCTACAGTACACACAATCTTTTTGACACAAGTCACACGGAGAGTGGGCAAAGTACCGCTTTTTTGATACACCACATCTACAGCAAGTAAGACCATTTGCATTCCTCTCAATAGCAGGTGTTCGGATGACTAACCCTTTCCCCTCCAACCAATCCAAATCGGACTGTGAGCATCTTGTTTCAGTGGTAAGCAGGTGGCGTGACTGCAGTTGCTGCCTTAGTTCCATTGCTTTGTCCATGTTCAATTTCAACAAACACCTTTCAACTGATATTTGCCTATTATGCACAAAGACATGACCTTTCGTCCAACAGCTAAAAAAGAAAAACAAAACCCCTTTTCCAAGAGAAAAGAGGTTTTTAGGATTTATCTAATCACCCAGCCAAGAGCTATAGAGCCTTCGCCTAGATGAGTGGCGATTACGGCACCAAAATAGCTTTTATAAAATTCAACATGAGGATACTTTTCTGATAAGTGCGCCATTAAGTCGTCTGCTTCTTCTTCTCTATTACCATGTATCAGTGTTGCTCTCATCGGGACACCACGTGATGCATCTTCGTCAAATAATTCAAAAATACGTGAAATGGCTTTTTTCCGTGTGCGAATCTTCTCAAAAGGGACAATTAGCTTGTTGTCAAAATGCAGTATAGGCTTTACCTTTAAGAGGCTCCCAATAAAAGCCTGAGCACCATTTAATCTGCCGCCTCTTTGTAAATGAGTTAAATCGTCTACCATAAAATAAGCTCTCTGATTCTCTTTCAGGTAATTGAGATGGGCTAACACTTCTTCTGGAGAAGCACCACCTTGGATTTTTTCAGCAGCTTCTATCGCATAAAAACCTTGCGCCATACAGCTAGTTTCTGTATCAAACGGATAAATATCAATCCCGTCAACTAGATCATTCGCTGAGGCTGCACTATTATATGTTCCACTAATTCCGCTTGAAAGGTGAATACTAATCACGGCATCGTATGTTTCACTTAGTTTTTCATATAATTCTATTAGTTCACCGAAAGCAGGCTGAGAGGTGGTTGGAAGATCTTTATGCTTTTTGACTTCTTCATAATATGTCTTCCAATCCATTTCTATTTCTTCACGATATGATTCGCTGCCAAAGATGACATTAAGAGGGATCATATGAATATGATGTTTATTACGCAGCTCTTGTGGTATATAAGCAGTACTGTCTGTTACAACGGCTATTTTCATTCTTAAATACCTTCCTTATTCGCTAAGTTGCTCTTTTTTATTTTCAAAGAATAATCATTGTTATCCATTAGATTTATAATAGTAATCAAAAAAGCCTGCCTAATCAATAGGCAAGCCCGCTATATCCGAAAAAGACTCCTTCTCTGCCTATCATTTCTCTCCAATTAACATGTGAGAGAACCAAAAACAGGCGAAAAAGGAGTACTTGTCCGGAACATTATCTCATTTCTACCCAGCCGTTTTTAATTGCTACAACAACAGCTTGTGTACGGTCGTTTACATTCATTTTTTGTAAAATGTTACTCACGTGGTTTTTAACTGTTTTCTCACTAATAAAGAGCGATTCACCA
This sequence comes from Bacillus sp. NMCN1, assembly GCF_002998085.1. Taxonomy (NCBI): domain Bacteria; kingdom Bacillati; phylum Bacillota; class Bacilli; order Caryophanales; family Bacillaceae; genus Bacillus; species Bacillus sp. NMCN1. Next base: position 536,172 of record NZ_PVQL01000002.1, on the reverse strand, counting down.
ATTCCTCTATTGCTCTTTCCGTCAGCTAACATTTGAAGAACTTCGCACTCACGTCTCGTTAAGATATGAAGTGGTCTGCGAATTTCAGGATATACCTCGTGCTGCGGATGTGCTGAAACGCCACTAGTCGCTAGGCGTCGGAATTCATTTACTAAGTTATGAGTAACTTTCGGATGTAAATAAGATCCTCCGTCAGCTACGACTTTCACTGCTTCAATGAGCGTGTCTGCATCCATTTCTTTTAACAGGTAGCCTCTTGCCCCTGTTTTCAATGCATGTGTCACATAGTTTTCATCGTCATGAATAGATAGAATAATGACTTTTGATTCGGGATAAAGCTCAACTAGCTGCTTTGTAGCCTCTACACCATTTACATTCGGCATATTAATGTCCATAATGACAACATCCGGATGATAGTGTTCTACGATACGTGCAGCTTCGTCACCGTCGTCTCCTTCTGCAACTACTTCAAAAGTAGGTTCAAAATCTAAAATCCGTTTGACACCTTCACGGAATAATTGGTGATCATCAATAATTACAATATTTACTTTAGTCACAAGCTACGCCTCCCCATGTTTATTGTTCTACACCTGAACTTTATGGTCAATATGTCTTTTGTCTCTATTTTACAATTTTATTTTGCAATGTTAGCGGCACGCGAATCATGACGAATGTCCCTAGACCTATTTTTGAGTCTATGGTCATTTTACCTTCCAGTAAGTCTACGCGTTCTTTCATGCCAAGTAAACCGAAGGATTTGTTTTTGTTTGTTTTCACATCTTTCATATCAAAGCCTTTTCCATCGTCTTTGATAATTAACGTGACAAAGTCTTTCGTCACTTCTACTTTTACAGAGATTTCTTCTGCTTCGGAATGTTTTAGTGAATTTGTGACAGCTTCTTGGGCTAGTCTAAACAGTGCCACTTCAAATTGAGAAGCAATTCTTTCGTTTTCTGTATCCCCTAGGCATTGGAACGTAATCTTGGTTTTTCCATCATACTCTTCGATTGTGTTTAAATATTTTCTTAGCGTCGGAATGAGACCCAAATCATCTAACGCCATTGGTCTTAAATCATAAATGATTCTTCTCACTTCGTACAGAGCATTTCGCACATTCTGTCTGAGACTTCTAATTTCTTTAAAGCCTTCTTCTGTCCCACGGTCTCTGAAAATCCGTTCAATTAATTCGGAACGCATCATCACGTTTGCCAGCATCTGGGCCGGACCGTCATGAATTTCCCGGGATACCCTTTTGCGTTCCTCTTCTTGGGCTTCAATAATTCTAAGTCCAAAATCTTGTTTTGCCTGAGCATCTTCAAGTAACACGCCAACTTGGCGTAAGTCCTGATTGAGATAGTTGAGAACAACTGTGATCTGACTCACAAGCGTTTCAGAGCGTTCAATGACATCTTGCAGGCTTAACAATCGTCTTTCCAGATCGTCTCTTCTTTCTCTCAGCTGCTTTTCGCGCTGCTGGATCATGGTGAGTTCCACTTGCAGATTATGTGCTTTTTCGTAGGCCTCCCGTATTTCTTCTTCGCTAAATTTGTTGAAGTTTCTGCTGACCTCAGATAAGCGATTTCTAGCATGTCTCGTATGGACTTCTAGTTTATCCCCAAAATCAATCACTTCGTTTACTTGCTGCTTGATTTGCTTCAGCTCTTCTACTAGGCTTTCATATTGTTGACGGGACTGTTCGCCTATCCTAAATACTTCGTCCTTGCTGCCATCAACTGTACTTAGCATTTTCATGATGATTGAATCCAATAATTTCGGATCCATTTTAGGTGTTGTCATGGCTTTTCCCTCCCGTAACAGTGATGTCATCTTTTTTTATTATAAATGTCATTGATCTGCATTTTATGTCGAATTATAATGAAAGAATGCGTATAAATCATGAAGTTTTTATGACGACCCTTTTTCCGCTCCTATCATCATAACAAAATACGCTGTAAAATTCTAAAACCAATGCAAATTTTCTCTAGTCTTACAATTTGCTTGTCAGGAGGGTAAGTCTTTTGCTGAATCGCTATCTTACAGTAAAAAGTCGTGGCGAGCATGAGATCGTCATTGAAAAATCACGTTTTATTTGTCATATACAGCGTGCTGTCTCAGAAGAAGAAGCACAAGCATTTATACAATCCATTAAAAAACAACATTGGAATGCCACACATAATTGTTCTGCCTATCTCATTGGAGAACATGACCTGATTCAAAAAGCGAACGATGATGGTGAACCAAGCGGTACAGCAGGTGTGCCAATGCTTGAAGTGTTAAAAAAACGGAAACTGAAAGATACAGTCGTAGTGGTCACTCGTTATTTCGGCGGTATTAAGCTAGGCGCCGGTGGATTGATTCGTGCCTACGGAAAATCTGTATCAGAAGCCATCAACCATGTTGGTATGGTAGAGCGCTGTTTAATGCGTACGATGCACACAACAATAGATTATACATGGCTTGGAAAGGTAGAGAATGAGCTTAGAGCCTCATCTTTTCAGCTAAAAGAAATTCATTATGCAGAAGATGTTATTTTTGAGACGTATGTAGAAGAAACACAAACAGAACAGTTCATTGAATGGATGACTGAGCTGACAAATGGAAAGAGTGTTACAAAAGAAGGCGAACTGATTTATTTAGAAAAGGACATTGGTCCGATAAAGGAGACAGATGAATGGCACAACGAGTAAAAGTGCGTGTACGAAAGAAAAAGAGTAAGAAGAAAAAAATTTTCAAACGTATTCTGGTCTTATTTTTGCTTCTTCTCATCTGCATGGGCGGATTTGCAGTCTATAAAATAGTCAATACACTTCAAGCTGCTGACAAAACATATGATGAACTAGACCGCGGAGAGAAATCGAAGCTTCGTGATGCGGTCATTGATATTAAGAAGAAACCTTTCTCTGTACTATTTGTCGGAATTGAGGATTATGCCACAGATGGTGATCATGGCCGTTCAGATTCACTCATTGTCGCAACGATTAACCCTCAAGACAAAACGATGAAAATGGTTAGTATCCCTCGTGACACACGCGTACAGCTTGCAAGTGACACGACAGGAAATAAAGAAAAGATCAATGCAGCATTTGCTAAAGGTGGAAAAGACGAGACGATTGAAACTGTCGAACAATTCTTGCATATTCCGATTGATAAATATGCAACCGTTGATTTTGACGGATTCAAGGATGTTATTGATGAAGTCGGCGGAATTGATATCGATGTTCCATTTGACTTCAATGAAAAAAGTGATGTGAAAAAATCGAAAAAGATTTATTTCAAAAAAGGCAATATGCATTTAAACGGGGAAGAAGCACTTGCTTACGCTCGGATGAGAAAACAAGATCCACGCGGTGATTTCGGACGTAATGATCGTCAGAAACAAATTTTACGCGCAATGATTGATCAAATGTCGAAGCCAAATAACATTGCGAACGTCGATAATATCGCTAAAGAAGTAAGTGATCACATTACGACCAACTTCCGTATCACAGAAGGTCTTGCGCTTCAGCAAATCTACAGCGGATTTAAAGGAAACGACACAGAAACACTTTCTATTAAAGGATCAGATCTTTATTTAGGACCAAATCGAACGTATTACTTTGAGCCAGATCAAACCAATCTAGCTAACGTACAAAATGAATTACGGACGCATTTAAAGCTTCCTGCTGAATCTTCGACTGAAACAGATTCACAAACCAATCCATCCTCTGGTGAAACAGGGTCAAGTGATACAACTAATCCTTCGACCAGCACACCATGACAATAATAAAAACAGCCCAGTTCCTAGGAACGGGCTGTTTTTTATTGTCTTTTGACCATTCGTTTATAGAATTTCGTAAATGGTTTAAACTCTTCGTTGACCAAACCCGTGACTTCCGCAATCACTTGCATAAACATCACCAGTAAAAAGATAATGATGAGCGATAACCAAATGGTGGCGCTTGTCAGCAAAATCGCACTTAAGCTAAAGACTAAGCCAATCATGTAAATCACGATGACAGCCATGCGATGGGATAAGCCAAAGGCCATTAGTCTATGATGAATATGAGATTTGTCCGGTGCTGAAATTGGCTGTTTGTTTAATATGCGTCTAATGATTGCAAAGGTCGTATCAAATATAGGAACACCTAGAATGATCACAGGAACAACAACACTAAACAAAGTGACACTTTTGTATAATCCTAAAAGTGACAGCACCGAGATCATATACCCTAAAAATAGCGAACCGGTATCCCCCATAAAAATCTTCGCCGGATGAAAGTTGTAAAAGAGAAAGCCGATCGTACTGCCAATGACGACAAGAGATAAAGAAAGAATTAGAATCTTATCAGCAGAAAAAGCCATCACTGCAATCGTTGATAAACCGATGACAGAAATACCGGCAGCTAGTCCATCAAGGCCGTCAATTAAATTAATGGCATTTGTGATGCCGACAATCCATAGCACGGTGAGGGGATATGCCATCCAGCCTAACTCAATTCGATCTGTTAAAAAAGGAACAGAGAAAAAGTCCATTTTTAAGCCCGTGCTCACAATCAAACAAGCTACAAGGACTTGTACGAGAAATTTAAATCTTGCACTTAAATTATATTTATCATCAAATATACCTAGAATGACGATGAGTACGGCACCAACTGAAATTGCTGTAATTTTATTATGTAGAAACAGCCCGCCTGCTAATGCTCCAGCCACTACCCCAATAAAAATTGCCAAACCACCCATTCGAGGCATTACTTTATCATGAACTTTTCGTTTATTCGGCTGGTCCACTGCACCAATCTTAATTGCAAACTTTTTGACGATTGGTGTCACAATTAAAACTGTAGCCAGAGAGACAAAAAACGCTAATAAGGCGCGTTCGTAATCCATAGGTCAGTCTCCTTCTAAATTGAAATCTGTATTTTGTATATTGGCCGCTCTTTCCATTATACAATTGAATAGAGGATGATCACAAGCTCCCCCTGTGAGGAAGAAACAAATAAAAACGCACAATCCCAAATGAATTATGCGTTTTCTTTAATATTCGTTAGCTCCACCATGTTTGTGAACAGCGCGTGCCAATCTTTTTTCTTCGCACGGCTTTGCCTTAGATGTCTATAGGTCATGTCGTCTTTTTTGCTGATCATTTTCAGGCAGGCTTCTACGAAGAGCGCAGGATCTTCGCCCTCTAAATATTCATACACATCATTCTCTTTTAGCCTTTCCGTTGACGGGAGATTTAAACCGACAACCGGTATTCCGGCTGCTAAAAATTCATAAAGCTTGAGAGGGAACACCGCTTGATTGTAAGGGGATTGTTTGTATGGCATCATGCCTACATCAATCAGCTTCATATAAGCAGGCACTTCTTCTGGTGCAACAGCACCTGTCCAAATCACATTCGGCAGTTTGAGTGCATGCTGAAAAGATGGATCTCCATTCGTTCCATCCGGACCGACAAATAAAAATATCCAATCAGGCCGCATACGAGCAGCTTCAGCCATCATGTCAAAATCGAGCTTTGGCTTAATTCCTCCGATAAAACCAAGCACAGTTCCTTCTCTACCTTCCAGCACATCTTCTTTACACGGAAGATGGCTTTTCGCAAACACATCGTACTCGACTCCATTTTCCACCGTAAACACATCTTTCGGTTCACCCATAAGACGTTTTTTGATTTGATCGTGTAAATATTGAGAAGAGCATGTAATGCTGTGTGCGTATTTAATGATTCGATTTTCTGCTTTGACAATGACACGCTGCCTCATATAAGAAAGAATGTTGTGTTTGCCGCTTATCGGCTCTCCCCACAGGTCACTGCAATCATAGACAATGTGTTTCCATTCAAATAAGGAAGATAAGAGCGGAAAGCCCGGAAACGTATACCATAAACAAACGGCGATCCCCTTCTTTTCCTCCTGCCGCAAATGCTCAAGAAGAGGGGACAATTTATGAATATAGAACATGTCTTGATATCGGCCAAAGCGAAATAATTTGCTCTTGAGCACATCAGGAATGGTCAATTGCTTCATTCGATCTGTTATGGGCTGAAAGGGAGCTGTATGACGAGATGCTGACGGGCATACCCAGATGACCTCTTTCGTTTCCGGATCAGATGCTAGAAATTCGGCCAGCCGATGCCGTCTGTACCTCAGTCCGTCCTGTCCCCATTCTCCCGTCGCTACGACAACATGTATGATCGAGTCTGCTTTCACCTTTATCACCTTTTTTCCCTTCTGTTTATAAGCGCTTCTTCACAGCATTTGTCGCATAGTGCATAAAACACCAAGACGCTTTGACAAAATGAAGCTGCTCAATTTCTCTGTAGACAAACCACGTTTTTTTCGCCGCTTTCCACTTGTTACTAGAGATGGAGTTTCCAACGAGGCGATATTCACTAAGCGGTTCGCTCATACCATAGGCTGTAAATCCTCTTTTTAATATAGACAGCCATGTAGCTAAATCCTGTCTCGTGCGGATGTTTGGCATTTCCACATGTCCTACCTTCTGAAGATCAAGCATGACCGTTAAACAGCCGATAATGGTATTTTTCAAGGCTTCATTATAGTCCAATCTCGCTGGCGCAGTGACGGTTTTTTCTAACGGTTCTCCATTTTCTGCAATGATGTCATATGCCGTAAACGTAAAGGCATAATCATTTGTCAGCATGAAGTCTACCTGTTTTTCGAGCTTCGTCTCTTTCCACTTATCATCGCTGTCTAAAAAAGCGATAAATCGCCCTTTTGCCTTTTTGATGGCTGCGTTTCTAGCAATGGCGGCTCCCCCATTTTCCTCTAAATAAATGACGTTGATTCTGTCGTCCGTTTGACTTAAATCCCCTAATAGCTTTCTAGTTCCATCTGTAGAACAATCATCTGCAATGATCAGCTCCCAATTGGAATAGGTTTGGGCAAGGACGGAATGAACTGTATCCGTTAAATAACGTTCCGCATTATACGCCGGTGTAATGATGGATACTAACGGTTGATTGTTCACCTAAGACTCATCTCCAGTTCATCATTAAGATTCTTTGAACACTTCGGGTAAGACCACAAACATGAGCGAGATGCTAAAGCCAATGACAAGCCCAAGCAGTGCACGTTTTTTGGCTGACATGCCTTTATTACCCTCATCAAGTACTTGGGCAGGATCGACAATCTTTGCCTGCTTCATTCCAAGCTTTGTCGACTCCAATTCATATAAGAATCGTTCTTTATCGACTTTGGAATCATTGCTGACAGATTCATCTTCAAGAGCAGCTAATCTACTTTCGATGACCTGCTGCCTTTTTGTAAATAATGCTTTGTCTTGCTTAAGAAATGTATCCGACACCTGCTTCACGACAGCCAAAGCGCGATCCTTATCGGCATCTGTGAAAGACAGCTGTAATTGTGTATCCGATTGATTGGTAAGGAGGAGACGGGTTTTCACATCCTGCCTTTCTTCTTCTTTGACATCACTGAGTGCTTCGTTTAGAAATGCATCGCTTTTTAATAGAGATGTCACTTCTGCCATATTGTTATACACCCCATCATCATATTTACCAAGAGTGAGAGTAACAGCGGCTGTGTAACTAGACTGCTGCGTAGTTCCTTTAGCAAAAAAGAAACCAAAGGCACCTAATACGACAGGCAGCAGTATGAGCCATACGATGTACTTTTTGATTCGCTTCCCTATTCTAGATATGAAACCAGACATGTTCATTCTCCCAACATTGACGTATTTGCTCTTTCACTAGTGTAGCCATACAAACAAAGCATCACACACGGTTTACCACAGCTTGAGTCGTTGTTTGTTTTTCAACATATTCACCGCTGCGATCACCAGTCCTAAAAATACCCAGTGGAAATATAAATTCGAGACGGAGCTAGGACTGATACTTGAAACGAGAAAGCTCAGCATGGCTGCAAACAACCCTTCAATGATCATTTTTGCCGATCTTGTGTCAGCCCATTGGTATTGTTTGTACAGTGTGAACATGAGATAGGCGTATACTGAGAGATAGCCCAGCATGACTGCAAACCCAAAGTTCGTCATCAATTCCAGCAGCCAATTGTGCACTTCTACGACCTGGTCTGTATCAAAGATCGAAAAGTGAGCTAAGTAGTAAGACACATTCCCCGCTCCAACCCCGAATCCGTATGAATTCGTAAAGAAGTGCCAAGCATTTTTGATCAAATTCGCTCTCGCAATGTTAGACGGGAGTGGTTCACTAAAAGAATGCGCGACCTGAGAAGCGAGAAACAAGTCATAAAAGACCGAATAAATCTTGGCTGAAAAGACAGCGATACAGATCACAACAAGTCCGCCTGCTGCAATGATTGACCACTTTTTGAGGAAGCGCGGCAGCAGCAGCCACACATAGATCGCCACTCCTGCAAATATGCCAAGCAGACTGGCTCGGGATTCGGTTAACAAAATGAGATACAGTGCGGCGATGGCACCTAATAATCCAAACGCTTTGATATAACCGTTTTTCATTTGACGCATGCACGCTAGATATAAGAAGAAACTAATCGATAAAAACGTCGCAAAGTCATTTTGATTGAAAAAGACAGATGTAGGATAGTGCTGTTTATACGCTGGTCCTAGATACAATGAGGTATTCGGTAAATGGTTCAATGTAAAGTGATTATAGAACCCAATCCCCATCACAAACACAGTCATGACCAGCCAAATGCTATAAAAGGTCACCAGTTGATCCATTCGCTGAATGAACATGACGACAAGAAAGACAAACCCCATCCCCATTGCAAGCAAGGACATATATTTCAGGCCGTCTGTGACCGAATGAGCCCAAAGCAGTGAGATGAGCCCGTAAAGAAACCATGCAGCGAAAAAACCAAGAATTCCTTTGACACGAATCTGCTGCCACTGCGATATGTACGTCCCCTTATCTCTCATCCGCCATATGAATAAAGCAAAGGCGGCGATGAGCATAATACGGTAGAGAAAAAGACTAAAGAATCCGGCACTTATAGAAAAGAAAGCGTTGTTGAGAAAGGTCAATGTAATCAAAAGATAGATGGCTGACATGAAGATTTGCTCACCATTCAAGTACAGCTTCATCAACACAAGACCAGCCGACAGAATCAGAAGTATAACCGGAACAGCCACCATCTTCTTTAATCCGGCAGGCTGGGCGGTTGCCATTTGTACAAGCCCGATCCCTGCTGCAAACACAATACATCCAATCATGATTTGCCATGCTGTTTGTTTCACACTCATACCCATTTTCCTCCTAAGCAACCCATCCGATTTGAGGGATTAAGCCTTGACTTCCTGTTCATAGTAGGAAATGGTACGAGCCAAACCTTCCTGTAAACTCACAACAGGCTCCCATGCTAAGACTTGTTTCGTTTCCTCATTTGCCAATGTACTATGCACAATATCTCCTGCACGTTGCGGCTTGTAAATTGGTTCAAGGTGGGACTTCGTCACCCGTTTCATTGTTTGAAACAGCTCATTCACAGTGAGCGAATCACCACACGAGATATTTAAACAAACGTTTGATTGAGCTGTTAAAGCCGCAACATTCGCTGCTGCAAGATCACCCACATAGATAAAATCTCTTGTTTGTTCTCCGTCTCCAAAAATGTAAGGAGCCTCATCCTTTGCAAACTTATCAGAGAAAATAGAGACAACCCCGCCTTCGCCAAGTGCGTCTTGGCGCGGACCATAAACATTGCTGTACCGAAGAATACAATAGTCTACATCATACAGTGATTTTGCCATTTCTAAGTATCGCTCTACTGTGAGTTTCGATAAGCCATAAGGCGAACCAGGCTTTAGCCGGTGAGCAGTGTCCACTGGCAGATACACTGGATCTCCATAGACAGCTGCTGATGAGGCAAATACCACTTTCTCCACTCCTGCTTCAGCCGCTGCTTTTATAACGTGCAGTGACCCTTTTATATTGACCTCTTCGTCATAAACGAAATTCTGAACGGAAACGGCTACACTCACCTGTGCTGCAAGGTGAATGATATAATCCGGTCTCATTTGTTTGATCAAATCGACCGTTTCTGATTTTGTGACATCTGCCTCAATGCATTGAACGGAAAGATGGGCAATATTTTCCCGAGATCCAGTTGAAAAGTTATCAAGAACGATGGGCTCGTAGCCTTTTTCTAGTAAAGCCTCTACCGTGTGTGATCCAATAAATCCGCTTCCCCCAGTAACCAATACTTTCTTCATCCAAGCTCCCCCTGTTATTGTGCCTTTGATACCAATTCTGCTTCCCATACGCCTGGGCGGCCGATAGACTGGTAAATAAATCCTCTCTCTTTCATTTCTGCTGGATCAAACAAATTCCTTCCATCAATTACAATCGGTGAACGAAGCAGCTGCTTGATCTGATCTTTATCCATCTTCTGTACGTCATCCCATTCTGTTAGGATGAGACAAGCATCCGTATCTTTTACTGTTTCATACAGGTCATTACTGAAGACAGCCTGCGGGCCAAGCTCTCGTTCTGCTTCTACATAAGCAATCGGATCATAGGCCTTCACAAAAGCACCCAGCTCTCTCAGCATGGGGATAATGTCTAATGCAGGCGCAGAACGCATATCATTCGTATTCGGTTTGAATGCGAGACCTAAGACAGAGATGGTTTTTCCTCTAATATTACCGAATACACTCATCAGTTTGCTGACAAGGTGGGCTCTTTGGTGATTGTTCGTTTCAATCACGGACTCGATCAGCTTGAACCGGTAGCCAGCTGTTTCGGCAATTTTGAGAAGAGCCATCGTGTCTTTCGGGAAACAAGAACCCCCAAATCCAATGCCCGCTTTTAAAAATTTATGCCCGATGCGGCTGTCTAATCCAACTCCTTCGCTGACTTTTTCAACATCAGCGCCCACCCGCTCGCAAATATTTGCAATGTCATTGATGAATGAGATTTTTGTGGCGAGCATGGCATTTGCAGCATACTTAATCATTTCAGCACTTTCTAAGTTGGTCTCTACAATCTCTGTTTGAAACGGATCATGCAATCTTTTGATGATGGTTGACGCATGGGTGCTTGTCGAGCCTATTACTGCCCGCTCCATATTCATCGTGTCTTGGATAGCAGAGCCTTCTCTAAGGAACTCTGGATTGGATACGACATCAAAAGGATATTTACTGCACGATGCTTTTTCGACAATGGCTTGAACGAGCCGGCCTGTTCCAACGGGCACCGTGCTTTTATTGACGATGATTTTATAGCCATTTAGATGTTCACCAATTGTTTGAGCGACAGCTTTCACGAACGTTAAATCTGCTTCCCCCTGTGCTGTCATCGGTGTCCCTACAGCAATATAGATAATCTCTGATTCCCTAATAGCGGCAGGAATATTGGTCGTAAAAAACAATCTTCCTTCTTCCGTATTCTTTTCAATCAATTCCTTTAAACCCGGTTCATAAATGGGAACGACACCACTTTTTAAGCTGTTGATTTTTGATTCATCGATGTCACAGCAGATGACACGATTTCCGATATCAGCAAAACAAGTACCCGATACTAACCCGACATACCCTGTTCCAATCACAGCAATTTTCTTCAACATTTTTCATCCTCTCAATAAAAGCATATTGTCAGTTCCAAGCTGTTTTTCTATCTATCATTCTTTGCACATTTCATCTTGTTTAAACGATGGATATTGATTGATTAAGCACCTTTTCATATAGGTGTATGAGATGCTTCGCATTATTTGCTGATGAATATTCTGTATGAACGATTTGATGAAGATCGTTCTTTACTTGGTCACTCCACCTGTTTTCATAAAGGTAGGCGTGAATGGCCTCTTTCAGCTGACTTGTCGAACGTGGTTCAATGAGCAGGTGTTGATAGGTAGAAAATAAAGATGGGAGACCACCGACTCGTGTCGCAATGACAGGTACTTTTAAAGCAAGTGCCTCTAGGACGACGGTTGGCATTCCTTCACTATAGGAAGGAAGTGTAAACAGATCGGCTGCCATTAAGTAGTCTTTCACCTGCTCATTCGGCACCTGTCCTGGGAGTAGAATGGAGGCTCCAGCCCGTTCTTCCAATTCCTTTGCAAGGGGGCCTTTTCCAACAAAGACTGCTTTCACACCATCCATTCCGCTGACAGCATCAGCTAATTCGAGCAAGCCCTTCTCCTTCACTAATCGCCCGACGAAGACAACAAGCTTGTCGTGAAGCGGTAAACCTAACTGCTTCCTGATGCCTTGTTGATCTTCTTCCGTTTTAGAAAATGACTGGAGCGGAATACCAAGCGGGAGACATTGCGCTTCCACCTTTGTCATGTCATTTGTCTTTTTAGCAAGCTCCTCGCTCACCGTCAGAACAGCAGATGCCTGTTTCACCGCCGTTTCAAAGGCTGCATGTGCCCCTTTGCTATAGCCCGGATACACGTTCACATCACTGCCATGTAAGGTCAAAAGATAAGGAATTTGCGTTTCTTTCTGAATCACAGCCGCCGCTCCGCCAGACGGCATCGCAAAGTGCGCATGGAGAAAATCTGGTGACAGCTGATAACGCTGCATGACGCTGAGAACAGAATAAGCTATTCGCTTACTCGGCTGTGCCCATTTCAGCTGTCCAGGGAGCGCTGTATAGGGCGGCCTGTATACTGTCACTCCGTTTCTTACTTCCTGTTCGGGTAGATCTTTTTTCTGCCGATAGGCCGCCTTCAACATCCGCAAAACCGGTAAATTTACTGGATTGGGACAAATGACAGTCACTTGTATTCCTTGTTTGAGCAGCTCCTGCACTTGCGTTTCATGGAATACGCCTTCACTTGGATGTTTTTCACTAGGATATACACTTGTCAGCCATAGCACCTTCATGACGAACGACCTCTTCTCAATAATTTACCTGCCACCTGCGGATACATTTTGATAAGCAGCAAGCCATACAATGCAGCACTGACACAAATCGTCAATCCTAATTGAAGTAAAATATCCGCTGACGTCAGCTTCATGCCTTGATGCAAGAAAACCGCACAGACGGCCATCAACAGCGTCATGACAGCAGGCTTTCCTAGTGATCTTAAATACACCTTCATATCAAGCTGAATGACATATGCCATGAGCCACCTGCCGACAATAAAGTTGAGCAGGCTGACACCTGAGTAGATCCAAGCTACTGTGAGCAGACTGCCTGTGCTGACACCTGCATATAAGGCGCATCCATACACGATGAGCATCCCCGTATCCCAATAAAAGGCTAAATCCGCTCTCCCTTTGGCAAGAAGTATTGACCCGTTTGGATTCATCAGTACACGCAGAAGGCCGACAATGCACAATATATTAAGAACCGGAACGGCTACGAGCCATTTCTCTCCAAACACTACTTCTATAAAGCTATCTGATACGGCAGCAAGGCCGATTAATAACGGAAAACTAATCAAGGCGAGCATATTCGTCATACTGAGGAAGCCCTCGCGCAGCACGGAGTGATCACGCTGACTTTTTGCGAAAACAGGGAAAGCCACTCTCGTCACAATCGGATTAATTTTCAGCACAGGAATCGTCACAATTTGATACGCCAAGCTGTAAATACCTAACGCCTCCGCTCCAAGAAACCGGCCGATTAAAATCATGTCAATGTTCGATCCTGCTCGATTGACCAGTCTGGATGCGAGCTGGAATGCACCGAATGAGAAAAATTCTTTCACTTCCCCTAATGCAAAAACAGGTGCTGGGCGCCACTTCTTCCAATAAGCCGCGGCATACATAAGCCCTTTTCCTGATTGCAGCAGCACTTGAGAAATGACATAGGCAACAATCGGATTGATGAAGAAGGCCAAAGCGAGTAAAACAAACAGCGATATCATGGTTGCAATGGCTTCAATGGTACTTAATGTTTTAAAGGCTAAGTTCTTTTGCATCATGTATTGGTATTGCTGGCCAATTGGCGCAATCAGAAACATGATCGATAATAGTTTGAGCAAACCCTCCAGCTCTGGCCGGTTATAAAAGGCGGCAATTATCGGGCTTACTAGAATGAGTAAACAGAATAAGATAATTCCAGTGAGTAAGTTGATCCAATATAATGTAGATAATTGACGTTCTGTTGTTTGTTCCTTTTGGATGATCGCTGCCCCAATTCCTAGATCAAGTAAAATCTGCGTAAATATTGTGACAGTTGTGATCATGCCAACGAGTCCAAACTCCTTCAGTGACATCACGTTCCCTAAAAAAGCGAACTGTGCGATTTGGATGATCGTAATGATGAATGCGGACAAGCTTGTCCATTTTGCCCCGCCTAGCATGCGTTTTTTCATACTTGCCATTTCTCTTCCCTACTTTACTTATCTGGCTCCGTCACCCGTCATGATGACTTTTAACGTTTTTACCATAATCTTCGTGTCGAGAGAAAATGTCAAGTTTTGAATATACTGTAAGTCGTGTGTTAATTTTTCACTCGGACTCATTTCATATCCTCCATTTACTTGAGCAAGACCTGTCAGTCCAGGCTTGACCGCTAATCTTTTCGTAAAACCTGGAATCGTCCGATTAAATTCTGCGGTAAACATCGGTCTTTCCGGCCGCGGACCTACGATACTCATTTCTCCTTTTAACACGTTGATAAATTGCGGGAGTTCATCGATTCTTGTTTTACGAATGAAGGCTCCCACTTTGGTGATACGCGGATCATTTTTTTGTGCCCATTTCGCTCCTCCGCTTTCAGCGTCGGTTCTCATCGATCTGAGCTTCCATAATTTGAAGTAAACACCGTCTTTTCCGACCCTCTCCTGCATATAAAAGGCTGGTCCCGGCGTTTCCAGCTTAATCAAAAGAGCAAACAGCAAAATGATTGGCGTACTCAACATTAATCCGATGAACGAGAACATTAAATCTATGAAACGTTTTGCAAATAAATAACGAACCATATGTTCTGTTAAGGCAAAAGAGTGGTTTCGTCTCACTTCATATTCTCTATAAAGATTCATCGCTTTCTCTGCACTCACTGACCTGCACCTCACCATTTAAAGTAGTTGTTGTGTAAAGAGATGTTCTATGAAGGTCAGTTTAGCAGAGCAACATTAAGCAAATGTAAATGCGCTGTTAAGTCTTGTAAAACTGTGTTAAGAATGTGCACTTATATCAAGTTATGCCCTTTTCAACGTAAAAAAGACCCGCAATTCTGCGGGTCTCCGAGTCTTTTCTTTATTTTGCTTTGACGGATTCGATGGTTTTTAATCGAAGGGTTCCGTTTGCATCTTTTGTATAGGTTACTTTCACTTTTGATTCTTCTTTTAAGCTGTTCACTTGTTTAGAAAATGTATTTCCGAATTGAATAGCGACTTCTTTGCCATCAATGTTCACAGCAATGGTATGTCCATCAGCCAAACCGACATATGTGCCTTCCTTGGTGACTTCATTTTTCTTATTTGTTGTTGATTCTTTCTTTGTTTTAGAATCAGCTTTTGATTGATCCTTAGCAGGTTCTTCTTTTGTGATTTCTTTACTTGAGCTGTCTTTTGCCGCTTCATCAGATTGACCAGCTTGCTCTTCTTTTGGAGCAGCTGTTTCTTTGCTTTGATCATCTGCTTTTTCATTAGATGACTGATCTTCTGTTTTTTCCTCTGAAGCATTTTCTTTCTTTTGATCAGCCGCTTCGGTTGTTTCCTTTTTGCTGTCATCCTTATTGTTGTCGCTTGATTGATTTGTTGTGCCGCATGCTGTGAGTAATACACCTAGAAGCAATACTAGAAACGGCATTGTGATTAATTTTTTCAAGATCGTCACCTCTTCATGATTTGTCGATTTGCTGTCGCTTGAAGATTCATGTGTAAACCATTCACCTTCTATGTTTCAATTATAACAAAGATAACCAGAAATGAAATGTATTTTTAACTTGACACATTATTGATTACCCGATCACTTCATAGACTTTTGAAAAAAGGCTGCCGAGAGACGTTCCCGAGCAGCCTAAGAGGAGTATCTGAGGCACCCCTCATGTGTTTGTATTTTCTTATCTAAAGTAACCTGACACACCGCTTGAAATACCTGACGCTAAACGATCTTTATACGTAGCAGATTTCAAGATGTTTGAATCAACTGGACTGGACACAAAACCAGTTTCTAAGAGAACACTCGGCATTTTA
The DNA here is from genome assembly GCF_002998085.1 of Bacillus sp. NMCN1. Classification (NCBI taxonomy): domain Bacteria; kingdom Bacillati; phylum Bacillota; class Bacilli; order Caryophanales; family Bacillaceae; genus Bacillus; species Bacillus sp. NMCN1. The sequence goes on along the minus strand of NZ_PVQL01000002.1, from coordinate 520,117 downwards.
GAATATTTAATCACATAGAATCCAGCTGTTTTTACACCACGGTCTCTTGTACCAAGTGCACTGACCATTTTAGGCTGAATGTTTTGCGCTAGCTTCAAGCTGTTTGCAGACGCATAGGTTTTGTCATAATACGTTTCTGTTCCGTTTGCACTGCTGTTATCATTTGAGTTGGCATGGACACTAATGAAGATATCTGCTTTCGCATTCGCACCTTTGCTTACTCGTGTTTGAAGACTGTCAAATGTATCTGATGTTCTTGACATGATAACAAGTGCACCAGCGTTGTTTAATTTCGTATTTAAACGTTTTGCTACATCTAAATTCAAGTTCTTTTCATATAAACCGTAGCCTACAGCTCCTGAATCATGTGCGCCATGACCCGGATCAATGAATACTTTCTTCCCGACGACAGGATTTTTCAATTGATTCACAACTGTTGGTGTCACCGTATTTGTACTGCCTACGACAGTAAATTTGGTGATTTTTTTACTACTAATCGTTGCTCTTGTTACTTTTGGTAATGTCTTTTCATTTGTTAGAAGCAATGCTTTGTTTTGCTTGGCTGCGATCCCCGCAGCAGAAGATGAAGTGGCATAGCCAAAACCTCTTCCTACATAGGTATTATACGTGCTCATATTATACTTTTTCACAATATTAGCGGCAACGTCATAACGAGTGGAGCCTTTGATTCGTGTTGGAGATTTCAATTGATTATAAGCTGCTTTTGTGACGTAATTTTCTCCACCGACGACAATGGTTTGTTTGACATTGCTTGCTTTTGCAACAGAAGCGATTTCAGAACGAAGTCCCTTTTTATCTGTGTAGAGAATCGGGAACCCTTTTTGTGCTGCGACCGGTGCAATTGCAATCCCATGAGCATAGAAGGAACCTTCAACGACAACAACGCCTGCTGGCTTTTTCATTTTTTTCGCGATATTTGCAGATAGCTCATATCGATTTTTTCCTGAAATACGTTGTGTAGAGATGCCCATTTTCTTCACTTCGTTGACTACGTTGTTTGACACACTTGATGTACTGCCTAAAACGATAACTGTCTTTGTTTTTAAAGCCTTTAAGGCTTTTTTCGTATCACCCGAAAGACTCTTACTGTTTGTATAAAGAACTGGTCCATTTTTTTGGTGTGCAAGTGGAATCCCTGCTGTTGCATCTGCATACGCAGTTTTCCCTACTAAAACGACTGTACTTGCAGTTCCCCATCCCTTTTTCGCTACGTTTGCTGCTACAGCATATCTGCTTCCGCCATCAATTCGTGAGACTGAATTATCTGCTGAAGCTGTCGGAACAATAACGAAAATGGCGATGAGGCTGAGGATGGCTGTTTTCATGATTGAGCGCATCATCTATGTCCTCCTTTAACCCTTTAATAGTTTGTTAGTTTTGTACCTGGATAGTAGAACGAAAGTATGGAAGAATATGAGTTTCCAGATTCCGCTCTAGCTTTGGCTCCGTATTGGCTCATGCCAATGCCGTGACCATATCCTTTTCCTGAAATCGTAAAGTCATTTGTATTGTTTTTGACTGACGCAAATGTGCTTTTCACCTTTGTTGCGCCCATGACGGATCTAAACTCGGTCATTTTCATACTTGCCGTTGTGCTTTTGTTTACTGCATACGTGCCTGTTTTATTTTTCAGATGATATGTCAACTTGATCGATACCGTCTTCGCACGCTGTCCTTTTGTTTTTCCTGAGAACGTCAGGCTTGAAATTGAGGCAATCTTCATATCAGATGCAGCAGTTTCTTTGTTTTTGAGTAGCCATGATTTGAGACCAGCAAGGTCCGCTGCGTTTGTCTCTTTTGCCTTAGACCACTGAGATGCTGCTGTGCTAGCAGTCAATGTTGTGCCTAGTTGTTTTTTAGAGAGTTTTAGTGTCCATGGATTGACTGGATCTTTTGTATCCTTTTTGGCCACTAAGTATGGCAGTGCATTTCCCCATACTTCTTCACTTGCCTCTGTATAGCCGCCATTGCTAGAGTAATAGGTTGCTGAAATGAGCTGATTGTTGTATTTCAGAACCTTCCCTTTTGTAGCATCGACAGCTTTTGTCGAATTTGTGTACCAGTTATATCCTCCATATACTTGGAAGGCAGTTGTATCAGGTACGTCTTTTCCAATACTTTTCACTGAATACGTTCTAGCGGCAACTGCCTGTGCTTTTAGTGCTTCAACATGCCAGCTTGCAGGCATTTCATTTGGTACTACGCCTTTTAGATAGTCTTCAAATGGAATATTTTCGAGAGTCGGCCTGATATAACCTGATTCAATTGCAAAGTTGACGTTGCCTAAGTACGGCTTCCCTGCAATTTGAAGGACATTTTTCGTTGAATATTTCTCAGGAACAACTCTTACTGTGTTATACGTCTTTATGCCTTTTAATGAAATTTTTCCGTTAGAAATATTCAATTGGTAGTTTTGATTTTTTTTCAGATAGACTTGTTTGGCTAATGAGTTTTTCAAGCTATCTTTAATCGCACTTGTGCTACCAGCAAGGTGATAAGCATATGTACCCTTTTCTTTCAGCAGTGCTTTTAGTGACGCTGTGACAGAATCCGGTTTCACATACACAACGGTACTGTTAGACTTTGCAGCCAATTGAGACAGCGGCATAGCATAAATATAGCTAGAGGCTTTTGCCAAATAAACTTTATCTGCATTGATATTTAATTTCTTCATAATATTCACAGATAGTTCATAGCGATTGGCACCACTGATTCTTGTCACCTGTGACGTTTTTTTAATTTGATTCTCTACTTTTTGTCCCGTACTTTTCGTACTGCCGATGATGATGACTTTACTTGGCAGCTTGTAAGTCGGAATGGAATCTTTTTTTGTTAACAGGATTGGGTATCCCTTTCTCGATGCATAGGATGCAATCGCAATCCCATTCATAAATGAGTTTCCGCCGACAACGACAGCTTGCTTATAGTTACCCATTTCTTTAGCGATTTTTTGGGAGATTTCAAACTTGTCTTTTCCACTAATGCGTCTGACTTTGCCATACTTTTTAATAGATTTCTCAGCAGCTGTTGAAATACTTTTCGTGTTACCGACGATCAGGATGTTATCCGGCTTCATTTTCTTCAGCTGGTTTTCAGTTGTTTTTGTCAGTCTTTCAATGTTCGTATACAAAATTGGTGCGCCTAGTTTGTAAGCTAACGGTGATACAGAAATGGCGTGATCAAATGCATCACGGCTCACAATGACAACAGTTGATGGATTCTTCCAGCCGGCAGACGCGATGCTATTGGCAACTTCGTAGCGATTTTTGCCATCATATCTTTTCGTGACAGCCACATTCGATCCTGACAGCTTGTATTCTCCAGCTGTGGATAGATCCATCGTTTTTTTATTTCCGATATAATTAGACAATTTCACTGAAATTGTCGAGCTAGCCATGGCAGACTGAAAGGGTGCGATTATTAGAGTCAGTGTCATGAGAACAATAAGTGTAACGCCTGTTTTCTTCAATTTTGTTCATCCCGCCCATCTTTTTTACTTCTGTTTTTCAATCTTTTGAATTTCCTTTTGACCACTGTCATTGATAAAGTAAGAGATTTCTACTTTGTCTCCTGGTTTGAATTCATTTAACACATCTTTAAAATTATCCGTAAATTCATAGCTTAAGGTCGTATTCACTTTTTTCACTTCGACTGTATGTGCATCAGCCATTCCAATAAATTCAGCTTTTTCTTCCAGCACCTGAGGAGTTGAACTGCTTGTCTTGTTTTCTCCCGAGGACTGCTCAGCCGTTCCACATGCTGTGAGCACGATACCAAGTAGTAGTATTAAGAACGGTAAAACGACGATTTTCTTCATTTTTTTCACCTCATGTCTTTGTATCGTCTTATAACTTATTATTTTAAGGTAAATTTAAGGTTTTTTGAAACCTTTTTTTTGTTACAACGTCTATATCTAGGTTCAGAGTAAAAAAATAACTTGTTTATCAACATTCGTAAACCTATAATCATGGAAGAATCATAGAAAAGGTGAGGGACATTATGAGAGCTGAAAGAAAACGAAAGAAGAAAAAGGTTCTTTGGATTGTTTTATCGATTATTGGCTTATTCGTATTAGCAACTGGCGGATATGCATATCATCTTTGGAATACAGCAGCATCAACCGTGGCAGGCATTCAGGAGAATTTAAAGAAGTCAGATAAGCGTGACAAAGATGTCGATTTAAATAAGAAAGACCCGATTTCTATTTTAGTCATGGGTGTTGACGAAAGAAAAAATGACCGAGGCCGTGCGGATACATTAATATACATGACCGTTAATCCAAAAACCAAAACGACCGAGATGGTGAGTATCCCGCGTGATACGTATACGAAAATTGTCGGAAAAGGCACAATGGATAAAATCAACCACTCCTATGCATTCGGCGGCACACAAATGGCAGCTGATACAGTAGAGGAATTGCTTGATGTACCTGTTGATTACTTTGTGAAAGTCAATATGGAAAGCTTTAAGGATATTGTCGATACACTTGGCGGCATTACAGTCAACAGCACATTTGCTTTCAGCTATGACGGCCATTCATTTGGTACAGGAGAAATTAATCTAAGTGGTGATCAAGCTCTTGCCTACACAAGAATGAGAAAGCAAGATCCAAAGGGTGACTTCGGACGTCAGCAAAGGCAGCGCCAAGTTATTGAAGGCATCATTGCAAAAGGGGCGAACATTTCATCTATTACGAAATTCGGCGATATGTTCAAAGTCGTGGAAAACAATATGAAGACCAACATGTCATTTGACGATATGTGGACGATGATGAATGACTATCGTGATGCAAGACAGCATGTGGAGCAACATGAACTGAAAGGAACGGGAGCACGAATCAATAATATCTATTATTATCAGCTTGATGATAATAGTTTGGCTAAAGTGAAGAAGGAATTGAAGGAAAGTTTGGAGCAGTAAAAAAGAAGACTACATGACTGTAGTCTTCTCAGATTGTTGACAAAGGGCTAAAATGGTTTTTATTTTAGCTCTTTGTCTTCTTTTTTTATGATGTAAATGGGGCAGGTTTTTCTTCACTTAATCCAAAACGATGGAGGAGCTCTTCGACAATTCGTCTCGATGCTTGTCCGTCACCATAAGGGTTAGACGCCTTCGACATGCTGTCATACTCTTTCTGATCTACTAGCAGCTCTTTTGCCATTTTGTAAATGGTCTCTTCATCTGTACCTGCAAGCTTAAGCGTGCCGGCTTTCACGCCTTCTGGACGTTCTGTTGTATCACGGAGCACTAATACTGGCTTCCCTAGTGAAGGCGCCTCCTCTTGTACACCGCCAGAATCCGTTAAGATAAAGTACGAAGCGGCAGCGAAGTTATGGAAATCAACGACTTCAAGCGGTTCAATTAAGTGTACACGATCGAGACCGCTAAATTCTGTCTGAGCTGCATCACGTACAGCAGGGTTTAAATGAACAGGATAAACGACCTGAACATCTTCAAACTCTTCTACAACACGTCTAATGGCTCTAAACATATTTTTCATCGGCTGTCCAAGATTCTCTCTGCGATGGGCCGTTAACAAGATCATTTTATCGGTGCCTATCTTCTCTAAAATAGGGTGTTGATACTGCTCAGTAACCGTTGTTTGCAGGGCGTCAATCGCTGTATTCCCTGTCACACAAATGGTCTCTTCTTTTTTATTTTCAATTAAAAGATTCTGCTTCGCTTCGTCTGTAGGAGAGAAATGAATATCGGCAATAGTGCCTGTCATTTGACGGTTCAATTCCTCTGGGAACGGCGAGTACTTATTGTGTGTTCTCAATCCCGCTTCGACGTGACCGACTGAAATTTGGTGATAAAATGCAGCCAAGCTTCCTGCAAAGGTCGTTGTAGTATCCCCATGGACAAGAACAATATCAGGTTTTTCTTCTTGGAATAATTGATCTAGCTTTAACAGTGCATTTGATGTAATTTCAGATAATGTCTGGCGCTGCTTCATGATGTTTAAATCATGATCTGGCGTAATCGAAAAAGCCTCAAGAACTTGATCAAGCATTTCTCTGTGCTGGGCTGTTACAGTGACAATTGAATTTATCTGTGGATGTTTATTTAATTCAAGGACAAGTGGTGCCATTTTGATTGCTTCAGGTCTAGTACCGAAAATAGTCATTACATTTAGTTTTTTCACTTGTTTATGCCTCTTTCCTAGTATAGTACTTTCAATTATACACAATTGGGAGGATAAAATTAATGATATAAAAAAAGAAATTTACATTGAATTAACGTTAAATTTCTCTTTCCTTTACATTTAACATATAAAATATGAATTATCTAAAATTCATTTTAGTGAAATCATTTGTCTTTCCTATGATTTGTAAGTTACACTTTAAACAGACGACCAAGAACAAACATTGAAATATGAAATCGGTTATCTATGTAAGGAAGGTGCAAAGTTCATTGAAAAAAGTACGTAAAGCCATAATACCAGCTGCAGGTCTTGGGACACGTTTCCTCCCTGCAACAAAAGCGATGCCTAAAGAAATGCTGCCAATCGTTGATAAGCCAACCATTCAATATATTATTGAAGAAGCTGTTGAATCAGGAATCGAAGACATTATTATCGTCACTGGAAAAGGAAAAAGAGCCATTGAGGATCATTTTGATTTTGCACCAGAGCTAGAGCGCAACCTGGAGGAAAAAGGGAAGAGCGAGCTTTTAGAAAAGGTGAGAAAATCCTCTAACATTGCTGACATTCATTACATACGTCAAAAGGAACCTAAAGGACTTGGACACGCGGTTTGGTGCGCACGCAACTTTATCGGTGATGAACCTTTTGCCGTTTTATTAGGTGATGACATTGTTCAAGCCGAAACACCTGGGCTTCGCCAGCTGATGGATGAATACGAAAAAACGCTTTCATCTGTGATCGGTGTTCAGCAAGTAGCAGACAGCGATACGCATCGCTATGGGATCATCGACCCTCTTACACAAGAAGGACGCCGCTACCAAGTCAAAAACTTTGTTGAAAAGCCGCCGCAAGGAACAGCACCATCCAATCTCGCCATCTTAGGGCGCTACATTTTCACGCCAGAGATCTTTATGTACCTTGATCAGCAAGAAATTGGTGCAGGCGGAGAAATTCAACTGACAGATGCCATCCAGAAGCTGAATGACATCCAGCGCGTATTCGCCTATGATTTCGAAGGAAAACGATACGATGTCGGCGAGAAGCAAGGCTTCATCGAGACAACGTTGGAGTTTGCCCTTCAAGATGAGGATCTGAAAAAGAAACTCATTCCATTTATGAAACAGCTTCTCGAAAAAGAAGAAGTGAATTAAAAAAAGCTGCCGGGATCGGCAGCTTTTTATTTGATCACTGAAATCGTCAGTGTGTGCTGTTCATTATCAATGACAAACAGGTTGTTTTCGCCTTTCACTGCGAATTTCGTTTGTTTCTCATTCATCCAAACGTTCTGTTCTGTCAGTCCAAGTGTTGAAGGAGAGATTAACATGATCTCACGGAATACCATCGTATTCGCCTGTCCATTTTGAATCACATAATCAGTTTTCTCCGTGGTCAGCCGCTCAATAGCAGCACCTTGTTCACTTTTGATCGAACTCAGGGTTTGCATTCTTTGCTTAAGCACAGATTCTTCTTTTCCAAGGAAAGAAAGTAAATACTCATATGAGCCTGCAGATGCAGGCGATACATAGGAATTGAACTGACCTGGTCCAATGGATAATGACTTTAATTCCTCTGCATGTTGAAGCCCATCAGGTTTGACAAAATACGTCTCTGATGCTGTTTTGATTTGAACGGTTTGTTTATTTTCAGCGACAGCTTGTACCTCTTGCCCAAATGGCAAAGTGACATCCGCCTTTTTTTTCATGGCTTGATCTTTGTACACCGCGAGTGAATCTGCTGTGACAATTGCCTGTCGATCCACCTTTTTCATATCAGGTGCCCCCTTCGTCTGCGGGTTCTTTGTATGAGACGTTTCTGTCTGATCTGATGGGATTGCACCAAATGTCGCCAGTGTACGAAGCGGGCGATCCGAAAACATAGATAAAGCAAGTAAGATAGTTAAAACAGCAATAATCGTCACTTGAAAGGCTGGTCCAAAAAATGAACGTCGTTTCCCACTTTCTTTATAACGGGTGACTTTTTCTGTCTTTTGTACACCTTTTCTACCTTCCTTGTGTTCCATTTGGTATTTTTGTTTCTCTTTTTTGGAAAGCTTGTTAAACCAGTCGACAAACTCCTTATACTCTTTTACGACTTTGTTCGTATCATCAAACATACGAAGCTCACCATAATGCATCCAAGCCACTCGGTCACAGATTTTTTGAATTTGGCTAATGGAATGGCTGACAAAAAAGATCGTCTTCCCTTGTTCCTTGAATTCTGTGATTCGATCCACGCATTTTTGATAGAAGGTTTGGTCACCAACAGACAATGCTTCATCAATAATGAGGATATCTGGATCGATATGCGCTGAAATGGCGAAGCCAAGACGTGATTTCATTCCGCTTGAGTAGCTCTTGACAGGCTGATCAATAAAGTCACCAATATCCGCAAACTCTACGATTTTTTCATAAAGCTCGTCTATCTCTTTATTTGTCAGCCCCATCATTAAACACTTGAGGCGAATGTTGTCTTTCCCGCTCAACTGATTGTTCAGCCCTGCCGCAATGGCAATTAACGAAGGCTGTCCATCCATATCAATTTCACCACTTGTTGGTGGAATGATTTTCGCTAAGAGGTTTGACATCGTCGATTTCCCAGATCCGTTGATCCCTACAAAACCAATCGTCTCACCTTCATATACATCAAAGGACACATCACGAACAGCAAAGAAACCTTTTTCATTTTTATTAGGAAAAAACAGCCCTTTAATTTTATCTGACTGCTTTTTATATAGGACGTATTGCTTGGATACGTTTCGAAACGAAACCTTTAGTTTCATCGTATAATCTCCTTACTTTTTAAAGAAAATCGACAAATTTATCCCTAAATTTCATATGAAGCAATGAACCGACTGTTAAAAGAAGCAGCGTGATCAGCCAAAAATAAAGCGTATATTTCACATCATGGAAGAACCATTCTCCCTTTAACAAGCTATTTCTAAAACCATCAATAATGTAGAAAAGAGGATTCAATCTTAATATATCCCCGATCCATGCTTTGTCTCCAGTAAGCTTCTCTGAGATATTCCAAAAAATCGGCAACAAAAAGAAAAGTAAACGTGTCACTGATTGTAAAAGAAATTGATAGTCTCTCACGAGTACGCTAATCGTGGAATTAAACAAACTAAACGAAAACATAAACGCGATCATACAAATAAAATAGTATATAAATTGCAGCCAGTGCGCATCAGGATATATGCCATAGGAAATGAGCACAATCAGATAGACACCCATCATCACAAAGTAGCTGAACAAGTTGGACATTATCACTACAGACGGCAGCGCACTAATCGGAAAATTCATTTTCGATACCATATTAATGCGTTTAAACACACTGTTTGATCCATCAAGTATCGTCGGACTAATGAAGAACCAAGGGATTAATCCCGCAAGCATCCAGATGATAAATGGAACTTCCATCCCTCCAATGACAATTGGCTGTCCTCCGCGAATTCCCAGACCAAAAACAAACCAGTAAGCCAGCATTTGAATCAATGGATTTAAAAACTGCCATAAAACACCTAAATAATTCATCTGATATTTTGATTTTGTTTCATAAACAGCAAGTCGCATAATCAGCGGAAATGAGCTGATTTGCTCCTTTAGTATCGTCAACATTGCGTTCATTCTAATCTTCCTTAGATATAAGTTTTTGGGATTACTTTTTTAAAAAGCACCGCTCATAATTGTAACAGATAACGATGCACATTTCACCTTATAACAAAAGTCATGCAAGTCAAACTAAAAAACAAAAAACCCCTGAATCCTTTCAATCGTTGATTCAGGGGGTCCTAACATATTAGATAATTTGATGCTCTTTTAAGAAATCCGTAATTCTTTTCGTATTCTGATTATCGTTAAAGCTGTTGATTTTCAGATATTTTTCTTTATATTCATCTTCCACAACATACTGACGATCGATCGCATGTTTAACAATCTGAATCAGCTCTTGTGTATTATATGCTATCGGTCCTGGTGCATTTTCATCGTTTACAGGAGGAATCGCCTTATACTGTCTAATCAAATAATCTTTTTCTTCCCAATAAAAAATAGGGTAGGCACCTCTATATTGTGCATCATAAATAGCAGAAGAATAATCAGTGATAAACACTTTTGACACTTTTAGCGCTTCCGATGGGTTATCAGAAATAATATGTTTATACTGAGGCAGGTTTTGATAAACGTACTGAGAAAATTTGTTATGCGGTACAATTAACAGACGATCAAGAAGACCTGCTTCTTCAAAGCTTTTAATGATTTTGATCAGGACTTTATAGTAAGATGTTTCTTCAATTCTATTCGTATAAATAAGCCCCTCTTCCCAATATCGGTAAGTTGGCATAAAGGCGATCTTATCTGCACCATCTACTAATTTGGCATGATCAAAGGTTGCCAGCCCTGTCAAAATCAAATCCTCACGGTCATATTTCATTTTGTAGAATTCACCAGCCTCTAGTTCAGAGCTGATGACTGATTTATAAATATTATATTGGTTCTTGTCTTTATGGAATCCAAAGGCCATTGGATTATCAACCGGTTTTGCAAACATAATTCCATGCTGCAAAAAGACAAGTGGAACACTCATAATTCTCTCTCTAAGGTGATCAATATATAATCTATCATTCAGAACATGGTTAGATAACTCACTTGAAATAAAATAGCTGGCATTAAAGATACTTAAATAATGTCTGAGACTATATTTCGGTATGATACCCTTTCCATATTTCGCTTTCAATGCTGGATAAGCACTTGATTTCTTATTAAGAATAAAGTAATTTTTTGAGTCTGTTTGACAATTGTCCTGTACGTAGTCATACACTCTAACAGCTGATTCATCTGCTTTATCACTCTTTTTCTCAAAAAACAAATTCACACCATACTTCTTGTCTTTATAGAATGATGATAAGATACTCGCTATTTTTATTTTTACTTTACTAAATAAAGAATATTCCTGTGAATAAGGAATAATGGTTGATGTCACATTTCCAAATAGATTTGTTCTTAGTACTTGAAGCTTGTCCCCATTCTTTTTCGTGATATATGTTTTGACCTTTTTATCCCTCTTTTTCAACCTTAAACTATGGATAATTCGGTGATCATTTCCTACGAACAAGTTATTGTGGATTCTGCTGTCTAAATCAAGATCATTTAACGAAATTTTAAAGAAACCATATCTTTTCAATAATTTAATCTTTCTAAATGGTCTTATAAATTTCGCCAGCTGGTGCTCAGAGTTTCTAATGTAAAGATATTCATATTTTTGGTCTGAATTATACGCATAATGCGTCAATCTTCCATAAACATAAAAACTATTAAACATACTAAAGATGCGTAATCTCGACGTATGTTTTGTAACGAGATATGGGTTTCCTCTCACTAAGTAAACGCCATTCGTTCTGACATAGATGTAATATCTTTGCTTATTAATCACCAAGATATTGAGAATATTGTCATCTTTGAACTGCTCTAAGGTATCTTTACCAAAAACCTTAAGCGGCTGATATCTAGGTACGAGTCTAAAGTTGACGATTTTCTTTTGATCCGTCACTTTATTTAAAATTTTGATTTGATTACGATTATTCACAGTCACTTCAATATCTTTATGTTCCTGTATCACATCAAACAAAATTTTCCTTACATTTAGTTCTTTATTTTGACAGTCATAGGTAATCACAAAGTGGAAAGCACTGTATTTAATAAAGGAGATATCCTCAAATCGTCTATCTGCCTCTTCGATAGCCAAATCTATTTTATAATTTTGATTGATCTCATCTACATTCAGCAGCCCTGAAAATAATAACAGTTCCTTTTCGCCGCTGTATAAGCCATAGCGATCTAACCCTAATTGCTTGACATAGATATCCTCAAATTGATTATTAATTTCAATGGGAAGTACTTGATCTGGCTGGATCATGTCTAAGCTTTCTTTGACAATATATAAGTGATGATCCTTAGCATAGAGATAGATCATTTCATTAGAATTGTCTATTGTGGATTGAAAAATCATCTGATCCTTTACATCAATTTCGCAAATCCACTTTGATTTATTTACATTTAGCTCTTCAAATTCAAAAGTGCACAATTTCTCTATGTTATCAATATATAAAACTAACTTGTGTTCATCTAAATTAAGAATTTCTAAAAAATTATGATAAAGTTTATACATTGAAGCACCTCTATATTATTTTCAGCAAATTTACATTACCGGATAATCTTATCTAAATTTAGCATGTTTAATGTTAAATTTCTATGTTTTTTTATTTTTACCATAACTTTTAAATATGTGTACATTGGAATAATAAACACAAAAAAGTACCGTTCAAAAGGCGAAGAACGGTACTTTTTAAACTATTTTTCAGAAAACACTACTTCCACCACACGCTTCGAAGACTCCCCGCTCTCTAAATAGCAGAATTTTTCATAAAACGGTGCGAATGACGCTGGCAAAGTAAAGGTTGGCTGTTCTGTTTCTCTTACCCAGTCAATGACGCTGGCTGTCTCTTTTACAAGAGGTCCTGGTGCTTCTTGTTCAAAGTCGAAGTAGAAGCCTCTCAGCTTGTCACGATATGTTTCGATGTCTGGCACATAGAACAGCATCGGACGTTTGAGGTTTGCATAATCAAAGAACACGGATGAGTAATCTGTAATGAGCAGATCAGAAATCATATACAGGTCTCTAATGTCTTCATAACTAGAGAAGTCATAGGCAAAGCCTTCATATGGTCCTAAATCAAAGTTTTCAGCGACTAGATAGTGCATACGCAAAATGATGATATATTCGTCTCCGATAGCTGCTCTCAGCTCATGCAAATCAAGGTCTAAATCAAATTTATACTGCCCTTTTTTATAAAATTGATCGTCTCTCCATGTCGGTGCGTATAAGATCAATTTTTTATCAAGCGGCAGGTTCATCTTTTGTTTGAGCGCTCTCATCGTTTCTTCATTGTTTTGATTATGAAGGAAGTCATTTCTCGGATATCCTGACTCAATCATAGTCTTTTGAAATTGGAATGCACGTGTGAAAATTTCAGTCGAGTAAGCATTTGGAGAAATGAGATAGTCCCAATTCGATGCTTCCTTCGTGAAATTCTTTTTGTATTTCTTCGTGTTTGTTCCAGGCATATGCACCTCGTCCATATCCATCGCCAGTCGTTTTAATGGCGTACCGTGCCATGTCTGCAAGTATGTTGTATGCTCTGGTTTTGGAATCCACAGCGGCAAACGGCTGTTGACGACCCAATACTCGGCTCTTGCCATCGCAAGAATCCATTTCAGTGACAGACGATTGATATAGTAGATGTCCTTTTCCTTAAACGGTGCTTCATGCCCTTTTTTCACGCTCCAGATCAGCGTATATTCAGGATGATTTTCTTTCATATACTCATAGATCCCACGCGGATTACAGCTGAATTGTTTTCCATTAAAGCTTTCAAAAATAACGGTTTTCTTTTTTACAGACAGCTTACTCGCCAGCTTAAAGGTTGTTTGGAAGGTCCTTGTCACAAGGCGGTTACGGACTTTTTTTATTTTGCCGATTTGCTTTTTGAACTTCTTCCACTTGCTTTTGACGTAGTACTTCGCACGTGTTTTCATTGTGTAATCATTAATGCGGATGCCAAGCGTTTGTCTTTTTTTCTTTCGGTACACTTCATATCGAATGGGTACATCGTTTCGTTTATGAATTTGAACAAGTCCTTTGAGTTTGTTCGAGCGGTCTCCAAGGACTAAAGAAGTGGTCGTTAAAGTCTCCTCTACTCCACCTATATCGCAAATAAATTCAAAATAGAAGCGATATACTAAACGTTTGTTTAACGAATAGGTCAATTCCTTTAAAGGAACTTCTGTTAAAAATCCATAAAGCTGTGGTACCTGTTGATCATCACGGTATTTGACCACTTCCTCTTTTATTGGGGTCATATTTATCGGAAAGCGATGCTCAATTGGTTCTTCACCATTTCTCTTCAATAGAAGCTTTACTTCTTTGATCTCATAAGGATGCTCTGCGCTGAGAACGCCTGCATACCCAGATAAAGATAACGTACATTCTTTGTTGAGCTCGATATGATTGAATTTCACAACCTTTAGCTCGCGCTTGATTTTAAACGATGCATTCCCTTTGTCTGTGCGATACGGGATGACATACAGCATCGCGTCTTTATTTTCTAAAAAAGTCAGCTCAGGCTTCTCTATTTCCATTTTTAAACGGCGTTTATAGTATGGTGTCTTCTCTTCTACTTCGGCGTTATCCGTTTCTTTTAGTTCTTCTTCCTCTTCTTCTGAATCAGAATCATAGGCTGAGTCCTCAAGCTCGTCTTCATCCTCTTCTTTGTTTGCGCTGAGATAGTCCGTGACATACAGGTTATATGTCTGGCCCTGCTCTAACGCAAGCGGAAGCGATGATTCACTCAATACGAATTTGAATAGATTCTCTTCTTGATGAACAAGCGGAAGGAAAAGCTCTTGTTTTGATACCCTTTCCCTCATAAACAAATAAAATTCTCTATCTGTTAATGGCATGTCATCGTCGATGCGAATAAGCATTTCTAGTTTCTCATGATGATTTTTTAACCCTTCAACGACACTCTTCTTATGAATTCCCTCTTCAATCATTAATCGTTAATCTCCTCTGTTCAGAAATCTTACCATTGTGTTGTCACGCTATTTCATTTTCCAAGAATAGTTTCCTTGTTTCGTTTGATACGACCATCCATCGATTGACGACGGTTTATTGGTGAGCAGCTCTCCCTCTACTTCTAGACGCTGCAAAACTTCCTGAAGTTCTTCTGTTTTAAAACGAATGTAAAAATCAACGTATTTTGTTTGATTGGTTTCAATGTTTTTCTTTGTTTGAAAATGGCCAATTGGGAAGCTGACTAGATGGTTTTCGTCGATTGTTTGAGCGATGATTTCAGCTCCATTCACTCGATCATATCCTGCGAAATCGATTTGCACATGATCCGCATGACTCATTTCGTCCTTCAGCTCAAGCTGAAGATGAAGAACATGATGTTCAGAGCTTAGATCACGCAAAACCCATTTCGTACGGTCTACGATCCTTCTCAGTTCATCTTTACGCCCACGATTTTCGAGCATATGATGAAGTGATGTATTCCAAAGAGACATTTCATCATAAGGCACAAGATAAAAATAGGCTTGTTCTCCCAATACCTTCTCAACATCTACCTTATGCTTAGTATCTCCAAAGAAGACGGCATCGACTTGCTGTTTTCTTATTTGTTTAAATAATTCTCCGTAATGAGAATAGAGTTGATGCGGATCTTCTTCATAATGTGCGTCATGTACAAATGCAGCGTAATACGTTGTTTCAAGCTGATCGATTTTAAACAGGTGGCGGTCCTGTTCCCGGTCTTCTGTGATCATCAGTTTTAAACGGTCATTTTGTGTTTGAATACTAGATAACCATAGTTGCTTTATATCTGTTTTCTTTGTAAAAGTTTGAACTCCTGTTTTTTTATACCAATTAATATGCCGAACTGGATTCTTTTTTGCATCTCCAGAGTAGATGATCTCCATATAGATATTGCCATCGTCACTGATTAGTTCCTCCAAGTATAGAGCACCTGTATGAGGAACAAAGCTTTGTACTCTGCACAAGTAGCCCTGCCAATTGTACTCTTCCCTCTTCACTAATTGCTGCTCTTCATTATATTGATCAATAAAACAAATAGGTGAAGAAGGCAGTTCATATCTCGTCACCTGCACTGTTGATTCATCTGCTGGCAACACTGCTTCATTGATCGAATGAAAGGATTTACCGATGATAAATTCCGAGTATCGTCTTTTACTTCCGCTTTCCGGTAGAATATAGTGTTCAAATACATTCAAGATGTCAACTTGGCGAAGAAAGGTCTCCTCCAAGCTATGAATATGTTCTTTCACATTTGCATCATAATTCAAAGTTAATATTGCCGTACGTTTATGTTTGTCAGCCAATGGCTTTAATCTCGTTTTTAAAGACTTCGTTAAGCGCTCATCCTGTTTTGGTACATCACCCATGATAAAGTAGTAGTCCATATCAGGCATGTCAACTGATGTCATTGTTTCATGTTGTTCAGGTTGATCCAATGTGTGTTCAACTTTTTTCTTCATCCAATTTTGAAACAAAGGAAGCTCTCCTTAAAAATAATGATAACTTGCTCATTGTATTTTACATGAAAAAGTACTTCTCACCAAAAGATAAGAAGTACTTTTTTTCGATCTATTAAAGTCCAGCAATTTCTTCCTTAATTTGTGTTGTCGAGATGCCTTCTGTTCTTTTCAAGTACACGACTTCGCAATGCTCTTTTAAGAAATCGAATTTACCTTCCCAGTCATCTCCCATGACAAACACATCAATATCGTGCTCTTGCACATCACGGACTTTTTGATCCCAGCTGTTTTCTGGAATGACTTCGTCAACATAACGAATCGTTTCAAGAATCAGCTTTCGATGCTCGTAGCTATGATAAGCTTTTTTTGATTTTTGTAAGTTAAATTCATCTGTCGAAATGGCCACCACTAAGTAATCTCCAAGCTGCTTTGCACGTTCGAGCAGCTTAATGTGCCCCCAGTGTAATAAATCAAATGTACCGTAAGTAATAACTTTCTTCATTGCAAACATGAACTCCTTTCTTCATTCCTTTTTCAACTGCTTTCATGCAGTAATGTTTATCCGTAATCCTATGATCTTCGTTCGTATTTTTCGCTCTTCGGAACCTCATTATATCACAGCGCCCATCAAACGTTAAGCAGATGTAAAGACAAACTATTTCCAATTTATTGGGCGCAGAAGCGAAAGTCCGAAGAATCAATGTTTCTCGCAGCATCCTTCATATGAATTGATGAAAATGTCATGAAATTTAAAGGTTTGTAAAGTTATTGTTAATATTTCATGGAGCATCTGTGATAAAATGATGAGTAGACGAAGAATGAATTTACAATGAACGTTCATAGATAACAAGATGAAAAAGGAGGTCTAAACAATGCAAACAGAAGTGGTCTCTAACCTTTCTTATGTAAACGGCGACCTAGATGAATTTATCAGCTATATGAATCAGCATCATATTTCTCAAAGAAGAGGCGCCATGATTGCGACTGTCAATCCAGAGATTGGCTATGCTGTTATGAAGGATCATACGTACCATCAAGTCGTCTCTTCTGCGGATTATGTTCTGCCGGATGGTGTAGGCGTCGTCTTGATGTCACGTTTGACACAAAGTCCGCTGAAGTCAAGAATTGCAGGCTTTGATGTCTTCATGTCTATGCTTGATCTAGCAAACAAGCAGTCTAAAAGTATCTTTTTATATGGGGCGAAAAAAGAAGTGCTGGAGGCTGTTAAACAGCGAATTGATACGGAATATCCAAATGTGGTTATCGCAGGCAGCTGTGACGGCTATCAAGCCGATAAACGTTTCGTAGCGAAGCAAATCGCCCGCTCGAAAGCAGATATGGTGTTCGTTGCTTTAGGCTATCCAAATCAGGAGAACTTTATTTATGAATACCGCCATTTATTCCCGCAGGCTGTTTGCATCGGTTTAGGCGGAAGCTTTGATGTATTTAGCGGAACGGTGAAGCGTGCACCACGATGGATGATTAAGACAAATACAGAATGGCTGTACAGACTGATTGTGAATCCATGGAGATGGAAACGAATGTTGAACATTCCTAAATACGCTTTTGCCGTATTAAAAGAAAACAAAGGGAAAAAACGTTACTATCCTGAGCAAGTAAAGGATCAGACGAAGCAGCTGTGAGAGACTGACCAATGATGAATATACTCTCAATGATCATTTCATGCTATGCAGCTTTCGTTTCTTTTATTGGATGGCTGATGAGCGGCGTGAAACCGTGTGAAAACCAGGTGACGCTGCTTGTTTCATTTCAAGAGAATGCAGCTACTCTCATTGATACTTATCAACAACAGGCGAACATGACGATGAAGCTTACTGTCCTCTATACGAAGCATGTTTCTGCGATAGAAAAGGACGAGTCTCATCTGTCATTTCGCTATTTTCATGAAAAAAATCCTCTCCATCTCATTCAATGTATTTACACGATGTTTAAAAGCAAGGTTGTCGTGACAGATAATTACTTTCTCATGACAAGCGTACTCAGAAAACGGCCTTCTACCACCTGTATTCAAGTATGGCATGCCAATGGGGCGTTGAAAAAATTCGGTCTTGAAGATGCATCAAATTCGGAACGAAGTCCTCGTGATATCAAACGCTTCAAACGAGTCTATGCGTCTTTCGATTATATCGTTACAGGCTCAGATCACATGCGCGAGATTTTTAAGTCTTCGTTTGGAGTCAATGATGAACGTTTTTTACCAACAGGTGTGCCGATGACGGATGTGTATTTTGACCAGTGCCCGCCTGCCTTGAAGCCGAAATATTTTCCTAAAGGGAAAAAGATCCTGCTTTATGCACCGACCTATCGAGACTTTGCAATGGACGGTCTTGTCCTGCCTTTTTCAAAAGAACAATTGCAAACAGAGCTAAATGGAGACTATATTCTGCTCGTCAAGCTTCATCCTGCGGTCAAACATTTAGCGAAGGCGGAAACAGACGGTGAATGGATATTTGATGTGTCCGATCAGCCGCTCCATCCATTGCTTTGTGCATGCGATGTCCTGATCACAGATTACTCTTCGATCGTGTTTGAATATGCGCTGCTTGAAAAGCCTGTTTTGTTCTTCACTTATGACTTAGACACTTATCGAGAGAAACGCGGCTTAGTCGATCGGTATGAAGACCTCATTCCTGGAAAGGCTTGTGTCACACAAGACATGCTCTTGAAGGAACTGCTTCATCTAAACGAATCAGACCACCAAGAGCGACTCAAAACCTTCGCTGAGGAATGGAACCAATATTCAAAGGGAAGGTCGAGCGAGCAGCTCTTATCCTTTATTGAACAGCAGCTCTTACACAAAAAACGTCCGGCTTCTCATTAGGAAGCACGGACGTTTTTTTATTTGTTATAAACCGGGATATCGTAATAGAGCGTATAGTTATCAAGTAAGTTATACAAGCTATACATACGAGTAACTTGCTTATAAGCCCAGCCAATATCTGTTGCATATTGGTGAGTCGCTGAACTAGACCAGCGCATTTTATAAATCGTATCTTGCTTGTATGTGGCGTGATTGATATAGCTGTTGCCAATGAATTTTGCTCCGCCAATAATCGCTGCTTCTGGCGTGAACCATTGCTGTTCATACGCATACTTTGCACCGAGGTAATTCGGATTGCTGTCGTATGCGCCAATGCCATACATGTTATATACTTTCTTTCCATTAAACATCGTACCATTCGCTAAAATGGAACCTCCGTTACCTGTTTCAAGCAACGCGTGAGAAATGAGATAAATTTCGTTGATATGATACGTTTTCGCTGCCGTAATAAAGGCTTGTCCTCTACCTGCTAGAATCCCTTTACCTGCTAAAATCTTTGAATTGACTTCTGCCGGATTGAGATTCGCAGCTTCAGAGAGTTTCAGAAATTGAAAATAAGATTGAGTGCCCTCAGCAATATTGGCTGGGTCTACATATTTTTGCACCTCTGCTGAACTTGCATTTCTCCAGCCAAGGCTGATCTTGATCCAGTTTCCTTCTTTCCCAAGCTGTCTTACTTTTGTTCCTTTGTTCAGCTGCGCCACGATGTTGCTCGCAGAGCTCGAATCAGGTGTAGAACGAACATTTAAGCCGTCCGTATTCACAGTTGACGTCGCCGGGTCTACATATGCTGCATAGACATAGGCTGCACCGTCTGTCTGTGGTGACACCTTCATTTGCTTGTTCACCATCTCATTGACAGTGAGGTTGTAGTTCGTTTGCATGACCATTGGGCCATTTTTGATTTTTACGGCTGTGGCTGTCCAGCCGTATTGGCTTTTCACAAAGGCAATCGCCGCATTTACGGTTGATAATCCTGTGAATTGCTGTGTAATGTTGATTTTGTAGGTTGGTTTCGTTGTTGTTTTATAAGCAGCTGGTTCATTCCGTTTTTTGAAAAATGCCATGCCTTGGTCGCGCAATGTAGCTGTGGAAATGACACCGGTTTTAATCTGATATTGACCATAATCAGTTGTACCTGTTTTTTGAGCAGCTGCTTTCATTTTTTGTTTCGTTAAATAACTTAGCGCTTGATTCAGTTTTGTCTGATTCACCGTCGGCTCTGTCGTGATCCGGTATTGCTTAACCGCTTCTGTCAGCGTTTTTGTACTGCTGGCAACGCCATTTTTCTTGATAATTTCTTGAGCCTGCTTGACTTTACTTTGCTCATATACAGGTGTTGTCTTAAGACTATACGTTTTGCTGACAGCTTGTCCCTTACTTGTTGTGATGCTGCTTGTCACCTTCTGCGTTTTTAAATAGGCGGCACCTTTATTCATTTTCGCTTGGTCCGCTGATTGATTGACGACAAGTCGATACGTGCTGTCAGATACTTTACCTGTTTTTTTCGTTGTCGCTGATACCTTTTTCTTTTGGAAGAAAGCCGTTGCTTTTTTCGCTTGATCATCTCCTAATAGGTTTCCAGTCACTACTTGATATGGCTGTGTAGAAGAGATCTTTTTGGATGTGTAGCGCCATTTCTTTTTCTTGAAAAAGGCTAGCGTTTTTCCGTAAGCTGCGTCGTTCAATTGATTGAGCTTCACGATATAATTTTTTGTTTTTCCCACCCGCTGCACAGTACCTACAGCACCGGTTTGTTTCTTGATCTGAGCCGCAGCTGAGGCTGCTTGTTTGTTGTCTTTGAAATAGCCTGATTCCAAGCGATAAACATTTTTTAAAGCGCCTGTCTTTTGAATCTTCCCGCTGATCTTCGCTTCTCTTTGCAGCTGGGTAAGGAGCGTCTGTGCTTTCGACTGGTTGGCTTGTGCAGCTGATGTGACGACGTAATATGGCTTGCCTGCTGTCACCGTTTGAAGCGCTGCTTTTAAACCAGAGGCCTTTTGAAAGCCTTGCAGGATGGTATTCGCCTTACTTTGTCCAACGATACCGCCTGAAATCAGCTGATACACAGTGCCAGCTTTGTTTTCAGTTTGGTATGTACTGGTGACACCTGCCTGCTTTTGTAATTCGGTTTGAATATTTTTGACTTTCGTTTCAGAATCAATGGTTCCTGATATGACCTGATAAGAAGGTCTGCTTTGATTGATGACTTCATAGGTGCTATTGAGCCCTGATGTTTTCGTTAGCTCGAGCGAGAGCTTTTTTGCCTGAGCTTCATCATTGACGGGGTCAGATACGACCTTTTGTAAAGGAAGGCGGTCACCTACTGGAGACACCGTACCGCTCATGCCCGTTTCTTTTTTTAATGCAGCTGCACTTGCACTCGCTGCTGCTTGCGACTCATATCCTGAGGCAGTGAGCTGATAGGTCGACGTGTTTCCTGAGGTTTGATAAGTGGCTGTCCACTTTTTGTCCTTCTTCAATGTTTCTACTGCTTTTTTCACTTCTGATTCTGTTGTAAATACCTTTGAGGTGTTCATCGTATAAATGGATTGATCGACATAGGAGGCTGCTTGTGCTTCTTTGCCCGTCTGTACTGTCATACCAAAGGCAGCTGCGAGTAACATAATCTTGATGGTTTTTTTCACGTTCCCTGTCCCTCTCTTAACTTTGCATAATAGTCTACTAATCTCTTTATCGACAAAAACAAGTACTCTTTCAAGTCATTTATGCAATAGAAAAATAGAGGACCCCTTCGAAGTCCTCTTTTCCTTTATATATGCGACACAATCAGTTCACAAGTTCCTTCAATTGAGAAGCTCCCTGTTTCAGCCGGCAGGATAAAATGAGCTCCTTTAGGCAGTGGATATGTATGTCCCTCATGCGTTAAAGCCCCTTCTCCATCAATCACACTGCACAGCAAAAACGGATAATCTTGCGAAAACTCTACTCGTTGATCAATTTCCCATTTATACACAGAGAAATACTCTGCTTCAACAAATGTTCGAATGGTCAGCCCTCGGCGTGTTTCGACTGATTCATCTGCATAACCGTCTACATGAGGAACCGTTGTGACATCAATGGCTTGCGCAAAATGCAGTTCACGTTCATTGCCATTCTGATCTTTTCGTTCATAGTCATATACCCGATAGGTTGTATCTGAGCTTTGCTGTGTTTCAAGGACAAGCGTTCCTTCGCAGAGCGCATGAATGGTTCCGCTTGGCACATAATAAAAATCACCAGGCTTAATCTTCACACGACGCAAAAGACCTTCCCAATCCCCACTATTCATCATGGTCACAAGCTCAGTTCTTGTTCTTGCATTATGCCCATAGATCATTTCTGCTCCTTCTTTGCAGTCAATGATATACCAGCACTCTGTTTTTCCAAGCTCTCCATTTTCATGTCTTTCCGCATAATCATCATCTGGATGGACTTGAACGGACAAGTCTTGGTTTGCATCTAAAATTTTGGTTAAGAGCGGGAATCGATCGCCTTCTATTCCCCCGAACAATTCTCTGTGATTGTCCCATAGTTCGATCAGCGTTTTCCCTTTATATGGACCGTCTTGCACGACACTTGGTCCGTTTGGATGAGCAGAAATTGCCCAGCATTCTCCCGTTTGATCAGAAGGAATATTATAGCCAAATTGATCCCTTAAGGCTGTACCTCCCCATATTCTCTCCTTCAATTCAGGCAGTAAAAAAATTGGTGACTGCTTCATTCAGGATGACTCCTCCCTTTGCTACCCTGTGATAATCCTTGCCAAGCTTAATGAAAACTAGCAAGTCTTAACTTTTATTATGACGCTATCTAAAGAGAAGTCAATCCTTTCAGTACACCAAATGAAAACGATAACACGAAAACCATTTCATCCTTTGACAGAGCCTGCAAGAAGCCCTTTGACAAAGTATTTTCCGAGCAGAATATAGACCAAAAGTGTCGGCAGTGCGGCCAATATTGCCCCTGCCATTTGAACGTTCCATTGGACAATTTGACTGCCTGATAGATTTTGCAAGGCGACCATCACCGGCTGATGCTCCGCAGTGGTCATCGTGACTGCAAATAAGAACTCATTCCACACATTTGTGAACTGCCAAATGGCGACAACAACAAATCCTGTGATCGAAAGCGGAAGAATCATATGCCTGAAAATCCCGATAAACCCTGCGCCGTCCATTTTCGCCGATTCAATCATTTCATCAGGGATGCTCACATAGAAGTTTCGAAACATGAGCGTTGTGATCGGGAGTCCATATACGACATGGACAAGCACCAGACCTGGAATCGAATTATATAATCCGACTTCACGCAAAAATTGAATGAGTGGAATGAGGATGCTTTGATATGGAATAAACATCCCAAACAGCATCAGCGTAAAGACCACTTCTGATCCTTTGAAACGCCATTTTGATAGGACATAGCCATTCATCGCACCTAAGACAGCTGACAATAAGGTAGCCGGAATGACGAGATAAAGAGAATTCATTAAATTGGGCGCTAGCTTTTCAAACGCAATTTGATAGCTTGAAAAATCAATTGTTGATGGCAGTGCCCACATTTCCTCGAGAGTCACTTCACCTAACGGCTTCAAGCTTGTGACGAGCATGACATAGACTGGCATCAGAAAAAAGAGACTGCACAAAATCAATAAAGCATAAAGGACTGGGCGGACAAACCACCTGGCTGTCATGAGGAAGCCCCCTTCCGGCTCGACAGGAGATACGGCACGATAAAGACCGCAACAGAGAGCAGCATCACAATCGCAATGGCGGCACCGCCTGCATAATGGTTTCCTCTAAAGGTCATTTCAAACATGTAAACGCCAGGAACATCCGTCACAAAGTTCGCACCCGGTCCTGTCATCGAGTAAATCAAATCGAAAATCTTTAACGAAATATGAGCCATGATGATAATGACACTTGCAGTAATCGGTTTTAATAGAGGAAAAATAATCTTCCGGTAAATCTGCCACTCTGTTGCGCCATCCATTCTAGCAGCCTCTCTTACTTCCTCTGGAATTCCTCTCAAACCCGCCAAATACATCGCTAGAGAAAATCCAGTCATTTGCCAAACAGCTGCAATCACGACTGCAATCATTGCCGCTGGGACACCAAACTCAATTTTCCCCCAGACAAATCCGGCTAAAATGTTCGTATCCGTGTACCACTTAGGTTGGATACCAAGCGTTTTTAAAAACAGATTCACCCCAGTGGACGGGTTTAAAATCCATTGCCAGACGACTCCTGTCACAACAAAGGAAAGGGCCATTGGAAAGAAAAATAAATTCCGAAATAGAGATTCACCCTTGATCTTCTGATCTAGTAATATCGCAAGCGTGAGACCAGAGGCAATGACGGCTCCAATAAAGAATAGAGTAAAAAAGACCGTGTTTCGAAGATCTGACTGAAAGCGGAAATCTTGAAACAGCATGAAATAGTTTTGAAGACCTGCAAAAGAGAAATTCGGAACAAGCGAGGTCCAGTTTGATAATGACACATACCCTGTCCAGCCAATAAAGCCGTAAACAAAGATGAATAATAAAACAGCCGACGGGGCTAAAAATAGCAGCGCAAGCAGCTGATCCCCATTCCATTTTTTCCGAACACGTTTGACTTTGGGTGTTGCTGCTTTTGTGATTGGCGATGTGTCCATGCGCATGAAGCTACACTCCTTTTCAAAAAAGAGGCGGTGCTTAGTCGCCGCCTCCTCGTCTTTATTTCATTGAATCTTTTAAAGATGATACAAACTGGCTGCTGTTTTTTTGCGTGACGAAGATATTGACGGCTTGATTCGCTTTTGTCACAAACCCTTCTTCAGCAGCTGAACCATGTGCGAGAGACGGCGCCAGCTTTGATTCTTTAAATGCCTTCATCGCCGATTTTCCGTATTCATCATATTTTGATACATCTGCATCCACACGTGCCGGAATCGATCCCTTCAGCGGATTAAACGCATCCTGTCCTTCCACAGATCCTAAGACAGATAAGAATTTCTTCACGTTTTCTGGCTGTTTCACGCCCTTTGGAAGTCCAAATGTATCGGTGATTACCATAAAGCTTCCCTCTGTTCCAGGAGTCGCCGCGTATCCAAAGTCTTCATTCACCTTCAGATCCAGATCATTCACAAAATACCCCTTCGCCCAGTCGCCCATGACATTCATTGCTGCTTCCCCTTTTGCCACGAGCTGAGAGGCATCCTGCCAGTTACGTGAGCTGTGATCATCATTGACGTATTCAAGCATGCGTCCAAAAATGTCTGCCGCTTCCTTCACTTTTGAGTCATCCATTTTCATATCGCCAGCCCAAAGTTTTTGATATCCGTCAGCTCCTAAAACGCCCAGCAGCACACTCTCAAACAAATGTGTCGCTGCCCAAGGCTCTTTATCCCCAAGTGCAAGCGGTGTAATCCCTTTTTTCTTTAATGCATCTGCTGTTTTGAAAAATTCATCAAAGGTCGTTGGCGGCTCTAAGCCTGCATCATCAAATACCTTCTTGTTATACCAAAGCACATTGCCTCGGTGAATATTCACTGGTACTGAATAAATTTTCCCATCTTTGCTGACAAGGTCAATCAGTGATTCTGGAAATTTGTCCTTCCAGCCTTCTTTTTCATATAGATCATCCAGCGGCTCCATTTTGCCTGCTGCGACCCAGCTCTCATTTAGCTCCGCTCCGCCATGGACTTGGAATGTAGCTGGCGGGTCATTCCCTTGCATCCGGCTAGTCAGAACAGCCTTTGCATTCGTACCAGCACCACCTGCGACGGCTGCATTTTCAATTGGGATGTCTTTATTTTTCTCTTCAAACAATTGAATGAGTGCTTTCAGTCCGTCCTCCTCACCTGCTCCAGTCCACCAAGAGAAAATGTCGAGCTTCTCTGCTCCGCCCTCTTTTTTTTCATCTGAGCTCGTCGATGAACTACAGGCAGTGATGATAAGCATACAGAGCGCTAACAACGTAAAGCCTAATTTGACCTTCATGATTGATCCCCCATCCCTATTTTGTAAGCGTTATCAAAATAAGTATAATGGCAGATCCTTGCTTTTTTTCAGACAAACTTCTTCACTTTTTTATGAAATTCTTCATTTTTTTATGGTCTGTTTTCGATATTCCTTCGGTGAACAGCCGACCATCTTCTTAAACACACGGCTGACGTAGTTGGGGTCTGTATATCCTGCCTGATAGGTAATTTCTTTTAAACTAAGTGAACTGTCTTTGAGAAGCTTTTTGATTTTATCCAGCCGGCAGGTTGTCACATACTCTTTAAATGTCAGCCCTGTCTCGTCTTTAAACCGCTTTGTGAAATAGGTTGGACTTAAATCAACATAGGCGGCAGTCTGCTCAAGCGTGATCTGTTCACAAAAATGCGTTTTGATGTAGCGTTTTGCCCGCTCAATATCATTCACAGTCTGGGTTCTCGCTTCGTACACGTCAAATAAATGTTCACAGCACTGACGGCATTCAGCTGCGGTGCTGATCTTTAATATTGGCCAGTCTGTTCGGAGCCGTGATTTAAATAAAATCAGCAGCTCTTTTAGTTGTGAAATGGTCGCTCCCTCTAGTTCAAAGGCATCGAATAAAGCCAGCGCATCCTCTCTTCTCCCTTCTTCCATTGCCTGCATCATATCGTCTGCAAGCTCCGGCAGATGGATCAATGGATGGGACTGTTCTTCTGTTTGGTAAAAACCATAACGAACAACGCCGGGACTCTTTTTTCGCTGATAATAGGAAAGCTTCGCCTCTGCTGCACTTTTCTGAAGGTAAAGCGGGTTTGAGACCGGGTGTCCTATGCCAACGACAGGTGAAGGCTGATCGTTTGTTGTGGCAGTTCGAATCGACTGCAGGACATCTGCCTTTAACTGACCAGGCGCTTGGTGACGATAAATGAGACATGTAAACAGCTCACCACTCACCTGAATCGGCACCGTATGAAAAAGAGCAGATGCCTGTAAATCAATCAACAGCTGATCCCCGCCTGTCCGCTGACCAGCGATGACAAGACCTGCTTCATATTCGTGAAACAGTTGTTGAAACTCCATGGAGGTATAGGATTGACCGTTTATGACATGAGCTTCGAGCCACTTTGACTGCTGACCGGCCGCCACTGCCTGCCGCTGAGACGCCTCCTGCTGAATCTCTGCCGCTACCGTTCGAATGGCGGCGATGGTTTCATCTTTGTCAGCCGGTTTGACGAGGTATTGCTTCACCCCTTCCTGCATCGCTTGCTTGGCATAATCGAACGTATCGTATGCTGTCAGCATAATGAATTTTGTATGAGGACTGCTCGCTTTGATTTGCTTAATCGCTGTCAATCCATCCATTCCGGGCATCTGAATATCCATGAGAACAAGATGAACGGGCTTGGTTCGTACGAATTCAACCGCCTTCTTTCCATTTTCAGCTTCTCCTGCGATATGACACTCTGGAAGCCAATCGGTCATGAACTTCCGCATCGCTAGTCGTTCTATTTTTTCATCATCCACAATCAGCACGTTCAGCATGCCGGTCCCTCCTTCATCGGAATAGCCAATTGAATGGTGGTGCCTTCGTTTGGCTTTGAGTCAATTTGAAGGGCATCTTTTACCCCGTAAAACAAATGCAGCCTTGACATCACATTTCGAAGACCGATCCCTGTCGAGTGCCCTTTACTCAAGGTGTTTGGATCTCCCTCTTCTTTTTCTGATAGCAATCTTCTTATCTCTTGTTCATTGATCCCCATCCCATTGTCCTGAATCCGAATCATCACATAGCCGCCTTCTTGATAGATCGAGAGCTCGACAAGCCCGTCTTCCTCCTTTGGTTCAACGCCATGAATAAAGGCATTTTCGACAAGCGGCTGTAAGGTAAGACTGGGGATATGTACAGATAAACACGATTCATCTATGGTCGTTTTGCATGTGATACGATCGGCAAATCTTGTTTCTTGTATATGAAAATATTCTTTGACCACTTTTACTTCTTGCTCCAACGTAACAGATGCACTAAGAGCAGAGAGCGAATACCGCATCAGCGTGGAAACGGATTGGATCAACCTCGATGTGGCATCCGCTGATTCTAAGTAAGCCATGCGCGAGACGATGTTTAATGTATTAAATAAAAAATGTGGATTCATTTGGTTTTGCAGCGTTTTCAGCTTCATGTCTTTGATTTTTTGATCTAAGGCTGCCTTTTGTTTCATCTCTTCAATCATCATTTTCATCTCTTGACGCATTCGCTGAAAGGCCTCATTTAATACAGAAATTTCATCCTTTGAGGTGACATGAAAGTCCGCTCCATCAAAATTCCCTTCTGATACTTCCTTTACGCTTCGAGAGAGATGGACGATCGGCCTTGATATCCCGCCAGCAATCATATACGCCATCCATAATGCAACCCCAATGGATAGCGTAAACAAACATAAGGTAAAGAGCGCATAGGTTTGGTGTCTTTTTTGCAGAGATTGATAGAGCACTTGATACTCAGACAATTCATCATCAAGCAGGGTCATTGTTTGCTCTTGTATGTAGGAGGAGACGGTTCTTACTTCCTTCACACTTGCTGCATATTCTTTGATTTTCCCTTCTTTTACATGTGTCATGGTCGCATCACTTTCATTGATGAGCGTCCGCATCATATATTGGTATTTTTCGATAGAAGGAATGGCCGCATGAAGCCCGGCATCTTTTTGCAATGCCTGATCGTAGGATTTCATTTTCTGTTTTGAAGCCAGATATTCTTTGGCAAACTGCCGATCCTTTTCAATCGCATACGCATTGACCTTTTCATACATCGTTTTTGCCTCTGTCGATATATCATTGAGCAGGAGAAAAGAACGAAAGCTTCTGCTATATTCTGATGTGATATTCGAGCTGCTCCAATAGACGAAAAAAGCGGCCACGTTGCCAATGAACACAAGGATTAAAAATGCCAATAACAGCTTACTTCGAATCCTTCTCATGGCTGCACCCCCTGCTTTCTGTCTGTTTGCTGCAAAGGCAGATCCTCGCGCCGAATCACACTCGTTCCTGTGTACTGGAGTGGTTCTTCTTTTTCACCTTTCTGCAAACGCACAAGCGATTCCACTGCTTGATAGCCCATTTCATAAG
This sequence comes from Bacillus sp. NMCN1, assembly GCF_002998085.1. Classification (NCBI taxonomy): domain Bacteria; kingdom Bacillati; phylum Bacillota; class Bacilli; order Caryophanales; family Bacillaceae; genus Bacillus; species Bacillus sp. NMCN1. Next base: position 490,913 of record NZ_PVQL01000002.1, on the reverse strand, counting down.
GGTGCTGAACAACCACTGCATCAATCTCTCCATCATCGAGCGCCTGAATCGTATCAGGCAATGTGTCAAATGCAAGCACATAAACATCCGTGGACGATCGATATTGTGCTGTTGCTTGAATGATGCCTGCACCATCTAATGCACTCGTGCCGTAAAATGCGGTGAGCTTCGCATGATCGTTTAATAGTTTATACGCGGCACCTGAAGCCCCTGATTTCGTAATGGCTGATTCTTCTATTCCAGCAATATGAATGCGTTTTTCAGCGGCGACGGCATCTCGAAATCCTTTGACGCGCTGCTTTTGATGAACGGCATCAAGTCTGCCTGTGACAATTCCTACATACTGTTCGCCTTTTGTATCTGCGATGAGTGCCTGTCCTGCGATAAAGCCTGAATAATAATTGTCCGTGCCTACATACACTTGACGCTTGCTCCCCTCTGCATCCGTATCAACGGTGACAACATCAATACCCTTATCCCTCGCCTTCTGAAAAAGCGGTTTGTATTTTTTCGCATCAAGTCCCTGCGTCATAATGCCATCGACATGCCCTGCGATCGCCATATCAATGGTTTTCAAATGATCGTCTATATCTGCTTGCTTCGGACCCAAATATTCTAGATACACGCGATGAACGTCTGCCGCATCAACAGCTCCCCTTTGTACCAGCTGCCAATATTCATTATCAAGTTCCTCCGGTACAAGGACAAAGTGATATTGATAGGTTGATGACGCTTTTTCGGAAGCGCTTTCAATTTTAAATAAATCTTGACCTAATAATGTTAGAAAGATGACTGATACGACACAAAAAGTGAGAAATGCGCCCATCCCGATCCACTTTGATACTTTCACCACATCCTCCCCCTTTCTAATATAGCCGCATAAAAAAAGAGCTGCTTATAAGCATACTCTCTCGACCTCTATAATTCCTTTGTCATAAATAAACTGTTTGGATCTTCTTGATATGAATCGAAAGGCGGACAAACATAAAAACCAACACTCTCATATAGTTTTCTTGCTGGCTCGAAGAACGACATCGCCCCTGTCTCTAAGCTGACACGTGTATAGCCTCGCCGTTTTGCCTCTTGGAGAAGATGGTTCAGCATATACCTTGCTACACCTTTTCGCATATGGAGAGCTGCGGTCCTCATTGATTTGATTTCGCCGTGCTCACTTGACAGCTCCTTTAACGCTCCGCAGCCAAGAAGCTCCTCTCCTTCCCGCACACTCCACACTGTGACATCTTGCTTTTTCAAATCAGCTAACGGTAGGGCATGAATGCTTTCTAGCGGGGAATGCTCTTTCATTTCTTCTATATGAGCGGTAATCAGCTGCTCTATTTGTCCACCCGTGAGTGTATCTAGTTGAATGTACATGTCTATCACTCCTTCACGATCATTGTACGTGAAGAGTCAGCATTCACCTGCTGTTATGTCAGATAAACGAACAAACAACCGGCATCCATCTGCCAGTTGTTCGTTTGATCTCAACTATTTATGAAGAAAGTACCGCTTGTAACTCTTCTGCTGTACTGCTTTCAAGCTGACTTCCGACTCCTACTGCCACAGCACCTGCTTTCAGCCATTTCGGAACATCGGCTGGATGAATACCGCCCGTCGGAATAAATTCAATCTCTGGAAATGGGCCTTGTAAGTTTTTCATATAGGATAAACCGAAGGAGCCGCTTGGAAAAAGCTTGAGCAAGCAGTAGCCAGCTCCTTTTGCCTGCATGATTTCACTTGGGGTGAGGACACCTGGTACATAGAGTGTGTCGTGAAATGAGAGATGCTCTCCAATGACAGGGAGATATCCTGGACTGACAATAAATTGTGAGCCTGCTTCAATGGCTGATTGTGCCTGCTCAAGGTTTGTAATTGTGCCTGCTCCTATAATCAGATCTTGCTCATGCTGAAAGGACGCGATGATGCGTTCGGCATTGGGCGTGGTATACGTCACTTCAATGGCACGAACACCTTTTTTCTTTAAACGCTCAATCATCTCAATGCCTTCTGCTTCACTACTCGCTCTCACCACCGCAATCAGCTTACAAGACGCGAGCCGCTCTTTAACGCTCGAACTTGCTGACTTTCCCATATCCTTCATCCCCCTTCATATATTCCCGTCTGTGATATCGTTTGGCTTCTTTCATAAAAGCCTGAAGCTCTTCCCGAGTAGGCAGTCCATCCTTATCGCCTGGAGACATCACCGCAAGAGCCCCTACAGCATTGCCTCTTGTCACAGATTTTTCATATGATAAACCGTCCAATAAGCCGCTGATGACCCCCACGGCAAATCCATCACCGGCACCGACTGTATCAACGACATCCTGCACATGAAATCCGCTCACAATCCCCTGGCTGTCTGCACTTTTATAAAAGGCACCTTCTTCACCAAGCTTAATGACCACAAGCTTGACGCCTTTTTGCAAATAAACATCGGCAATCTCTTCCGGCTCGTGACAACCTGTGAGTCTTTGCCCTTCTGCAAGACCCGGAAAAAACCAATCTACTTGAAAAGCCATTTGATTCACCGTATGAATCATATCTTCCTCCTCTTCCCATAGCTGAAGCCGAAGGTTTGGATCAAATGAAATGGTTTTGCCCGCTTCTTTCATCTTTTGAAGGGCATGAAAAGAAAACGCTCTCATTTCACTGGATAGTGCAGGCGGGATACCTGTCATATGGAGGTGTCCTGCCTGTTTGAAATAGCTGGCGGGAAAGTCGCTTGGACTCATTGTGCTCGCAGCAGATCCTTTACGATAATACGTGACGTCAGGGTCTCCATCCATCACTTTTGATTTAAGTAAAATCCCAGTTTGAGATCCATCATTTGAACGGAGCACTGCACTTGTATCGACCCCTTCTTTTTGAAGCTCTTCTAAAATAAATGTGCCAAGTGAATCTGCTCCGACTTTGCTCATCCATCCCACATCAAAACCTAGCCTCGCCAAGCCAACAGCCACGTTACTTTCGGCACCAGCAAGCGCCTTTTGGAATGTATGCACTTGATGAAGCTCTCCGGCTTCTTTTGCGTAAAACATCGCCATTGATTCCCCAAATGTGACCGCATCCAATGCTTTCACTCATTTCTCCCCTTTCTTGGTACCGGTTTCAAATCAGTTGAAAAAGAGAGAGCATCCACGTATGTATACTCTTCTCTGTTTGTCGTTTATAAAGATTTTCTTACGATGATTTCTCCATCAAGCTGAATGGTTTGGGGCGCACTTTCATCCCCTTCTAGCCGTGTCTTGATTTTTTGCATGGCTGCTTTCCCCATTTCATGAGATGGCTGGGCAACCGTTGTAATTCCAGGCCCAATCAGCTTATACCATTCTGTATCATCAAACCCTGCAATGCCTATCTCCTCTGGAATCTTTATCCCAAGCTCTACAAGCTCACTTATCAGCTTCAGCATGAGTAATCCATTGGCTGCTAAAATCGCTTTTTTCTGTTCGTTTGATTGTACAAAACGGACAAGCTCTTCTCGCAATTGTTCCTTATGCTTCAAATCAATTTCTACAGTGAGCGGCTTCTTATGTTTACTCATGGCTGTCTGTTCATATGCTTCTTTTCGTTCTTCACGAGGACTAATCCCATCGACCGGCTCGGTAAAGAAGGCGATGTGCTCATAGCCTTTCTCATACATTTGTTGAAGCAGCTGGATCGTGATATCACGGTTATTCGTTGTCACTGTGTCGACTTTTAGTTCAGGTAATTTCCGGTCAACAAGGACAATCGGTACACCGTTTTTCTTAAAATCCTGCAAAATGTCATTGTTCTTGCCTGTCGTATTGATGATGAGCCCTTCAATATAATGCGCATTCAGCTTAAGGAGCATTTCCCGTTCTTTTTCTGGACGGTTATCTGTGTTGCACACCATAATGCTGTACCCATATTCATCACAAATTTCTTCGACTCCCCGAAGTGTCGCTACAGAGAATGGATTCGTAATGTCGGCTACAATAAACCCAATGACTTTGCTTTTTCTTACTTTCAATCCTTGAGCGAGCTGACTCGGACGATAATGCATTTCCTCAATGGCTTTTTTGATTTTTTTTACCTTTTCAGTAGAAATTTCATTTGTTTTGCCATTGATATATCTGGATACAGTTGATTTTGAAACACCTGCATAAGCGGCCACTTCGTTGATGGTAACTTTCGTTTGCTTTTTCTCTTTCATTCAAAAAACTCCCACAATCAATGTCTTCTCATTTGTTTCGAAACCGATTTCAAATAACTTAAAAAGATCATATCATAATTTCATGTTTTCCAGAAGATTTTTTTGCATGAAGAGGGCAAAAAATCATCTAAATAAACAAAAAGAAAACGATTTCAAAATAACGGTTGACGACACTCTCTTTTTCCTCTAGAATTTTCCTTGAAACCGATACCAAATAAAACAACAATATTTTGTTTCAGATGGAAAGGGAGGCTTATCTTAAATGGAAAATCGTTATGCTGTACACCCTGAGCAGGTCAAACGTTTTACAACAGAGGAACTTCGTCGTCATTTTCATATTCCTACGCTATTCGTCAGTGGTGAATTAAAGCTCTACTATTCGCATGAGGATCGCGTAGTGATTGGCGGAGCCATACCGGCAGCAGAGCCGCTCAAATTAGATGCCGGAGACTTTTTACGTACGGAGTATTTCCTTGAAAGACGAGAGATCGGCATTGTGAATGTCGGCGGACAAGGAACGGTCACTGTCGATGGTGAGACCTTTGTACTGGAGCATAAAGATTTCTTATATATTGGACTTGGACACAAAGATGTACAGTTTGCTAGTTCATCAGGCGAAGAAGCCAAGTTCTATCTTGTATCAGCCACGGCTCATCAAGCGTACCCTACACAAAAAGCAGCCATCACTAAATTAACACCGAACCACTTAGGGGAAGCGTCTGCTTCAAACGTACGAAACCTGTATCAAGTCATCCATGCAAACGGCATCCAAAGCTGTCAGCTCATGATGGGAATGACTCAGCTGGAAACCAATAACACGTGGAATACGATGCCCGCTCATATTCATGATCGGCGTATGGAAGTTTACTTATATCTTGATATCGAAGAAGATGCACGTGTCTTTCATTTTATGGGAGAGCCATCTGAAACAAGACATCTCGTTGTTGCCAATGAGGAAGCGGTCATTTCTCCTGCCTGGTCTATTCATTCAGGCTCGGGTACAGCGAATTATTCATTTATTTGGGCGATGGCAGGCGAGAACTATACGTTCAAAGATATGGATTTTGTCCCAATGGACCAGCTGAGGTAATGTGATGACGACAGCATCCTATGTAGCGTCCCTCTTTTCTCTTGAAGGCAAAACAGCTCTTGTGACAGGACCTGGAACCGGCATTGGGCAGGGCATTGCTGTGGCGCTTGCCAGGTCAGGCGCAAATATCATCGGCACATACCATCACACACCGCTTGAGGAAACGAAAGCACTAGTCGAACAGACGGGCCGATCGTTTCATGCAGTTCAGGTTGACTTTTCCGATCCTCAAACGGCAAAACAGGCTGTCGATGCCATGTTACAAAAGCATACGATCGATATTTTAATCAATAATGTTGGAACCATTAAAAGAGAGCAGGCCGCTCATTATTCAGAGGAAGATTGGCATACGGTCATGAATGTGAATATCAACAGTCTCTTTTTTCTCACCCAAAAGGTTGGACAGCAGATGCTGAAAAACGGGCAAGGGAAAATCGTGAATATTGCCTCCCTTCTATCGTTTCAAGGCGGCGTCTTTGTCCCCGCTTATACAGCAAGTAAACACGCAGTCGCAGGGCTGACGAAGGCTTTTGCAAACGAATGGGCGAACCAGTATATACAAGTGAATGCGATCGCTCCGGGTTACATTGCGACCAATAACACGCAAGCCATTCGGGACGATGAGAATCGAAATGAAGAGATACTCAAACGAATCCCTGCCGGGCGCTGGGGAAAGCCCGAGGATCTAGCCGGTGCTGCTGTTTTCCTAAGCTCACCAGCCTCTGATTATATGAACGGTCACATTTTAGCTGTTGATGGCGGCTGGCTTGCGAGATAAATCTATCGGGAGAATTCCTATTTTTAGGGATTCTCTTTTTTCTATTTGCATAATTCTCCTCCTTCCGAGTCACTCTATAAAAAAACATGACATGAGGGTGAGGTATTATGAAAAGTCGTATTGAACAAGATATAGCATCCGTCATCAAGCGCGTCAAAAGCTTTGCTGGGAAAAGTGATGATATCGTGTTCCACTCATTTTCATTTGGCCCTTCCGCTATCTCTGCGTGTCTCATGTACGTTGAAGGACTCACAGAATTTGAGATGCTTTCCAAGCAAATCATTTCACCCATGCAAAAGGAACTGGACATCACCGAGGTTGATCCTACTACGCTTTCCTCCCTGTCTAAAACGTTCTTTGGCATACAAAATGACGTGCTGGAGGATATGAACCTTGCCATCGAGCAGTTATATAGCGGCAGGGCTATTTTATTTATAGATGGCGCGGCTCAAGCACTTGCGCTCCAAACGAACCTTTTTCAATTTAGAGAAGTAGCAGAGCCGCAATCGGAAGTACTTGTAAGAGGGCCGCGGATCGGTTTTATTGAAAATCTTGAAAAAAACACGGCTTTAATCCGTGAGCGGGCAAACGACCCTAACCTTGTCATTCAAAAGGTAAATGTAGGTACTCGCAATAAAAAGTCTGCTGTCCTTGTGTACGTTCGTGATATTGTTGATCCCAAATTAGTAGAAGATGTTCTATCACGCATGACCGAAATCAAAATGGATGACATCCCTGAAACCGGTTATATTGAACAGCTGATTGAGGACAGTCACATCTCCATTTTTCCGCAGATTCAAAACACAGAACGTCCTGACAGGGTGATCGCATCCGTGCTTGAAGGCAAAGTCTCCATTTTGCTCGACGGCACACCTTTTGCCCTCATCATGCCTATGACACTTACAGCCTTGATGCAATCACCGGAGGATTATTATCAAAGATGGACAAGTGCGACTCTTTTGCGCCTACTCCGGTATTTTGCCGTACTGTTAACGATTTTTTTACCAGGGCTCTATATCGCTCTTGTCTCTTATCACCCCGGTTTATTACCAACACGAATGGCAATTACCATCGCAGGCAGCCGGCAGAATGTTCCGTTTCCTCCTGTGGTCGAGGCGATTCTTATGTCTTTTACGATTGAGCTGCTGCGAGAAGCTGGCCTTCGGCTTCCTAGAGCCATCGGGCAGACAATTGGGCTCATTGGCGGCGTCATCATTGGTCAGGCGGCTGTCCAAGCCAATATCGTCAGTGCGTTAATGGTGATTATCGTGTCGCTGACCGCCTTAGCCGATTTCACTGCCCCTTCGTATGACTTTAGTTTCCCGCTGCGTATCTTGCGGTTTATGGCCATTTTCAGTTCAGCGATGTTTGGGTTATATGGCTTAATCATGTGTTATTTATTTGTGCTTTGTCACCTGATGCAATTAAAGACCTTTGGTTTTGACTATTTCACACCTGTTTTGTCCTCACCGTTTTCAGATTTAAAGGATACGTATGTACGTTTACCAATTGGTCTATTTAAATCGAGACCGAAAACAGCAAAAATAAAAAATCTCAAAAGACAAGGAGATTAAACGATGTACAGAGCTGAGAAGCTATCATTGTTACAAGTCACCATTCTGTGCAGCTCTACAATGATAGGCGCTGGAATTTTAACCATTCCACGCAGTTCTGCCGATTCAGGGTTCCCTGATGGCTGGATCATTGTATTGATACAGGGAGTCATCTTTGCATTCGTTGCTTTTTTGTTAGGATGGATTGCTGAAAAAAATGCACCTGACACCATTTTTGAGTCAAATACTAAAGGAGCCGGTGCAATCTTTGGCACGTTCTTTAACTTAATGCTGATTGCCTATTTACTAGGCATTGTCGGCTTTGAAGCGCGTGTTCTCGGGGAGGTTGTTCAGTTTTTCCTGCTGCAATCGACTCCTATGGCAGTGATTGTGATGATTTTTCTTCTTGTGGCTATCTATCATTTGAAAAGTGGTATCTTTCCAATAGTGAAAATGGTGACATACATATATCCGATAACGATGATCATTTATATTGGGCTCATGCTGTTTAGTTTGAAAATATTCGATTTTGATTACTTACGCCCGGTGATGGCGCACGGGTTTAAAGATTTCAGTAATTTGTTCTCTCAAACATTTATTCAATTTACAGGCTTTGAGGTCATTTTGTTTGTTGTACCACTCATTTATAAAGACAAATGGTCGAAGGCGAAATGGGCCGCTGCAATCGGGGTCGGAATTACTTCTCTTATCTATTCTCTCACGCTCTTTATCGTGATTGGTTCCATGACCGTTGGAGAAACGAAATCCCTCACCTGGCCCACTGTCTCACTCATTCAAGCACTAGAACTTGAAGGGGTCTTCATTGAACGATTTGATATTTTTTTACTGACGATCTGGACTTGCCAGCAGTTTATTTGCATGCTTGGCTTTTTCCAATTTGCCATTAAAGGGTGCCACACAGTCTTTAAGACGACCAATGTAACGGGACTGCTATGGCTGCTGTTTTTAATTACCTCTGCACTCTCCCTTTTTCCGAAAAATATCAATGAAGTCTTTTACTTCTCTACTTTACTCGGCTACGCATTGTTCGCGATTTTAGCCATTCCTTTTATTACAGCTGTTCTGTTGATGATACGTAAAAAATGGGGAGGTCGTTCTGCATGAGAGGAAAGCGTGTATTGTTCATCTTTTTATCCTGCTGTCTTTTCCTTTTATCAGCAGGGTGCTGGGATTTAAAGGATATTGAGAAATTATCATTTGTGCGCGGCATTGGCATTGACGAGGAAGATCAGCAAGGAATCAAGCTCACCTATCAAAATCTTGTGCCGAAATTGGGCGGGACACAAGAAGCGGATTCTCCTGGCTATGTGAATGTCGTCTCAAAAGGAAAAAATGTGCTGGAGGCTGTCAGTAATGTCGCCTTAAAGGACCCGCCGATTTATAGTGATCATCTGAAAATCTTTTTGTTCGGCAAAAATCAGGCAGAGCATCACGATATTCAAGGAGCGCTCAATCATTTTATACGAGATGATGAGGTTCGGCGAAGCAGCTATCTTCTCGTGTCACGAGATGATGCGTCAAAAGTGATCAACCAAAAATTGAAATCACAACAAAAGATTCCGGTTGAACATATCTTTGAAACATCCAAAAACCGAAGCTTTAACGGAAAGATTTTGCTGCCAACCCGTATTGGCCGGGCATCTGATTACTTCCAGATGGGCGCTAGCTTCCTTGTCCAAAGTGTAGATGCGATAAACGGTGAACTTATTTATAATGGGGCAGGAATTATAGATGGAAAAACACGAAAACTGATCGGTTTCATCCCTGCGAAGGATGTCCAATCTTTAAATTGGGTGATGGACCGAATTTCAGGCGGCGTTGTACCTGCCACCTACAAAGACTTTCCGATCACGTATGAAATTAAGAAAGCAAAAACCAAGGTTGAACCCTATCTGAAAGATGGACATATTTCCTTTAAAATTAATGTCAACACCCAAGGAAAGCTCTCTGAAGATCAGTACCCTGCAGAAAATTCCTTCGATGAGCAGTACATCAAAAGATTTGAGCATATTTTTGCTAACAAAATCAAACAGCGAATTCAAAAAGCGGTCCATCATGTGCAAAAAGAGGTGGGCGTTGATCCCATATTTTTAAGCCGGCAGTTTCGTATTAAATACCCTGACTATTGGGAAAAACACCGAAACGAGTGGGATACGCTCTTTCAAGAAGCGGATATCGAATATGATGTCAAAGTCAGCATTTTGAACTTTGGGGCAGAAGGTGCAACGAAAAGCTTCAAATGGTAATGCAAAAGGCGGTTATCCCGAGGGGGATCCGCCTTTTTTACTCACGACAATTAAAAGCTGATATAGAGTTACTTGTTCAGACAACGCTTTTGTTTGAAAGCCAAGTGACACTCCTACTCTCGCCACCTCGTCAAAAAACAATTGGACGTTTTGATCAATCGGAACATTGATCCGCTGCTCGTTCACCCGTTCAAATAAATGGTCCGGGAAAAGCGAACGCATGGTGTTTGGTGTGAAGAACCTCAGGTGACCTCGGTCTAAAATGCCTACATCTTGATACGTAAAATCCCCTGTCATTAACGGGAGAAGCACCTCCGCATGCATCATGTTGGGCAAGCAGCAAATGATCACGCCGCCCGGTTTTAAAGATGCGTGCGCCTGTTCAATGATGTGCCAAGGATCTGACACATGCTCTAAAACATCCGAAAAAATGATGGCATCAAAAAAGGCCTCTTTCTCTAACCATGGGTACTCATCCGCTTTTGCCTCGATGACTTCTTCGTAATATGCCTTTGCGATTGCTGCTTTTAATGGATCGGTCTCTACCCCGTACATGTCAACAGACTGCCGATTCATTATTTCAAGTCCTGTTGCCCCTTCACCGCATCCCACATCAAGCACACAAGCAGCGTCTTCAGGCAGCAGAGCTGCAAAGTACGGATGAGGGGCCATCAGATTGAGATCAATGCCCCATTTATCTAAAAACCGAAGCCTGTTCTCTGCAAACAGTGTAGAGATGTTCGTTTCTTCATTCGCACGAAAGGTTGCGTGACCGTGATGATGCACAAATGAATCGTGGACGATTTGCAGCTGATATCCCTTGAGCAAGGATCTCAAACAAAGATCGTCATCCTCAAATGATCCATACACGAACCGTTCATCAAATAATCCCACATCCTCGATGAGCTCTCTTTTCACAAGCAGACAAAAACCTACAAGCCGATGTACATATGTTCTCTGACCTTTTCTCTCAGCCGTATAATTCCTCGCAAAGGCCGGGAGCTCTTTCACATCTGTATACGATGGCTCGACCATTTGAGGACCGCTCACATAATTGGAGACTGGTCCTACCATACCAATCCGTTCTGATGCAAGTAACGCCTCTTTTAATGGAGAAAGCCAGTTTTCCGTCACGATCGTGTCATTATTTAAAAAGAGAATGCTATCTCCTGTCGCTTTTTTCGCTCCTTGATTACAGCCCTTTGCAAAGCCTTGATTCTCTGTGTTTTCAATGAAAATCACATCTTTCAGCTCTCTCACATATTCCTTCGTACCGTCGGTTGACGCATTATCAACGATGATGAGTTCATATTGGTCACTTACGGTATGCTGCTTAATGCTGTCGATACATTTTTTCGTTAAATGCAGTTCATTGTACGTCAGCATGACAATGCTCGTTTTTCCTTTCATCTCATTTCCACCTTTCGTCAGCCTGTTCCATATGTATGTCATATGCAGCACGTTCAGAAGATGAGAGATTGTCCTTTCTTAATTAAACGTTTGTTTAACAAAGAAAAACCAGTTGGTCATTGTTCACACCGTTTTTCCTTCGTCACTTGCGATGGCACGGTTCCTCTTTTTTAAATCTTCTTCAATTTCTTCAAGACTTTTCCCTTTCGTTTCCGTCACCAAATATTTCACAAACAAGAAGGTGCCTACGCCGATGACCGCGTAAATGAGGAAAAGATTACTAATACCCATCGCGCTTAGTAAAGTTGGGAATGTAAGCGAGATGATTAAATTCCCTGTATGAAGGAGAAAGGTAGAGACACCTGTACCGATTCCTCGGACATGTACTGGGAACAGCTCAGGAAGCATTACCCAAACGACAGGCCCCCAGCTGACGGCAAAGATGACGATGAAGAGCCCTAAACAAATAATGGTTGTCCACCCTGCAGCTGTTGACCCCTCGAAAAATCGATTGACCACTGACAGGACAATTAAACTTAGGACCATGCCAGCATTCCCAAACAGAAGCAGTGCTTTACGCCCTACCCGGTCAATGATTTTAATCGCCACAAACGTCATGACGACATTCACTGCCCCAATTCCGACGGTTCCTAAAATTGCCGCTGAATTACCAAAGCCAACGCTTGTAAATGTTTTTGGCGCATAGTAAATAATCGTATTGGTTCCGATAAACTGCTGTAAAAAGGCAAGACCGACACCAGCGATTAATGCTGGGCGTACCCATGGCTCAAATAATTCCTTAAAACCGCCTTTTTCTTCACTTTCTGCCTGTTGAATATCTGAAATTTCTTCTTCAACTTCTTGCTTACTCTTTCTGAGATTAGATAATATCTCTTTCGCACGGTCTGCCTGTCCATGGACAAACAGCCAGCGGGGACTTTCTGGCATAAACAAAATCCCACATAATAAAAGCACAGAAGGCACGACCGCAATTCCAAGCATCAGGCGCCATGCCTCTGCATCCGCTAAAGCGTAGTTCACAATATAAGCGAGAAGAATACCAAATGTGATCATGAGCTGGTTTAATGAGGACAGTGCACCTCGAGATTCTTTTGGAGCAAGTTCAGATAAATATAATGGAACAATCGTTGTCGAGCACCCGACAGCAAGCCCTAGTACAATTCGGAATAAGACCATCACTTCCGTATTCGGAGCAAGGGCTGTACCAAATCCGCCGATAATAAACAAAATCGCTGCGGCGATGATGGCTTTTTTCCGCCCGAATTGGTCTGTCAGCTTACCAGAAAGAGAGGAACCAAGCATCGCCCCGATTAAAATCGAACTGACAACAAGTCCCTCTGTAAACGCGTTTAACCCTAAATCCTCTTTCATAAATAAGATGGCGCCAGAAATAACACCTGTATCATAGCCATATAAGGCGCCGCCAAGTGCGCCGAAGAAATAAAGCCATCCATTCCGATTTTTCATGTTCATAACCCCTCTTTTGTTCTGTATGTACTGGATGTTTCTCTATGGAAAATCATTTTCCTCACTTTCTGTCACTTCAAACATTTCAATGTTTTATGACAAATATATTTCATTTGCGTATCATTGAAACTTTTTAAGATAAGGAAACGTCAATTAAGCGTTAGTGGAAAAAATGTCGCACTATATCCCGTTTTAAGGTATATTTGTTTTAGTTTGTAAGCAAAAAGAAGGGCATCTTTACTATAAAAATCATAGCGAGGGTTTAAAATATATGGATCAATCTAGAACGAAACGCAAAGGAAAAAAGCGTTTAAAGCCATGGGTGAAAGTCACTCTGTTTATCATCGGTATTCTTTTACTGACAACCGCTTCTGTCACAGGCTATGCCTACTACAAAGTGACAAATGCTGCCAAAAAAGCGCAAGTATCTCTAGATCGCGGTGCACAATCTGTGAAACGGATTGAAGCATTCGATCCCGGGAAAGACAGCTTTTCTGTCTTGCTGCTTGGCATTGACAGCAGACCGGGCGAAACAGTGAAACAAGCACGAAGCGACGCGATGGTCTTAGCAACAGTCAATCGTACAAATAAAACCGTGAAATTATTAAGCATTCCAAGGGACTCATATGTGAATATTCCAGGGCATGGCTATGACAAAATTACGCATGCACATGCATTTGGCGGTGCAGATTTAACCTTGAGTACAGTCGAAGATTTACTAGATATTCCGGTTGATTTTGTGATCCAGAGTAATTTCAAAGCATTTAAAGAGATCGTGAATGAACTAAATGGGGTTTCTATTAACATCAAGGATGAATATCTTGTCAAACAGGTTCTAAAAGATACAAAGGGCAAGGTACAGCTTCAAACAGGAACTCATACGCTAGATGGTGATCAAGCTCTCGCATATGTGAGAACAAGAAAAGCAGATAGTGATTTAATGCGCGGACAGCGTCAAATGGAAGTATTAAAAGCCATTTTTGATAAATCAAAATCGTTAACGTCTATTCCGTCATATGACAATATCATTGATACACTTGGTGAGAATGTCTCCACCAACCTTTCAATGAAAGAGCTAGTCGGGCTTTTCCCGCTGCTGACGTCATTGAAATCGGTTGATACCATTCAGCTTAAAGGCTCTAATTATCAGCCAAACGGGGTTTATTATTACCAATTGGATCAAAACCAGCTAAACGAAGTGAAGACTGAATTGAAGAAGCAGCTTGAATTATCATAAACAGAAAGCGTCCCAAAGGGGGGCGCTTTTTTGATTGTTGACAAAGGGCTAAAATGGGTTTTATTTTAGCCCTTTGTCTTCTTTTCAGCGTGATAGAAAACCTTTGCACTCTAGGAAGGACGAGCACCGAAGCGGAGCGAATTTAATATTCGTGAGCATCGGCGCACAGGACTGACACCGAATGCGAGGGTTTGTCTACACGCTGAAAGCGTCCCAAAGGGGCGCTTTTTTACTTGTTGACGATGATGAAGATTTTAGCCCTTTGGCTTATTCCCTTGATCATTCGGTCATTTTTGTTTAGCCTTGATAGAGAGGAACAAGCATCCTATTGCTTATGATAATGAAGGAAATCGTACATACTTTGAAGAGGCTATTGCATGCATGAAGGAGGATTTGACAGCGATGAAAAAAATGATTGCGATTGATTTAGACGGTACACTTTTAAATACAAAAAGTGAAATATCTGCTCAAAACCGGGAGGCATTGATTCGTGCGAAAGAAGCGGGATATATTGTCACCATCTGTACAGGGCGGGCGACTTTTGATGTAAAGGAGCTGCTTGGCGATTTGGACATCCCGATTATTGCAGCAAACGGCGGGACCGTTCATACAGAAGGTTACAAACTTTTCAGCCGTATCACCCTTGACCAAGAAGCAGGAAAACGAGCTGCTAAGGTATTAGTAGAACGAAACATTTACTTTGAGGTCTATACGGACGATGCGCTCCTCTCTCCTTTTGATGGAAAAGAGAAGCTGAAAGCAGAATTTGATGTGATCAAAAGTGCGAACCCAAATGAGGATGTAGCTGATTTATGGGAAGGAGCGATGACTCAATTCAAACAATTTGGCATCAAACCAGTAGATGATATTCGCCAGATTTTTGAGTCGAATGAAGCGACCTATAAATTACTCTGCTTCTCATTTGATATGAACAAATTACAGGAAGCACGAGATCTACTCGCGGAAATGCCTGAGCTTTCATTGACCTCTTCTGGAAAACATATCATTGAGGTACTTCCAAAAGAGTCTGGGAAAGGACATGCTCTTAAAAAGCTCGCAGCTTATTATGACGTAGACCGCTCACATATTTATGCGATTGGCGACAGCCCCAACGATCTATCCATGTTTGAGGAAGCAGGCCACCGCATTGCAATGGGGAATGCCGTTGATGTCATTAAAGAAAAGAGCACCTACATCACAAAAGGCAATCATGAAGACGGTGTTGCTTACTTTATTGATTTGCTTTTACAAAATCAATTCCACGAAAAAAAGACGCTTGTCTGATCAGCGCCTAGAGAAAAGTCTAAAAGTCCGATACGAGCGTTAATCGGGCTTTTTCTTTATTTTTTGATTCTAATAGCCGTCTCATATTTATTCTTCCAGTACGTACTTGTTTTCATATTCGTAAGCACGACACCATTTGAGACGGTCATATGAATAACTTGATTTGATCCTGCATAAATCGCCGGCATCAATGACGTGCCACTAAAGAAAACGAGGTCTCCCGGCTTCAGCTCCGAACGTTTCACAGGCGTACCTGCCTTGACTTGACCTGACGCATAACGAGGCAGCTCAATACCAATACCAAGCACTTCTCGATACACGTACTGTGTGAACCCTGCTGTGTCAAAGCCTTGCTTTGGATTCGTACCACCTTTGACATAAGGAACTTCACCAATATACGTAGCGGCTTTTGAGACAATCGGGTCTTCTTTTGCTAATTTCAGCTCTGTTAACCGTTTCGCACCTGTCCATTTCTCGCGCCAATACGATTCAGACAAATAAGAAATCGTGACACTTTCCGAACGGCTCGCATGAATAAAACGGTCGCCCCCAATATACATCCCTACATGAGAAATGCCTGGCTTATATGTGTTGCTAAAAAAGACAAAATCCCCAGGACGTATATCCTCTAATGTCACTTTTTCTCCAACCATCCACTGCTGTTCAGCACTTCGAGGTAAATAAATCCCTAGTGACTTTTCAAATAAATATTGTAAAAAACCTGAACAATCAAAGCCAACCTTAGGGTCTGCTGCACCAAATACATAAGGAATACCTACATATTTCATCGCATCTTTCACAAGACGGTCATCAGAGATTTCCTGCTTGCCAGGCAGTCGTTTGACGGCATAAAAACGGTCCGTCCAGTATTTGCTTTTGCTGACATCTGTTTTCACCACACCTTGACTGAGGGTAATATGGATGACCTGATCGTTACCAGCGTACAACGCCACATGTGTCGGGATATCCTTTGTTTCTTCAAGGCTGCGAAAATATACAAGGTCACCCGGCTGGGCTTTGTCCCATGATACCTTTTTTCCAATCTGATACTGGTCGATCACCTTACGCGGCAAATCAAATGCTCCTGATGTCTTGTACACATATTGAATAAACCCAGATGCGTCAAAGCCCGTTTTTTGATCGGTTCCTCCTTTATGATAAGGTGTTCCAATCAGCTTTTCCGCTTGCTCCAAAGGAGACGATGCTTGAGCAGATACTTCTGATTGAGACATGAACATCAGCCCTACGAGCGCGCACCCACCAATCAAGATTTCTTTCCATTTCATGATCTTTCCCCTCCTTTTTTCTATAGTTTCGACATGACACCTTTCATTTTACACCTTTTTTCGACAAAAAAGAGCACGCAATGCGTGCCCTCTATGCTCTTTAGAGTTATTTACTTGCTTCTGCTTTTGACTGCTTTTGCTGTTCGATTTTCTGCATTTCAACCGAGATCTTTTGTTTTTCATGATCTGTGAGGCTGTCACTAAATTTAAAAGCAGACATAAAGACAAAGACTAAAATTAACGCAACAAACGGCCAGCTTGCTTTTAGGAATTTCATTTCTTCTCTTTCCCTCCGTTTTCTTTTAAGTGTTTAACTTTATCAGCGTGATCTACTTCAAAGAAAATGTGTCCGTCTTTTTCTTTCCAATCCGCATTCGTACCATTTGTCAGCATACGAATAATGGATTTTGATTCAAAAGATCCTGCTTTAACCGGAGCAGGTGTTGCTTCCTTGATGTACATTGGGACAACTTCAAATGTCGCTTTTCCATCTTCATTCAGATGATACTGAACAATTGCAGAATCACGTGTTCTTGACCAGCCTTGGTCAAAAATAAAGTTCCCTAAGCTATAGAAGATCGCCGTGCCGTTATAGACTTCCATTGGCTCAAGAACGTGCGGATGAGCACCGATAATGATATCAGCCCCAGCCTTTGACATCGCTCTTGCCAATTCTCTTTGTCTATCGTTTACCTCATTGTTGTACTCCTGTCCCCAGTGAGCATGAACAACGACGATATCTGCCTTTTCAGCAGCCTGCGAAATCATCGGAATAAAGATAGATGGATCGGCTGGCAAGATACCCGCCTGGCGATTCGTTGCTTTAAAATCTTTCCCATACACATCAGTAAAACCAAGTGTAGCGATTTTGACACCATTTACTTCTTTGTACGAAATGTTCTGCTTCGCATCCTGAAGGTTACGGCCTGCGCCTGTATAATCCATGTCAGCATGTTCAAAGGCACCAATCGTGTTGTTCAGCCCTTTTTCACCATAGTCTGCCGCATGGTTATTCGCAAAGTTTAATACAGAGAAATTCAAATCCTTCAACGCTTTGACAGAATCTTCGTCTGTTCTCAAATGAATATTCTTTTGTGCCGCTTGTTCCCGGTCTGATGCGACTGGATGCTCAAAGTTACCAGTCACATAATCTGACACATCAAAATATGGCTTGGCGTAGCGAAAGAGATGCTGTTTTCCATAACGGTCTGTTACTTTCTCTACGTTTCTTCCAAACATAATATCACCGACAAACGAAGCGGTCAGGATGTTTTCTGGATTCTTTTGTACAGTTGGCACTTGTGCCTTCCCGATAAACGTAAATAGAAATGTACAAGCAATGACAATCGGTAAAGCAATCAGTACATGTTTATTCGTCTTTTTCTTTTGGTTCTTTGTGATTTTCAGCAGCTTTTCCTGAAAGCTCAATTTTTTATTCATCATTGGACACACCTTATCTTAAAATAGATAGTAAACATACATGATGGCAAATGTTGCACCACTTAGAAGTAACGTGCTTCCAAGGGTAATCGTAAGACCTTGCTTTTGAATCGTATTCGCAATCAATCCAGGAACGATAATACCGATTCCGCGGAATTCTGCTATTTCAAACGGAACCACTGGATAGAAGAAATCAAATACAAGCTTTAAGGCAATCCCTGTAATCAGCATCGCAGCAAACTTTCTGCGTCCGTATAAAATCATAAATTTCGATAAACCAAAGCGCACGATGACATACGTAAGCAAGCTGACAGATAAGACAACTAAAATGAAGACTGGCTGGTTAAATACAAGCGCCAGATAACCTGGGACAACGAGTCCAGCTGGTACGATTCCTGTTTTTTCTGCAAAGATTAAACTAAGTAGAACACCTAAAATTAACGAGATATAAAGATCTGATCCGAACATTTTCTATATTTCCTCCTAGCTGACAAGCTGCTTAATTTTGTATTCTTGAATTTTTTCGATTAACGGTTCAGCGGCACCATGAATATTGCCGACTCCATAAACCACTCGATTATGAAGCTTTTTCTTAAGCATGTTCATAATTTCTTCTGTAGATTGATATTCAAGGTTGTGTAAGTGGTCAGCTGGAATTTTTCCATCCTCATATGCCTTCACAATTGGATCTGTTGTTTCACCAATTAAGACAAGATCACTTGCTTCAATATAAGGAAGTACATCCTCCGCAAACTGGATCGTTCTATCTACACGATCCGCACGGCAGTTCATGATAATAATCGGTTCATCTGTTGGATATCCAATTTCTTTCACACGCTTCCAAATGTTCAATGTAGATGATGCGTCATTTGCCGCAAAACCATTTACAAAGTGTCCAGGTGTTTTCGCGTCCATTAATGGAAGAATTCTCATCGCTCCTGGATCAGGCGGTGCATTTAACATTCCTCTGAATGCTGTATCTTCATCAATTCCTAATGCCTGTGCAACACCAAGTGCAAGTGAGGCATTATCTGGGAAGACCATGTACTCAAATTTCCGTAAATACTCATCAGAAATCTTGGAATTATCTGCAACAATGACTTCTGTATTGCGTTTTTTCGCAATCTCTTTAAAAAATTCCGTATATTCACTATCCGTAATAACCAAGTGTCCATTGTAAGGAATTGTCGCTGTAAAGGCTTCTGCTATTTCATCAAGTGTCGGCCCCATTACGTCCATATGATCTTCAAGAACGTTTACGATCACGCCAATATTCGCTTGAAGCAGCTCTTCCTGAAAGATAATTTGGTAATCTGGATTTACCGCCATACATTCACTGACGATGGCATTTGCTCCTCTTTCAACGGTTTCTCTCATAACTTCCTTCTGCTCACCGATATTCGGTCCTTGCGGTTTCCTTTTAATCGGTTTCTCCTCTGGCGTATCCCAATAAATCATTCTTGCATCTGTTCCCGTTGTTTTGCCGACAGTTTTATAACCTGCCTCCATTAAGATACCGGTTGTCAATCTTGTCACGGTAGACTTTCCGCGAATACCATTAATATTGACGCGCACCGGCAGGGCATCGATATTTTTCTGGTGACGCTTCTTTTCAATAAAGCCAATCCCTAACATGATGACACAGGCTATAACGATTAACCACATCGCTTATCTACATCTCCTTTTTTTATGAGTGTGATATGTAAATTCAATCAACAGTATATCTGTTCAGCATAAAATCACAATCGGTATTATGTAACATAATCTTTCACTTCCTCGTATGCCAAATTCCTCTAATCAGAAGGCGAATTTGCCTAGCCCCTCTTTAAATGAAAAGGCCAAAAGGCGGACAAAAATCGGCATGAATTTCGGCTTCTATCGAGAGAAAGCGTTACCATCAAGCATCAAAAAATCTTTTGTCCTTTTCTCCCTAAATTTTTTGACAATTATTAAGATGTATTTCGAATCAATGTTTTAAAGCCCTTTAAACTCTATAAGATCAGTCATATCAGCGCTTTAAATGAATAGTGCGTGTTCTGGAATGTTTTCAATTTTTGAAAGAACAGGTTAGAAAGTCATCCTCATCGGTCAGAACGCTACACGTTGACCTATGACAAAGGTCACCTCTAAAAAAATCAAGTCATATGCTTATTTTCAGGTCACAAAAAATTGGAATAAGATGTAAACTATTGATCATTTCGAAATACCTTCTTTTTACGATATTCACTCCTTATGGCCTAAACAATGAAACATTATTCATTTGTTTTTATCAAGATTCATCATTTCTTAACATTTTTAATATGATTTTAGTTGAAAGTTGTCAATTCATGTCATGCTTTCCCCAAAGGTGACGAATAAAATCAGCTTCTCCGCTTACACTAAGGTTAAAAAATCTGTGAGAGGAGGCTAAAGATGCCAAACAGCAATGAGCAAACACGGTTGCATTTTTTATCAGGCAGCTTCGAGGAAAAAATCCGGATTCTGAAAAAAACATTTCAGCAAAGCGGCGATTTTGAATACCGAGAGTTAATGGTGAATGAAACGAAATCTGTTCTGTTTTTTATTAAAACAAGAATAGATGAAGGCAAACTAAATGATTTCATTATCGGCAACTTGTTAGGTCCTCCTGGAAAGCAGGACTATACAAAGTCTCTTAGTGCACTTGAAACAGGTGATTTGACACTGATCACTGACAGTATTATTGCAGGAAGCATTGCCTTTCTTGATGAAAATTCCTCGCAGATGAAATTGTTTGCTGTTGGACAGCCGCCGCTGCGCTCTATTTCTGAGCCTTCTTCTGAAAGTATTATTGCGGGCGCACATGATGGATTTGTCGAAAGTTTAGATACTAATTTATATTTGCTGCGTTCACACTTAAATGATCGAAAACTGGCTATCCAATATCATAAGATTGGTACAAAATCTGAAACAAAGCTTGCGACTGTTTATATATCTGATATCGCTAATCAAGAAAAGGTAGAAGAGGTAAACAAACGGATTTCTTCTATTAAAGTAGACACGCTGCTAAGTCCTGGCTCTATTGTTGAGGCGATTGAGGATGATTCATTTTCTATTTTCCCGCAGCTTATTGATACAGAGCGCCCTGATAAGGTGAGATCTGCAATCCTTGAAGGGCGAATTGTGGTGATGATGGATGGCAGTCCGATGGCCATCATTCTTCCTGTCACCTTCTTTAGCTTCTTTCAATCACCTGATGATTATAATAGCCGCTGGATTCCGGCTACGTTTATCCGTGTTCTCCGCTATCTTGCCTGTATCATCGCAGTCATTTTGCCATCTTTTTATATCGCTGTCATTGGCTTTCATTATGAGGTCGTCCCAGATGAATTAGCCATAACGATGAAAAATTCAATTATCGGTATCCCATTTCCCCCTTTGATAGAAGCGATGCTAATGGAGATCACCATTGAACTCATACGCGAGGCAGGGGTACGTCTGCCAAAACCAATTGGTCAGACGATTGGAATTGTAGGAGGTTTGGTCATTGGGGATGCCGTTGTAAAAGCAGGACTCATTTCGAATGTTCTTATCGTTGTGGTCGCCGTGACCGCTGTTGCTTCCTTTGTTCTTCCTTCGTTTGAAATGACGTCTACCATCAGGATGCTGCGTTTCCCACTCATGTTCATGGCTTCAATGTTTGGCTTTATTGGCATTTCATTTGGACTAGCCATTGTCCTCATGAATTTATGCCGCCTAGAATCACTAGGTATACCGTACTTATCACCAGTTGCTCCCTTTAACTGGCAGGATTTAAAAGATACTGTGATACGACTGCCTATGTGGATGTACAAACGGCGCCCTGTTTATTTAAATCCGCAAAAGAAAAAACAAATTGAACAATTGAGAGGGTGGGAAAAGAAACATGAAAAATAAAATATCTCCATCTCAAGCGGTCTTTTTTATCATCCAATCTCAAATTGGTGTAGGGATTTTAGGACTTCCTCATCTGCTGATGAAGGATATGGGGCACGATGGGTGGATGGCAATTATTCTAGCCGGATTATTCATCCAAATCATCAACACCATTTTCATTTACATTATTTATAAATATCCTGACACATCTTTTTTCCAAACGTTAATCAACGTATTCGGAAAATGGATCGGTCGTACTTTGATAGTACTCTATACAGTATACTTTGCCTCAGTCTGCATTGTTGTTCTATCGATTTTCACAAGAATTCTTGGAATATGGGTGCTGCCGCTTACGCCAAATTGGGTCATTGATTTATTGCTGATGTTATGTATTGTCTACATCGCAAAGGAAAAGATCACAGCAATTGTCAGGTTTAACTTTATATTGACTCCCTTTTTGCTCATGCTGTCTCTATTGATGATTTATGCATTAAAAGGAACGAATATCGACTACCTCATGCCTTTTTTCCAAACAGATTTTTCTCAATTTCAAATTGGATTGAAGGACGTTGTTCTGTCCATGAATGGATTCGAGATGATTCTTATCATCTCTCCATTTATGAAGGGTACCACCAAGGAACGTTATAAGGTCATGACCATTTCCAATATATGCACAACCCTTTACTACCTATTTATCACATTAATTTGTTTTATGTTTTTCAGCCCAATTGAGCTTAATATCATTCCCAACCCTGTTCTCTATCTATTAAAGACCATGTCATTCGGTGTCATTGAGAGGACAGACTTAATTTTTCTCAGTTTTTGGGTGTTTAACATTCTTGCCACACTTAGCAATTATCTTTACTTTTGTGCAAATGGCGTATCCAGCATTTTGAAGAAAAAAGAGCATAAAAAATATGTCTATTATTTTGCCATTTTGATCTATGTCGCTAGCTGTTTTCTTGCAGAAGATAATTTTAGAATTCAGCGCTTTAATGACTTTACGACTTTTTCTCAATATTCAGTTATTTATACACTTCCGATCATTATGGCCATCACCATCTTGATCAAACATCGCAAAGGGAAGGTGAAATCACATGCGTCATAAGTACATACTGACGCTGCTTATGTGTATTTCTCTTATATTCATGCCTGGCTGCTGGGATCAGAATTTGTTAAAAAACATCTCTCTTGTCTTAACTTCAGCTGTCGATCAAGGAGAAGAAGACAATGCGAAATTCTCAATTACCTATCGAAAGGTGCAGCAGTCTCAAAGTATGGAGCAAGGAAATACAGGCAGCTATTCAACCACTGTTCTTACAACTGAAGCACCGACTTTAAGAAAAGCAAGGACCAACTTTAGCCGGATTGTCGACCAAAAAATTGATATATCGAAAATGCGGGTCATGCTGATCGGCGATGAATTTGCTCAAAATCGCCTTCTTCCCTATTTAGATATGTTTTATCGAGATCCCAAAAGCCCTTTACTCGCAAACCTTGCTGTGGTTCAAGGGGGAAGCTGTGTGGAATTGATCAACCAGCTGCTCAAGGAAAAACTTATTGTGAGCGACTATTTAAACAACTTAATCACTACCGCATCACAGTCCTCCCTAGTAGCACCTAAAAACATTCAAAATGTCCGGTCCAAAATGCTACAAACGGGAGAGGATTTCACACTGCCGTTACTTCACTTCGATCAATCAAAGCAGTTAATTAGTGTAAAAGGTGTAGCCCTATTTGATAATGAAAAAAAGAAAGGCGAACTGTACGGTCAAGATGCGATTCTGCTCACCGTGATGGACGGGAAAATGGGGAGCTATGCAACCTTCACAAAAAAAGTTGGAAGTAACATGAAATCTAAAGAAAACAATTATATTACCATTCAAGTGACAGGTGCTAAGAGAGATATCGAGATTGTGAATCCTGATCATCGAGATTTAACATTTTCTCTCAATTATGAATTCACGACCTCTGTACTCGAGTACCCGAAAGATAACCTAGATACAGATAAGACCATTGAAATGCTCAACAAAAGGCTTTCAGCCATTTTGACAAAAGAAGCCGAAAAAGTCGTTGCTGCGCTGCAAGAAGCAAATTCTGATGTCCTAAGCCTTGGCAGAAAATATCGAGTAAGACATTATGATGAGTATATGAAAATGAACTGGGTAACCGATTATCCAAAGGTGAAAATTATTCCAAAAATCAATGTGAATATTAAAAAAACAGGTATTACTAGCTAAGAAAAGGAAGAAGTCATCTTTCTTTTCTTTTTTTATTTTTTTAAGATTGTCATTTCGATACTTTCGTGATAATCTATCTATGTAAACGGTTACACATTCACGAAGGGAGGCACTCCATTGGCTACAATTAAAGATGTTGCAAAAGCCGCACAAGTGTCTGTTGCTACTGTTTCACGCGTGCTCAACGATACTGGATATGTCCATACAGATACGAAAACCCGCGTGACACAAGCGATGCAGGAGTTGAACTACTTTCCCAATGAAGTGGCTAGATCCCTTTTCAAAAGAGAATCCCGCTTAATCGGTTTGATTTTACCTGATATTACGAATCCCTTCTTCCCTCAGCTCGCTAGAGGCGTTGAGGACGAAATTCATGCGCATGGTTTTAGGTTATTATTTGGAAACAGTGATGAAGATCGAGAGAAGGAAATGGCCTATTTACAAACCTTTAAACAAAATCAAGTGGTCGGTGTCATCGCTGTCACAAACGAACCTGAATCAGATCTATACCATGCTGATGATTTACCGGTTGTGTTCTTAGATCGAACCGTTCCACATGCACCTTCTGTATCTGCAGATGCTGCAGCTGGCGGGAAAATGGCCGCAATGGAATTAATCAGGCGCGGCAGCCGGCAGATCACACTGCTAAAAGGACCTGCTCACCTTCAAACAGCGAGGCAGCGATTCAAGGGCGCACTCGATGTACTGACCGAAAAAGGTGTTGACTTTCATGTGATGTCTAATGCTTCGTTTTCTTTTCAAGAAGCCCGCAAGAGCGCCAAGGCTCTTTTCCAGCTGTACCCTGAAACAGATGGCATCATTGCCAGCAATGACATCGTTGCAACAGCAGTCATACACGAAGCACTTCGATTCGGAAAAACAATTCCAGATGATGTTCAAATCATTGGATTTGATGATATCCCGCAAAGTGAGCTGCTCTTCCCTTCCTTATCTACGATTCGGCAGCCTGCCTATGAAATGGGAAAAGAAGCGGCACATCTGTTAATTAAAGCGATTCAGAAACAACCTATAGATCAACCAGTCATTCAAATGCCCGTCTCTTTTATTGAACGAGAGACCACAAGAAAGGTGGATTCACAATGAGTCATATTGTCGTAGTAGGAAGCTGTTCTATGGATTTAGTCGTCACATCGGATAAACGGCCAAATGCCGGTGAAACAGTTTTAGGCGAATCATTTAAAACCGTCCCAGGCGGAAAAGGCGCCAATCAAGCAGTCGCAAGTGCCAGACTCGGTGCAGATGTATACATGGTCGGCCGGGTCGGTGATGACGCTTATGGTCAGGATATTGTCAGCAATCTACAAGATCAAGGGGTCCGCACCTCATATATGAAACCGGTTACCGAAATGGAAAGCGGCACCGCTCATATCATTTTAGCAGAAGGTGATAACAGCATTGTCGTGGTCAAAGGGGCAAATGACGAGGTCACTTCTGACTATGTAAGAGAGGCACTTTCTACAATAGATGATATTGGGATGGTGCTCATTCAGCAGGAAATACCTGAAGAAACGGTCGAGGCTGTATGCTCCATTTGCAGCGACAAAGAAATCCCTGTGATTTTAAACCCTGCACCTGCCCGCAAAGTCACACAGCAGATCTTAGACCAGGCTGCCTATATTACACCGAATGAACACGAAGCTGTTCTCATGTTTGATGGACTCCCAATTAAAGACGCTTTGCGTCAATACCCTAACAAATTACTGATTACAGAAGGGAAAAATGGGGTTCGATATTTTGACGGATTGAAAGAAGTGCTAGTTCCAGGCTTTCCAGTCGAAGCAGTTGATACAACAGGAGCAGGTGATACCTTTAACGGAGCCTTGGCTGTCGCCTTAACAGAAGGCAAATCTCTCTATGACGCGCTCGCCTTCGCCAACCTTGCAGCATCAATGTCTGTCACAAAGTTCGGTGCACAAGGCGGCATGCCAACAAGAGAAGAACTGGAGAGAAAGAAATGAAAAAAAACGGCATATTAAACAGTCATATCGCCAAGGTACTTGCTGACCTTGGTCATACAGATACAATCGTCATCGCAGACTGCGGTCTGCCGATTCCAGAAGGTCCAGTCAAAATCGACCTGGCGTTATCAATCGGCACACCGTCCTTCCAGGAGGTCACCTCCCTCCTTCTTCAGGAAATGGCGGTTGAAAACATGACTGTGGCTAGTGAAATCAAAGAAGCCAATGAGCGAGATCATCTATTTCTAAAGAAAGCGTTCTCACAGCCAATACATGATGTAGACCACGAGACGTTCAAAGACATGACCAAACAGGCAAAAGCAGTCATTCGAACGGGTGAAGCCACCCCATACGCAAACTGCATTCTTCATGCCGGTGTCATCTTTTAAAAGGAGGAGCCAGATATGAACATTGAGATGCATAACATCCATAAGGCCTTTGGAAAAAACACCGTTCTTTCCGGGGTCTCCTTTGACCTCGTCACAGGTGAGGTCCACGCGCTCATGGGCGAAAATGGCGCGGGAAAATCAACTTTAATGAACCTGCTCACAGGTCTTTATTCATTAGATCAAGGAACGATTCAAATCGACGGAAAAGAAACCGCTTTCAAAAATCCGAAGGAAGCCGAACAACACGGCATCGCCTTTATTCATCAGGAGCTCAACATCTGGCCGGATATGACCGTCTTGGAGAACCTATTCATCGGGAAAGAAATCTATACGAAGTTTGGATTGCTAGACACAAAGAAAATGAAGGTTCTTGCCCAAAGCCAGCTGGATCGATTGTCTGTGAACCTCTCGCTTGATCAAGAGGCAGGCAGCTGCTCTGTTGGGCAAAAACAGATGATTGAAATTGCAAAGGCATTAATGACGGATGCGAAGGTCATCATCATGGATGAGCCAACAGCTGCTCTAACGGACCGTGAGATTGAAAAGCTCTTTCAGGTCATTGAATCTCTCAAAAAAGAAGACGTATCCATTGTCTATATTTCTCACCGTATGGAGGAAATCTTTGCGATCTGTGACCGGATTACCATCATGCGCGATGGGAAAACGGTCGATACGAAAGCCATACCTGAAACAAATTTCCATGAGGTTGTCAAAAAAATGGTCGGCCGTGAATTAACAGATCGATACCCTGAGAGAACGCCTTCTCTAGGAGATATTGTCCTTGAAGTGAAGCAAGCGACAAGAAAAGGACAATTTCAAGATATCAGTTTCTCCGTTAAAGCTGGAGAAATCGTCGGTGTTGCAGGCTTAATGGGCGCTGGCAGGACCGAAATGATGCGGGCGCTGTTTGGTCTTGATCCTCTTGATCAAGGTGAAATCTGGGTCCATGGAAAAAAGGCTATCATTAAAAAACCAAGTGATGCAGTCAAGCTCGGCATCGGCTTTATCACAGAGGATCGCAAAGATGAAGGACTCATGCTGGATGCATCCATCCGAGAAAACATTGGTCTGCCAAACTTAGAAAGCTTCTCTCCAAAAGGACTGATTGATAAAAAAAACGAACAGGATTTTGTCGATCTGCTCATCAAAAGACTGACGATTAAAACGGCTTCCTCTGAAATATCTGCTCGAAGTCTCTCTGGTGGAAATCAGCAAAAAGTCGTCATCGCCAAATGGATCGGCATCCAGCCAAAGGTCTTAATTTTAGATGAACCGACAAGAGGTGTCGATGTCGGAGCGAAACGAGAAATCTACCAGTTAATGAATGAACTGACTGATCGAGGTGTTGCCATTTTAATGGTCTCCTCTGAGCTCCCAGAAGTTCTAGGGATGAGCGATCGAGTGCTTGTCATTCATGAAGGAACCATCAGCGGAGAATTAAATAAAGCAGAAGCAACACAAGAACGAATTATGACACTTGCTACAGGAGGGAAGTAACATGAAACCACTTACTTCAAATGGACGATTTGACAACATCATGCAAAAGCTTGGGCCATTCTTAGGACTCATCATCCTTGTCGCCATTGTTTCTATTTTAAACCCGGCCTTTTTAGAGCCATTAAACATCTTAAACTTACTGAGACAAATCTCCATTAATGCCCTCATTGCCTTTGGAATGACGTTTGTTATTTTAACCGGAGGAATTGATTTGTCTGTCGGTGCCATTTTAGCACTTTCTAGTGCTCTGACTGCCGGATTTATCGTGTCTGGTATGGACCCGATTTTAGCTATTATTGTTGGCTGTATCATCGGCGCTATTCTTGGGATGGTCAACGGTCTTTTAATCACAAAAGGAAAAATGGCCCCTTTTATCGCAACACTTGCCACGATGACAATTTTCAGAGGATTAACACTTGTTTATACAGACGGAAATCCGATTACAGGACTCGGTTCTAACTATGCCTTTCAGTTATTCGGCCGCGGATATTTCTTAGGCATTCCTGTTCCAGCGATCACGATGCTTCTCACCTTTATCGTACTTTGGGTGCTGCTTCATAAAACACCTTTCGGCAGAAGAACGTATGCCATCGGCGGAAATGAAAAAGCTGCGCTCATTTCAGGAATCAAAGTACCGCGCGTAAAAATTATGATCTATTCATTGGCAGGTTTCATGTCTGCTTTAGCAGGTGCCATTTTGACCTCTCGCCTAAACTCAGCTCAGCCAACAGCTGGCACATCCTATGAGCTTGATGCGATTGCTGCTGTTGTACTTGGCGGGACAAGCCTGTCTGGCGGAAGAGGGCGAATTGTCGGCACACTGATCGGGGTGCTCATCATCGGTGTCCTGAACAATGGTATGAACTTACTTGGTGTATCATCATTCTATCAATCTGTTGTGAAAGGGATTGTCATCTTGATTGCAGTCCTACTAGACAGAAAGAAATCTGCTTAAGGAGGCAGCTGCTATGAAAAAATATCTCATTCTCATTCTGACTCTCTCATTATTCATGCTTTCTGCCTGCTCGCTAGAACCGCCAGAGTGGGCCAAATCAACAAAAGATGGGGAGAAAAAAGACATCAAAATCGGGCTGTCGATCTCGACCTTAAATAACCCATTCTTCGTTTCTCTCAAAAACGGTGTGACGAAAGAAGCGAAAAAGCTCGGCATCGAAGTGGTCATTGCCGATGCACAAAATGATTCAGCTAAACAAACAAGTGACGTAGAAGATTTAATTCAGCAAGGGGTCGACGCATTACTCATCAACCCAGCGGATTCATCTGCCATATCAACTGCTGTCGAATCAGCGAATGCTTCAGATATTCCTGTCATCACATTAGACCGCTCAGCAGAAAGCGGTAAGGTAGAAGCACTGGTCGCCTCAGATAATGTCAAAGGCGGCGAAATGGCAGCTAACTTTATCATCGACAAGGTCGGTAAAGGAGCAAAAGTTGCTGAATTAGAAGGTGTACCAGGCGCTTCCGCTACACGTGAGCGCGGAAAAGGATTCCATCAAATAGCGGATAAAGATCTAAAAGTGACAGCAAAACAAGCGGCTGACTTCGATCGGACAAAAGGATTGAACGTCATGGAAAACCTCCTTCAAGGAAACCCTGACATCAAAGCCGTTTTTGCCCACAATGATGAAATGGCACTTGGCGCTCTAGAGGCGATCCAAAGCTCTGGGAAAGACATTCTCGTCGTTGGCTTTGACGGAAACGAAGATGCACTCAACTCGATCAAAGCAGGAAAATTATCTGCAACAGTCGCCCAGCAGCCAGAGCTGATCGGGAAACTAGCAGTCGGCGCTGCAAACGACGTCTTAAAAGGGGAAAAAGTAGAAAAGAACATCGCAGCGCCACTGAAACTAGAACAGAAAAAATAAACATAAAACCCCCGATTTCCCTCGGGGGTTTTTCCTATTATTCTGGTCTTTTCAGCACAAATGACGTCCCTAAATGAGCATAATCATTTCCCGCTAAACGGGCGACTGGCTTCAATTCATGAGTCGAAACATATCCTTTTTCCGCATCATAAACAGCCTCATCTACATGCGCACACACAACCCGGCCAATGATATGATCGACTGTGATCTCCCCTTCATCATTTTGAAAGGTGAGATGCTTTTCGAGCTGACATTCAAAGCGAATGCGCGCTTCCTTTATCCCCGGCACTGAAACGACATGGCTCTT
This sequence comes from Bacillus sp. NMCN1, assembly GCF_002998085.1. Lineage (NCBI taxonomy): Bacteria > Bacillati > Bacillota > Bacilli > Caryophanales > Bacillaceae > Bacillus > Bacillus sp. NMCN1. The sequence continues at coordinate 460,732 of NZ_PVQL01000002.1, read as the reverse complement.
TACTTGATGAAGACCGGTTCGATCCAGCTCACTCTCTTCCTGCGGCAGCGTAGCAGCTGTTTCATTAATATCTTCTATCATCGCTTCATCACTCACATGGACCACAAATTCTTCTCTGTCAATAATATGCTGTGCTGTGTCTTTCATTTGTCCTTCGCGTCGTCCAATAGAAACTGCGAGGAGCGGCGGGTGTCCGCTGATGACATTAAAGAAACTAAATGGTGCGGCATTGACGACATCATCTTTAGACAGACTTGTAATAAACGCAATCGGTCTTGGAACAATAGAGCCAGATAATAATTTATATGCTTCTTTCCGTGACAGCTGATCCACTTGCAACGTAATCAATTCAGACACGCCTCCTTTTGGTGTAACGACATCATACCATACCCTTTTTCTATGCCTTTGATTCCGACTCGGTGCGATGCAGGATATGGTGGACAAGATGAAATAAAGCAGGATTATGATTTTCTCGTCTATAGGAAATCGTCCATTCCGCCAGAAGCTGTTCACCTTCAATGGACCGATACTCAACATCTAGGTTAAATAAACGCCGGGCTGATTTTGGAATGACCGCAATGCCGATACCCGCTGTGACAAGGCCAATGACCATTTGATATTCCGCCGCTTCCTGCACGATATTCGGAGAAAATCCGTACTTTTCACATAGCAGTACAAAGTGCTGATAAAGGGACGGCCATGATTGCTTTGATAAAGAAATAATCGGTTCATGACGGATATCTTCGATTGTGACTGCCTCTTTTTTCGCCAGCGGATGATTTTTCGGAATCGCAAAAATACATTCACTTTGCTTCATCAAACGGCTGACCAGTTCTTCATGCGGAGATGTAGGATGTAAAAAACCGATATCAATCTCCCCATTTAAAAGCGCCCCTAGCTGCTGCGGAACAGAAAGCTGCTTCAGTTCAATACTGACAGAGGGATACAGCTCTCTGAATTCGCGTACAACTGGCGGCAGAATATCATACGTCGCTGTTCCCACAAACCCTATGATAATTTTCCCCAGCTCTCCTCTTGCTGTATGCCGGGCATGATCAACGGCTTTATCAAGCTGCTGCAGCACCCCCCGCACCTCATGTAAAAAGACCTTTCCTGCAGCTGTTAACTCCACCACTCGCTTCGACCGGTGAAACAAAGGAAACCCCAATTCTTCTTCAAACTGCTTAATTTGCTGACTAAGTGGAGGCTGTGTCATATTCAACCGTGCGGCTGCTCTGCCAAAATGCAGCTCCTCCGCTACTGTGACAAAATACTGCAAATGTCTCAGTTCCATCCTTTCACCCCTCGCACACTTATTCGTGAAACATATCAAAACCACGTTAAACATATATTGGAAATCTTACTTTTTGAAATGTATAGTAAATCATATCATGAAAATATATTTTCATAAAAAATTTTACTTGCCGAAAGGAGTGCGGGGTAAATGAATTCTCAAGCACAACCCCTAACAAGACGAGGAGCAGAATTGATTGTCGATACGCTGATTGCTCAAGGTGTGACCCACGTTTTTGCGATTCCAGGTGCAAAAATTGACGCCGTATTTGATGTATTAAAAGACAGAGGTCCAGAACTTGTCCTATGCAGACACGAACAAAATGCAGCCTTTATGGCAGCCGCTGTCGGCCGCTTAACCGGCAAACCAGGTGTTTGTCTCGTCACATCAGGTCCTGGTGCATCTAATTTAGCGACAGGTCTATTAACAGCCAATACAGAAGGTGACCCTGTTGTTGCAATCGCTGGAAACGTCATTCGTGCGGATCGGCTCAAACGAACACATCAATCACTCGACAATGCGGCATTATTCAAACCAGTTACAAAATACAGTGTTGAAGTACAAGACGTTCATAATATACCCGAAGCCTTAACAAATGCTTTTCGCGCGGCACAAAAGGGGCAGGCTGGAGCAGCATTTATCAGCTTTCCACAAGATGTCGTGACAGAACACACCACACAAACACCAGTGTCTGCTCACCCTTCTCCAGAACTAGGTCCTGCACCAGATGCTCTCATCAGTTCGGCCATTGCCAAAATTCAAAATGCACACTTACCTGTTGCGATTGTGGGAATGAAAGCAAGTCGTCCAGCTGCTGCAAACGCCACAAGAACATTATTGAAAACACTTGGGATTCCATTTGTCGAAACGTACCAAGGAGCCGGCGTTCTCTCAAGAGAGCTTGAGTCTCAATATGTAGGCAGAATCGGCTTATTCCGTAACCAGCCGGGGGATCTACTCATTGAACAAGCAGATGTCCTTTTGACCATCGGCTTTGATCCAATTGAATATGATCCGAAGCATTGGAATATTCAGCCGCAGCAGCGCCAGATCATCCATGTGGATGACATGCAGGCAGATATTGATCATTTTTATGAGCCAGCGCTTGAGCTTGTCGGCAATATAGCTGAAACCGTTAAACATCTAGCCCATGACAGTGTTCCACTTTCTCTATGCAAAGAACAAATTGAATTAGTCACTGAATTACAGGAACTGTTATGCGACATCGAAAAAGCACCGAAAAGAGAAAGTCATCTATCTCACCCGCTGGATGTCATTCATACATTAAGACGCCAGATTCCTGATGACACGAAAGTGACATGTGATATCGGATCGCACGCGATTTGGATGTCTCGTCACTTCCGCGTCTATGAGCCAAACACATTTCTCGTGAGCAACGGCATGCAAACATTAGGCGTTGCCTTACCGTGGGCAATTGCGGCTTCCATACTGAATCCAGATGAAAAGATCATTTCGGTCTCAGGTGATGGCGGTTTTCTCTTCTCTGCAATGGAGCTAGAAACAGCCGTCCGCATGAAAACCAATCTCGTTCACCTTGTTTGGAATGACAGCACATACGACATGGTGGCGTTTCAGCAGGAAATGAAATATGACCGCACATCCTGCGTTGAATTCGGGCAGATCGATTTAGTGAAATATGCGGAAAGCTTTGGAGCGACTGGATTACGGGTTAACTCACCTGAAGAGCTTTCAACTGTCCTTCAAAAGGGTATAAACATAGAAGGACCCGTTATTATTGATATTCCGATTGACTATCAAGACAACCCAGACCTCGCCAGTCAAAAATGGCCAGAAGTCTTTCGCGCAAAACACACAATGAACGTCAGATAAGACTTCGATACATTACATTAAAGGAGTGAGCGGATATGGGTATGATGCACCCAATGAATCAACAGAACGACACAAGACAACATGACAAACAGCAAGAGGTTTATCAAGTATCAACGATGACCTCTTTGCTGGAAGCCGTATATGATGGAGATTTCTCCCTTGCACATATTCCTGAACACGGTGATTTCGGCATTGGTACATTCAATCAATTAGATGGAGAGCTGATTGGCTTTGACGGCGCATTTTATCGACTGCGCTCGGATGGAACAGCGACACCGGTTACCGATCAAGACTATTCACCATTCTGCTCTCTAGCATTCTTTGAAACAGATATCGTTCATCGAATTGATGCAACCATGACGAGCAAAGAGCTAGAAGAAGAAATCGACCGCATTTTACCTAGTAAGAATGTTTTTTATGCGATCCGCATTGATGGATCATTCAAAAAGGTTCAAACACGTACGGTCGAAAAACAGAAAAAACCTTACGTTCCGATGGTGGAAGCAGTCAAGTCACAGCCCATCTTCGATTTCGAGGATATTCAAGGAACGATCGCTGGTTTCCGTACACCGCAGTACGCACATGGTATTGCGGTGAGTGGATATCATCTTCATTTCATTGATGACGATCGAAGTGTCGGCGGACACGTATTTGATTACACCGTTGATCAAGTGACCATCCGAATTTCTCAAAAACGTCATATGAATTTACATCTGCCAAATACGCAGGAATTCTTCAAAGCAGACATTGATCGAGCTGACCTCGCACAGCAAATTGCCAGTGCGGAAAGCAGTCCAGATCAATAAAATAAAGACACCTCGGTGATTCCGGGGTGTCTTTTTATGCAAAAAGACTACTTATCATTTCATGTCATTTCATTTCGTTAGTAAATTGAAACTCAATCATTCTATTCGTAATGAAATATGATAAAATATCAACAGAAGAAAGGTGGTCATATGATGTCCAACGACTATAGCATTTCGAACCTAACATTAGATGAAAGGGATAAACAAATTTTATCTCTATTACACGAGGACGGGCGTATGTCCTATACAGATCTCGGGAAACAAGTCGGTCTTTCACGTGTAGCTGTGCAAGCCCGCATTCAGCAGCTGATTGAAGCAGGCGTCATTGAACGATTCACAACTGTCATCAATCCTGCTAAGATCGGCATTCATGTTTCTGTCTTCTTTAATGTAGAGGTTGAGCCGAAATTTTTAGAAGCAGTAGCCCTTCAGCTTGAGCAGGAAACAGCTGTCACAAGCCTTTATCACATGACAGGGCCAAGCAAGCTGCATATGCATGGCATTTTTCAAAATGAACAAGAAATGGAAACATTCCTGACAAAAAAGCTATACCCGCTAGAAGGCGTCGTGAGTGTGGACTGCCAAATGCTCATTAAACGGTACAAAAGCCGAATGGGCATGAAATTGTAGACAGGAGTTGAAGCACTTGCAATCATATATCGAACTCATCATCGCTATGATGCGAACCGGTATTCTCGGTTTTGGCGGAGGTCCCTCCGTCATACCGCTCATTCGCCATGAGGCGGTGGTGAAATATCAATGGATCAATGATGACGAGTTTGGAGAAACACTCGCCATCGCCAATGCATTACCAGGTCCGATTGCGACCAAAATGTCGGCATATCTCGGCTATCGATTGAAGGGTGTATCCGGCGCAATTGTCGCAACAGCTGCTCATATTTTACCGACATGTCTCGCCATGGTGGCACTCGTCACACTTGTCAGCGTCTTAAGCTCCTCACAAATCATTCAAAATATGATTGGCGCCGTGACACCAGTTATTGCCGTCCTGCTCGGGATCATGGCATACGAGTTTGGACAAAAAACGCTGAAAGGCTTCGGAATGATCTTCGGGATCGCTCTGTTCCTCCTTGCCTTTATCGGACTGCAGGTGCTGTCCATTCATCCAGGAATCATTGTCATCATCTTTTTATTCTATGGCGCTTTTCATTTCAAACTGAAACAACGCTGGAATCGAACAAATAAAGAGAAAGGAGTGTCTTCATGATGCTGATTCTCTTTTTATTCTGGGCATTCTTCTTGTCCAATCTATTAGGATATGGCGGAGGACCTGCATCCATCCCGCTTAATTATGAAGAAATCGTCAATCATTTTCATTGGATGACGAACGAAGGGTTCTCCAATATGCTTGCTTTAGCCAATGCACTGCCAGGACCAATTGCTACGAAGATCGCAGCATATGTCGGCTATGACGTCATGGGCTGGCCGGGCTTTATCGTGGCACTGCTTGCAACTGTACTTCCATCAGCCATTGGATTGATTTTATTGCTCAAGCTGATTGACCGCTTTCGCCAATCCCCTGTCGTAAAAGGCATGACCTTATCCGTACAGCCTGTCATTGCGATGATGATGCTTTTATTAACATGGGAAATCGGCGGAGATGCAGTGAAAGCCATCGGCTGGACGCAATCACTCGCCATTGCCGCGATCTCCTTTTTCTTTATGAGCAAATTCAAAATGCACCCTGCCTTCCTCATTGTGGCTGCCTTTTTATATGGCGGATTCATTCTGCCGCATTAAAAAAACCGATAACATGACCTGTTATCGGTTACAAATTGTTGACAAAGGGCTAAAATGATCTTTATTTTAGCCCTTTGTCTTCTTTTCAGTGTGATTGAAAACCTTTGAAGTCTAGGAAGGACGAGCACCGAAGCAGAGCGAATTTGACATTCGTGAGCACCAGCGCGCAAGACTGCGGGCGAATGCGAGGGTTTGTCTACACGCTGAAACCGATAACATGGCCTGTTATCGGTTTTCTTTTACATATATATTGGAGAAACCGGTTTGCGCCCAATCGAATGATACTCGACTCCTGCTTGTTCTGCCGCTTCAAGCGTATGGCAGTTTCGCCCATCAAAAATAAGCGGCTGTCTCATCCATTCCTTGTAGGACGTGAGCGGAAACGTCTGAATCTCCGTCCACTCTGTTAATATACAAACTGCATGGACATCCTTTATCGCTTCTTCAATCGTTTGGGCAAATAAGACTTGATCCGGCAGTTCACGAGCGGCATGGCGTGCGGCAACAGGATCATAAGCCACAAGCTCCGCGCCTAATTGATGGAGTGCATGAGCGATCGGAACCGACGGCGCCTCTCTCATATCGTCTGTATTCGGTTTAAAGGACAGGCCAAGAAGCGCTATTTTCTTCCCTTCAAGATTTGCACCAAGGCGATCCTGAATGCTTCGGATAAAACCAGCTCGCTGCTCATTGTTTACTTTAATGACAGCCTTTAGCAGCTCAAAATCATGGGACACATGCCCTGCGATTTGGACAAGTGCATTTGTATCCTTTGGAAAACAAGAACCTCCGTAGCCAATCCCCGCCTTGAGAAACGAAGCACCGATCCGCTGATCGAGCCCCATCCCCTGCGCAACCCATTCAACATCAGCACCTGTTTTTTCACAAATGGACGCAATCTCATTCATAAAGCTGATTTTGGTCGCAAGAAAAGCATTTGATGCATACTTGATCATCTCGGCACTTTTTCGGTCTGTTCTGACCACTGGCAGGTGGAAATCAGCATACATCTCCTCTAGCCGGTCTAATACAGCTTTTGTTTCAGCCCCAATGACAAGCCGATCTGCCCTCAATGTATCTGAAATGGCAGAGCCTTCCCGTAAAAATTCTGGGTTAGATGCAATAGGTAACAGCTCATTCCTTCCTAATTCTTGATGGATCATCTGTTCGATTTGATCACCCGTTCCAACAGGCACCGTACTTTTCACTACAAGAACCGCACCTGATTTCGCTTTTGTGCCCATCTCCTTTGCAGCTTGAAATACATATTGTAAATCAGCTTGGCCATCTGCCTGCTGCGGGGTACCGACCGCAATCATTAACACATCAGCCCGCGGGTAGGCTGCCTCTCCATTTATGTGAAATTGAATTCGTCCTTGCTCAAGATTGCGTGTCAGCAGTTCTTTTAATCCTAGCTCATACATTGGCGGTTGTCCCTGTTTCAGCTGCATGACCTTTCTCCGGTCAATATCAATACACGCCACATCGTGCCCTGCCTCCGCTAAACACACACCTGTGACCAGCCCCACATATCCACAGCCTGCAATTGCAATATTCATGACACCATCAGCTCCCCATACGCCTTATGCTTGTAATGACATCGTATGCCGGGAGCTTTCGTTCCATTCATAAAAGCATACAAAAACCCCCTGCCATCACTAGCAGGGGGTCACTTTTATGAAACAAGACCATTTCGAATATGAGCAATCAAATTTTCAAGCATTTCTTTTGTGGTGAGATCATTTGAATTCTCACCAATATCATGAGCGTACATCAAAATTTTTAAAAACTCTTCTTGATTTAAACCCTTATTATCCATGTCGGTATCCTTTCGATTCCACTAATTTCATTATTATATGCTGTATGGTTGGTTTATGCAATACTCTAATACATCATTCGACAGCTTTTGAAATTTATGACCATTTTCATGAAAAACTTTTTTATAAATCACCATTGAGCTATAATAAAAGAATTGGAATCTTTTACTTGGTTAGGAGCGGATCAAATGCTTCAGCACAACATCAACGAGGAAGAAATCAAACAAACAGCCGAACAGATCAAAGAACTTCTTCCTGCAACAGATGAAAACAAACAACTCATCAAAAAAGCATTGATTACTTATAGACAGGACAGTGTATATCGTCTCAAGCAAGAATCTGATACGGAATGGTCAGCTTATGTACATGATGTCATGGCAGCAAGAGTCCACCTTCATGTGCTGTTTCCTGTGAGAAGCAGTTGCTCATGTCCGGCAGATGGACTTTGTAAACACATTCTCGCTGTCTTCTTTTCGCTGTACGCTCAAGTGGAGAGTGTGACCGGATTTACTGAAAATTGGTCAGAAAAGGATGAATTACAGCGCAGCAAAGAATTGATTCGCCAGCACTTCCAAGTGAAGCGCCCAGACGAACAATCACTCCAAAGCTGGCTGAATTTTTTCCAAGAGGAATTTAACCTCTGGCTGAAACGGACACCAAAGCACCAGCAAACACCGCAGCATTTGTATTATGGCTATTTATCGATCCTAAAAAAACACGCACCTCATTCACCTGAATTCAAGAGTTTGTATGCGATTCATACGTCGATCGATGTGTGGTTAAGGATTCATGAATTGATCGACCTCGGCCGGCTTGATGCCGAGAAGGACTTTTATTCCATGAATCCATATGTAGAACAGCTCATGAACACCATTTTCGATTCAGTGGATCACTTGAAGACATACGCCCTTTCCTTTTCCCTCGATCCGTTTCTTGAAAACACACCAACTGCCGTTCGGACACTTCTTCAAATAAACGGACCTTTCCAGCATGAACGAGTAGCGGTCTTTATGGAGATTTGGGGCACCATATTAAATAGAGGGAAATGGGTTAAAAAAGAAACAGAATTACTGAAGAACGCTCAGCAGCAAGAACAAACGGTTGAACGTACCATCGGACTGATGCACATGGATTATTTACTGAAAGAAGACGAAAGCCTCTTTCAGCAATTACAGCTGCTCAATGCAGATATGCTACCAAATGTACTCAATTGGCTGAAGGATCTTACAAACCGCAAGGACTGGAAGCGGCTCAAGCTCTGGTATCATGAGATCACCTATATTTTAGAGGAATATTGCCAGCTCGACCTTTCCTATAGAGAACTGCGAGGAGTCGTCAGTGATTTCTTCTTTTATTTAGACGCATACTTTAAGCAGACGAAGGATCATCATTTATATGAACGCTACCTTCAAATCTGCATGCCCTATGCGTTTACTGAATATAGTCAGCTATTATATGCACAGCAGCGTTATGCAGAATGGATTGAGATTCACAGCCTTGTTGGTTTCTCCATCAGTGAACTGGAGAAGGATCTGATCAAACAGATTGCAAAAGAGGAGCCTGAAGCGCTCATTCCATCGTACCACCGTGAAATCTCACAGCTTCTCGATCAAAAGAATCGAAGTGCTTATCGAGAATCTGTGAAAATGCTAAAAAAACTGCGCACGCTTTATCATAAAACGAAAAAAACCGCGATTTGGGAAAGATATGTCAAGCAGCTGCAGGATTCAACGAAACGGCTGCGTGCGTTCCAAGAGGAAATGAAGAAAGGAAAATTAATTGATGACACGCCATAAACAAATTGTCATTCATGCAGAACAAACAGAAGATTTCTCTTTCACCATTTCAGCGCAAGCAGAGGACGGACACCCTGTTCCGCTTAATGAAATGAAGAGGCAGCTTTTCCAATGGCACGAATCGTCTTTTTACGGAACATTTTTAGAAGATGTGAGCTTTATTGGCACACCTGCCTTCCTGCTAAGCCCTTGGATGACCGTTGAGCTGTTAGGAAAAAATTCGTTTAATACCTTTAGTCATGTGACACTAACCGATGAAACGGAACCACTGATGAAGACAGCCTCCACCATTTATGAATTCATCGAGGATGAAGATTTCATTCCCGATTACGAGGCGTGGACAAAAGGTGTGCTTCGTTTTAAAGACAAAGAAGGACTATTAGATGGCTATACGGCTGATTGGTTCTCCTTTGCCGTACAGGATTACATTCAATATGATGATGCCTTACAGCACAAATGGAACCGCATGACAGCACAATCGCCTGCGCTCTCATCCTTCCAAGGACATTTTTTAGATGAGCAGGATTTCTTGGAAACGATTGGCTGGATTGATGACGAAACGCCTTTCACTGTCGGCTTGCGCTTAAATGAACCGGATTTCGACGGAGATGAGTGGAAAATCGAATTATTTTTGCGTGATAAGAAAAACAGCGATCTTCACTTTTTTGAGGGCATCCGTTCATTAAAAAGGTCTTGGCATCCGTATCAAGATAAAATCTCAAGAGAGCTGGAGCGATTCGGTCAAATTGTACCTTGGCTCTCTTTCACTTCTGGCACAACGCTCATGTCAGAAGACGAGGCATGGCTCTTCCTATCTGAAGCAAGTGAAACACTTGTGAATATGGGCATTGAGATCCTGCTCCCATCGTGGTGGCAAATCGTCAAAGAAAGCACCATGATGCTAAAAGCAAGGATTTCCTCTACCCCGCGAGGCGAGTCGCATGTCGGAATGGATGCATTAATGGATTTTAATTGGCGCTTTGCTACAAACGGCATCGAGCTGACAGAAGATGAGTTCAACGAGCTTGTCCAAAGTAAACGGCGCCTTGTCAACATTCGAGGGCAATGGATCAAAATCGATCCAACCTTCATCCAGCAAATGAAAAAATGGATGGAGCGTGCCGAAAATGAAGGGCTTCACATGTCTGATATTTTGTCACGCGAACTGGCAGATCAAGAAGCATCCTCTGAATCGATTCCAGAGCTACTAGACAGCTCAGCATTTGCGCATATTCAATTTGAACTTTCGTCTCAATTAAGAGGGCTTGTCCATCAGTTAAATGATACACATGAGCTGCCTTCCTACGAAATGAGTGAGTCCTTCAAAGGCACACTAAGGCCGTATCAGCAGCATGGTGTCAACTGGCTGTTATTTTTAAGATCTCATGGATTTGGGGCTTGTTTAGCAGACGATATGGGCCTTGGAAAAACGATTCAAATGATTGCGTATTTCACATACTTGAAGGAGCAAGAGCAAAATGCCGCTCCCTCTCTCATCATTGCGCCGACCTCTGTTTTAGGAAACTGGCAGCGAGAGCTTGAAACCTTCGCACCACATTTGAATGTTGCCTTGCATTACGGGCCGTCACGCCCTCAAGGGGAACACTTTACAAAGGCATACGAGTCAACAGATATTGTCCTGACGTCTTACGGACTCTCACATTCTGATCGTGATGAATTAACGTCAGCAAAGTGGGATACGATTTGTTTAGACGAAGCCCAAAACATCAAGAACGCCCATACCAAACAATCGAGAGCGATCAGACAGCTCAAAGGTCAGCATCACATTGCCCTTAGCGGGACACCTATGGAAAACCGTTTGACAGAGCTTTGGTCCATTTTCGACTTCGTCAACAAAGGATATCTCGGCAGCCTGACGAGCTTTCATAAAAAGTTCGTCCTGCCGATTGAAAAAGACCGTGATGAAAAAAGAATTGAACAGCTGCAACAGCTGATAAAGCCCTTCCTATTAAGAAGAACAAAGCAAGATGAAGAGGTCGCCCTGAACCTGCCTGAGAAACTCGAAGAAAAAGAATTCATTCCGCTATCCGCTGAGCAGGCTTCTTTATATGAACAGCTCGTGAAGGATACATTCGAACACATGGCTTCGTTAACAGGAATGCAGCGGAAAGCCATTATTTTAAGTATGCTCGGCAGACTCAAACAGATTTGCGACCACCCGGCTCTCTATTTAAAAGAGAGTGGAACAGATGTGAAACTGCTGAAACGTTCCTTAAAAATGGATAAACTCGCAGAGCTGTTAAAAGCAATACATGAGCAAGGAGAAAGCTGCCTCATCTTTACGCAGTATATTGGAATGGGGAACATGATCAAGCAGCTGGCAGAAAAAATGTTTGGAGAACCAGTTCAATTTTTAAATGGCAGTCTGTCAAAACAGGAGCGGGATAAAATGGTGGACCGTTTCCAGAAGAAAGAATTCAACATCTTAATTCTCTCTTTAAAAGCAGGAGGAACAGGACTTAACCTAACTGCCGCAAACCATGTCATTCACTACGACAGATGGTGGAATCCTGCTGTGGAAAACCAAGCAACCGACCGTGCTTATCGGATCGGACAAAAACGTTTTGTTCACGTCCATAAGATGATCACAACGGGCACGATTGAGGAAAAAATCGATCAAATGCTCGAAACAAAACAAACGTTAAATGATCAAATTATCCAAAGTGAAAGCTGGATTACAGAGCTATCGACGAACGAACTAGAAGATTTATTCACATTAAGTGCCGCCGCTCAATCATCTTAATCCAAGCAAAAAGAGGACTTTTCTCAAGCATGATGAAAAGTCCTCTTTTTTCATTTCATATGAACATAGGTTAAATGTGCAGTTTTTTCAATGCAGATTTCACGTTCATATACGTATTCAATTCACGGAAGTCCTCTTTCATTTCTCCCATTTTCATCGCAAGATTCGGTTTAATTCCTGTCACAATGAGTTCAGTACCAGTCATTAAAATCAAATCGTTCAGCTTAAAGATGGCATCTGCCACAAATGAATCCACTTCTAATAAACCAGACAGATCGACGATAAAATAATCGTCCTTGGATTGAGAGATATAGGTGGAGACTGTTGTGATAATTTTATGAAATCTTGGCGCTGTTAACGTACCAATGATCGGTAACACAGAAATACCATCTTTCACAGGAACAATTGGAACAGAAATATTCAGCACTTCATCAATCGATTGCTCAAGAAGCTCCTGCTGTTCCTTCTCTTTCGTGACATCTTTTTGCAGACCAACGAAATAAAGACGTTTCCCTTCATTTTCGTCAATCCAAAGAGGAGCCACACTTAACTCATTCCAAAACATCTGTCCAGATTTTTTATAATTTTTCAGCTGAACAGTGACAGCCTCTTTGTTCTCAATAGCTGTTCTAATTTGTTGGAGAGCGATTTGCTCAGTTTCATTTCCTTGAAGGAAACGACAATTCTTCCCCAATACTTCGGGTTCTTGATAGCCTGTCATATCTAAAAAGCCCTTGTTCACATATATTAAAGGATTATCAGGTAAAGACGGGTCCGTTACCGTCAGGCCAACCTGTGTATAGTCTAAGGCTTCCTTGATTAAATGCAGATTTTCGGACTTATAAGATTCCAGCGCCATTCGTTTACTCTCCTTAATTTCTTACAAGCGGGTTATGTTCATAATTAAATTATATGATGTTCCACATCAGGTGTAAATAGAAGTAGTTCTGACTTCCTCTTTTGTAGAATGCGCTTTATCCTATGTGATTTATACAACGACATCCGATTCATCTATTTCAAAAGGTGTCGAATCATATACGCCACACCATGTTCATCATTTGTTAACGTGACATGATCAACGATTTCCTTGATATCCTCTCTCGCATTGCCCATCGCAACCCCAACACCAGCTGCTAGAAGCATCGATTCGTCATTTAAACTGTCTCCTACAGCCGCTGTCTGTCTTAAAGGAATACCAAGTCGTTCTGCCAGCCTTGTTAATGCCTGCCCTTTAGATGCGTCCTTTGAACCAATTTCAAAGTTATGATCGGCTGAACTGACCATTGTGACATCTGAATCATCACCAAACATATCCCATCCTGCCTTCAATCTGTCTTCAAAGAAAGAGAAACCTAAGATGTTGTAGAATGAAAGCTTTCGATTCTCACGAAACAACTCTTGATATGTATCAATATAAGAAAAACCTGACTGACTGTATTGAACTTCTGCCGCTTGTTTTAAAACACTTCGATCCGTTTCTGGATTTGCACTTTTTAAACGGTCCATTTCAATTGCAAGAAGCTCTCTGCCGCGATTCGGTGTGAAAATGGCTTCGTTTGTAAAAACTTCATAATAATAATCACGTTCTTCAAGCCATGACAATATGCGTTTGGCCTTTTCTTCTTGTAAAGCAGCTGAATGGTATACTTGTCCAGCCGGATCATGAATCACAGCTCCATTGGCACTAATCACCCATGTATTCATACCAAGCTGATCAAAAATCGACCTCACATCAAAATACGCTCTTCCTGTTGAAACGACAACTTCCATTCCATTCGCCGCTGCTTCCTTTAATGCCTGCTCATTTTCCTGACTCACCTTGTGCTCACTGTTCAATAAAGTTCCGTCTAAATCCGTTGCGATCAATTGAATGTTTGTCATCGTTCTCTCCTTTTTGTCTTTATTTTCGGCTACCATACCGCTGATAAAATCCATCATCATTATGAAATGAGTATCCACAATTTGCAAGAGGTGATCGGTTTATCAGTGAATAAAAGAGTACCCGGCCACGCTACATGACCGGATACCACAAGGGGATTTACAGGGGACACATGACCTATACAAAGAAGCTATGGTTCTATTACGCAGTGTTCTTATGCACAAGGCAGCGTCTATCAGCTTTAGCTAGAGGGGGGCTGTCAGATGCTAGACGTTACCTTTTGATTCAGACCTTGCCTCCTTTCCTTTCAACTACCCCTAGTCTACTGAGAAAGGTCGTATGTGACAAAACATGAAAATGACAAAATGATCTCTCAAATTCTCTATTTCCTCTTTAATTTCTGTTTTTTACCGCTTGAGTATAGAACATCATCTTGTTTTGTTTGATGAAAAACTTATTTTTCATAAATTGATAAAAAACGTCTGAATGAATCCAATTACTAGAAGGCATGTGAATATAATCAGATCCGTCCCACGCAAACCAATAAAAACAAAGCTGCCCGTCATGAATCGACAATTGAAATTCAAAGCAGTCCATTTGATCCTCGGTGACGTATTGAAACGTAAGTGACTCGCCTTCTTCCATGTACACATCACAAAATGAAAGAATGTCTCCCCACGAATAAACGCGCATTGTGCTCTTTGCCTTCTCCTCGCCAATATGTATGTTTCGCAATTGATAGGACTCCATAAAGCATCTCCTTTCCCTCATATGCAGCTAGTTCTAAGCAGGCAGCGGTTTCATTTATACAGATGTTGTATGCTATAATGATACTTACGAATAATGAACGCTTGTGAGGTGATAAATATGAAAACCTTTAGGCTGATTGATTTAAAAATCGAACTCGATCCAAAGCAAGATAAAATGTCCAGCATTCCCCTTCGCGACGGTTTAATCATTAATAAAGAAGATGGTGAAAATCACTGGATGATCGAGGCACTCATTCCAAAGAAACATAGACAGGTGTTTGAGGTGCTCTTTCAGCAGCACACTGAAGTGAAGATTCTTGTGACGATCACAAAAGAAAACAACCGCCCTGTTCATCTATCTGTCCAAGTCAAAAACATTGTTGCCTTAGAAGAAAACATTTCTGTGCTGCTCGATGGTAAAATGATTACAAATCGTTACAGAACAGAAACCGAAGAAGTACTAAAAGACCTCGTCAAAGAGGGGCTTTCCGGAGAAAAATTGCTGGATGCATTTAAACAAAACACATAAAAAAGAGCGGGATTAGCCGCTCTTAGATTGCTGACAAAGGGCTAAAATGAATCTTATTTTAGCCCTTTGTCTTCCTTTCAGCGTGATAGAAAACCTTTGAAGTCTAGAAAGGGCGAGCACCGGAGCACAGACCTGACAACGAATGCGAGGGTTTGCCTACACGCTGAGAGCGGGATTAGCCGCTCTTTTTCTATTGCACATCTTTCGATTGGCTTTGATTTTTCAATAGATCTCTAATTTCAGTTAGTAAAACTTCCGTTTGATCCGGCGTTTCTATAACCTCTTCTTCCTCTACCTTTTTCCGTTTTAATTTATTCAAATAACGAATAAAGATAAAAATGGAAAACGAGATAATCAAGAAATCAATCACTGTTTGAATGAAGCTTCCATATAAAATTTGAGCAGATCCGATCTTAATAGATAGATCGCTAAAATCATGTCCCCCAATAATAATTCCGACGAGCGGCATGATCAAATCATTCACAAGAGAAGTGACAATTTTGCCAAATGCTCCCCCAATGATGACACCTACAGCCAAGTCAATGACATTTCCCTTGACTGCAAATTCTCTAAATTCTTTCAGCATCTTTTATCACCTTCATCTTTTTGTCTAATATGACGTTTTTCTATCAAAAATGCAAGTCCTGATCCGTTCAGGCTGGTCGTTTCCATCTAAAAAGCGATTCATCCTTGATGAACCGCCAGGCAAATCATGATACTTTAGGACCGATAGAAAATGTTAGTTCTGCTTCACATGCCACTTCGCCATCTACGGTAGCTACTGCTTTCCCTTTTGCCACTGGACCTCGGAGACGCGTCACTTCCACCTCTAAACGAAGCTGATCGCCAGGCTTCACCTGTCTTTTGAAACGGCAGCCGTCAATTCCTGCAAACAAACCAATTTTCCCTTTGTTTTCTTCTTTACCTAACATAATCACCCCAAACACCTGTGCAAGTGCTTCTACAATAAGCACACCCGGCATGACTGGGTATCCTGGGAAATGACCATTAAAAAATTCTTCGTTCACTGTGACATTTTTAATCCCAACCGCTCTTTTCTCTCCCTCAACCTCTAAAATACGGTCCACCAATAAGAATGGATAACGGTGTGGAATAATGTCTTGAATTTGCTGAGCATCAAGCATATCTTGATCTCTCCTTTTTTCTATATCGATGATCTTCATTTGATTCCTATAGAAGTATATTATGAATGCTCGTATTTTTCAACGTCTGCTCCGCATATATGGTAAAAAATAGAATCTACTATTACCTATTGTCATCAAATATAATCCACACTACACTCATTGTTTTTTCACAAATATGGTAATATATATTACATCATTGATTGAATAAGAGGGTAAAAATGAATTTTATAAGTGATAAATCCATTAAAAAACTTCTCCATTCGTGGTATACAATGCTGAAGCATCGACATTTTTCGAAGGCTGAAGAAATCAAAACAACTCTATTAAAACATAAACGTAAAATATCAAAAAAACAGGAACTCTATTTACATTATCAGCTGTTGCTTTTTCGCCATCAGCTCTGGATGAATCAGACAGAGGACTTAGAAAAAATCAAACATGAACTGATGCAGCACAAAGATGATATGAACGAAGAACTGGCCTATTACTTTTACTTCTTTCTCGGGCTCTACGAAGCTTTAAACAGCGATCAAAATGATGCGATCTACTATCTCGAAAAAGCGGAAGAACGACTGCCATTCCTTAACGATGAGCTGGAGGAAGCAGAGTTCCATTTCCGTACAAGTGGTGTTTATTATAACAACCGCTATTCGTTGTTATCGATTCGTCATATTCAAAAAGCCATGGATATCTTTGCAAAGCACGGGGATGACCATAGCCTCTATCGTTGTAAAATTGTGCTCGGCCTTAATTATAGCGACCAAAAAAAATATGAGGAAGCAGAAGCTATTTTTATTGAGATCATCGAATACGTGAACATCATTGATGATCAAGAATTGCTCGGTATCGTTTATTATGACGCTGGCTTTATTCAATCTAGACAAAATCGTCACAAGGAAGCGCTGGATTACTTTAGAAAAGCACTTCGTCTCCCAGCATACCGGAAGGCAGCACACTCCTATGTGTCGTGCCTCTACGAAACGGTGCGTTCCTGTTATAAAGAAAATTTAACCGATGAAGGAATGAAGTATATTCAAAAAGGATTAAAAGAGGCCGTTGCTTCTCAGTTTGATATATTAAGAATCAAGTTCCAAATCTTATTTCTTCTCTACAGCCAAACGCCAAAGGCAGATGAGCAGATCGCAAGACTCGTCACATGTCTTGAACGAAAAGAAGCTTGGATTGATCTTGAAGATCTGCTTGCCGATGTCTCAGATTTTTATAAAAAAAAGGGCGACTTTGAGAGAGCCGCCTTTTTTATCATGAGAGGCTGATATCAGCCTGCTCATTATCGAATTGTATTCACTAATCCCAGCATCTGATCACCCATCGTAATCGTTCTTGAGTTCATCTGATAGGAGCGCTGTGTTGTCATGAGATCTGTTAATTCTTTAGACATGTCCACATTCGACGTTTCAAGTGCACCTTGCTGAAGCTGAATCGCTTGGCGGTTTGCTCCATTTAGTGCCGTTAATGCGCCTTGATAAGTACCGTCAACTGAGAACAAATTATCTCCTTCAGAGACGAGTGCTGAAGAGTTATTGACTTGTACAACACCTAGATTCACCTGCTGATTCGGTTGATTATCTCTTGAAATGGCTGTAAGACGTCCTTTTTTATCAATTGAAATATCACGGAAATTCGCATTTAAGACGATTTCATTTCCGTTTTCATCAAGAATCGGATAGCCTTCGCTAGTGACAAGCTGCACTTGATTACGATTATTGCCTGGCTGTAAGTAAAGAGAACCATCTCTTGTATAACGGATATTACCGCCGGCATTGACCTGCATATACTGCGATGGCGCTCCAAATGCAACATCAAGATCCCGTCCTGTTTCTTTAATCGAACCTTGGAGCGAATTAATGGACGCATTGACCATCGTTCCCGTACCAAGACTTAGCCCATCAGGTGTCAGACGACTGTTTGCCACCTGCTCATTTTTTTCATCTACCTGATTGAACTGTTGTCTGATCAGCTCTGAAAAACGGGTATTTTTCGCGCGGTACCCTGTTGTTTCACTGTTTGCGATGTTGTTGCTGATCATATCAAGTTGCTTTTGCACTTCGTTCATCGATACAGCTGCATTAATCATCGTTCTAAGCATGATAATCCTCCTTTCTTTTTCATTTCTTGATTAGTACACTCTGCCAATTTCATTTACTGCTTTTTCTAAGCTTTTATCATACGCCTGAACCACTTTTTGGTTTGTTTCAAATGCACGATAGGCGGTTGTCATTTCTGTATATGATTTCGTCACATCCACGTTCGACAGCTCCGATACACCTTGACTTAACGTATAGGACATTTGACCGTTATTGACTGCACTTGGCAGAGGCTGGTTATCAGCTGTACGGTATAAATCATTTCCTTCTCTCGCTAAGTTCCTTGTATCCATCGCAACACGTACATCGATTTGCCCGAGATTTTGTCCATTTTCACTCACAGTACCATCTGCATTCACTTTGAAATTCTCACTCTGAACCGTAATCGGCTGACCTGTCACGGAAAGAAGGGCACGGCCACCAATGGTCAACTGATTTTGTGCATCCAATGTAATGGAGCTGCTTTTCGTATAACGAACGCCTTCTGGTGTATTGACCGCATAAAAGAGCGCTGATTTCTGATTCGTCTCCGGGTTGATCGGCACATTATTTTCGACTAGTGCGACATCCGTTGTTTGATCTGTTGTTTTTAAAGTTCCCTGTGTAAATTGAGGGATCAGTTCCTGCATATATGTCCCCGTATTAATGCCGCCAATCGGCGTTTGCTGAGGAACACTAAAACCTTTGCCTGAGGATGTGTGGAAACGTCCTGATTCCATTCGGCTTAGCAGCATTTCCGGAAATGCCCGCATGGTTCCCTCATCCGCTTTATAACCTGGCGTATTCGCATTTGCGATATTATTTGAAAGCATTTCTGTCCGCCGCTCTTGAGCGATCATGGCAGATGTTGCGGTGTATAGTCCTTTTAACACGTGCTCACCTCATTAAAATTCTTTCACATGACCTAAACACAATCTTCTATGAAATATATCGGCATATTTGCAGGGTTCTTTAATAAAAATCCCCCATTCTTTCGAAAAAGAATGAGGGACATCATTAGCTGAGTTTACGCTTTGGCAGCTTGTCCATATTATCAAGCATGACGCCAGTACCAACAGCTACACAATCCATCGGATTCTCGGCAACGAAAACTGGTACTTTCAGCTCTTCTGCAAGCAATTGATCAAGCCCGTTTAGAAGAGCTCCGCCACCTGTAATGATGACGCCGCGATCAATAATATCAGCTGATAATTCAGGCGGTGTTCTCTCAAGAACTTGCTTCGCAGCCTGAACAATCGCAGATACAGATTCACGCAATGCTTCTTCTACTTCTTTGCTTGTGACGGTAATCGTTCTTGGTAATCCTGTCACCATGTCTCGTCCACGAATTGAAATCTCTTCATGACGTGCGTCTGGGAATACCGTTGCAACTTGGATCTTAATATCCTCAGCCGTGCGCTCACCGATCAACAGCTTGTACTCTTTTTTAATGTAGTTGAGAATTTCCAGATCAAATTTGTCTCCAGCCATTTTAATAGAAGAGGCGGTTACAATGTCACCCATTGAGATGACAGCGATATCTGTCGTTCCGCCTCCAATATCTACGACCATGTTTCCACTCGGCTGAAAAATATCCATACCAGCACCGATAGCTGCTACTTTTGGCTCTTCTTCAAGAAATACATGCTTACCACCGCTTTTTTCAGCAGCTTCTTTGATCGCCTTTTGCTCAACAGATGTAATGTTTGTCGGGCAGCAGATGAGCATACGCGGCTTAGAGAACAGCCCTTTCACATTTAATGAGTTAATAAAATGCTTGAGCATCGCTTCAGTTACTTCAAAATCAGCAATTACGCCATCTTTTAATGGACGAATCGCAACAATATTCCCAGGCGTACGTCCAACCATACGTCTAGCCTCTTCTCCAACAGCCAGAACTTTCCCGCTGTTTTTGTCAAGTGCTACAACAGATGGTTCATTTAACACAATTCCTTTTCCTTTGACATGAATCAGTACATTGGCAGTACCAAGATCAATTCCAATATCCCTAGCAAACATCTATATATATCCTCCTTGAAAATCTGTTTCCATAGCAAATACCACATTCTGCCCTAATTATATATTCTATCATAATTTGCAGAAAAAAAGATATTTCTTTACAAAAGTCTTTACAAAATTTGTGGTTAGAAACTACCGATATGAGGAAGATATATATATCATGTTTATGAACAAAGAACTAAGCTTACTGTTTCACAGGCTCGCCTTCTAAAATTTCTTCTTTTTTGTACTTTAATTTAGTGGCTTCTCCCCCTCGCAAGTGTCGGATTGATTTATGATAATCCAGTATCTCCTTCACTTCATTAGCCAGATCTGGATTAATTTCTGGCAGCCTTTCTGTTAGATCCTTGTGTACAGTACTTTTAGAGACTCCAAATTCTTTCGCAATTACACGAACGGTTTTCTTTGTCTCCACGATATACTTTCCTATCTTGATTGTTCGCTCTTTGATGTAATCGTGCACACCACTCGACCTCCCTAAAATGGATGTGAGAAGTGTGAAATGAGATCCGTATAAATATTATCCATTTTCAGCGCCGCTTGTTCGTCTTAATTTCTCATCCATTAGGTAGTAAATGCCAAACACGATCCCTCACCTCAAACACTCTCTTTGTCAGGTTTGTAACAGTGTATTAGCATTGCATAGGGAATATGCTAAAAATGAAGATGGGACAAGGGATTTATCAGAAAATGCAATCATTTCGAGTGGCGAAAATTTTTACTTTACAAGGTTGGGTCAAGCACGTAAAATAGAAAAGGTGATTTTATTTACCTAGCTAAATATTTAATAAAGGTGAGCATATGGATACGTTAAATAGAGAGTGTTTACATCAAATACATCAAGGCGCACGACTGCTGTCTAAAAAGGCGAACGAAGCGCTTGCTGCTTATGACTTGTACATGTCCCAATGGACTGTACTTTTTTGTTTGGATACATTCGGCCCGAAAACCCAAAAAGACATTTGGACATATTTGAACGTCGAAGCCCCAACCATTACCCGAACCGTCACCCGTCTAGAAGCAAATGGCTGGGTGAAACGTGTACAAGGAAAAGACAAACGTGAAAATCTGATCGTGATGACAGATGATGCTAAGGCCCGATTTGAAGAAATCAAACGCACGATGGAACAATTTGAAGAAGAATGTCTTTCAGATTTCACCCACGAAGAAAAACAACTCCTCCATACACTTTTACACAAATTATCAACTGAATAGGAAGTGACATAACATCATGAACGAACGCATTTGGACGAGAGACTTTATTATGATTGTCCTGGTGAATTTATTTACGTTCACCTCTTTTTATGCCCTTTTGACATTACTGCCCATTTACACAATGGATGAACTAAATGGAACAGAATCACAGGGCGGCCTCCTTGTGACGGTCTTCTTATTGTCCGCCATTGTGACAAGACCGTTTTCTGGAGCCATTATTGAGAAATTCGGTAAAAAACGGATGGCGATTTTCTCATCAACGGCATTTGCCTTACTCACTTATTTATACATCCCAATTGATCAATTCCAAACGCTTCTCATGCTGCGTTTCGTGCAGGGGATCTTTTTTAGCATTTTGACGACAGTAACCAGTGCCATTGCGGCAGATATGATCCCAAAACATAAACGCGGGGAAGGGCTCGGCTACTTTGTGATGTCCATGAACCTCGCTGTTGTCATCGGTCCATTTATCGCACTGAATCAAGTAGGAAAAGTAGGGTTCCATTCATTATTCCTTCTCTTTTCCATTATCGTTACCATTGGTGCAGCTTTTACGATGCTGATCAGACAGCCAGAGCTTGAAGATGGGGGAAGTGTCGTCTTCCGATTTACTTTTTCTCACCTGTTTGAAAAAGGCGCATTAAAAACAGCGGCAGTCGGCATCATTATTTCCTTCTGTTATTCGCCGATCATTTCATTTATTTCAGTCTATGCCAATTCCCTTCACTTGATGGGTGCAAGCAGTTATTTCTTTATTGTGTTTGCTGCAGCGATGCTTGGATCACGTCCATTTACAGGCAGACTTTTTGACCGAGTAGGACCTCACATTGTGATCTATCCTTCCATTGCTCTTTTTGCGATTGGTTTATGGATGCTGACAGCTACACATTCAGCTACAATGCTTCTTCTATCAGGTGCTGTCATTGGACTTGGCTATGGATCGCTAGTGCCATGTTTACAAACACTTGCCATTCAGCACTCACCAGCTCACCGTACAGGCTATGCGACGGCTACTTTCTTTACCTTATATGATACGGGTATTGCTGCTGGATCATTTGTATTTGGCCTTCTTGTCAGCTTCACAGACTTTTCAAATGTATATCTCATTGCAGGTATTGTTGTCTTGCTAAGTATGGTTGTTTTTTATTGGAGCGAACGAAAGCCCCAAGAAGCAAAAGCACAGAAGGTCTCCCTATCAAAATAGGATACTATTTTAAACTTCATCGGAAACATGCTAAAATATAGGATATTTCAAATAGACGATTATTTGAAAAATAGTTGGCATTAAGCAAAGGTATAGGTGATGTTTTGAATTACGAATTGTTTAAAGTCATACATGGGATGGCTCATCATTCTGAGTTTTTAGATCAGGCCATGATTTTCATTACGAAAAAGGCCATTCTTGTGTATGCCCTTGTCTTATTGATTTGCTGGTTTTTAGGTAATCACAAATTTAAGAAGCACGTCTTCTTTTCCGGTGTAACGGGCATCGCGGCACTCATCGTCAACTTTGCGATTACACTGTTTCATTATGAAGAGCGGCCGTTTGTGGCGCATAAAGTCGACACACTCATTCCGCACTCAGCAGACGCTTCCTTCCCAAGTGACCATACAACAGGTGCACTGGCTCTTTCACTTGCCATTCGATCTCGTAATAAAAAGCTTGGCAACATCTTGCTCGTCTTTGGATTACTCACAGGATTCTCCCGCATCTGGGTCGGTCACCATTATCCATTTGATGTCTTAGGCAGCTTGGTCGTATCGATTGTGGTTGTCTTTATCATGAATAAATTATGGAAGTTCTTTGACTCTCCAATTGATCGCATCGTCACTTTCTATGAGACAATTGTAGGGAAAATATTCAGAAGGAAGCAAAAGGATCAGGGCTCTGACCTGTCCAACTCTTAAGCGGCTTGCGATAACGTGATGAAGATTCTTCTTCCACTTATCGCGCCGCTTTTTTTATTGGCTGTCCCCCTCTGACCTTATTAGAAAAATAAAGACTAACACCAATGCCGGTTAGGGAAATCATGATCAACGTCCAGCCTAACTGCTCAAAATGAGGACCAGCAATTTCATCCCCAAACAGCATACCGAGGACAGCAGACGACAGAATAGAACCAAGGTAGCGGCATGTTTGAAAAAGCCCAGAGGACGTGCCAATCATATGCTGAGGACTTGCCTTGAGCATCGCAGCTTGCAGCGCAACATTCCCAATCCCGTAACTCAGTCCAAGCAGCGCTAGAACCACCCCTTTTCCCCATAATGGTGCCGGAATAAAAAAGAAGGTCATCGCAGATGCTCCAGCCAGCATCAATACCGCACTGGCTAATACCGGATGGCGTTCATCCCCGCGATCCACCCACTTTCCTGTCAGCGGCGACACAATGATGCTCACCCCAGACATACACAGCATAAAAAGACCCGTCATCTCCACACGCCAGCCTAATTCATCCTGGAAATAGCTCGGCAAACCAAAGAAAAGACAATAGAAAAAAATATTTAAAATGATAAATTGCACATACACGAGTGACAGCCGCTGCTCCTGTCTGAACATCCGAATTTGAATAAACGGTTCATCCACCTGATACTCCCACCAGATAAAAGCGCCTGCACTCACGAGACAAAGAATCCCCTGTACATATTGAATGCCATTACCTAGTGATAATAAAAACGAAAGCAGCAGAACAATACAAACTGTAAAAAGAAGCATCCCTGGCAAATCGAGCTTCCGTACCGTTTCACCTATTCGAAGCTTTCTCTTTTTCTGCTCCTTTGGAAACAAAGATAGTCCAAGAAAGAAGCTGATCAAAATAAAAGGCAGGTTCACTAAAAAGATAGCCGGCCAGCCGCCGATTGTCATCAAAAAGCCACCAAGCGTCGGTCCAAGCGCCGTCATCGCCGAAGCAAAGATGGACAATACCGCTAATGCCGAAGCCTGCTTTTCCTGAATATGATCCCGAATGAGTCCGACACCAGAAGGATAAATGGCACTGCTCCCAATTGCCTGCAACAGCCGGATTACAATCAGCACCGCAAACGTTGGGGCAAACGGTGCACAGATGGCTGAGACCGCCACAAGACCCAGTCCGAATAAAAATAAAGTTCTCCGGCTCATCACATGATCCCCAATCCGGCCGCTCACTGGCTGCGTCACTGCACTGGCTAAATAAAAAGACGAAATCAGCCAAGATACAGTCGTAAATGACAAACCGAATTCATGCTGAATTTGATGCAAAGCCAAAGAAATCATCGAGGAATTCAACGGATTTAACATCGTCCCAAAGGCAATAGCAGTTAAAAAGACTTTTCGGTTGTCTCTCCACTTATTCATACACCGACCCCCTTCTTTGTGATCTGGCATGTTTTTTGCCAATCCTTCCGTTATTATGAGATTCATTTCCCTTTTTTACCCTGACCAATTCAAGTTCTCTCTTGGAAAAGCAAGACATACATTTTAAAAAGGGCGAGTGTTAGAAAAACACATATAAAATTGAGAATATGAGGAACAAATGGTAAGATGCTACACATATTTAAAAGCCTACTTTCTCCTTATATGGAGAACGGCTGAAAAGGAGGAGAAGCTTATTATTAAAAAAAGACGGTTTTGGGTCCCAGCCCTTTTCTCGGTTGCAGTATTACTTCTGTCTTCGTGTGGTTCAAATGAAACAAATGGGAACGGAGATAAACGTAATTCTACAGCGAAAGGGTCGCCAATTTTGGAGGATGGAAAATTTATATTTGCAGCATCAGGTGAATTTCACCCGTTCAGTTACATGGATGGAAACCAGATGTCAGGCTTTGATATCGATGTAGGCAATGCGATTAGTGACAAACTAGGTCTTGAGCCTATACAGAAGAAATATAAATTCGCAGGCATCGTCGAAGGTGTGAAATCAGGGAAATTTGATGCGGCAGTTGCAAGTCATACCATCAATGAGGAACGAAAAAAACACGTCCTTTTTTCTAAGCCCTACTACTACTCTGGTCCGCAAATTTTCACAAGACCTGAAGCAGACATTCAACATGCTGATGATTTAAAAGACAAAGAAATCGCTGTATCAAAAGGCTCGTCCTACGCTGATATTGCAAAGAAACATAGCGGGCAGGAACCAAAATATTACGACAGTGATGTAGTCGCTTTAGAAGCACTAGCCAACGGAAAACACGATGCAGTTGTGACGGATTTCGCCACAGGTGCAGAAGCCATGAAGAAAAAATTAAAAATAAAGGCACAGGAAAGACTCGGACAAAGTGAGCAGGCAATCGCTGTATCAAAAGAAAACGAACAGCTCATCGAAGAGATTAACGATGCGATTGACGCACTAAAAAAAGACGGAACATTAAAACAAATTAGTGAGAAATACTTTGATGAAGACATCACTGTTAAACAAGATTAAAACCACGATTGTGCGCCTTTCTTAGGCGCACTTTCTTCAAATGGAGATGATTGTTTTGCCTACCCTAACACACTTTTTTCAGACGCTAATTGATTCTAGAGGCATTTTTTTAGAAGGAATGCTGCTCACCTTACAGCTCACTGTGATCAGCATCTTCATCGGCATGTTCATCGGGCTCTTCTTTGCTCTATTGAAAATATCACGCGTGGCTGTCTTCGGTTATATCGCCAATGCCTATATCTTCCTTGTACGCGGAACACCACTGATTGTTCAAATTTTCATCCTATATTTTGGACTGACGGAATTAAATATTCCCGACTTCTGGGCTGCTTCCATTGCGCTCGCCTTTCATAATGGAGCGTATATAGCAGAAATATTCAGAGGCGCCATCCAATCAATCGATCAGGGGCAAAAAGAGGCTGGACGCTCTCTTGGCATGGGACGTTTCCTAACAATGAGACGCATTATTCTCCCGCAAGCGATGCGGCGCGCCCTCCCCCCTCTTGGCAACCAGTTCATTATCGGCTTAAAAGATTCATCACTCGCCGCCTTTATCAGCGTCAATGAACTATTTAACGTTGCCACGACTCAAGGCTCCAACAGCTTTGACAATATGACCTATTTACTTGTTGTAGCCGTCTATTACTTAGTTCTTGTCCTGCTGTTAACATTCGCTGTCCAAACCTTTGAGAAGAAACTATCGGTCAGTGACCATTAGGAGGAGAAGCATGACAGAATCAAAGGAACTCATTCGTGTTGAAAAACTCAATAAACACTTCGGAGAATTGCATGTTTTAAAGGATATCGATCTCACTGTTTATGAAAATGATGTGGTCGTCTTAATTGGAGCCAGCGGCTCTGGAAAAAGCACTTTGCTCCGCTGTATGAACTTTTTAGAAATTAAAAATGCTGGAGAAATCATCATTGATGGGAGTCCTGTTCATCCAAAACGCGATCAACTAAACAAGATGAGGCAAAAAATCGGCATGGTGTTTCAGCATTTTAACCTCTTCCCGCATAAAACTGTGCTTGAAAACATCATCGAAGCGCCTGTTATGGTGAAAAAAATAAAAAAGGCTCAAGCTGTATCAGAAGCAAACGTCCTGTTAGAAAAGGTCGGACTTGCGGATAAGGCCAACGTATATCCTTCTAAATTATCAGGTGGTCAAAAGCAGCGTGTGGCCATTGCAAGAGCTCTCGCCATGAAGCCAGATGTCATGTTATTTGACGAACCTACGTCTGCCCTCGATCCAGAGCTTGTAGGCGAGGTACTGCAAACAATGAAAAGTCTCGCAAAAGAAGGCATGACGATGGTCATTGTCACACATGAAATGGGCTTTGCAAAAGAAGTCGCCGATCGTGTCGTCTATATGCACGAAGGCCGCATCGTCGAAGAAGGCACCCCATCAGAATTGTTCGATTCTCCTCAAGAGGAACGAACCAAGCTGTTTCTCAGCTCCATTTTATAGGTCAAACGCCCTTTATTCTTCGTGTTCAACACGTTTTCTTCTCATTTTTTACGAACTTTTCATCCATTTATATTGAATATAACCAAAAACTATGTAAGATTAACTTACATGAATATGTTATATATGACTTTTCTCTCTATAATGAAGAATTAAGAAATCAATTAATTCTGAATGATTCGGGGGAATGCAGCATGCAAATGGGTGATACAGTATTTATGTTCTTCTGCGCACTACTCGTGTGGTTAATGACACCGGGTTTAGCCTTATTCTATGGAGGACTCGTGAGAAGTAAAAACGTCTTAAGTACAACCATGCACAGCTTAACTTCACTAGCGATCGTCTCCATCGTATGGATCTTGTTTGGCTATTCCTTGGCTTTTGCTCCAGGCAATGCATGGATCGGAGGCTTAGACTGGATTGGACTAAAAGGTGTTGGCTTTGAACCTGGTTCCTACAGTGAGACCATTCCACATTCATTGTTCATGATGTTCCAAATGACCTTTGCCGTCTTAACAACAGCCATCATCTCAGGTGCCTTTGCTGAACGAATTCGCTACTCAGCGGTCGTCGTGTTTACACTCCTTTGGGTCACATTTGTATACGCGCCAGTCGCACACTGGGTATGGGGCGGCGGCTGGATTGGCGAAATGGGTGCGCTCGACTTCGCTGGAGGAAACGTGGTTCATATTTCATCTGGTGTTGCGGGTCTAGTCGTGGCGATTGTTCTTGGGAAGCGTAAAGAAGCAGCAAGCTCTTCTCCTCATAATTTGATCTATACACTTCTTGGCGGAGCTGTCATCTGGTTTGGATGGTTTGGTTTTAACGTTGGAAGTGCTCTTACATTAGACAGTGTCGCGATGTATGCCTTTATTAACACCAATTCAGCTGCTGCTGCGGGAATCATCGGCTGGCTGTTAGTAGAGTGGATGGTCAACAAAAAGCCGACCATGCTCGGCGCGATTTCTGGAGCCATCGCAGGTCTTGTCGCGATTACACCTGCAGCAGGTTTTGTCACACCATTTGCTTCCATTATCATCGGAATCATCGGCGGAATTGTCTGTTTCTGGGGAATCTTCTCACTCAAAGCCAAATTTGGCTATGATGATGCACTGGATGCATTCGGGCTTCACGGAATTGGCGGGACTTGGGGAGGTATTGCAACTGGACTTTTTGCAACAACCTCTGTCAATGACGGCGGAGCCAATGGCTTATTTTACGGAGATCTCAGCTTACTTTGGAAGCAAGTAGTTGCTATTGTTGCCACCTATGCCTTTGTAGCTATTGTGACATACGTGATCATCAAAGTGGTTAATCTCTTCTTCAAGATTCGCGCAACCGAAGAAGAAGAATCAGTGGGCCTTGATTTAACCATGCACGGGGAAAAAGCCTATCAAGATTAAAGAAAAAGGGGTGTCTCGATGAGCAAAATGTATAAAGTGGAGATTGTTACACGTCCAGCCAATTTTGAAACATTAAAGGTGGAGCTTGGAAAGATTGGCGTCACCTCAATTACCTTTTCGAATGTGCACGGCTGCGGCTTACAAAAGGGACATACAGAGCTATACCGCGGCGTCAAAAAGGAAAGCAATGTGTACGAACGTTTAAAGATTGAAATCGTCCTAAGCAAAGTACCTGTCGAACAGGTCGTTGAAACAGCTCAAAAGGTACTTCGTACAGGCGAACCAGGGGATGGGAAAATTTTTATATATGAGATAGAAAATACAATCAACATTCGGACAGGTGAAGAAGGGCCTGCCGCCCTATAATCCATCCTCCGCTGAGTGCGGGGGATTTTTTTAAGACAGAAAAAAACCTCTGCATAATTCATATACAGAGGTTGCAAGACTTAAGATTGTTTTGTTTCTTCAGATTGACTGCTGTCTTTAGAGGAATCAGAAGACTTTTCTTGATCAGAAGATTTCCCCTTCTCATCAGACTTTTCTTCAGATTTTTCTCCAGCAGGCTCTTTGGCCTTATCTTCAGCAGCAGGTTCCTTCGTTTTTTCATCAGCTTTTGGCTGAGCAGGTTCTTTTGCTTCTTCCGTCACTTCTTGCGCAGCCTTTTCAATAGTAGAAACAGGCTTGTCAATGAAGCTAAGTGGATTGAGCGCTAAACCTTCCATACGAATTTCAAAATGCACATGGTTGCCGCTTTCAGCACCATAAAGATTTTTACCAGAAGCACCGATGACATCATTCTGCTTAACTTCATCGCCTTCTTTGACACTCACTTGTGACAACGATTGATAAACAGTCGATAATCCATCTTCATGTTCAATTTCAACGACGTGACCGAGAACTGGATCTTTTTTCGCTTGAACCACTGTTCCACTAAGAGCAGCTGTGACATCAAACACTTTGCCATCTTTATCTGCAAGATCAATACCTTTGCTCAAGGTATAGGTGTTATTATAGTTTACAAGTGCTGCTTCTTTTTCTTTTTGATCAGCATCTGCTTCATAGAACTTTTTCACGACAGAAACATTATCAGAATTCTGGACCGGCATTGCAACATTTTCAATTGGCTTTCCAACTTCAACGGCATCATCACGCTGTTCTTGCCCTGCTTGATTTCCATCAGATAGTTGGTCTTTCACATCTTTTGATACAGCTTGGTACCAAAGAACGGCTGTTAACACGACCGCTGCGCTGACCAAGTAAATGGCAGGGAATACCCAGCGCTTACGGAAAAATTGCTGAACTTTTGTGATTTTGGAAGTACGTTTCTTTTCTTCCTCTCTCATTTTTCATCACCTCAGCAACATTCTGAACACTTTTCAAACAATATATACACACGAAATCATTTTTCTTTTTATTTTGCGCAATCGCATCAATAATATGTATGATGAATGAAAAAAAGATGGGGGACTTTATTGTGAAAACTTTCAACCGCATAGCAACAGAAGATGACCTCAAAGCGATCGTTGATATTTACAATTCGACCGTTGATTCAAGAGAAGTAACCGCCGATACAGAACCAGTTTCAGTTGAAGACCGCCGGCAATGGTTTTTGAATCATTCAGAGAAAAGACCTCTCTATGTGAAAACAGATGAGGATGGACATATCTGCGGCTGGCTCAGCTTTGAAACGTTTTATGGAAGACCTGCATATAACGGGACCGTTGAAATGAGTATTTACTTAAACCAAGACTATCGAGGGAAAGGCTTAGGGTCACTTTTCTTACAAGAGGCCATTGAGTTGGCACCTTCATTAGGCATTCGAACGTTACTTGCCTTTATTTTCGGGCACAACGAAGCCAGCATTCGATTATTTAAAAAGCACGGCTTTGAGACATGGGGTCACCTGCCACGCATCGCAGAAATGGACGGCAGCAGGTACGATTTAGATATTCTAGGAAAAGAATTATAAAACGAGCGCCTCTCCAACAAAGAGACGCTTTAGATTGTTGACAAAAGGCTAAAATAATCTTTATTTTAGCCTTTTGTCTTCTTTTCAGCGTGATAGAAAACCTTTGAAGTCTAGGAAGGGCGAGTACCGGAGCGGAGCGAATTTGACATTCGTGAGCACCGGAGTGCAGACCTGACAAAGAATGCGAGGGTTTGTCTACACGCTGAAAGCGTCTCTCCAAAAAAGAGACGCTTTTTTATGAAGCATGTAACAGCTGTTCGAACTGTTTCACATTTTGAAGAGATTTTCTTTGCAGGATGATGCCATGTTCATCCATCAGAATCGCTTGCGGAACAACAGTTACCCCATACAGCTCCATGATTTGAGAAGAGCGCACATACACAGCTTGATCAGGCAGCAATTGAAGGAGCAATGCATCATCTCCTTGTTCATCCCCATTGATGAAGATGAATTGAGGATCATTGCTAGAGATGTGCTGACGCATATCAGACAAAATGCTTTTGCATGTCATACAAGTGGTATTTACAAATAACAGCATCACGGCTCTTCCGCTCTGTAAATACTCCTTTAAAATGACCTTATCTCCTAAATGTGTATAGCTTCGAAATAACGGCGCAGCATCACCAACATCCGCTTCCTTTAATTCAATTCCATCAAGTGTTTTAATTTTACTCATAAATTTTCCGATAAAGCGGGCAAGCAAAAACACCACAGCCAGCTGAGCAATAACAATGAATAACACAATAATTAGTAGAATATCTGTCATTTCACTTGGTCTCCTTCTATAAATGATTCAAATTGATTCATCCACTTTCTTTTGAACATCATGATGTCTTTCCCCACCGCTATAATAAAGCAGACAGCCACTGCAATCAGAAAACAAATAATATGAAATTGCCATGGAATTGTTTCTACATAGGGATGCACATAAAACAACCCAATCACAAGAGCCAGCATCGACACATTACGAATCACAATTCCCCAGTGAAGACGGTCATTTTCAAGCAAACCTCCACACCCGCATGAAATATCACGATGTCCTCTCAATAAATTGAAGGTGACCGCTCCAGTATAAATACATAAAAGTGCTGTAAGACCAATCGCAGGTACAAGAGACATGTCCCATACGAACAATAGACCCGTACAAGCCAATTCAACAGTCAAAAACAAATAAAACATTGGCGCCGTGAGCGCAGGAGGCAGCAGCCGATAAGCATTCATCTGCTGCATATGCGCCGTTTGTTTTCTCACTTTATCAAGCCATGCACCTGCAAAGATGATTCCTAAGAAATAGACACCTATAAAATAAAAGACACTCACCTTACGCCATCTCCTTTTGTTGAAATAGTTGAGATTGTGCCTCATAAAGCCTTTTGTACTCTCCATCTAGCGCCATCAGCTCTTCATGGTTCCCCTCTTCAACGAAAGCCCCATCTTTCATCACGATAATGCGGTCTGCTAAGCGGGCCGCTCCCATACGATGAGTGATAAACAAGACCCCTTGATCCTGCGTATGATTGAATAGCTTTCGTATGAGTGAAATCTCTGATAGCGGATCAAGAGCAGAAGTCGGTTCATCTAAAATGATAAAATCACTCTCTCTAAAGAATGTTCTCGCCATCGCAAGCTTTTGCCATTGCCCGCCAGACAGTTCATGACCTTCTTCAAAAAACCGGCCAAGCTGCGCATCGTATGTTTCTTCCATTTGATGAATTCTTTTCTCTATACCTGCCTGCCGCGCAGCTGAGACCATGCGCTCTTCGTTATCTATTTCGTCGATACGGCCAAATCCAATGTTTTCTTTCACAGTGAATTCGTACTTCATAAAATCTTGAAAAAGAACAGCCATTCTCGCATGATATGATTTTTTATAAATGGTCGAAATAGACTCGCCATTGACCTTTTGCATATTCGGTTGATCTGGATCATATAAGCCGGTCAAACATTTGATCAAGGTCGTCTTACCTGATCCGTTATCCCCCACCAATGCAATGTGTTCACCTTTATTGATATGAAAATGTATATGCTCAATGGAAGGCGTTTTCATATTCGGATAAGTAAAAGAGAGGTTTTCTAGTGTAATGGACTGAATACATTCAATCCTCCGAAGCGATGCCCCTTCCTCTGTCTGGTCATCAATTTCTTCTTCTCTCTTTTGAAAAGTTCTCATTTCATCAATATAGAGACTCGTTTCATATAAACTAGAACATTCCCTCGTTAAATCCTGAAAACCACTTTGAATATTTTGCACAGCTTGCAGCACAGCGACAAACGTTCCCGCAGCTAATTTTTTTTGAAAGATAAGAAAGACAATAAAAAGACCGCAGCACACGTAGGCAAATGTCATAAGCAATCCGCCTGCCATCTCCCAGCGAACCTGACGCTTTAGTAATTTATATTTTTCATCTGCACTTTTTACATAATGACCTTTCCATTTTTGAAGAAGGTAATTTCCTATTCCATATAAACGGATTTCCTTCAATGAATCTCGCTGTGCAACAAGGTCGGACACATACATTTCTCTTCGATCATTGGCAGTTAACATGCGGTTTAATTGATACCGCGCGCCTCCAAAGAAGAGCTCAATCCACAAAACAGGCAGGGTAAATAAGATCAGAATGACCGCCAAGCCCCAATGGATACCAATCATATAAATGAGAAGTGATACAACAGTAATCAATGCGCTCATGATTGTAAAAATACTTCTAACCATACTCAGAACATGCTGATGACTGTTCATCACACGTTGACTTTCATTATAAAAAGACGGGTGTTCAAATGTAATATATGGAAGCCTGGTCGCCTTTTGAAGCAATTCACCCTTCAAATGCAAACCAATCAAATTTGTCGCTTTCTGCTGACTAAGCTGAAGAATGAATTGAAGCCCATATCCTAAAACCACAATGACCATTTGCAACCCAAATAACCTTAAGACCTTTTGAATGTCTCCTGAAGAAGTCATGAATAAAATAATTTCATTAATCAATGTTTGAATAATCCAGACACTGGCCAAAGGCATAAAACCAACGATCACTTGGATCAATAGAGTTAACAGAAGATATGATCGACTTCTTTTCCAAGTATAGGAGATTGCATATAAACAATGGTTCACTGTACTCATCAAACGCTCCACCTTACACCATTTAGTATAATTGACATATTTTTGATATTTGTATTATGATAGCTCTGCGTAACTTCATTCTGAGAGGACGATATACGATGAATTCAATCTTACTTTTACAGGTCACTCTTATTCTTTGCAGCCTTTTATTGACGATCGGAATCATCATCTATTTAAAACACCAAATGGAATTGATCGTCTTACCGATCCAGCATGCCGGACAAAAACTTGTTCATCCGCTTCTTGAAAAATCATCGCCTATTCGAATGAATGATTTGCTGCAAACCAATCACAAGCAACAGCTGCTTATATTCACTGACACAGCATGTCCGCACTGCATTCCATCACTTGAACAATTTCTAGAAACGAAAAAGCAGCGTCAATTAGACATTTCTTTTAGTGTTTTGCTAAAGAATGGACAAGAAAAGGATCGAGAATTATATCGCGATAATCAAACTAACATACGAATAATCTCAGTGGACGAACAAATGACAAGCGTATTCCAGATTGAAGAGTTTCCGTATTACATCATGGTAGAAGAAGATGAAACAATCTCATATGCAGCCCCTTTTCCGGATGGACTTTATTCAAGGATTCCTGCAAAATAAACATAAATGAGGCATGTGAACGATCTAACACATGCCTCATTTTTTTATTGGTGTGGTTCTGGCTGAACATCCTGATCCTTTTCCATTGCAGTGATTTCACTCGCTTCACTTGAAGCTGACGCTTGTTCCTCAGCTTGTTCAAACTCACTGCGAGCCTCAGTTGAAATGTCTACTTGGTCACCATGCTGATTCACAGTAACAGACGAAGAAGACGCCTCTTTTTGAACCTCTTTCTCTAGTTCCTTTAATTTAGACACATGAAGCTCTAAATCTTTTCCTTGCTGAACTAAAGTCAGTTGTTGAAATAATGCCTTTCTCTCTTCTGGAGAATGGTCGCCTTGAACAATTTTCGCAGCTTGGTTTAAAAAAGAATTTGATGTTTGGCCCGCTTGACGATTGTTTGACGTCTGCATAGCATTTGTTAAAAATGAAAT
Source organism: Bacillus sp. NMCN1 (assembly GCF_002998085.1). Taxonomy (NCBI): domain Bacteria; kingdom Bacillati; phylum Bacillota; class Bacilli; order Caryophanales; family Bacillaceae; genus Bacillus; species Bacillus sp. NMCN1. The sequence continues at coordinate 425,622 of NZ_PVQL01000002.1, read as the reverse complement.
TGAAGATATGCTCATGCGTTCACATCCTATTAAATAAAATCATTCAATTTAGCAGCCGCATCTAATGCGTTCTTGGCTAGTACAAATCTCACCTGTATCACGATCCACGTAGTAACGGAAAGTTCCAACACCTTGAAGGAAACATGTTGGTGCTGATTTGCATGAAGTGACTAATTTTTGCAAAATACATCTTGAAGCTGCAGGTTGAACATTGGTCATTTTGTTTAAGAAACGATCTAACATATGAATACCACCTTCCAATTTTTATGGTAATACAAAACAATAATAACCAATTATAAGACAACTAACAACATATTTTGATAATTTTACTAATTATTTTTAACTACCAATCTTGTTTATGACATAATTTTTCGTTAAAATTTATAGTAAATGTTACTTTTTTCTTATTCAGAGATAATTTATTTATCCATAAATAGTAAGCTGAAGATGGAAATATTTATAATTATTCTACATTCACTCTTCCTAAAGTACTACTGGCTCAAGTATGATAAAGAGTGAATACATAAAGGAGTGAACACCATTGCAACAAACTGAGAAAATCATTCAATCTCTTCATTCGATCACAAAGTGGGGAAAAGTTGGTAGTATCTTTCTCTATATTACAGGCGGTCTAGCTATTCTGATTGGTTTTTGGCTTGTTCTTCCTGCTGCCCTTGGCGTCTTCCTCATTATGATGGGAATACACGTACAAAAATCTGTAAACGCAGCTGAACAATTAATCCAAGCTCCTGATACTTCTTATGAAGAGTTATTAGAACAATATGCTAAGATGATGAAAATGCAGACGCTGTTTGCCATATCAACTATTGTCACAGCCATTCTCTCATTTATCGCCATTATTTTGATACTGATATTAGGCGGCCTAGCATTTCTCCAAGAAATTCCTAGCGACTTTCAGCAATACGAAGGTGAATACAAACAAGAGCCTGTTGACTTTTATTAATGGAGAGGGGTATCAATGAACATTCGATACCCCCTTTTGTTTGATCATTTGATTGCTCATCCTGTTAAGCTTGACATTCCGTCTAGATCATTTTAAAATACAAATCGTAACTATTACGAATTAAAGGAGGATCCTATTACTGATGCGCGTAAAAATTACCTTAGCCTGCACTGAAACAGGTGACAGAAACTATATCACAACAAAGAATAAAAGAACGAATCCGGACCGGCTGGAGTTAAAAAAATATTCTCCTCGGCTAAAGAAATATACCCTTCATAGAGAAACAAAATAATTTTTAAATTTCAAATCGTAATGATTACTTTTTAAGTGAGGCGGAAATCAAAATGAGTATTGTCAAAAGGACAGAAACAAATGAATAAGCGAATACCTGTTACAGTATTAAGCGGGTTTTTAGGTGCAGGAAAAACAACAATATTAAATCATGTTCTGCAAAATCGTAAAGGGTTAAAAGTAGCTGTGATTGTCAATGACATGAGCGAAATTAATATTGATGCAGAACTAGTCAAACAAGGTGGTGAGCTCTCTCGATCAGATGAGAAGCTAGTTGAATTATCTAATGGTTGTATTTGCTGCACATTAAGAGAAGATTTGTTAATCGAAGTAGAGCGCCTATGTAAGGCTGGCCATTTCGATTATATCGTCATTGAGTCAACAGGAATTAGTGAACCAATTCCAGTCGCGCAGACTTTCTCTTATATTGATGAAGAAATGGGGATAGATTTGACACGTTTTTGCCGGTTAGACACGATGGTCACTGTTGTAGATGCGAACCGTTTTTGGACCGACTTCCAGTCAGGAGAAAGTTTATTAGACCGTAAGCAAGCCGTTTCCGATGATGACGAACGAGAAATTTCCGATTTACTTATTGATCAAATTGAATTTTGTGACGTGCTGATTATAAATAAGTGTGATCTAGTATCAAACTCAGAATTAGACCGACTTGAGCGCGTGCTGACCACACTTCAACCAGAAGCATCTATCATCAGAACCTCAAAAGGGCAAGTAAAGCCAAGTGACATTTTAAATACTGGTTTATTCGACTTTGAAAAATCCAGTGCTTCTGCTGGCTGGATCAAAGAAATCAACGCCGGGCATTCTCAACATACGCCAGAAACAGAAGAATACCGAATCTCATCTTTTGTTTATGAAAGAAGACTCCCCTTCCATACTGGCAGGTTAAATAATTGGTTAGATCAGATGCCGGAGCAAATAGTTCGCGCTAAAGGATTTACATGGCTGGCCACACATCATGATTTAACCATTTTAATTTCACAGGCCGGAAAATCTGTTGCGATTGAACCAATTGCATACTGGATTGCTGCCTTGCCTGAGCCAGAAAAAGCACGGATATTAAAGCAAGAACCAGAGCTTCTTGATGAGTGGGATGCAGAATTTGGTGACCGGCATACAAAACTTGTGTTTATTGGCGTAGATTTGCCTAAAGCAGATATCATTCGCACACTAGATCAATGCTTACTCACACCTGAAGAATTTGATCAAGATTGGACTACATTTGAAGACCCCTTTCAATGGAAAATCCAACATTAAACCAGGAGGGTTTTAAATGGCAAAGAAATCTAAAATTGCTAAAGAAAAAAAGCGGCAGCAGCTTGTATTGAAATATGCAGAATTAAGAAAAGAGTTGAAAGAAAAAGGTGACCATGAAGCTTTGCGGAAATTACCTAGAGACTCTTCCCCTATCCGCTTAAAAAACCGCTGTGAATTAACCGGCCGTCCTAGAGGTTACTTACGAAAATTCAAAATGTCTAGAATTGCTTTTCGTGAGCTTGCCTATAAGGGTCAAATCCCAGGAGTAAAAAAATCGAGCTGGTAAAGATTGAGTTGATCTTATCACAGCTCTCCTAAAAGTAAAGCAGTAAAAAATGTTTAAAATTCTATTTTCTAGGCATATCTCAATCTTTTTGAGTCACAAAATAACATTTTAAAAACCAGCGAGTTTCTGCTGGTTTTTTATAATGACTGGATTCATAAGATGAATAGACCTATTTCCAAAAAAGGATTTTCAGCAATGATTATGACTTTTTCTCTTCTTTTCAAAAATACATGATCATGATACTTTGTTGTCACTACCCACCGATATATGACATTTCAACTTTTTTCTGATCTTTCTTCTGCTCTCTCTCGGCTGAATATTGATCATGTCTATTCGACCATAGTTCCTTCAATATGTTCTTTATATCTTCATTATCTTTTGTCGAGCGAATCACCCGTTTTAGATCAAAACCCGATGATGCAAAAAGACATGTAAACAATTCGCCGCGAGCAGAAAGCCTCGCTCTGTTACATGTTCCACAAAAAGCATCTGAAACAGAAGAAATAATGCCTATCTCTCCTGAACCATCTTGATAAAAGAATCGGTTGGCTACTTCACCTGGATATTGAGGAGGTTCTGGTTTGATAGGAAATGTTGAATCAATTAGACCAATAATCTCTTTCTTTGTCATGACATGCTCTAGATTCCATTTGTTCGTATTTCCGACATCCATAAACTCGATAAATCTGAGAACATGTCCTTCTTTTTTAAAGTAAGCTGCCATTGGTAAAACATCCTGATCATTCACACCTTTTTGAACAACCATATTGATCTTAATAGCAAGTCCAGCTTTTTTTGCAGCCTCAATCCCATCAAACACTTTTTGGATAGAAATATTCCTTCCGTTCATTTGCTTAAAACGGTCAGGATTTAATGAATCCAAACTAATGGTGACTCTCTGAAGACCTGCTTTCTTTAACTTATCAGCATATAAAGGTAAAAGCGTTCCATTGGTTGTCATAGCAATGTCTTCAATTTCTGGAATTTTTGAGAGCTTTTCTATTAAAACAGGCAAATCTTTCCGCATTAAAGGTTCTCCACCCGTGATGCGTATTTTCACCACACCTAAGTCCTTTGCAAAAAGGATAGCAAGCTGTTCAATTTCTTCGAAACTAAGCAGTTCTCCTTTATTCAAAAAAGGATAATCTGGTCCAAAAATTTCAGCAGGCATACAGTACGTACATCTAAAGTTACAGCGATCTGTTACTGATATTCTTAAATCGCGCAATGGTCGATGTCTCTTATCCAATATACTGTCCATACTTTGCCTCCTATTCTGTAATACGCTGATGGTGAGTGTAGATATTAAAAGATTCTCCTCTGACAAATCCAACTGTCGTGATATTTAATTCTTCTGCCATTTTAAGCGCCAGCTCAGTAGGTGCTGATTTTGAGATGACGATCGACACTCCTAGTTTTGCTGCCTTCAATAGAACTTCTGACGATATCCGGCCGCTAAACACAAGAATTTTATCTCTAAGTGGAATTCGATGAAGTAAACAGTATCCATAGATTTTATCTAAAGCATTATGTCTTCCTATATCAGTTCTAGTGATGAATAGCTTCTCTGAGTCACACAGTCCAGCATTATGCACACCACCAGTATGTTGAAATAATTGGCTTTCTTCTTGTAAACATTTCATTAGACGCATACAAGTTTCAGCAGAAATGTTGATTCGATCAATGGCTGTTTTTGCCGTTTTCACATCTTGGAGAAAATAAAAGTGTCTTCCTTTCCCACAACAAGAACCAATCACCCGCTTTGTAAAATCTGATGACTGAAATCCGCTTGAGTGAACTAAATCAACATAGGCAAAGCCCATACTTTCATCTATTGTAAACCTTTTAATCTCATTTTCAAATCGAATGACTCCTTCTGAAGCTAAAAAACCGATAACCAATTCTTTCAAATGATCTGGAGAACAAACAAGTGTCACAAATTCCTCTCCATTCACGATCACAGTTAAAGGGAATTCTTCTACAACTTCATCTGTTTTGCAAGTAAATTGGCCTTCACGGTATTGGTGTATGACTCGTTTCTTTTTAACAGAAGGATTCATTGTATGATCTTCCTTTCAGCACAAATTTAGTTATATGATCCAATCAAATTATGATATTATTTTAAAAAGTCATAAAACTGTAACATATTTCTATCTTATCAAACTTTTTGATTGCTTTATATGGGGGGAACAAAATGAACAAATCGAAAAATCGCTGGCTCATTGCAACAAGTGCTGTGGGAATTCATTTATCTATTGGGTCTGTTTATGCTTGGAGTGTTTTTACGAATCCTTTACATCAAGCCTTTCAGTGGTCATTGACAGAAATAAGCCTGACCTTCAGTATTGCTATTTTATTTTTAGGATTATCTGCTGCTTTCATGGGGCATTTCGTTGAAAGGTATGGTCCAAGGGCATCAGGGCTCTTCTCAGCTATTTTCTTCGGTATCGGAATGACAGGGTCAGGATTTGCTGTCCACATGTCCTCACTCCCACTCCTCTATTTATTTTATGGTGTGCTCGCTGGAATAGGATTAGGGGTAGGTTACATTGCACCTGTATCAACTTTGGTGAAATGGTTTCCGGACCGAAGAGGACTTGCAACCGGCTTAGCTATTATGGGTTTTGGATTTGCGTCTCTTATTTGCAGCCCAATTATCCAATATCTCATTGAAAAAGTGGATATCGCAAATACCTTTTACATTCTTGGAATTTCCTATTTTATGATCATGGTGATCTCATCTCTTTATTTATCAACACCAACATCTGAAGACGTCAAACAATTTGACGTGTTAAAAACAAATCAAAGAAAAATCCCTCAGGATTTATCACAGCTTACAGCAAATGAAGCGATCAAAACACGACGTTTTTATTATTTGTGGCTCATGCTCTTTATTAATATCACATGCGGAATTGCCATTATTTCAGTAGCATCGCCTCTTGCTCAAGAAAGTGTTGGATTCACTGCAGGTGCTGCAGCTACCCTTGTTGGTATTTTAGGTGCTTTTAATGGTTTAGGGCGGATTGGCTGGGCTTCCTTCTCAGATTATATCGGAAGGCCGAATACGTATACAATCTTCTTTGGTATCCAGCTTATTGCCTTTCCTTTACTCCCCTATTTAAAAGAACCGCTCGTCTTTTCAATCGTGATGGCGATCATTTATACGTGCTATGGAGGAGGGTTTGCCTCAATTCCAGCATATATTGGGGATTTATTTGGCACGAAACAACTTGGTGCCATACACGGTTATATTCTGACTGCCTGGGCAGCTGCTGGTTTAGCTGGACCTTTATTTTCATCCTTTATTCGAGATATAACAGGTAACTACACGCAAAGTCTGATGGTGTTCTCTGGCTTATTTTTCATCGCTTTTATCATATCTCTTCTCATACGGAAGGATATTCAGCAGCTTAGAGAAACAAACCTTACTGCTACTTCATCTGTCTCAGCCCGACCTTAATTTGAATTTGACAGAATCACAATCTAAAGGTAATTTTTAGATATGAAAACGCTTCATAAAGTAATAGGAGGGTGATGATATCATGGGGAAAACAAAACATAAGGGACCTATTAAGCTTAATAAAAAACCCTCACCAAAGCTATGGGCCTCTTTTGCGCCTATGGGACTTGGAAAAGTAAAGCCGAAACACATTCGAGATACGATGAAAGTGGCGTGGGAGAACAAGGATAATCTCCCCTATGCATATCGTATTTTAACGCAGGGCGTGTGTGACGGCTGTGCCCTTGGAGTTTCAGGGTTATATGACCAAACGCTCGCAGGACCTCATATATGCACCACAAGGCTAAATGTACTCCGTCTTAATACAATGCCAGCTATTGACCCAAAATGGTTCGAAGATATTCAACAGCTCAAACAAATGGACAGCACCTCTCTTCGCAAACTTGGCCGTATTCCTTATCCACTGATTCGAAAAAAAGGTGACAATGCCTTTATGCGTATTTCCTGGGATGATGCATTAGATCAAATCGCAGCTAAAATTAAATCAATTGATAAACGGCAGCTCGCTTTCTATTTAACGGCTAGAGGAATTACAAATGAAGTCTATTATACCGCGGCGAAGGCAGCCCGATTTATCGGGACAAATCATATTGATAATGCTTCTCGCATTTGTCATTCACCGAGCAAAACCGCTCTTAAACGATCCCTTGGTATAGGAGCCTCCAGCTGTAATTACAACGATTGGATCGGAACGGATGTCTTAATTTTTTGGGGATCTGTCGCAGCAAACAACCAGCCTGTTTCCACTAAATATATGTACGCGGCTAAAAAGAAAGGAACCAAAATTATTGTCATCAATCCGTACAAAGAGCCTGCCATGGAAAAGTATTGGGTTCCCTCTATTCCAGAAAGTGCTTTATTCGGCACAAAAATCGCGGATGATTTCTATCAAGTCAATATAGGCGGCGATATTGCGTTTATGAACGGCGTCATCAAACATTGGTTTGACATGGAGCAGCATGCGCCCCATTCCGCCCTTGATCATGAATTTATTCAAGCCCATACTACCGGCATACAGGATTTAAAGCAGCATGTCGCACAGTTGAAATGGGAGGACCTAGAAACATCATCAGGCTTATCAAAAGAAAGAATGAAAGAATTTGCGATCCTTCTTGCCAATGCCAATTCAGGCGTTTTTATTTGGAGCATGGGTCTTACCCAGCACCGCTTTGCAACTGATAATATATCACAGGTCGCCAACCTTGCTATGTTACGTGGATTTATTGGCAGGAAACATTGTGGTGTCATGCCGATTCGAGGGCATAGCGGTGTTCAAGGTTCTGGTGAAATGGGTGCTGATCCATTCGTTTTGCCGGGCAGTGATTTTGATGAAGAGAATATTGAAAGAATCGAAAAGATTTGGGGGTTTGACATTCCGAAATGGCTTGGTGACACCATTGGGCAATCCTTTGAGAAAATGGCTCTCCCAAAAGAACATCCGCAAAAACTCAAAATGCTGTTTACGAGCGGCGGAAACTTTTTAGAAACGATGCCAAATCCAGATGCGATCGAAAAAGCATTATCTGAGCTAGAACTCCGTGTCCATCAAGATATCATTTTGAACACCTCTACACTTGTAGAGGCAGAAGAGACGGTAATTGTTTTGCCTGCCATGACAAGGTATGAACAGCCAGGCGGCGGTACATCCACTAGTACGGAACGCATGGTATATTTCAGTCCAGAAATTGAAGGACCTCGGATTGAGGAAGCCAGAGCAGAATGGGACATTTATATTGACCTTGCAAAAAGAGTCCGGCCTGAAGATGCTGAACTAATTCATTTTGAAACGGCTGAAGACATTCGTCGTGAGATTGCGGTCGTAAATCGAAACTATGATGGCATCCAGCATTTGCGTCATAAAGGAGACGTTTTTCAATGGGGTGGTGCCTGGCTTTGTGAAGATGGGGAGTGTCCAACACCGGACGGCAAAGGACATCTTCTTCCTGCCCAGCTGCCTCAATACCGAAAAACCGAGGGACATTTTAATATCACGACAAGAAGAGGAAAGCAATTCAACTCCATGATCTATAGTGAAAAGGATGCGTTTAATGGCGGGAAGCGTCATTCTATCTTGATGAATGCCGAAGATGCAAAAGAACTTTATGTCCAAGAAGGTGATCCAGTAGTTTTGTTTAATCAATATGGGTCCTATCAAGGAGTGGCTCAATTTGGGGAGTTGAAACGTGGCAATATCGCTGTTTATTGGCCTGAAGGGAACGTTTTAATTCCTAAGGGTGTGTATGAGAGCTACTCACAGATTCCCGAATATAATACGGCGGCCATATTAGAAAAAGCCGAAACCTTTCATGCAAGAAAAGATCAGCACTACGTGGAGAAACGAATTGATGAATTAGAAACCACTTTGAATTGATCTCCAACTAAAAAACAGCTGGGGAAAACAATCCCCAGCTCCCATTCACATCCTACTGACCAAAAGCGCGCGCTTCATTTTGTAGAATGTGATTCAATTCTTCGGCATTCGCAGCCGGTTGATATTGTCCACCACCCGCTTTTGCAACAGACTTTAGACTTTTTGCTTCTTTTTCATTCACGTCAAAGCCGATGATATTGACGATGGTATCAATTCCGTCTTCATGTAATTCCTTTGCTGCTTGTGAAGGGCTTCCTCCACAAGTTTCTTTACCATCACTGACGACATAGACAATATTTTTCCCTTCAGCCTGATGATCTTCAAAATCTTGTTTCGTATCTGTTAATGCTTTTGCAAGTGGTGTCCAGCCGGTTGGCTTATACACATTCAGTGCTTGCTGAAATGTTGACGGCTCATATGACCCAAATCCATAAACGGCTTCAGAGCTTCCACAAGAAACTGCTTTTCCTGCATTTTTATTGGTTCCTTCATGACCAAACACACGAAGCAGGACTTGTGTATCTTCTGATAAAATACTTGCGAAGCTTTGAATAGAACGTTTGGCGATATCGATTTTCTTTTCGCCTTCAACTGATTGCGCCATGCTGCCGCTTAAATCGAGTAATATCACCACATGAGCTGGCTCCTGTTTTTTTATCACAGCATGAGCTGGTGAAGAAAGAAGCAGGACAAGACTAGCCAAAATGGTTAATACAATATTTCGTTTCATTCATAAAAACCTCCCTTTTTACATTTGTACAGAAAAAGAGAAACGAAAGCATACATCAATCGTTTCCCTTTTGTTCAGCAAGTTATTCGTGTAGTTTTAATGATTCTGCCGACAAGATAGAACCCATTTCTTTACCAGTGCTTGCTTGGTAGTAATGGCCTTTACCCGCTTTGGCTACTTGCTTCAATTGACCTTCATAGCCATCGTTAAAGTCTAATCCAATCACATTAACAACAGTCGATCCTTTTGAGTTATGCAATTCTTTTGCTACTTTTACTGGATCTCCGCCACAAGTTTCTTCACCATCAGTGATTAGGTACACAATATGTTTTGTTCCATCATTAAGCTGCTCATCCGTTTGCTTTGCATTTTCAAGAGCACGAGCAATTGGTGTCCAGCCATTTGGTCCAAGTCCGTTTAAAGAGTTTTCAAAGCTTTCTTTTTCGTAAGGCTGTACGCCATAAACGCCTCTAATGACTTCACATGATTGAGCTTTACCTGAATTTTTGTTGTTTCCTTCAGAACCAAACAAGCTCATACGAATTTTAGCGTCTTCCGGAAGTGACTGAGCAAATTTAAATACCTCTTGTTTTGCGAGGTCAAATTTGCGTTCGCCCTCTACTTTTCTTGCCATGCTTCCACTTGCATCAAGTAAGATGGTGACTCTTACATCTTTGTTATGTTTTTTGACTGTAGATGCTTTTGCAAATACTGGTGAAGAGATTGACATAGATAATGTCAATACAGCTAAGGTTACGAGTGTAAATACTTTTTTCAACATCATTTTTCCTTCCTCCTTATGTATTTAATTGAAACATCTTAATCGTAAAATATTCTGTCTTGGAATGGTATAGGACTCGGTCCCTTTTTCTCTTTCATCAAAATCACTAAAAATCTGTCAGTTGTCTAGATATATTCACCTAACACATCATTTTTTCTCTTGTTTTCTCCTTCTTTCGAGGGGCTTTGTATCGGCCATCGGTTCTTGTCGGGACGTAAATGTTTAAGTTTTCCTGAGGTGCGTCTTAAGTCGCAATTTGACACATTCTGTTCAAACCTCTTGGAACACAAAAAAAAATGCCCCATTTCTGAGGCACCTTTGCTTTATTTTTTAGCCATATACGTGTTGAGAAAACGATCAGCTGATTCAATTTGAATCCCTTTATAATAATGTTTCACGATAGCATCTACTTTTTTGCCTGACTGTGCCATATAGTGCGCACCATACTGACTCATTCCAACACCATGGCCATACCCTTTTGTCGTAATGATAATTTGCTGGCCCTGTCGTTCCCATGTAAAGTCCGCTGAATGAAGTGCTAGTGACTCTCGAATGTCTCTGCCTGTCAGTGTTTTACCGTTTATTACGGCTTTCGCTACTTGATTTCCTGGCGTCCGTTCTACTATCTGTCCTACCTGTGCCTGCTGAGTGAGCGTCACACCTAATTTTTGCTGAAATTCACTAACTGTGATGGTTTTCTTGTTTTGAAATTTTGGCGATTTTTCGTCCCATTTACTTGAGACACTTTTCAAATATGGGATTTCGTTTTTCCAATAAGCTTCGGCATTTTCCGTTTTTCCGTTACTTGTTGAAAAGAATGAGGCATCAATTGGTTTCTCATCATAAGTCAGCACTTTTCCTTGTGTGCTAGCGACAGCTTCTGTGACTTTTTTTAACTTCCAATTGTACGCTTTCCCCCAAATTTTCTTGAGTTCCTGCTTGTTTTTATAAACTTGGAACATTTGGGTGTCATCTACAAGAGAGCCCTTTGGTGATTTGACAGTCTTATCGATGATCATTTGTCTGACGATATACGTTCTTGCGGCGAGTGCCTGTGCCTTGAGTGCTTCCATTTCAAAATCAGCTGGCATTTCAGACGCTACGACACCGATCACATACTCTTCTAAAGGGATGTTTTCTACCTGCTGATGAGCTGAACGATAGACGGGGATGGCGACGGGTGATTGCTTTAATTTGACTGTACCCTTCACTTCTTTTTTAACTGATGGCTCCGCTGATACCTGCTGGCTTGCCTCCGGCTTCCCTTGAAACGTCGGCAACACAAGTAAAGTTGGAATCATTAAAATAATGATGCATATTCCTGCGATTGTCCATATCATTGGTTTCATATTTGGCTGCCCCCATTTGTCATTGAATCTCTTTTATCCTATGGGCGGGGACAAGCTAATATGACAGCTTCTTTCATTCAGTGGACAAGTCTTTGGATGAAGATATGAGGCTGTTTATCAACTGATTTTACTGTTCGTCTTTATGAATAAAATTTAAGATGGTTGGATACACTAATGATAAGCTTTCAAAATAAAGCATTCTATGATTCTAAAAAAAAATCAGCATGCCTCATGGACACACTGATTTCTTTATGATTACGCGTTCAGATCTGATACAACTTGTTCTTGTGTCACATCTGCTGATTCATCGTTTACTCTTTCAATATCTGCACCGATTGCTGCAAGCTTTTGGTGGAAGTTCACATAACCACGGTCGATATGCTTCAACTCTGTGACACGTGTATGACCTTCTGCTACTAATCCAGCAAGTACAAGTGCTGCTCCTGCTCTTAAATCAGTCGCTGACACTTCAGCACCTTGAAGTTGAACCGGCCCGTTGATAATCACAGAGCGACCCTCAATTTTAATATCGCCATTCATGCGGCGGAATTCTTCAGCATGCATAAAGCGGTTTTCAAACACCGTTTCTGTGATCATGCTTGTTCCGTTTGCACGAAGCAATAGCGCCATCATCTGAGATTGCATATCCGTTGGGAAACCAGGATGTGGCATTGTTTTTAGATCGATTGGCTTGAGCTCAGATGGTCCAATGACTCTTAAACCTTCTTCTTCTTCAATGATCTGAATACCCATTTCTTCCATTTTTGCTACAAGTGATGTCATGTGCTCTGGCACTGCGCCTTTTACAAGAACATTTCCTTCTGTAATGGCTGCTGCCACCATGAAAGTACCTGCTTCAATTCTGTCAGGGATGATGTTGTGTTTTGCACCGTGGAGTGTTTCCACACCTTCGATTTTGATTGTACCAGTACCAGCTCCGCGAACCTTACCGCCCATGGCATTGATGTAGTTTGCCAAATCAACAATTTCAGGTTCTTTTGCTACGTTTTCTAAAATCGTTGTTCCTTCAGCTAATGCTGCTGCCATGATGATGTTTTCAGTTGCACCAACACTTGGGAAATCCAAATAGACTTTCGCACCTTTTAAACGGCCTTTTACTTCAGCCTCGATGAAACCATTTCCTACTTGAATTTTAGCTCCCATTGCTTCAAAGCCTTTTAAATGCTGGTCAATTGGTCTTGAACCAATCGCACAGCCTCCAGGTAATGCAACTCTTGCATGACCTGTTCTTGCTAAAAGTGGGCCCATGACGAGCACAGACGCTCGCATTTTACGGACATACTCAAACGGAGCCTCAGTTTCTAGTGCATGAGATGCATCCACTGATACTTCGTTATTTTCAAAATGTACTTCTGCTCCTAAATGACGTAACACTTCATTGATTGTATATACATCGGAGAGCGTAGGTACATCACAAATTACGCTTTTTTCTGTACTTGCTAACAAAGATGCAGCGATAACTGGTAAAACGGCATTTTTTGCGCCTTCTACTTTAACTGTGCCGTTTAACTTTTGACCGCCGCGGACGATAATTTTTTCCAAGGTCTTCCCCTCCGCGTCCCAAATTCTCTATATTAATATTCAGTCGTTACGATTGGTGTGCCAACCGTAATCGTATGATTTTCGTTCATTTCCGAACTTCTGATGGCAATTTGAACATTCATTTTATCATTTGAAGTCATAATGAACTGTTCCCACTTATCTGTGTAAGCGGAAAGCGACACAAAATTAGACTCAACGAGATACTCAACTGGTTTTGCTTGAAATTCATTTGCTAATGTTTCAGCTTTTTTTTGCAAAACAACATCCATCATACCATTTACATGACCATCGAGACAAGTAAAAATTACAAATTTCTCTTGTAATATGCTTTTTGCATGACGTACGAACTGATCATATGTATGCTCCCAGGTATTCAGTGGGCGAGCACCTTTTTGCTCATATAATAAATACGACTTTTGATTGGATTTTGTGTCGGTCTTCACGAGTAAAATTTTCGATAATGTATCATTTTTTTCATCTTTGTAAATTCCTGTGACTTTGGTGACATGTTTCTCTTCTTTTTCGGTCCACTCATACTGTCGTAGTTCGTCTTTCAAACGTTTCACTTTTTTTGAAAATTGTTCAGATGAAATGTCTACATTTGTTTTTGCGTGAAGAGTCCATCCATCTACTTCAATTTGCTGGTTTTTCAGACCTTCTGCTATTTGGGCGAGCGGAGAAGATTCTTCCGCACGAACACCTTGAATCATCAGAACAAAAAAAAGAATAAACGCAAATAATGGCCAACCTTTTACATACTTTCTCACTTGTCATTCCCCCTTGCTACAAGTGTTGCCGCAAGGAGGTGTGTGCATACGTGGAAAAGTCATCAAGGCCATATTTTTGACATTTCTTTTTACGTTCCCGCATAAGACAGTGACCAAACCTTTTATGTTAGAACATATAAGGAATTTGTCTGGAAAAATTTAAGTAATCAAGGAAGAAATTGCTGACTGCAGATGCGATGGCAATGGTAATGAGCATCATCAGCAATCTTGCCTGAACGATTTTCCCTTTTTTAATCAGTGGATCAATATTTATGGCAAGCAATGCCCACCATGTAATCGCAATAAAAAATAGGTGGATCACAATACTCACGATTGCTTGTTGTCCTACGTCTTCCATACAGTTGAATCCTCCTTTTATTTATTTCTGTAAAGGAAAACTCCCTTTCATTATATCCTCGAAAATCGGAAAGATGAATCATTTGGAAAAAAGAGCTACATTTAGAGTAAATCCCCTCTTATCCTGGTGCCAAGGAGATGATATACTGCGTGTGGAAGGAGCTGAACACATTGAAAGATTCTTTTCCTGACTTTGTTGATTTGTACGGAGAACTGGTTCCCTCATTTGATCATGAATGGGAGGCCATTGCTTTCTACTTTGATTATAGACAGACACAGCTAGAAGAATTAGCGCAATTGTGTCATTTTCATAACATTTCTTTGGATTACTCTGAGGAAAGCCTGTATCAGTTAGAATCACTATACTTTGATGCATTTACCAAGCAGCTGTTTGCTGAGTGGAAGATGCCAATAGATGCATTAGAAGCGATGATGAGTGTGTATATGGGAGAGGTTGTCCTCCGTCATCATTCAGATGCTGACTGGGTGGTACGGCCTTATATGGACTCTCCGCATCAATATACGCTTGGTTTGCGCCGGCACAATAAAACGTGGCATAGTACGCAGTTTTGCGAGCACTTATATCTTGAAAAACAGGATTCTCACCCGTATGTGTCGATGTATCAATCTCTCATGTCATTCTAAAAAAAATCCTTCTTATCATTGTGATAAGAAGGATTTTCTGTTTTATTTCCCTGCTACATTTAAACGGTTTAACGCCCGTTTTAATGCGAGTTCCGCCCGGCGTACATCACTTTCATTCGGGTGGTTCAAATGCTCTTCAGCACGCTGTTTCGCTGATTTAGCACGATCGACATCAACTTTTTCTGATGTTTCAGCGGCCTGAGCAAGAATGGTTACTTGTTCAGGGCGAACTTCAACAAATCCGCCACTTACTGCAACCAATTCAGTTGATCCACTATGTTTTAAGCGAACTGCACCGATTTTTAGCGGAGCAACCATTGGAACGTGGCCAGCTAAAATACCAAGCTCACCGCTTTCTGCTCTGACACTGACCATTTCCACATCCGCTTGATACACTGGGCCGTCGGGAGTAACGATATTGACTTGAACGGTCTTCATGCTTTTACCCTCCTAAGGACCAGATTAGGCCTCTACACCCATCTCTTTGGCTTTTTCAACCACTTCTTCAATGCGTCCAACTAAGCGGAATGCATCTTCTGGAAGGTGATCGTATTTACCAGATAAGATTTCCTTGAAGCCTTTAACAGTTTCTTTCAATGGCACGTAAGAACCTTTTTGGCCAGTGAACTGCTCTGCTACGTGGAAGTTTTGAGATAGGAAGAATTGAACACGACGCGCTCTGTGTACCACAAGCTTATCGTCCTCAGATAATTCATCCATACCTAAAATGGCAATGATATCTTGTAGTTCTTTATAACGCTGCAATGTTTGCTGCACTTCACGCGCAATGGCATAATGCTCTTCGCCAACGATCTCAGGTGCAAGTGCACGAGATGTTGAAGCAAGAGGATCAACCGCTGGGTAAATACCCATTTCAGTCAGCTTACGCTCAAGGTTTGTCGTTGCATCAAGGTGAGCGAACGTTGTTGCTGGAGCTGGATCCGTATAGTCATCCGCAGGTACATAGATCGCTTGAATCGATGTAACCGATCCTACGTTTGTAGACGTGATACGCTCTTGCAGCTGACCCATTTCTGTTGCAAGTGTCGGCTGATAACCTACCGCTGAAGGCATACGTCCAAGAAGGGCTGATACTTCAGAACCTGCTTGTGTAAAACGATAGATGTTATCGATGAAGAACAATACGTCTTGACCTAGTTCATCACGGAAATGCTCTGCCATTGTCAAACCAGTTAGGGCAACACGCATACGTGCACCTGGTGGCTCGTTCATTTGACCGAAGACCATGGCTGTTTTTTCGATTACGCCAGAATCTTTCATTTCGTAGTAAAGGTCGTTTCCTTCACGTGTACGCTCTCCAACACCAGCGAATACAGAAATACCGCCGTGTTCTTGTGCGATGTTGTTGATCAATTCTTGAATCAGAACGGTTTTACCTACACCGGCTCCACCGAATAGACCGATCTTTCCACCCTTGATGTAAGGAGCAAGAAGGTCAACAACTTTAATACCCGTTTCAAGAATTTCAACTTCTGTAGAAAGTTGATCAAAAGAAGGCGCTTGTCTGTGGATTGGATCTCTTTGAGCTTCCACACCAAGTGGCTCATCTAAGTCAATGTTATCTCCCAGTACGTTGAATACACGTCCAAGTGTTACGTTACCAACTGGTACTGAAATTGGTTTTCCAAGGTCTACAGCTTCCATACCGCGCTTCACACCGTCTGTTGATGCCATTGCGATGGTTCTGACTGTATTATCACCTAAATGTAGTGCTACTTCTAAAGTTAAGTCGATAGTAACTTCACTTTCGCTTTCCGCTTTATGCGAAACTTTGATCGCATTATAAATCTCAGGCAAGTGACCATCTTCAAAATGAACGTCTACGACTGGTCCCATGATCTGACTGATGCGTCCTGTTTTCATTGCATTCCCTCCTGACAATTATTTCTATTCTAAGGCAGCTGCTCCGCCGACAATTTCTGTAATCTCTTGTGTAATCGCTGCTTGACGAGCACGGTTATAAGAGAGTGTCAGGTTGTCGATCAATTCTTTTGCGTTGTCTGTTGCACTCTTCATTGCTGTCATCCTTGCAGCATGTTCACTTGCTTTGCTGTCAAGAAGCGCACCGAAAATTAAACTCTCTGCATATTGAGGAAGGAGAACTTCAAGAATTTCTTCTTCAGAAGGCTCAAACTCATAAGATGCGGAACGTTTATTTGGTGTCGCTGCGGCCGAAAGGTCCGTTAGCGGCAATAATTTCTTCTCTGTTACTTCTTGTGAAATGGCACTGACAAAGTGGTTATAGAACATGTAAAGTTCGTCAAACGCTTCATCAGAGAACATTTGAACTGTACTGCTTGCTAATTCTTTAATATCAGCAAACGCTACTTCGTCTCCAAGCCCTGTTACTTCAGAAATAACTGGAATACCGCGCTTTTTGAAGAAGTCGCGTCCGATTTTACCAATCACAATCACCGCATATTCATCAGCGGATTGATGACGAGATTGAATGGTTTGGTAAGCGGAACGCAAAATCGAGCTGTTAAAAGGTCCTGCAAGCCCTCGATCAGATGTAATGACGAGATACCCTGTTTTCTTGACAGGTCTTGAAAGAAGCATCGGGTGCTTAGCACTTGTTCCAGTTGCGATTGCCGCGACCACTTCCTGGATTTTCTCCATGTAAGGAACAAAAGACTTCGCATTGTTTTCAGCACGATTCAGTTTCGCAGCTGATACCATTTGCATCGCTTTTGTGATCTGACTCGATTTTTTCGTTGACGTGATCCTTGACTTTATATCGCGTAATGAGGCCAAAGATTTCACCACCTTTTTTCAGGAATCCGTGTTCATTTACGTGAAAAGAGAGAAAAAGAGAATCTTTTTCTCTCGGAAAGATTACTAATTAGTTGCTTGGTGCAAACGTACGTTTAAAGCCTTCGATTGCTGTCTTCCACTCTTCATCAGCAGGCATGTTTCCTGTTTGAGAGATGGTGTCAAACAAGTCTTTATGGTTTTCTTCAATGTACATGAATAACTCAGCTTCGAAACGTTTGACATCAGCAATCGCGACATCGTCTAGGTATCCTCTTGTGAGTGCATAAAGTATCGCTACTTGTTTTTCAACTTTAAGCGGTTTGTTCAAGTCTTGTTTTAAGACTTCAACTGTTCTAGCACCACGGTTTAATTTTGCTTGAGTCGCTTGGTCTAGATCAGATCCAAACTGAGCGAATGCTTCAAGCTCACGATAAGAAGCAAGATCCAGACGAAGTGTACCTGCTACTTTTTTCATTGCTTTGATTTGTGCAGAACCACCTACACGGGATACAGACAATCCTGCGTTTACTGCTGGACGTACGCCTGAGAAGAAGAGATCAGATTGTAAGAAAATCTGTCCATCTGTGATTGAAATAACGTTTGTTGGGATATATGCAGAGATATCGCCAGCTTGCGTTTCTACGAAAGGCAATGCTGTGATAGAACCGCCACCCTTTTCGTCACTAAGCTTCGCTGCACGCTCTAATAAACGAGAGTGAAGATAGAAAACATCACCAGGGAATGCCTCACGACCTGGAGGACGACGAAGCAATAATGAAAGCTCACGGTAAGCTGCCGCTTGTTTAGAAAGGTCATCATATACAACAAGTACGTGCTTGCCGTTATACATGAATTCCTCACCCATCGTTACACCTGCATAAGGAGCAAGGTAAAGTAGCGGGGCTGGCTGTGATGCAGAAGCTGTGACTACGATTGTGTAATCAAGCGCACCATGCTTACGAAGTGTTTCAACAACACCACGAACCGTTGATTCCTTTTGTCCGATCGCTACATAAATACAGATCATGTCTTGATCTTTTTGGTTTAGGATCGTATCAATTGCAACAGATGTTTTACCTGTTTGACGGTCACCAATGATCAATTCACGCTGTCCGCGTCCGATTGGAATCAAGGCATCAATTGCTTTAATCCCTGTTTGAAGCGGTTCATGTACAGATTTACGATCCATAACGCCTGGTGCTTCACTTTCGATTGGACGAGTTTTGCTTGTTAAAATTGGACCTAGTCCATCAACAGGCTGACCAAGTGGGTTCACAATACGTCCGATTAACTCTTCACCTACTGGAACCTCCATGATACGACCTGTACGTTTTACATCGTCACCTTCGCGGATATCTTTGTAAGGTCCTAAAATAACGATACCTACGTTAGACTCCTCAAGGTTTTGAGCCATACCCATTACACCGTTAGAGAACTCAACCAGCTCTCCTGCCATAATGTTGTCAAGGCCATGTACACGCGCGATACCGTCCCCTACTTGAATGACTGTACCGACATCTTTTACTTCAATTTCAGATTGATAGTTTTGGATTTGCTGCTTTATCAGCGCGCTAATCTCTTCAGCTTTGATACTCACTAAGGTTTCACCCCTTCTAACGATTTTCGCCTGCAAGCTGACGTTCAATGCGGGAAAGCTTTCCGCTGACACTGCCGTCATAAATGCGGTTTCCGATACGGATTTTCACTCCGCCTATTAGATCCTTGTCAATCACATTTTCAACACGCAGTGATGTGACTTCGGCTTTTTTGGCAAATACTTCAGATAAAGATTGAATTTCAGCGCCGCTCAGCGGTTTCACTGAATACACGACCGCATCGTCTATTTGTTTCGTGCGGTTTGCAAGTTTCACAAACTCAGACGTCATTTCAGAGAAAATATTCGTGCGTCCGCGGTCAATCAATAAATACATTGTGTGCAATACATGTGTCGAAACACCTTTGAAAGCTTCTGCAATCAAATGTTTCTTTTTGTCTGCCGTAATCTTCGGATGAACAAGGAAGTCATTCAGTTCTTGATCAGCCTTTAGAACTTTTTTGATCTCATTCAGCTCTTTTTCAGTTTCGTCTACTGCCGAAGAAGCAAGAACGATGTCAAAAAGAGCAGAAGCGTAACGCTTAGAGACAATAGTCACGCTCATCGGCTTTCGCCTGCCTCTTTAAGATACTCTTGAATCAATTTCTCTTGTGCTTGCTCATCAAGTTCTCTTTCAATCACTTTAGATGCAATGAGTACAGATAGTGATGCAACCTGCTCGCGCAGTGCAGCCACAGCTTGTTCTTTTTCTTTCACGATTTCAGTTCTAGCAGACTCTTTCAAGCGCTCTGACTCTTGACGTGCTGCTTGAATGATCTCTTCTTTTTGTTTCTCACCAATCTTTTTCGCATTTTCGATGAGTGTATGTGATTCTTCGCGTGCTTCTTTCAATAAGACACGTTGTTCTTCAAGAAGCTTTTCAGCTTGAACGTGCTTTTGTTCAGCACTTGAAATTTCATTTCCTATATAATCTTCACGCTGCTTCATAATACCTAATAAAGGTTTAAGCGCAAATTTCTTTAAAAGTGCAAGCAGGATGAGCATAGCGATAAGCTGGAATAACATATCCCCGGCGTTGAAACTTAAGCCACCTGCTCCTAAAACCACTGGTAACTGAGACATTTAGTACGGCAACTCCCTTCTTTAAATAATATGTTAAGAAACAAAACATAAAGGAATGGCGAAGCTTCGAACTAATCTGATCTTCGCCATTAAAATTCATATTAGAACGCTTCTCACATATTAACCAAAGAATGCCAAGAATGCGATAACGACAGCGATAATTGGAAGTGCCTCAACTAAAGCTACCCCGATGAACATAAGTGTTCTTAGTTCTCTACCAGCTTCTGGCTGACGAGCGATTCCTTCAACTGTTTTAGATACGATTAGACCGTTACCAATACCTGCTCCTAGTGCTCCCAAACCGATTGCAATTGCTGCTGCTATTAAATTCATTAAAAAGCTCCTCCTTTAAAATAACGTCCTTTTTGGACTCTCAATTTTTTTAGTGTTCGTCGCTGACTTTATGAGAAATGTACACCATTGTCAGCATGGTGAAGATAAATGCTTGGATTGTTCCGACAAACAAACTGAATGCCTGCCATACAATCATCGGCACGATGGCACCTAATGTACCAACGATACCAAGTGCAATGTTTTGCGTGTAGAAATTGGTCGCAAGTCCTGCAAGCAAACCAAGAAGAATCTCTCCAGCAAAAATGTTTCCATAAAGACGCAAACCAAGTGTTAGCGTGTTTGCAAATTCTTCAATAAGTTTCAATGGTACTAAAAGCGGAATTGGTCTAAAGTAGTCTTTCGTATATTCCTTGACTCCTTTTGCCTTGACACCGTAGTAATGTGTCAATCCCATGACCATAATCGCTAGTGTCATTGTGATTGCAGGGTCTGCTGTTGGTGATTTCCACCACAAGTTGTGATCGACCGTAATCGAAAATGGCAGTCCAAGCATGTTTGAAACAAATATGTACATGAGTAATGTAACGCCAAGCGCTAGAAATGGGGCTCCTGTTTTCATGTCCATCGAACTACCTATGATATTTCGAACAAAATCAACAATCCATTCCATGAAGTTCTGCGCCTTTGTCGGACGAATAGACAGAACACGAGTAGTCAGCACCGCTATGAGAAGAACGATGATACTAGCAATCGTAATCATGAGAACATTGGATAAGTTGAACGTTAACCCTAAAAATTCTGTAGTTTTTGAACTGTGACCCAAAGAGTATTCACCTCTCTTCCATAGTAGAACGTTTAAGTTGAATGAAGGAATCTATCATAATGACAGGATATATTGTCATTAATCCTATAACAACACCTGCCAGATGAACTTCATTAGGGTAACGCCAAGCAATCGCTACTGCGAGAATTGCGTTGGCCCACCTGGCTGTACTTCCCATTGAACGAATGGATTTTCCTTTTTTAACCGCTCGATCAAAAGCGTGCATTCTCCGTATAAGTAGGAATAAATTAAAGAAAGCAAAAATTGTGCCGATAATCAAACCAAGAAACAGTGGTTTAAAACCAGGCATGGCATAGCCAAACACAAAAATTGCCAATAGATAGAACATGTATTTACTCTGTCTGCGGAAAATCGCGTTTGGATCGTTCATTCATCTGACTCCCGATGAAAAATATTGTAAAAAAGGTGATAATTGGTGATGAAAACTGCGTAGAAGACGCTTATGATAAGCAGTCCTGTTCGAAAAAAATCAATCACCCATCGGTCTAATTGCACAATCAGACTTGAAATCTAAAGATCTATGGGATGTTGCTTCATTCGCTGATACAAACCCTGATAATTAAAGGGTTCACAATGAGGATTAGTAGAGTGCTATAGGCTATGAAAACCTTACCATAATACCCTCGTTTAGCATACAATAGCGTCTATGATGTGTCAATCCGTTGAAAGTTAAAAAACTTTTCTATAGTGATAGAGCACACAAAATGTTCACAATTTCATCAAACTTTAGGAGACACGTGACATACATTGAAAAAAACAGCTAATGTTCAGTATACATTGATTTTTCTAAGAACGATATCAATCGTTTGTCATATATTTCAAAAAGCCCACATGCACGTTTGCATGTGGGCTTTTATTAAAACCTGTTATTTCGTTCCATACATACGGTCACCAGCATCACCAAGACCTGGGATAATGTAGCCTTTTTCGTTCAATTTCTCATCTAATGCTGCAATGTAGATATCAACATCAGGATGGTGCTTTTGCATTTCTTCTACACCTTCAGGGGCAGCAATAAGACACATGAAGCGAATGTTTTTCGCCCCGCGTTTTTTCAAGCTGTTCAATGCTTCGACTGCTGAACCGCCAGTTGCAAGCATTGGATCTACTACGATAAATTCACGCTCTTCCACATCAGATGGAAGCTTCACATAATATTCAACAGGCTTTAATGTTTTCGGATCACGGTATAAACCGACATGTCCCACTTTAGCAGCTGGAATGAGTTTCAAAATCCCGTCCACCATTCCAAGACCTGCTCTTAAAATTGGCACAACACCGAGTTTCTTCCCTGAGATCACGTTTGATTTCGCTACTTGTACAGGTGTTTCTACATCTACCTCTTCAAGCGGTAAGTCTCTTGTGATTTCAAATGCCATTAATGTTGCGACTTCATCCACTAGCTCCCTAAATTCTTTTGTTCCTGTATGAACGTCACGAATATATGTAAGTTTGTGCTGAATAAGCGGGTGATCAAATACATAAACCTTTGCCATTGCTTGCTACAACTCCTTTTCTGTCATCTTCCGGTGAACTTTGCACACTTCCTACAATTCTACATAAAAAGACGTCATCTTTCAATATGATTCGCAAATCCTACAAAAAAAACCCACATGCCAAAAATAGGCAAATGGGTCTGCTTTTTAATAATCTAATTCGTTATATAGAGGGAAGCGGGCAGTCAGATCAGATACACGCTTTTTCGCTTCTTCTAATTTCGCTTCATCTTCATGATGTTTTAGAGCAAGCGCAATAATGGAACCGACTTCTTTCATCGCCTCTTGATCGAAACCGCGGCTTGTCACTGCTGCTGTACCAACACGTACACCACTTGTAACAAAAGGTTTTTCTGGATCATAAGGAATCGCATTTTTGTTCACTGTAATACCGATTTCATCAAGAACATTTTCTGCAATTTTTCCTGTGATGCCAAGAGAACGCAAGTCGATGAGAACAAGATGGTTATCCGTTCCACCAGATACAAGCTGAATATCTTCAGATAACAGGGTTTCAGCTAGTTGCTTTGCATTATCAATGACGTTTTGTGCATATGTTTTGAAATCTCCGTTCAATACTTCACCGAAAGAAACAGCTTTTGCAGAGATGACATGCATCAGTGGTCCACCTTGAATACCAGGGAAGATCGATTTGTCGATCTTTTTACCAAACTCTTCACGGCATAGAATCATTCCGCCGCGAGGTCCACGCAATGTTTTGTGAGTTGTCGTTGTCACAAAATCTGCATAAGGAACTGGATTTGGATGAAGACCTACTGCAACAAGACCTGCAATGTGAGCCATGTCGACCATAAAGTAAGCACCGACTTCATCCGCAATCTCACGGAACTTTTTGAAATCAATTTGACGTGGGTATGCACTTGCACCCGCAACAATTAGCTTCGGCTTATGTTCACGTGCTTTTTCAAGTACATCTTGATAGTCGATATGCTGCGTTTCTTTATCGACACCATATTCTACAAAGTTGTACTGTACACCACTAAAGTTAACAGGGCTTCCGTGCGTTAAATGCCCGCCATGTGATAAGTTCATGCCTAGCACTGTATCGCCATGCTCAAGAATGGTAAAGTATACGGCCATATTCGCTTGAGCACCTGAGTGAGGCTGTACGTTCACATACTCAGCGCCAAAAATTTCTTTTGCGCGGTCACGTGCGATATCTTCTACAACGTCTACATGTTCACAGCCGCCATAGTAGCGTTTACCAGGGTAACCCTCTGCATATTTGTTTGTTAATACAGAGCCCTGTGCTTCCATGACTGCTTCGCTTACGAAGTTTTCTGATGCAATTAATTCGATTTTGTCCTGCTGGCGTTTCCGCTCTAGTTGAATTGCCTTGAATACTTGTGCGTCTTGCTCAGGTAAATGTTTCATCAGCGAAATCCTCTCCAATCTATTTCCATTCGATGTTTTTCACCATCTCATTGTACACGGTTTTTGAGTGAAATGTAAAAGTTTTTTTGGGAAATTGACTTCTTTTTTGCGAAAAACCGAATATTCAAGTGGTGAAGCGTCTTCATCATTCAACATTATATTAGAAATATGTCTAAGCTATGATCTTGTATAAACCGCTCGTTCTCCGCCAATCAGCTTCGGACGCGTTTTCGCAAACGTCACATGTGCATGTCCTAATTGATGACGACTGAGACGAACAGGTACAGCGACTCTCTTTAGATGCATCCCAATTAATGTATCACCGATATCGATTCCAGCATGCGCCTCGATGGATTCAACTAACACAGGATGTTCCATGTGCTGATACGCATGAGCCGCCATCGAACCACCCGCCTTTCGGACAGGTACTGCCGCTACAATCTCTAGGTTAAGCCGGAAAGCCACTTCTTCTTCCACAACAAGAGCACGATTCAAATGCTCACAGCACTGGAAAGCGAGCTCAATGCCAGTCTCTCGTCTTAGCTGCTCCAATTCTTGATAAATGGACGCAGCTATTTGCTCATTTCCTGCTGTCCCAATATGCTCACCAGCCACTTCTGATGTACTGCAGCCGATCACTAAGATTTGCCCTGCACGCAGTTCGACCATCTGATGAAACTCTTTTAACATTTCAAGCCAATCTTGACCAATGTTCATGTTAAGCGCTCCTTATAGGTGCTTTTCTTCGTAATCAGCGATCTTACCAATCCGTACAGCATGTCGTCCTGCCGTAAATTCTGTTGTCAGCCAAATGTGCGCAATATCACGTGCTAATCCAGGTCCAATGACTCGCTCTCCCATCGCAAGGACGTTTGTATCATTATGTTCTCTAGTCGCTTTCGCACTAAATGTATCATGCGCCAGCGCACAGCGAATTCCTTTCACTTTGTTTGCTGAGATGCTCATACCGATGCCTGTCCCGCAAATTAAAATGCCGCGGTCGACTTCTCCGTTTGCCACCATGTTAGCTACAGGAAAAGCATAATCTGGGTAGTCTACAGAACCTGATCCACATTCACAACCCATATCAATGTATTCAATCTTCAATTCATCCATCAGTTGTTTGATTTCTTCACGAATATTCGTTCCGCCGTGATCGGATGCAATGGCTACTTTCATCGGGCAATTCCTCCTAAGGGTGAGATCTGTTATGCCTTACATTTATTCTTTATTTACAGTTATATTTTAACCTCTGCCTAGTCATTTGCAAACAAAAGCAGAAAAACCGTTGATGCAACGGTTTTACAGGTTGTCCATTATAAGGACGTCTAATCCTTTTTCAATTTCTCAGCCAGCTGATAGAGCAATGCTTCAAGTTCATCACGTGTTTCCTGATAAACAGACAGACTTCCTCCAAACGGATCGGATACATCGCCTTCTGTACCTGTCGCAAATTCCTTTAGAGTGAAGATCTTGTCTTTTGCATACGCATATTGCTCCATAATCAACTGTTTATGTTGCATGGTCATGGTGAAGACGTAATCTGCTTCTCGCAGAAGATCCTCTGTCAGTTTTGATGAAGAGTGATTCAGGGGAATGCTTTTCTCAAATAATGCTTCGACCGCTTGAGGAGAAGCCTTCCCAGCATCTGAGGCAAAAATGCCCGCTGATTTAACAGTGACCTCTAAACCTTTATCATGTGCAATTGAAGCAAAAAGGGCTTGAGCCATCGGACTTCTGCATGTATTTCCCGTACAAACAAATAAGATTTTCATCTTTCGCCCTCCTTTTCTTCTATTATATAGCATTTCATTCTACATGTTATGTAAGGAGACTGACTAAAGCGGAAATAATAATTTGATACCAAAGGCTAGTAAAATGATTCCGCCAAGCGCCCCGCTATATGATCCAACCCATGATCGAACCTGTTTACCGAGAAATAATCCAAGCCATGTGAGGATCATACTAAAAAAACCAAACAATAAAATGGTCATCCACACGTGAGAACCGTAAATTCCGAGACTTAAACCAACGGAAAAACTGTCTAAGCTGACACTTGTTGCAAAAAGAACGAGACCAGCCCCAACAGGTGCGATAAATGGTTTATCCTCTTTGCGAATAGACGCAACGATCATTTGCAGCCCGAGCACCAAAAGCAGCGCCCCGCCGATATAGGTGGCAAGGAGACCGAGCCAGCCTGATAGGAGCTGACCTGTCAGCATACCAAAAAGCGGCATAAACATATGAAATATCCCAATGACAAGTCCAATATAAATGATCTGGCGGAACTTCAGCTGAACCATCCCCATGCCAAGTCCAACCGAAAAAGCATCCATTCCCAGTGCAAAAGCCATGATGCTGAGCGTCAGCAATTCGCCAGCTAGTTCGTACATGTAAATCCCCCTTGGACACGCATTCTCCTTTAACCTATGTTTGTCCAAGAAAGGTTAGAACTATTTGAACGAAGAGAGGGTACGCCCTCCTGCCGCTTTTTGCAGACGGTTCATAATCGCTGAACCCACTCCCTGCTCTGAAAAGGCTTCTGAAATAATGACATCTACATCTGTCTCATCAAATTGTCTCAGTACACGATATAAGTTTGCCGCAACCGTTTCGGGTTTTTCTCTCCATCCACAGCTGAAAACAACATCTGCCGCAAACAACGATTTCTTTTCTTCTGTTGTCAGCACGCCAACTTTTAGACCTTCTGCCTGATATGTTTGAATGTGATGCTGCATCTCTTCATCACTTCCAGAAAAGAGATACATCTGAGCTTCAGGGGCATAGTGTGTGTATTTCATTCCTGGCGATACAGGCGCTTCATCCTTTTTTGTCAGCCCTGGGTCGATGCTGACCGTTCCCACTACTTCTTCTAAAGCTTCTTTTGTAATCCCACCCGGCCTTAGGATCACTGGAATCTCGTCGACACAGGATACAACCGTTGACTCAACGCCAATTCCAGTTGAACCGCCATCGACAATCCCAGCGATTCTTCCATCGAGATCACTCGCTACATGGTCAGCTTGTGTCGGTGAAGGTTTGCCTGAACGGTTGGCACTTGGTGCGGCAATCGGCAGACCAGCTGCTCGGATGAGCTCAAGCGCAATCGGATGGTCAGGCATTCTCACACCAACCGTGGATAAACCTGCTGTGACCTGCTTTGATAAAGTACCCGGCTTACATGGAAGAACAATGGTTAAAGCGCCCGGCCAAAAGGCATCCATCAGAGCCTTTGCTTTTTCGCTTTCTATTTGTGCAAATTCGTGAAGCTGCTGAACCTCCGCAATGTGGACAATCAATGGATTATCACTTGGACGCCCTTTCGCTTCATATATTTTCATGACAGCTTCTGTCTCTTTCGCATTTGCCCCTAATCCATAAACAGTCTCTGTCGGGAAAGCGACCACTTCATTTTGCTGCAATAACACAGCTGCCTGTTCAATTTGTGGATAGTATGTGGATAAACTCTTTTCTAAATCCACAGACCATCTTTTTGTATTTAACATCATACAAACTCCTTTTAAAAAAGATAAAACTGTTGATATATCTCAATTATCCTTTTGAAAGTATAAAAGATGATGATCAATAAAACAAGCGTTGTCCACAATTTGTGGATAACGCTTGTTTAACAGTGGATAAGTTTGTGTATAAGTCCAGTATGTCGTGATTAACTGTCTTTTTTTTGAAGAACCACAGCCTGTTCTTTCGCCAATATCTCTTTTGCATGTGCAGATACCCACATGCTTTCTGGAATGTCCTCTAATGGCGTGAAGCCCATCAATGCCAAAAAGTCATGTGAGGAGGAGAGGTTTGCGACGACATAAAAAGTATCCATACCTATTTTTCCTCCGAGCGTTTGAACACTTTGGAACAAAGACACGATGTGTCCCTGACCTAGTTTATCTGATATGACAAGGGACCGCAACAAGCCCTCTTGTTCACTAAGCTGTTCAAGACCTAAACACCCTGCCAGCTGACCTTCCGCATCTTCCATGACAACAAATGTCGTACGCTCTGCAAGCGTGACGCCGCCTTTCGCTTGTCCCTTTTCAAGAAAAGCATTGATCGCTGGGGCATCTTCTTCTGTGGCTATTCTTAACTGATAATACATGCTTTCACCTCTTTTTGATCTCTTACTTCAACTCTATGAGGCAAAAACAGATTTATACCTTTTTTAGGAGAAAAGACTAGAGACCCATTCGAATAAAAAGAATTTCACTTCACCCGTCTCTTCTTTCTCTTCTTTCACCACTTCATTCACAGATTCATCTGTTTGCTGCGCTGTCATTTGGTTATCCTCATCCCCCTCTGGTGATGCGATGGCTTCACCATTTGAAAAATCGATAAAGCAGAGTGGCGGGAATAACACACACCACCAATTGGCTCCATCCCCTTCTCCAAGTGTAATTAAAATGGCTTCATATTTCCCTGCAGGATAGACAAAATTCCCATATAGCTTTGTTGGAAATGAGGCTTTTTGAAAGCTGACTGAGACGGATTGATCAATGTGCTGTTCCTTCAATTTCGCTTTGGCAATACGATTGATTTCTGGCAGCTTGGACCGAATCACACGTCTTGCTTCTTCAATGGATGTGAGGTCTTTGACCCACTCCGTCATATTGGCATTAACCTCGTCTCGAATGCTTCTTTTCACATCCTGATCCGCTGAACGATCACTATTTGCTAAAATGCGTAATCGAATCGCTTCGTCTGGTATCACAACAGGCTGATTTGCAGAAGCAGCCGCTGTCTCCTCCCTGCCAAGGTTTGCAAAAGCACCGCATAATAATAGAAACATATAAAGACAAATCATCATTTTACTTTTAAACATGATGTGTTCCCCCCCACTTTTTCTCTTCGCTACAAACATTGTGTCCAGGAAACCCATTTCATAAACAGCAAAAATGATTTTTTTAATAGATTATGAGTCAAATCAAAAAAAGCCGTCCCATTAAGAACGACTTTGGAGTGAGGATTGGTAATCGGAAGGATACAGTCTCCCATCCCAATCTCGGCTGATTTTTAACCCTGCTTCTGTTTTGATGACAGTCATTGCTCCTTTTTTCTTGATTTCTTTTTTAACCTTTCCTTTTTGATCAATAAATTGAATCATCATTTCATAGTCAAATTCAATTCTGTCATCGCTTTCATCTGAAGGCGTAAACGTAATTTTTTTCAGCTTAATTTGACAATCTTGATCCTTTGCTGCTTCTAACACGCTCGGGAACATACTGTCTTGTGTATATTCTTGATATTCATGCTCGGTTAAATAAAACTTCAGCTTCTCCTTCATGTCAGTTAGGTCATCTGTTCGATTTACTGTGTATTGTGCTTTTTTATAGCTTTCTCCAAATGCTGCTGCTTCTTTTTTAAAGCTCGGTTTACCACAAGCACTCACAATCAATAGTACACTGACGATGACCAACACCATCGCATACCTTCTGTTCACACCATTCGCTCCTTCAAAACAAATTTATGTAAAAAAATCATGATCAGAATGTTCATTCTTCTATATATACGTTTCTCTTTTACCATAAGTTTCATCTTTACATAATAAAATAGTCCGACTTTATTCAGCCGGACTTTCCGTTTTGAATGTGTGCGCAAACAGCTCGGTCTTTCCCGTTTATATCCTGGACGATGCGGACATCTGCCGCGGGAAATGACTGCAAGAGAAGTGCTTTTACATCTTGCCCTTGCGTATGTCCAATTTCAAAGACAACGACCGCCTGTTCATGAAGTACACTGTGAAGATCACGAATGAGACGCTTATAAAACCACAGACCATCACGTCCATCTGTCAGCGCATTCACTGGCTCATGCTTCGCAACCACCTCTGACAAACTGACCATTTCCTCTGCCGCAATATAAGGTGGATTGGAAATAAACAGATCCACTTTGATGCCTTGATCCATGATAGGTTCGAGTAAGTCACCTTGTAAAAAATGGACGTCTGCATCAAGCGCTTGTTGATTCCGCTTTGCTACCGCAAGTGCCTCATGTGAAATATCCGTTGCTGTGACAGATAGTGTTTCTTTCTCAAGAGCCAGCGTAATTGCAATTGCCCCGCTTCCGGTACCAACGTCAACTGCTTTGAGCGGCTGATCGTGCGGGAAGACGTCACTCACCAGATTCAGCGCCGCCAAAACGACCTCTTCCGTTTCAGGACGAGGAATGAGAACATGTTTGTTCACCTCGAAGGGACGACCGTAAAAGAATTCAATACCCGTTAGATGCTGAACAGGCACGCCTTCCTTATGCTGCATGACAAACTCGCTGAAAAACCGATCTTGCTCCTCTGGCAGTTGATCATGAAAACGTGCAAGAAGTTCACTTCTGCTTAGGTCCAGTACATGCATCAAAAGGAGCTCTGCTGCGTTTTGGTCTCTACCGGCTCCCGTTAACAAAGAAGAAGCCCATTTAAGGGCTTCAAAGATGGTTCGTTGATTATTTTGCATTTTGAAGCTTTCTTGCTTGGTCTTCCATAATTAATGCATCTATGACCTCGTCAAGTTTTCCTTCTAAAATTTGATCAAGCTTTTGAATCGTTAATCCGATGCGGTGGTCGGTTACACGGTTTTGCGGGAAATTGTACGTACGGATACGCTCTGAACGATCCCCTGTTCCAACAGCAGATTTACGCGTTTGATCATATTCAGCCTGTGCTTCCCGCTGGAATTTATCATAAATTCTCGCACGTAACACTTTCATGGCTTTTTCTTTGTTTTTAATTTGCGACTTCTCGTCCTGACAGGATACAACCACACCTGTTGGAAGGTGAGTTAATCGAACAGCAGACATGGTCGTATTGACACTTTGTCCGCCAGGTCCGCTTGATGTGAATGTATCTACACGGATGTCTTTTTCATGGATATCAATTTCAACTTCTTCCGCCTCAGGCAAGACAGCAACTGTCGCTGTTGATGTATGAATCCGTCCGCCTGATTCTGTTTCCGGAACACGCTGCACGCGGTGTGCGCCGTTTTCAAACTTTAGTTTGGAGTATGCACCTTTCCCGCTGATCATAAAGATAATCTCTTTATAACCGCCTGTTCCAGTCACACTCGCTTCCATCACTTCCGTTTTCCAGCCTTGCATTTCAGCATAACGGCTGTACATGCGGTAAAGATTTCCAGCAAAAAGCGCAGCCTCTTCTCCTCCCGCTGCACCACGAACCTCCACAATAACGTTTTTGTTGTCATTCGGATCTTTCGGGATCAGCAAGATTTTCAGCTCGTCTTCTAAACGTTCCGTTTCCTCTGTGAGCTCTGAAATTTCTTCTTTGACCATGTCGCGCATCTCGGCATCCAGCTTTTCTTCCAGCATTGCTTTCGCTTCACTTAACTGGTCGTATGCCGCACGATATTGCCTATATACCTCAACAGTTTCTTGAATATCGGATTGCTCCTTCGAATATTCACGAAGCTTCTTAGGGTCGTTTACCACTTCAGGATCACTTAAATATTCATTTAGCTTTTCATAGCGTTCTTCAATTGATTTTAAACGGTCTAACATGGTCTTCACCTCTGTTTTGTGCGTAACAGTCTAATTATAGTATAGCGGGGTATGACAGTCAAAAAAATTTCCAAAACAATTGATTTTCTGCAATTTTTCGCTAGAAAACACGATCTTTGGCGATTGGTTACTTGTTTTGTCTAACGTGAAGGAACAGGTCCTCCTTGAAGAGAATGGTACTTATAATTGAAAAAAGGGAGGGCATTTGGTTTGAATACAAATGAGGTTGCAAAAAAAATTGGCGTTTCTTCAAAAACGATTCAGCGTTGGGTTAAACAGCTCAACATCCCTGTCGCCCGGAATGAACTTGGACATTATGAATTTCATGAAGATATTGTAATGCTGCTTAAAGAAGTCAAACACCAAATGAGTGAAGGTGTGATCCTTCAAGACATTCGACTGCCAATCCACGAGGAAACCGTTCAACAGCTATCACCTGCTGTAGAAACTGATGCCTCCACAAAGCGGATTGAAGCATTAGAAAAGCAGGTGAACCAGCTCATTCAGCAGCAATTACACGTCACTGATGTAGAAAATCGTCTGCAAGAACTCGAACGGAAACTGGCTAAAAAAGCAGATGAAGGTGTATCATACCAGCTGCTTCAGCACCGCAGAGAAATTGAAGATCTAACCACTAAACTTGAGCGTCTTGCCGCGAGCTTGAAACAACCCTCTCAAATAGAAGAAAAAAAGGAAATCACACACCCTGACATCAAAAAAAAGCGTGTGCTCTTCCCTCTGTTTCATTCATTTCGCTAAGAAAGGCTGCCTGAGGAGGCAGCCTTCTACTATATTATACGGTAAGTGCAATAATGATCGGTAATGTAATGAGTGACATGATGGCACTGATCACAAATGCGGATGCAGTTTCTGCCTCTTGTTTCTCAAATCGTGTTGCGATCATCGCTGCAACAGCTGAACCTGGGAAGGCAACAAGCAACACAGCTTTTGTAATCTCATCAGCCGAAAGACCCATAAGAATGGCAATGAGATACATAAGAATCGGTTGTACAGCTACTTTTAATAGTGCAATACTGAATGCTGGTAAGCTCAGTTTAATTTTTCGAATACCTACAGTGACACCGACTGCGAATAGCGCAACCCCTGACGTCACACTTCCGATTTCCTCTAACATTTCATGTCCAATTGCAGGAAGTTTAAATCCTAAAAGAACAAGAATGATACTTGCTAGTGGTGCAAGTGCAAGCGGCTCTGATAAACCGTGCAAAATCGCTTTTGTCGTCATTTTCAGGAAACTTTCGCCGTCTTTGGCTTTTCCTTTTGTTTTTTCACCGACAGTTGACACAATAATGGCAATTGGATCAAGCAATGCATTTACAACTATTCCGGTAATAGCAATCGGAATTGCAACTTCTTGAGCCCCAAATAAACTGCCCAAGACCGGAATCCCCATAAATGCAAAGGTCGGTTGTGCTGAGTTTAACGAGAAAACAGATGAATCTGTTAAATCATATTTAAAAGCAAATTTCGTAACTAAAAGGATAATGATATAAAAGCCTACGATTCCGAAAATCAATGCAACGAAAAATGGAATTTGACTATAGAATTTATCTTTTGGTGTTGACAGAATGCTGGCGATAAAGTGCGCTGGCAAAGCATACTTTGTAACAAGTGTACTTACACCTTTTGCAGATTTAGCGTCATAGCTGCCGAAGTTCCCTGCGAACCAACCCAGCGCGATAACGAAAAAAATCGGTGCTAGGAGGATCAAAATATTTAAAAAGTCCATCTTACTATTCCTCCTTGAATCCTTTACATGTTTCTTATTTTATTGCGGCATTGCTTAGATTACCCGAAGCAATGCCGCGTTACAAATTTTATTATGCTCTTACAATTTTTTTATATTCAGGAATCCACATTGCGTCTTTTACAGCTTGTTCGATGTTGTCAGGCGTTTTTCTTGCGACACCATCTTTAATTGCTGCTTTCGCTACTTCAACAGCCACATGAATTGACACTTCTTGCAATTTATCAATACTTGGCAGTAGACCAGCACCTGGTTTCTCATGATCAACCATTTCAGCAATTGCATTCGCAGAAGCAACGAACATGCCTTTTGTGATGATTTTTGATTCCGTTACGATTGAGCCAAGACCAAGTCCAGGGAAAACGAACGCATTGTTTGATTGTCCAATTTCATGTTCAATTCCGTTATACTCAACGTTTTCGAACGGGCTTCCTGTTGCAACAAGTGCACGGCCGTCTGTCCATTTGAATAGATCTTCTGGAACTGCTTCCGCAAGTGTTGTTGGGTTAGACATTGGCATGATCACTGGACGCTCAGTATGAGCTGCGATTTCTTGAATGATTTCTTCAGTGAATGCGCCGCCTTGACCTGATGTACCAATAAGAATGGTTGGCTTCACTTGGCGAACAGTTTCAGCAAATGAGATTTGCCCTTTTTCATCACGTGCCCATCCTTCTACTTCATCAGCAGAACGAAGATATGGTTTTTGAAAATCAAACACTTCATCTTCAAATTGATCTGTCAGTAAACCTCTGTAGTCTAATGTCCAGAAAGCATTGTTTGCTTCTTCTTCACTTAGACCTTCAAGAACCATTGTGTCACGCATTTGATCTGCGATTCCGATACCAGCTGATCCAGCTCCGAAGATCATCACACGGTGATCTTTCAATTGAGTACCAGTTTTCTTGACAGCTGCAAGAACACCCGCTAAAGTAATGGCACCAGTACCTTGAATATCATCATTGAATGTTAAGATGTTATCATTGTATTTTTTCATGATGTTACGCGCATTTTTGTTTCCAAGGTCTTCCCAGTGAAGTAAGGCTTTCGGGAAGAATTTAAGCGCTGCTTTTACATAAGCATCAATGAATTCTTCGTATTTTTCACCTTGTACACGTTTGTGATGATTCCCAATGTATAATGGATCATTCAATAATTTTTCATTGTTTGTTCCAACATCTAATACGACTGGAATCACGCGGCTTGGATCAATACCTGCTGCAGCCGTGTAAACAGCTAATTTACCGATTGCGATGTTGATACCACCAACACCCCAGTCACCAATTCCAAGAATGCTCTCAGAGTCAGTTGCAACGATAAGGTCAATATCTCCTGCTGTTGCATGTAGGTTTTCAAATGCTTTCTCAATGCCGTCAATGTTGTCGATTGAAAGATAGACACCATGAGGTCTTCTGTATTCATGGCTGTACTCTTGAATCGCTTCACCAACAGTTGGTGTGTACACAACAGGAAGCATTTCACGAAGCTTGTCTGTTAGAAGCTTATAGAACAATACTTCGTTACGGTTTTGCAAATCACTTAAGTATACGTTTTGACGAAGACGATCTGGCTGTGCTAGAAATTGCTTGTACGCTCTCTCAGCTTGTTGTTCTAAAGTGAGAACAGTTGGAGGAAGTAAACCTTCTAGTCCAAGCTCTTGTCTTTCTTCTTCAGAGAAAGCCACGCCTTTGTTCAACGTTGGAATCGATAATACATCTTTACCTGTCAAAGTGGTTTCGAGGTACCCTTCTTTTGTTTTCTTCACGTTGTTCATCAAAAACTACCCTCTTTCTAAAATATAAATAAAGTGAACTATTAATTTAAAGAACGATTAAGGAGGAAAATCCTTAATCAAAAAAATTATGACAAGAAATCGAACTTTTCGTTAAAATGCTTTACACTACAGTTAGTCATTTTATGCCTGCTTATGCTAAAACGCAAGCGTTGAAAATTAGATAATTTTTTCGTAGCGTTATTTAATTTATTTAAGTACAAATGATGGGTGTTCAGCCAAAATCTCGAAAAACGAAACGCAGCGGCATTTGCTATTTTTTAATTGTCAAGTGTTGTACCAACGTCAAGTCTTGGTACTTCATGGTGATGTCTGCATCGTGCTTCGTATGATTCCTGCGCACCTACTAAAATAATGGGATCATCATAGGATGCGGGTTTACCGTCGATCAAGCGTTGTGTTCTACTCGCTGGGGAGCCGCATACCGAACAAACTGCTTGAAGTTTTGTTACAAGCTCTGCACATGCCATTAAATGCGGAACAACACCAAATGGCTCTCCTCTGAAGTCCTGATCAAGGCCTGCAACAATGACTCGGTAGCCTTTATCAGCCAATTGAGTGACAATGTCAATGATTGTCTCATCAAAAAATTGCACCTCATCAATGCCAATGACATCGGTTCTTTCTGATATGTGCGTTATTATGTCTTTTGGTGAGGCTACTGCAATCCCATCGACCGATGAACCGTTATGTGAGACAACTGAGCTTGTACTATATCGGTTATCAATCGCTGGTTTGAATATTTTTACTTCTTGTTTGGCAAAGGTGGCCCTTTTGGCTCTCCGAATCAATTCTTCCGACTTTCCAGAAAACATACTTCCGCAGATGACTTCAAGCCAACCGCTTTGTTTCATCACATACATAAGGTCTTCTCCCCCGTTTTAAAGTTCCATCAATCCACGTAAAAAAACAGGCAAGAACGGATTCCTGCCTGTTTATTGTATCTATTATTACTTAAGACCGTATTTTTTGTTAAAGCGGTCAACACGTCCATCAGCAGAAGCGAATTTTTGACGGCCTGTATAGAAAGGATGGCACTCAGAGCAAATCTCAATGCGTACCTCTTCTTTTACTGATCCAGTTTCAAACTCATTTCCACAAGCGCATTTGACTGTAGCTTTTTTGTAGTTAGGATGAATTCCTGTTTTCATCTACTGTCATCTCCTTCCGCCCTGAATCCAATTCGGAAACAGAGTTAATATCTCAGAATAAATTCTGAAACGCACATGATGAAATTATAACAGTGTGAGTCTATGATTGCAAATGTATTTTTTCAACAAGCTATCTTCTTGATGCAGACATGTTGGCTTGTTTCCATTCTTGCGTTAAAATATCGAAAAATTCTTGGTTTGTCTTTGTTTTTCTCATTTTGCGCATGAACTTCTCAGCAAAGTCAGGTGTATCTGACATCGATTTTCTCATCGCCCATAGACGGTCAAGATGCTCTTTTGGTACAAGCAGTTCTTCTTTTCTCGTACCAGAACGACGAATATCGATCGCTGGGAAAATTCTTCTTTCTGCAAGAGAGCGGTCCAAATGAAGCTCCATGTTCCCCGTTCCCTTAAACTCCTCATAAATCACATCATCCATACGTGATCCCGTATCAACAAGCGCAGTGGCTAAAATCGTCAAGCTTCCGCCTTCTTCAATGTTACGCGCAGCACCAAAGAAGCGTTTTGGACGGTGGAAAGCCGCTGGATCAATACCGCCGGAAAGCGTTCGGCCGCTTGGCGGGATGACAAGGTTGTATGCACGTGCAAGCCTTGTGATGCTGTCCATTAAGATGATGACATCTTTCTTATGTTCAACAAGACGCATGGCGCGCTCTAATACAAGCTCTGCTACTTTAATGTGGTTTTCCGGTACTTCGTCAAAGGTTGAACTAACAACATCCCCTGCAACAGAACGTTCGATATCTGTTACTTCCTCCGGGCGTTCGTCAATCAAAAGGACAATCAGCTCTGACTCTGGGTGATTTTCAGAAATGCTGTTGGCAATTTCTTTGAGCAAAATGGTTTTCCCAGCCTTAGGCGGTGCAACAATTAAACCACGCTGCCCAAATCCAACTGGCGCCATCATATCCATAATTCTAGTAGACAGGTGATTAGGCTGTGTTTCAAGAATCATTTGACGATCAGGGAATAGCGGCGTGAGTGCAGGAAAGTGAACACGTTCCTTAGCTGATTCTGGGTCGTCCCCATTTACCGCTTCTACATGAAGGAGGCCATAGTAGCGTTCATTCTCTTTTGGAGGTCGTACCTTTCCAGACACCTTATCTCCGTTTCGTAAATCAAAGCGTCTGATTTGTGAAGCTGAAATATAAATGTCTTCAGAACTTGGAGAGTAGTTAATTGGTCTTAAGAAACCAAATCCCTCAGACTGAATAATTTCAAGAACCCCTTCCATAAATAAGAGATCCTCTTGCTCAGCGTTCGCCTTTAAGATGGCAAAAATTAATTCTTTTTTTGTTAGTTTGCTGTAATAAGAGATTTTGTATTTTTTTGCTAACTCATACAGCTCTTTTAATTTCATATTTTCCAAAGATGAAATCGAAACATCTTTCAATATGGACACCACACTTTTCTAGTCAATGTATTTCATTACAAATGCATGACCAATTATTTGATTAGCTTTTAATTCCGTTTTTGTTGGAATGACCTCGCTCTCATGGTAACGCTCCCACTCGTTTTATCGTAAAAGATAGGAACAATGTGAAATTGAGCTTTGTCAACATAGAGAAGGATAGTGAGTATATCGTCATGATGCGGCAGTTTTAAACTTGTTGAAGCTTAAAAGAAGTAAATTCGCAGAAAATTTCGCAGCACTCTTTAGTTTTACCTCATTTGCAGAGAATATTCAACTTTAAAAAGAAAATGATATACATTTGACACCTATATGAAAAGCGGGTAATGAATACCCGCTTTCAGATTACGGACGAATGACAAGATTCGGTTTTTTCTTTAAGCTGTGTCTGCCGTCTACGAAACGAACTGTACCCGATTTCGCACGCATAACAACACTATGTGTTGTTCCAACAGAGCCTTTGAATTGAACACCTTTTAATAGCTCGCCGTCTGTTACACCAGTCGCTGCAAAAATGGCATCATCACCCTTTACAAGGTCTTCCATTCTTAGGACTTTGCCAACATCCAGCCCCATTTTCTCACAGCGTCTTAGTTCTTCTTCACTTTGAGGAAGAAGCTTTCCGTGGATTTCACCACCAAGTGCCTTTAATGCAACAGCAGAAAGGACACCTTCTGGCGCTCCGCCTGAACCAAATAGAATATCAACACCTGTGTGATCAAATGCTGTATTAATGGCTCCTGCAACGTCACCATCATCGATCAGTTTAATTCTTGCTCCTGCTTCTCTCAGTTCAGCAATGATTTTCTCATGTCGATCTCTGTTTAAAATTGTTGCAACCACATCTTCAATATCTTTATTTTTTGCTTTTGCTACAGCGCGAAGATTGTCAATGACAGGCGCCTCAATGTCGATGCAGCCTACCGCTTCTGGACCTACTGCGATCTTATCCATGTACATATCAGGTGCATTCAGCAGGTTGCCATGATCTGCAACTGCAATAACAGCTAAGGCATTCCAGCCACCGCTTGCCACAATATTTGTTCCTTCTAATGGATCAACAGCAACATCCACGCGGGGTCCGTATCCGTTCCCAAGCTTTTCCCCAATATAAAGCATTGGTGCTTCGTCCATTTCCCCCTCGCCAATGACCACTGTTCCTTTCATCGGAATGGTATCAAATACATCACGCATTGCACTTGTTGCAGCATCATCCGCTTCGTCTTTTAATCCTCTTCCCATCCAGCGGGCAGATTTTAATGCGGCTGCTTCTGTCACCCGTACTAGTTCCATCGATAAACTTCTTTCCATTTTTGTCCAAATCTCCTCTCACAGTCAAAGCCTTATGAATTTTGAAGTTCTTCTATTTCTTGGTCATTCAGCTTTTCACGCCAGATGGTTGCACCCAAGCCTTCAAGCTTCTTCTCAAGCAAACTATATCCTCTGTCTATATGTTCAAGCCCTGTGATTTCGGTCACACCGTCTGCCATTAACCCTGCCACGACGAGACAAGCACCTGCACGCAGGTCACTTGCTTTGACCTTTGCTCCTTGAAGCTGCGTTTGTCCAGTTATAATGGCAGATCTTCCTTCGACCTTCATGTTTGCACCCATTCGACGCAATTCGTCAATGTGCTTAAAGCGTGCTGAGTAGATCGTATCTGTGACCACACTCGTGCCTTTCGCCTTTGTTAACAGCGCCGTCATCGGCTGCTGAAGGTCAGTCGGAAAGCCCGGATACACAAGGGTTTTGATATCGACAGGCTTGAGTCCTTCGTTTCTGCCAACGATCAGCATCTGATCGTTGCTCGTTTCAATGGTGAACCCCATTTCTCTAAGTTTCGCCGTAATTGATTCTAAATGAGTTGGGATCACATTATCAAGTACAACTTCATCCCCCATCGCAGCACCAGCAATTAAAAATGTGCCTGCTTCTATGCGGTCAGGGATGATGGAATGCTTACAGCCATGAAGAGATTCTACACCTTCGATTCGAATCACATCAGTACCCGCACCCTTGATTTTGGCTCCCATGCTTGCAAGCAGTGTCGCTACATCAATAATTTCGGGTTCTTTTGCGGCATTTTCAATCACCGTTTTTCCTTCAGCCAGTACAGCTGCCAGCATGATATTGATGGTCGCACCTACACTGACAACATCAAGGTAAATGCGGGCTCCGACTAATTTTTCAGCACGCAAATAAATGGCACCCTGCTCATTTGTCACCTCGGCTCCAAGTGCTTCAAAGCCTTTGATATGCTGATCGATCGGCCTAGGTCCTAAGTGACACCCTCCTGGCAGCCCGATGACAGCCTGCTTGAACCTGCCCAGCATGGCGCCCATTAAATAATAGGATGCACGCAGCTTCTTCACTTTCCCATTAGGAAGCGGCATACTGATCATGGAAGCAGGATTGACGACCATTTCACCTTTTTCAAACGTG
This sequence comes from Bacillus sp. NMCN1, assembly GCF_002998085.1. NCBI lineage: Bacteria > Bacillati > Bacillota > Bacilli > Caryophanales > Bacillaceae > Bacillus > Bacillus sp. NMCN1. Next base: position 385,139 of record NZ_PVQL01000002.1, on the reverse strand, counting down.
ACCTTTCCGCCAATCTCTTCTAACAGATCTCGTAATGTGTCAATATCTGAAATATGCGGAAGGCCCTCAATGGTTACTGGAGAATCAGCGAGAATCGTGGCAGGAATCAGTGCCACTGCACTATTTTTCGCACCACTAATATGTACGGTACCGCGCAAAGGGTCACCGCCGGCAATGTTTAACTTTTCCATATTTGTCTCCCTTCTTAAAGAAGATCACTGTTGGAGTTATAATGTTTGTGGATGTCGCGCTTTAAAAGGTCTTGTCCAAAATTTAGCCAATATCAAGAGAAAGAATACAGGTTAAACGAAATTTGTCGGAAGAAAAATAATCGAAGCTTTGCGAGGCTGTGATGTTCTCTTCTTTGCACAAAACATTTCTTAGCGTTTTTAAGGAAAACTGCGGCAAACGGGAGACAATCCCGCCTGCCACAATCACTTATTTATTCCAGTCTGCTAAAAATTGCTCAATGCCTGCATCCGTTAATGGGTGTTTTGTCAGCTGCTTGATGACTTTCAGCGGCATTGTGCCGATATGAGCACCTCTAAGCGCAGCTTCTGTCACGTGCTGCGGGTGACGAATGGATGCAGCAATGATTTGTGTATCTAATCCATGAACATCAAAAATGGTTCTCACTTCATTAATGAGATCAAGTCCATTGTGACCAATGTCATCTAAACGACCGAGGAATGGAGACACATACGTCGCACCAGCTCTAGCTGCAAGCAGTGCCTGATTTGAATTAAAAATCAAAGTGACGTTTGTTTTAATACCAAGGTCTGTTAACGCTTTGACAGCTTTAAGGCCATCTGTTGTCATCGGTACTTTGACCGTGATATTTGGTGCGATGGCAGCAAGCTCTTTTCCTTCTTCAATCATTTCCTCTGCTTTAAGCGAAATGACTTCTGCACTAACAGAACCTGATACTACGTCAGTGATTTCGCGAAGACGGTCGTGGAATGATACGTCCTTTTCTTTCGCTACTAAACTAGGGTTTGTTGTGACGCCTGCTAAAATCCCAAGCTCGTGCGCCTCTTTGATGTCTGCGATATTCGCTGTATCTACGAAAAATAACATAACCGTGCCACTCTCCTATCAATAAATTGTCTGAAATGTAAATTTTGATTGCGCTTTCTCAAGATATGGAGAAAACCGCCTGTGACTCAGGCGGCTTTCGGTTCTCATCAAATTATGCTTGGTTAGAAGAACCAAATTCGCGCATTTTGCCGATAACAGTCGCTTTAATTGCGTCACGAGCTGGTCCAAGATATTTACGTGGATCATACTCTTCTGTTTTTGCAGCAAGTGTTTCGCGTACTGCTTTCGCAGAAGCAATTTGGTTTTCAGTGTTTACATTGATTTTTGCTGTACCAAGTGAAATTGAACGCTTGATGTCAGCAGTTGGGATACCTGTTCCGCCGTGAAGAACAAGTGGAAGACCTGTCATTTTACCGATTTCTTCCATTTCAGCGAAACCAAGGTTTGGTTCACCTTTGTATGGACCATGTACTGAACCTAATGCAGGCGCAAGGCAGTCAATGCCAGTGCGTTCTACAAGCTCTTGGCACTCTTTTGGATCAGCATAAATAACGCCCTCAGCGATGACGTCGTCTTCTTGTCCACCAACAGTTCCAAGCTCAGCTTCTACAGATACACCGTGGAAATGTGCAAGCTCAACTACTTTCGCAGTTGTTGCTACGTTCTCATCAAATGGGTGGTGAGAAGCGTCGATCATGACAGAAGTAAATCCTGCATGAATGGCTTTTGCACAAGATTCAAAGCTTGAACCGTGATCTAAATGAATCGCAACAGGAACTGTTACATTATATTCTTCGATTAACGCTTCTACCATTGCGACAACTGTTTTGAAGCCGCCCATGTAGCGTCCTGCTCCTTCGGATACTCCTAAGATAACTGGAGACTTCTCTTCTTGAGCAGCTTGTAAAATCGCTTGCGTGAATTCTAAATTATTTAAGTTAAACTGTCCAACAGCGTAACCTTTTTCCTTTGCGTCTTTCAACATTTCTGTCATTGAAACTAAAGGCATGATGAAAAATCCTCCCTATGTAGCTAATTTGCTTACTAAAAAAAGCTCTCCACCCTAGCATGACCAGAATTTCTCGCCATATGTAAACTTTCAAAGTCAGATCGCTTTCTTCTTCTTATCTAGAATACCAATTATTCGACAAATCGGCAACAGAATGACTCGATTCAATCATTTCCATCTAACCATTTGTTTCGAGCGGCAAGTATTCTTTAACAGCATCTCGGATTTCATCAATATCAAATGGTTTCGCAAAATGCGTCAATGCACCGAGTTCTTTTGATTCTTGGATCATGTCTAATTCGCCATAGGCTGTCATAATGATGACGCGGATGTCTTCATCAATTAATTTCATGCGTTTTAAAATTTCAATACCATCCATTCCGGGAATCTTCATATCAAGCAGGACAAGGTTTGGTCTATGATTTTTCACAATATCTAACGCCTGAAGTCCATTGGCTGCTTGGAAGGTTTGATAGCCTTCTTTATGAAACACTTCATTCAATAATATTCTAATACCGTATTGATCATCGACAATTAAAATTTTCTCATTCATCTGTTACACCCCATTGCTTTCATTTTTCGCCATAAAAAGAGCTGTTGTTAAATAATTCTGTTTGATTTTCACATTTCCTTTATTTATAATAGTTTACTTTACGACATTTTCTGAGCATTTTTCCTAATATTCTCTTTATATTCTATTATAAAATGATCTGATCGAAGGAGGAAATGAGTCTTGTTAAAAATTTTCACAACCCAGTTATCAGGTGTTTTTTCACGTATTGGAGAAAAGCAGGCTGAAGCGATTGAGGATGGTGCACGCCTTCTTGCACAAGCCGTTGTCAGTGGACATGCCGTTTATTTTCACGGAAAAAATGAACTGGCTGCTGTAGCCCTAGAGGCAGCAGAAAGCAAGGAGCCATTTCCAGGTGCGAAAGTACTGCCGCTTGATCAAACGGAGCGCAGATTGCTTGATCCATGCGACAGAGTGCTGCTATTTTATTCAGAACCAGAAGACGAGGAGATTCAATCTCTTGTAAAAGAACTGCATGTGCAAGGGACGCCCGTTGTTGGTGTCGGCCCGGCACAAAAGGAGCCGTCCATGATTGAAGAGCATTGTGATGTCCACATTGATTTTCAGCTCAAGAAACCGCTTGTACCCGCTGATGACGGAACAAGGTTCGGTTATCCTGCTTTAATGACATGTTTATACGTCTACCACGCTCTATCGTTTACTGTGAAAGAAATCGTTGAGGAATATGAATAAAAAAACTGCCGAGAAGGTCATCTTCTCGGCAGTTTTTGATTTATTTTGATTCAGATGCTTGCAGTGAAGCACCAACGAAATCTCTAAATAATGGCTGTGGTCTTGTCGGTCTTGAGACGAATTCTGGGTGGAACTGAGAAGCAAGGAACCAAGGATGATCCTTCAGCTCGATAATTTCAACAAGACGTCCGTCTGGGCTTGTACCAGAGAAGACAAAGCCTGCGGCTTCCATTTGCTGTCTGAATTCATTATTAAACTCATAGCGATGACGGTGACGTTCGTAGACCACTTCGTCATTGTATGCAGCAAATGCTTTTGAGTCTTCATTTAATTTACATGGATACAGACCAAGACGAAGTGTTCCGCCTAGATCATCTACATCCTTCTGTTCTGGAAGAAGGTCAATGATTGGGAATGCTGTTTCAGGATCAATTTCCGCTGAATGAGCTCCATCGAGGCCTAGTACGTTTCTCGCATATTCGATCGACGCAACTTGCATTCCTAAGCAGATTCCGAAGAATGGTACTTTGTTTTCACGGGCATATTGTGTAGCAATGATTTTCCCTTCCACTCCGCGGTCTCCGAAGCCTCCAGGAACGATGATGCCGTCTATATCTTGCGCGAAATCAGCCATATTTTCTGCTGTCACTTCTTCTGCATTGATCCATTTGATTTGAACGTCTGCATCAAATGCATAACCAGCATGGCGAAGTGATTCAACGACAGAAATGTATGCATCTTGCAGTTCAACATATTTTCCAACTAGACCAATTGTGACTTGTTTTGAGAGGTTTTGCACTTTATCGACTAGCGCTGTCCACTCCGTCATGTCTGCATCTTGGCAATCAAGTTTCATATGTTCACATACAAGCTTGTCTAGTCCCTGTTTTTGTAAATCAAGCGGAATAGAGTACAGCGTGTCTGCATCCTGACATTCAATAACAGCTTTTGTATCAATATCACAGAATAACGCAATTTTGTCCTTCATGTCTTGGGTCATTGGCATTTCAGTTCTGACCACAATAACGTTTGGCTGGATACCAAGGCTGCGAAGTTCTTTTACACTATGCTGTGTTGGTTTTGTTTTCAGTTCACCTGCTGCTCGGATGTAAGGAACAAGGGTACAATGAATGTACATCACGTTTTCACGGCCAATGTCACTCTTCATTTGACGAATCGCTTCAAGGAAAGGAAGGGATTCGATGTCTCCTACTGTTCCGCCGATTTCTGTAATGACTACATCTGCACCTGTTTCTTTTCCGGCACGGTACACACGGTCTTTGATTTCATTTGTAATGTGGGGAATAACCTGTACAGTTCCGCCTAAATAGTCGCCGCGGCGCTCTTTCTTCAGAACAGTAGAGTAGATTTTACCAGTTGTGACGTTGCTGTACTTATTTAAGTTAATATCAATGAAGCGCTCGTAGTGACCTAAGTCAAGGTCTGTTTCAGCACCGTCATCTGTAACGAAGACCTCACCGTGCTGATATGGACTCATCGTCCCTGGGTCTACGTTGATATATGGATCGAATTTTTGAATGGTGACATCCATCCCTCTATTTTTTAGAAGGCGGCCTAACGATGCAGCCGTGATCCCTTTTCCAAGTGAGGAAACAACTCCTCCTGTTACAAAAATATACTTTGTCATTTCGTATGCTCCTCTCTTTTTTACCCTTGCATGACTAGACATGCACAGCTTCATCCTTATTAGAGTGTATCCCTAAATCTCTTGAAAAATAAGAAAGCTCCCTTTCAAATAAATGAAAGGGAGCGTAAATGAACGTATCTTTACGTACTCTTTTTAGAGAGCCCAAAATACATACTACATAGTTCGCTCTCGAAAGTCAAGACGGTTTTGTCCTGTTTTGAGGACCGGTTTGTGAGGGTTATTTTTCTTCCTTATTATCGTCTAAATCGTCTTCGTCAATTTCTGTTAAGCCGTCATCATCTTCGTCGTCATCGTCTTCGTCGAAGTCTTCTATATCTTCGTCAATTTCCTCTTCATCGTCTAGGTCGAGATCATCGTCTTCTTCAACAAGATCAAGATCTTCTTCAAGCTCTTCGATTTCTTCTTCCTCTTCAATTTCATCGAAGTCTTCTTCAACGACAGCTGCTTTTGTTTTTTTCTTTTTCGCTTTTGTTTTCACAGCTGGCTGAACTTCTTCTTCGATTTGATCAACTGGATACCAGCTGCGAAGTCCCCATCTCTGATCACCTAACGAAATAAAGCGGCCATCTATATTTAAGTCTGTATAAAATTGAGCAAGTCGATCATCAAGATCAGATTTTTGTATCCCTTGCAAACGGATCATTTCATCTATTAACTCGGAAAACGTAATCGGTGCTTTGCTGTCTCTGAAAATTTCATATGCAAGTTCAACTAAAGACATTTGTTTGAGCTGCTCCTGTGAGTATTCTTTCAAACTCAAGGTCAGACACTCCCTTTCTATTACATGTATGTATCCATTTATCAGTGAAATAATAAGTGTTTATCCCTTATTTTTACGACAAACCATACCTCTCATTATAAACAAATTAGGGGAGTTTATGCCACCTTTAATCATGTTAATTTTTGATTTTTTCTCAAGGGGCTCACCTAATGGTTCATCATTTGGGTGAAATGGGTCTAGCTTTTGTGTCCGGCATGCTTTTTGTATGATGTTCTATTCATTCCAAACGAAAAAATGGGAACAATCAGAGGCAGCACTGTTGAATGAATAAATTTTGGCTATCGTTCGAACGAAGTGATTGTCCATTTTTTATAAAGCGTATAAAAAGGCACACGTCAACGGGTTCAGTTTACGTGTACCTATAATGAAAAAATTGTATAAAACCTTTTCTCTCAAATAACCTTGAATTCACTTTTATGCGAATACCGTTACTTCTTTTCGAAAGCTTTGTTTCACTTGAAAGTTCATGCTCCACTTATTATTCATTACAGTACAGCGACTATTTCTTTTCCTAAGGAAATTAAAGCATCTATAATAAATGGTGCCGCAAAGAGAATCGATGCTTTCCAGTTCGCTTTTTTGTATTGAAAAAAGAACAAGATCAATACTGCTCCTATAAGTGCCGTGAAGAGGTACAGCCATAAGCTATGTATTTGCAAGATCCCCATACATATTACATTAATAAACATAATAATAATCTTAGGAATTAGAGCATAAAACAAATGACCCTTAACCTCTGGGGCAAAGATGATTAATAAGAATTTTGCGATGAGATACTGAACTAATAGGCTGATGGTGGTTAGAATTGTTGTAATGACAACAATTAGATTCAGCATCGTTTCATAGGACATATCCTCTAACAAAGCTCTTAAATCATCTAGTTGCGAAATGTAGCCATTCAACTCAATAGCAAAAGTAACGAAATAATAATTGGCCAGAATAAAAATGACCAATGATATCAGTGATGTTATTCTTGGACGTTGTTCCATAATAGCCTCCCATCCCCTATACTCATAATGCTTGAATGATCGTTTAAGCGTTTATTCACCATGCTATGGGAAACATATATGATGGTTGAAATTTTTTTAATAGAAAGATTCACTAGCCTCTCAGATAGCATCTCTATACTCTCTGAATCTAGAGATGACATGGTTTCATCAATTAGTATGGTTTCCCAATCTTTTACGAATAATAAAGATAATCCCACCTTCGCTTTCATACCCGTAGATGCTCTACTATACGAACCATCTAGGTTACCATCAAAAAAATCATTCACTTTCCCCATCTGTTCTTCAGTCGGCACAATTTTAAACGTATTCCACAGAATCTCTAGGTTTTCTCTAATTGTAAATGGGTGAATGCCAATAGGATCCACATTTAAATATAGAGTCGATTCTTTGTTTGCCTCAATATCTCCAGAGTATCTCTTATCTAAACCAGCTATCATTTTAAGGAGAGTGCTTTTACCTGCACCATTTCTCCCCACTAAATGAAAGAGACCTGTTGGAATTGAAAAATTCACTTTATCTAGTATGATATTGTTTTTGAACTTCTTCGTACATTCTATAAATTCTAATCCCACTTGAATCCCCTTCTCTGTCGTATAGAGTCTTCAATAAAACCATCTATTATTGATAATGATAGAAAATAATAAAGAATCATACCCTTCAATAAAAGCAGCTATTATTAGGATGACTAACGATAGCAGATAATAAGGAATCATTTTTTTCATGACACCTAAAGCAGCTTTAATTGATTTCGTATAAATTAGTGTGAAAAGCACATACTGGCTTATTCCTTGATAAAACAACATATTTGGAAATTCTAATAGCCCATGAGGAATTAGTTTACCTAAAGCTTCTTGTGCTCCTAGCGTTCTAAACCCCATCGTAATGACGAAGGATGAACCTCCAAAATCCATTATTTGAAATAACGGCGACAACAAGAACCCCAGTAAATACATTGCAAAGTTCGTTAAGTTATGCGTCAGGACTACAGACATAAATTCCTGGCCCGAAGTTGGTGGTGCTGCTTCAAACAAATCTTTGTTGACTATATTCCCAAGATAAATCCCTGTACCTATCAGCAATATACAGTAGATAGAGTAGTACCACAGAAAATATTTCAATCTTTTATGTATCATTTTCCTCCTCTTTTCATGAAGTAATCGTGAAAATTGTAATGCATATGAGTAATAAAATCGGCAAGGACAGCTTCAGTAACTTATGTTCATAATCGTTGATTAATAGTTCTGTTTTTCTGAAATATACGACCCCAATAAAGATGATTAAAGGCAACGATAACGTATTTTTAAGGATGATTGAGATATCGGACGTGTTTATCATTACTCCGACTATTCCACACACACTTACAAAAATCAGCACAAGACATAGTAAATAAATCGTACTGGATTTAAACCTCTCGTACGGACTCACAATCAAAGAGGCTTGCAGCGTCTCGATTCTTGCCTTATCAAGCACAATCTCTTCCTTTTTCGACCCTATTAAGATTTCTAAGATCGTAATAAAGTTTATATAGACTAAAATGAGCGCAGGCAGATTTTCTATTTTCGTTAAAAAGGATTGGGCGAAATAAGTAAGCACTGATACTAAGGCGCCTATTAAGATGATTAATATTTTATTACTAGTGATATAAGACAAAAATAAATACAGAATATTTCCAGACCTATATTGCTTATTCGCACTTTTTAGGAAGGAAAGTCCAGTTGTCAAAGGTATCCTATGAGAATTACTTATGTAAATGTAAATAAGAAGAAACTGTACTATTTGCAGTATCATAACTGCTTCAAAAACGGACGTTATGATATACCAAAATTGCAACAAAAGGAGTATTCTGTTTATGATATTGAATAGACCCGACAATAATTGAGATGCAAAAGAAAGCATCACGACAATAAGTGCTAGTATCATAATGAAATATTGATTTTCTACTAACAAAAAGGTTAAAGCGATGAAACAAGCCAAAAGTAATTGAACTGAATATCCTTTTTTAATCGTAAAGAATAAATGTTTCAATAACAATTGTTTAGAGATAAAGACCAAGCCTGGCTGCTGTCTTCTATACGGTAATACACAACGATTAATATTAGCTGTAGCTACAATGTATATTGAAATAAAAACAAAGCTGTTAAGGTAAGTGCCGGGAATCTCACCCCGATAGAAAATCAACGCTACCATAACAATGAAAGAAAAAAGAATCATCCCAATATAATTGAGGTACCCCATTATACTTTGATCATATATTTTAAATAGTTTATTTGTTTTAGGCATAAGTCGTTTTAAAAAGCAGCAGCTTTGGCTTTCCCTTGTTTTTTATGTACAACTAAAATAGCAGCAGCAGCAGCCCCAGTACTAACACATAGATTGGCTGCTATCAAAGAACCATTTCCAACGACTAAAGATGCCATTGTAACTGCAAATAACAATAGTGAGAATGAGCCAAGATTTTTTGCTTTTATCATAAAATTTCCTCCTAATTAATGTTTTATTACAAGTCGCATGGTCATAAAACGTTAAATTAGTTTTTAAGTCACTGTCTATTGAACGCTGTTTCATCTGATATCAATACACTTTTGGAAAAAAAATCATCTCAATAAAGATTGAGATGATTTTTTTTTAAGATTAAAAAGCAGCAGCTTTCGCTTTTCCTTCTTTTTTAAGAATAGCCAAGATAGCAGCAGCTACACCTGAACTAATTGTGCCTACGCCAGTGAATACACCAACGATTGTAATGACAGTTGCTACTGAGGACCAAGTATCTAAGAAATTAACTACTGTTGCCGCAGTTGCAGTACTAACACCCAGATTTGCTGCAATCAAAGAACCATTACCAATCACTAAAGCTACTAATGTTACCGCAAGAAGTGACAGCGATAATAAAGCATAAAACTTAGAATCTGTTGCTTTCGTCATAATATGACCTCCTTCGATTATTTCCTACTTCTTTAGTCTAGCAAGAAGTAAATTACATTTCAATATCTTTTTGGAAAATTTGTAATATTTATTTAATTCAAGGTATTTATAATCAGCTTTTATCAGGATTTACGTTCATTTTCCATTTTTACAGGGCACTTATGTAATAGCAAAAAATGCTCTGATTCCATAAAAATCTAGTCAGAATTTCTGATAAACACTATCAAAAAATCAATTCGTGTCAGATCTTCAGTGCCTTATCTTAGAGGCAGGTAAACTTTCATGATGAATTTTTTTATTAGATACTCGTTTCCTGATTGTAGAACTTCAGTTATTACTGAGATATTCTTCAACAATCGGAGCTCATCTTCGTTAAAGACAGAGCCCAAGTTTAAAAAGCACTGAATGATCATGTCATGGATGTGAAAAAAGAGTTGATTTTATTTTGAATTCAAGAGAAATGATGAATGGAATGGGAAGTACAATCATACACATTGACCCTATTGGAGAGAAGAACCGTATCCTGTATTAGGAAGCGGTTCATTTTTGGAAATATATCAGTATCTTTATACATTTCAGTTCCTATCATAGCTTTTGAAAAATTGTAACATTTAGAAAATGTGATAAACATACTATTCTCTAAAACACAACATAAGTCCCTACGAATCGGAGTCAAAAAAGAAGAAAATGGATTAAATTACCCAGTTAAATTGAATCAATTTCCTCAATTCCAAAAAAAGTCGAGACACTCATATTGAGTTGTCTCGACTTCAATTTGATATCAAAATAGATACCCTTTATTCAAATCTTTGAACGTATGATGAAAAATAATGGCTGCTTTTTGCATTAATCGTCTGTATAGTCATTTCTGTATTTTCTTTAGATCCAGATATTCAGGCAAAAAAAGCATTGCTCATTTATGTAGGCAAAATCATAACCATCACGTTAGAAATGAGGCTGAACCCTGACATTTCTGCAAAGTTTAAACACATTAGTGAATGAGATGAACTTGTTATATAGTTCTCAAGCATTAAAATATGCTTTCATAACGATACACTTCTATAGTTTATTTTAGATTCTGAAGTAATGAGATGACTACTGCTATTGTCAATATGATGCCTGCAAGCATTAAAACAATTAATTTTCTACGACTATTTTCTTTTTCATTGTGATCTTTCTTTGAAGACTTCGAAAGTTCTGCGGAAACCATGATCCATATCACCAAAGTTACAATTGCTAAAATGGTAGTAGTTGTGGTCATAATAACCTCCCATATTTTTATTTTCTTAATTTTAACATAATGCTAATATAATATGGATCGATACTGGAAATCATCTTAAATTCAGGAAAACCTGACTATTACCTTGTATGTGGGTTATAGCTATATCATTCTTGAGGTCTAATGCTTTAGTATGTATATTGCCAATTCACATGTACCAATACTCACTACTTCACCAGTTACAAATCACTCATACGTTAAGGTGTTTCCTGTTGCTAACACTATCCTTTTACAACCCTAAAAAAAACTTTGGATGATGCTAGTGAGTTAATGCTTCATGAACCACACCAAAACAGACCACCTCGCGTCAGGTGGTCTTTGCTTTGTTTCTACATATCTAGCAGTTTGCGTGAGATGACTAGGCGCTGGATTTCCTGTGTGCCTTCATAAATTTGAGTGATTTTCGCATCTCGCATGTATCGTTCGACTGGGTAATCCTTTGTATAGCCGTAACCGCCGAAGATTTGAACGGCTTCTGTTGTCACCTTCATGGCTGTATCACCAGCAAAGAGCTTGGACATGGCTGATTCCTTTCCATACGGAAGCCCTTTCGTTTCGAGCCATGCTGCCTGATAAGTAAGCAGCCTAGATGCTTCAATTGCGGTTGCCATATCTGCGAGCTTAAAAGCGATCCCTTGCTGCTGTATGATTGGTTTGCCAAATTGCTTGCGCTCCTTCGCATAATGGACTGCCGCATCAAGAGCACCTTGTGCAATCCCAACAGCCTGTGCAGCAATGCCGTTTCTACCGCCATCGAGTGTCATCATGGCTATTTTGAAGCCTTCTCCTTCTTGACCGAGCCGGTTCCTTTCATGAATCCGGCAATCTTCAAATCGAATTTCAGTCGTTGGCGATGAGCGGATGCCCAGTTTGCTTTCCTTTTTGCCGACCGAAAAGCCTGGAGTCTCTTTTTCTACAATAAAGGCGGTGGTATTTCGAGATGCAGCTTCTTGGTCTGTCACGGCAAACACAATATAATAATCCGCAATGCCTCCATTTGTAATAAATATTTTCGCACCGTTCAGGACGTATTCACTGCCTGCCTTTACTGCCGTTGTCTTCATTCCGCCGGCATCTGAACCTGAACCACTCTCAGTGAGTGCATATGCCCCTACCTTCTGTCCTTCTGCAAGCGGCTTTAAATAGGTCTCCTTTTGTTCATCTGTTCCAAAAGTATAGATGGGCCACGAGGCGAGAGAGGTGTGAGCGGAGAGGGTGACGCCTGTAGAGGCGCACACTCTTGAAAGCTCCTCAACTGCGATGACGTAGGCTAAATAGTCACTGCCGATCCCGCCTACCTCTTCTGGCCATGGGATCCCCGTTAAACCGAGCTCCGCCATCTGGCGAAAAATAGCTGGATCATACGTTTCTGTCTCGTCTCGCTCTGCTGCTGTTGGCTCCACTTCATTTTTCGCAAAATCTCTCACCATTTTTTGGATCATTTCATGTTCATCACTTAATTGAAACTGCATCATGAGCCACCTCGTTTCATATTAGCTGTTTACAAATGACCAGCCTTTGAATTTCACTTGTTCCTTCATAGATTTCACAAACTTTCGCATCACGAAAGTAACGTTCTGTTTGATATCGATTCGTATAACCCTCCATGCCGAGCAAATGGATCGCTTCTGTACTGATCTCAACCGCCGTTTTTGACGCAAATAGCTTTGCCATTGATGCTTCCTTTGTGACCGGGCGATTCGCCTCTTTATAAGAAGCCGCTTGATAGACTAATAGCTTGGCAGCTTCAAGCTTCGCCGCCAAATCACCCAGCCGAATGGTCGTTTCTAGACCTGCTGTGTGCTGCTTTAAATACGTCACTGCCTCCGTTAATGCGGCTTCTGCAATGCCAAGGCTTTGAGCCGCGATACCAATTCTCCCCGCATTTAAACTAGACATGGCTATGTGAAAGCCCTCTCCTTCTCCACCGAGCAGCTGCTGCTTTGGAATCCGCACACCATCAAAATGAAGCGTTACGGTTTTTGACCCGTGCAGTCCCATCTTTTTCTCATCTTTTCCAATCGTAAATCCTGGTGTACCTTTCTCGACAATGAACGCCGATATATTTTTTTTCGCAGAAGCAGGATCTGTCACTGCAAAGACAAGATACAGTTCTGCTTCCCCGCCGCTTGTAATAAACATTTTCGTACCATTTAACACATAGTGGTCGCCCGCCCGCTCTGCTCTTAACTGAATATTGGAGGCATCTGAGCCAGCCTTCGGTTCAGTCAGACAAAATGCCCCCAGTTTCTTTCCAGATGCAAGCAGCGGAACATAGGATTTTTTTTGCTCATTCGTTCCAAAAGCCAAAATAGGCATCGTCACAACAGATGTATGAACGGACACAATGACACCGATAGCCGCACTCACTTTGGATAATTCATGAATCGCAATGATATATGTTGTAAAATCTGCTCCTAAGCCTTGATACGAAGCTGGTATTGGAATCCCTAGAAAGCCTTGGCGTCCCATTTCAGCTAAAAGTGTTCTTGGGAACTGACCTTGTTCCATGGCTTCCACTTCAGGGAATACACGCTGTCTTGCAAATTCTGCTGCCTGTTCTCTCCAGAGACGCTGTTGATCCGTAAGCAAAACATCCATCATGACTCCCCCTATGAGTGGTCGTGGTATGTGTAAAAACCTCTCTTTGTCTTTTTGCCCAGCCAGCCTGCATTCACGTATTTTTTCAAAAGAGGACAAGGTCGGTGTTTGCTATCCCCAAGTCCTTCATGAAGGGTATTCATAATAAATAAACATGTATCTAGCCCAATGAAATCAGCAAGACGAAGCGGTCCCATTGGGTGATTCATTCCAAGCGTCATGACACCGTCAATGCTCTCTGCATCTGCCACCCCTTCATAAAGGGTATAAATGGCTTCATTGATCATTGGCATTAATATACGATTTGATACAAACCCAGGGAAGTCTTCCACTTCAATTGGGGTTTTGTTTAATTTCTTCGCTGTTTCATAAACGATTTGATACGTGTCGTCACTCGTTTGCAGCGCTCGAATGACCTCAACGAGTTTCATGACAGGCACTGGATTCATAAAATGCATGCCAATCACTTGCTCCGGTCTCCCCGTAACAGCTGCTAATTCTGTGATCGACAAGGAAGATGTGTTTGTTGCTAATATCGTCTTCGCCTCTGCAAATTGATCGAGTGTTTCAAAAATTTGTTTTTTCACACTCATTTGTTCAGATACAGCTTCAATCACTAAATGAGCCTGCTGCACGTCCTTTAAATCTGTGGATACGGCAAGCCGCTGCGTAATATCTCGGACTGCCTGATGGGCCAGCTTTCCTTTTTCTGCTCGTTTCGTCAGTTGTTTGGTCATGGAGGAAATGGCTCGATGAATCTGCTTTTCAGATGCATCATGCAGCAGGACAGTGTAGCCAGACTGAGCAAAAACTTGGGCAATGCCTGATCCCATTTGACCTGCTCCAACGACCATGACGGTCTCTTCTGTACTCATGACGATGAACGCCTCCCTTTTAATCTACCTTTATCATGATGGCATCTCCTTGACCGCTTCCACTGCAAATCGCCGCGATACCAATGCCTCCGCCTCTTTGTTTCAATGCATGAATCAAGGTCAAGATGATACGTGTTCCGCTTGCCCCAATGGGATGACCAAGCGCAACTGCACCACCGTTGATATTCATTTTCCGCCGGTCCAGCCCGGTTATTTTTTCACATGCCAGCGCAACTGCTGAGAAGGCCTCATTGATTTCAAATAGATCGATATCCTCTAGACGCTTTTCTGTTTTCTGTAAAATCTTCTCGATAGCAAAGGCTGGTGTTTTCGGAAAATCCTTTGCCTCTACGGCTACCTGCGTATGCCCAAGCACGACTGCCATCGGCTTTACGCCATGCTGCACCGCATATGTGTCTTTCATTAAAAGAAGCGCACTTGCTCCATCATTGACACCTGGTGCATTTCCAGCGGTAATGGTACCCGTTTGATCAAAAACAGGCATGAGCTTTGACAGCCGTTCATATGACGTATCACGACGCGGGGATTCATCTTCTGTGATCAGCCGCTCTCCCGTTTTCGTCTTGACGGTGACTGGGGTGATTTCATGCTGGAAAAAGCCATTTTTTTGCGCTTCGACCGCTCGATCATGACTTCTGAGTGCCCAAAGGTCTTGCTCTTCCCGCGTGATACCGAGCTCCTTTGCAGCCATGCTCCCATACTCACCCATATGAACGCCTGTAAACGAACAGGTTAATCCATCTAAAATCATCGCATCTTGTACCGCACCATCTCCCATTTTGTAGCCCCATCGTGCTTTTTTTAGCAAATAAGGGGCGTGTGACATGGATTCCATACCGCCCGCTACGATGACCTCAGCATCTCCAGCTCGAATGATTTGATCTGCTGTGCTCACACTGCGCATTCCTGATGCACAGACTTTATTGATGGTTTGCGTCGGAACGGACCATGGAAGATCAGCATATCTTGCTGCTTGCCTTGAAGGAATCTGACCTTGTCCTCCCTGCAAAACACTTCCCATGATGACCTCATCCACATGATGTGAACCCGGTACTCTTTCCAGCGCAGCCTTGATTGCTATTCCACCTAGTTCTGCGGCAGTCAACCCACTAAAAGCACCGCCTAGTTTTCCAAATGGTGTTCTTGCTCCAGATACAATGACCGTCTTACTCATGTATGTCCCCTCCCATTTGTTACCGCTTACATATTATCTAGTCAGCTGATGTAACAGCGCCATGTTTAAGCCGATGAACATCCTATTCATCGGCCTGTTTTGTTTACGAAACCTGCTTACCAGCCTCGCCAAACACTGATTTTTCAAGAAGTTCTGCGACATCAAATGTGCCTACCTGCTCCTCTACTTCCTTCGCCTTCGTTCCATCTCCCAGCATGGTTAAGCAATAAGGGCATCCGGAGCTGATGATGGACGGCTGCACCTGTAACGCCTGCTCCGTTCGGGCAGTGTTAATCCGGGTACCCGTCTCTTCTTCCATCCACATTAAGCCCCCGCCGGCACCGCAGCACATACCGGTTTCACGATGACGCTCCATTTCTTTCAGCGTCACACCAGGGATGGCTTTTAAGATGTCTCTTGGTGGATCATACACCTCGTTATATCGGCCTAGGTAGCAAGAGTCGTGGAAGGTAATCACCTCGTTCACTTCATGTACAGGCGTTATTTTTCCTTCTTTCACTAGCTCTGCCAGTAATTCTGTATGATGATACACTTCTGCCTCAAGCCCGAAGTCTGGGTACTCATTTTTAAATAAATTGTAGGCGTGCGGATCAATCGTGACGATCTTTGTGACCCCGTTTTTCTGGAATTCTTCAATGTTTTTTGCAGCAAGCTCTTGGAATAAAAATTCGTTTCCAAGCCTTCTTGGTGTATCACCTGAGTTTTTTTCTTTATTGCCTAGGATGGCAAAGGACACACCTGCTTCATTGAGAAGCTTTGCAAAGGCAAGCGCAATCTTTTGGCTTCGATTGTCATATGCCCCCATTGAACCAACCCAGAATAAATAATCGAAGGTTTGATCTGCTTTTTTCAACTCTTTTACTGTCGGCACATGCACATCTTCTCTCAGTTCACGCCAATTTTCTCTTTCTTTCCGGTTCAATCCCCACGGGTTCCCTTGACGCTCAATGCTTGTCATGGCACGCTGTGCATCTGCATCCATTTTCCCTTCGGTCAGCACAAGATATCTGCGCATATCAATAATCTTGTCGACGTGTTCATTCATGACAGGGCATTGGTCTTCACAGTTTCGGCACGTCGTACATGCCCAAATTTCTTCCTCTGTAATGACCTCACCAATAAGTGACGGATGATACATTGAACTGGCAGCCGATTCCTCTGCACCTGCTCCTCTCGCCTGCAGCGCCAGCTGATTTCCTGTTGTCTGCCTGAAGGCAAGCTGCGGAACCCAAGGCGTCTTCGATGTAATGGCGGCCCCTTTATTTGTTAGATGATCTCTTAACCTTAAAATCAAATCCATTGGAGACAGCATCTTCCCTGTACCTGTTGCCGGGCACATATTTGTACAGCGCCCGCATTCCACACAGGCGTAAAGGTCGATCAGCTGTGACTGACGGAAGTCTTCAATTTTCCCCACACCGAAGGTCTCTTGTGTCTCATCTTCAAAATCAATTTTTTGCAGCTTGCCTGGCGGGTCTAATCTGCTGGCAAATACATTCACCGGTCCTGCAATAAGGTGAGCGTGCTTTGACTGCGGGACATATACTAAGAATGTCAGCAAAATCAGGAGATGCACCCACCATGCGACATAAAAAACGACTGTTGCCGCAAGAGGTGAAATACCGCCCAGCAAGAAAGCAATACTAGATGCGATTGGCTCAGTTGGTGATAGAGAGTGTCCATGCCAGATGATGTTCATCCCGTTCCCCAGTAAAACTGTCAGCATCAAGCCGCCAATAAATAAAAGCACTAGACCTGATTTGAAGCCTCGTTTTAAACGGACAAGCTTCTCCACATACCTTCTATGGAACGCCCAAACAACGGCTACTAAAATGAGAAGTGTGACCACCTCTTGGAAAAAAGTAAAGACACCGTAAAGCGGACCTAAAGGGAGTCCGCTGCCCGGAACGAGTCCCTTCATAATAAAATCAAGGGCTCCGAACTGCACAAGGATAAATCCGTAGAAAAACAGCACATGAATGATGCCGCTCTTCTTGTCCTTTAACAGCTTCTTTTGCCCAAACACATTGACCCAAACACGCTCTAAGCGTTTCTTCATGTCTTGTTGAAACTCTTCTTTTTTACCAAGACGAATGTACGCCGCTCGTGTTCGAATGAGATAAATAAACAAATACACAGCGTAAGCGGTCACCGCCGCAAATGCGATCAAGTTCAACATTAAAAGGCTATTCATCTTGCTCCCCCTTTCATTCCCCAAAACCCACTTTGTTTCGTTTCCATGTTGTACCTCTATCATAAATAATGAATGAGTATTCAGTCAATATTTTTTACACGTTTGGGTACACTATTGAAATATGCAAAAAAGGAGGAAGCTTTATGATCGCATTGATCATCCTACTCGTACTCGTTGTCATCGTTTGTCTTATATTGTTAGACCTTTATATGGGAAAGAAATATTTTTCTACCCGCGCTTTTGAACGATCTTTTGACCAAACAAGCGGTGATGCCATCTTTTATCATGATGGCGAACCATTTTTTGATCAGCTGCTCGCGGATATTCAGCAGGCCTCTTCTTCTATTCATATGATGTTCTTTATTGTAAAGAACGACAAGATTGGTCAAAGGGTCTTACAAGCATTGAAAACAAAAGCGGAACAAGGGGTTTCAGTCTTTTTGCTGACCGATCGACTAGGGTCCTATCCGTTTGATCAAAAGTCCATTGATATGCTGGAGAAAAGCGGCATCCAATTTTACTTTTTAAATAAGCCTCGTTTCCCTTTTTTGATTTATCGGTTAAACATGAGAAATCATCGTAAAATCACGGTAATTGATGGAAAGATTGGCTATATTGGCGGGTTTAATATTGGTGATGAATATGTTGGGAAAAAAGGCAGGTTTGGCATTTGGAAGGATTATCATTTGCGCATGACGGGGCAAGTTGTCGCAGATCTCCAGCATGTATTTTTGAATGATTTATACCGGTCATCTGGCATTCATCAGCTGCAATATGAGGTTTTTCCTGCTTTGGAACCGGGAACACTACAATGCACAACACGCGCGACTGCTGGTTTTTCCTTAGAAGCTTTGTTTCTACAAGATATTCAGCAGGCGAGGAAACAGATCATCATCTGTACGCCTTACTTTATTCCATCTGCCCCTCTTCTAAGTGCACTGCTTGATGCACGAAGGCGAGGCGTCACGGTTGAAATCATCATCCCGATGAAAGCAGATCATCCACTCGTCAAAGAGGCTGGATTTCATTATTTGAAGGACCTCATTGCCTCTGGCTGCCTTGTTTATCGTTTTTATAAAGGATTTTATCATGCGAAAGCCATTCTGATTGATCAAAGACGCTGTATGATCAGTACGGCAAATTTTGATAAACGCAGCTTGTTTCTAAACGAGGAAGTAGATGTCGCCATTGATGATACCGACTTTACTGCACACGTAGAGGAAAAGATTCGGGAGCACATGGAAGTCTCTGAGCTTATGACAGAGGAGAAATTGACACAGCGTCCGCTTTTGTCACGTCCGCTGGAATGGGTTGGCGCCATGTTCTCGTACTTTTTATAAAGGAGATGACCTATGCGTTATCGATTTGGTTATGTATCCAATGCCGTCACCTTGTGGGAGGCTTCTCCTGCCAAGTCGCTGACCTTTGCAAGATACAGCAAGCTCTCGAAGGAAGAGAGAGAAGAGGCTTTATTGCGAACAACGAAAGCCAATCTCGTGAATACATTAAGAACACTCTATTTCGCCATCGCCCATGATATCCCGCTTTACCGTTTTTCGAGTTCAATCGTCCCGCTTGCGACCCATCCCGAGGTGCGCTGGGACTTTGTGACACCTTTTCAAAAGGAGTTTCTTGAGATTGGCGAGTTGGTGAAACGGCATGGGCTTCGTGTGAGCTTTCATCCTAACCAATTTACCTTGTTTACTAGCCCTAAGCCTTCAATCACAGAAAATGCCGTGATCGACATGACGTACCATTATCAAATGCTTGAGGCGATGAAGCTCGAAAAGGAAGGCTATATGAACATTCATGTGGGCGGCGCATACGGTGATAAAGAATCGGCACTTCAACGTTTTGATGACAATATCAAACAGCTTCCGGCGCATATCAAGGCAAGAATGACGCTTGAGAATGATGACAAAACGTATACGTCATTAGAAACCCTTGGTGTATGTGAAAAGCACAGTATTCCATTTGTTTTTGATTACCATCATCACGTGGCCAATAAAGATGATGATGCCGTGCTTGAAGACATCCTGCCAAGAATGTTCGACACTTGGACGAGCACTGGCATTCCGCCTAAAATCCATTTATCCTCACCGAAATCAGAAAAAGCCATACGCAGTCATGCAGATGGTGTAGATATGTCCTTTGTCTTACCGCTTTTTCATGCATTAAAACCGTATGGGCGTGATGTAGATTTTATGATTGAGGCGAAGTTAAAGGATCAGGCACTGCTCCGACTTGTCGAAGAGCTGTCTGCGATAAGAGGCAACAAGCGAATAGGCGGAGGAACTATTGAGTGGAAATCATAGAGATAGGTTTATCCCTATGCAAACAAGGGTAACAAAGCTATTGTGAGAAAGTTATTAACAGGAGGATATGAAGATGTCTCAAATCTATTCAATCCAAATCGCTGCGAAAGCATTGAATTTACATAAGCTTATTTCTCTTTATGAAAGATGCCACCAGGCTCACCATCGTCTATATGTGTATTCTAAAAAAACAATGTGCAACATCAAGAACATCGTAGAGCTTGAAACCTTCAGGCTCACTCATTTAGAGTCTGACTACTTAATTGTCGTAGAGGGGAAAAAAGCGCAAGATCTCTTGCAGCCTTTTGAAAAAGAGCAGGTTTCATAAAAAGGAGCAGCCCTCAGGCCGCTCTCTTGTTATATCCACTCTTTTGTTAACCAAACTTGTTTTGAAGCTGCATCCATTTTCACTTGTGCCCCGATTGGCATCGTAAGCATCGGGTGTGTATGGGCACAGTCAAAATCTGCGATGAGCGGTCTCTTTGTCTCTCCAAGCACCTCAAGTAAAATCTCGTAAGGTTCTTTTCCCGTTCCCTCATCATCAAACAGCTCATGTTTTCCCAAAAGAATACCTGATACCCGCTCAAACACTCCATTTACTTTCAATAAAGAGAAGTTTTTTTCTACAACCGAAGCGGTTTTCATGCAATCTTCAATAAGGAGGACGTCTCCGTTTTGAATGGCTGGCATGAACTCACTTCCCCATATGCCGTACATTGCATTCAGGTTTCCGCCGATCAACCTGCCTTCTGCCTGTCCTTCTATGACGCACAGCCAATCGTTTGGACGCTGCTTTTTATCACGTGTCTTTTCTTCCCAATTGATTCGTTCATCCGTCCAAAAGGGTGGTTTTTTGATCTGATAAGGAATGGTTTGAGGCTGCATCAGGATGTCTTCGAACGACTGATATGTATAAGCGACGAACGGTTCAAACTCTCCAAAAGATGGGACAAGCGCCGGTCCGTAGAAAACAGGCAGTCCCGTTTTTTCGTAGGCGGCTAAAAGAATCGCTGTCGCATCTGAATAACCGATCATGATTTTCGGATGTTGATTCAGCAGCTCAAAATCAAGATAAGGCAGCATACTATTTGAATTTGTCCCGCCAATCATTGACATGACACACGCCAAGTCTTCCCTAGCCATTAGCTCATTCAGCTCATCCGCTCGTTCTTGAATTGTACCTGAACGGTAGTGATCCTCTTTCCCTGTTAAAGATCCTGGTACCACAATGAATGCTTTTTGCTCAAGCCACTTCTTCGCCCGCTGATACCTTAGAGGCGATGTCGCGGATGCAGGACTTGAAGGTGAAAAAATACCGATCTTATCGCCCTTTTGTAATCGCCGAAGCCCCTTCATTCCATCAGATCCTTCCTACACGAGTTTTTTCTATCCTAACAAAAAAAGTCCTTTATTTTTTTTTCAGCGTGATAGAAAACCTTTGCAATCTAGGAAGGATGAGCACTGGAGCGGAGCGAATTAAACATTCGTGAGCACCAGAGCGCAGGACTGACAACGAATGCGAGGGTTTGTCTACACGCTGAAAGCCCCTTATCAAAAGGGCTTTCTCTTTCTTTTTAATGACCAAACTGCGCTTCGTGCAGTCTGCTGTATACGCCGCCCATTTGGATGAGGTCTTGGTGACGGCCTTGTTCTTGAATGCCTTCCTCTGTCACGACAATAATACGGTCGGCGTGTTTAATTGTCGCAAGACGGTGAGCAATGACGAGTGTTGTCCTGCCGACAGCTAGTTCGCTCAGTGCATCCTGTATGGCTTTTTCTGTTTCTGTGTCAAGCGCTGATGTGGCTTCATCTAGAATGAGAATGGACGGGTTTTTCAGGAACATCCGCGCAATCGACAGGCGCTGCTTTTGACCGCCTGACAGTTTGACGCCGCGCTCACCTATGACGGTATTTAACCCTTCTGGGAAACGCTGAACGAGTTCCTCTAAATGCGCACTTCTTACAGCCTCCCAAATCTCTGCATCGCTGGCTTCTAGGTTGCCGTACGCAATGTTTTCACGAATGGTGCCTGAGAATAAAAAGACATCCTGCTGCACAATACCGATCTGCTGCCTTAAAGAAGACAATGTCATCGACTTTGTGCTTACACCATCAATCGTGATCTCCCCTTCATCCACATCATAAAAACGAGGCAGCAGACTGCAAATCGTCGATTTCCCCGCTCCTGAAGGCCCGACAAACGCAACCGTTTCTCCTTGTTTGATCTTCAAATCGATATCCTTCAGCACATGACTGTGTTCATCGTAGCCAAATGTTACATTTCGATATTCAATTTCACCTTTTAGTCCGTGTACATCACGTGCTCCCTCTGTATCCTTCACATCCGGCTCTGTTTCTAGTAAATCGACATAGCTTTTAAAGCCCGCAATGCCTTTTGGATACATTTCAATGACCGTGTTGATTTTATCAATCGGTCTAAATAAAACATTTGTGATCAGAACAAATGCGATAAAGCCACCTGCCGTTAATTGACCTTGCAGGACAAACCATGTACCTGCGATAAGGACAAACAGCGTCACAAGACGTGTGAGAATATAACTGATCGATCCATTGACCGACATAATTTTATAAGAAAGAAGCTTCGCCTTCCGAAAACGGTTGTTGTTTTCAGCAAAACGTTTTTTCTCGAAATGTTCATTGGCAAAGGCTTGAACAAGACGAATGCCGCCAATATTGTTTTCAACCCTTGCATGAAAGTCTCCAATGTCATTGTTCAGCTGTGTAATCGCATGCGTCATTTTCTTATTAAAATGAAGGGCAAGCCAGATGATGACAGGCATGATCAGGAAGGTTAGAATAGCAAGCTGCCAGTTAATCATCAGCATGACAGCAAAGGCGCCAAGAATTGTCATAATCGCTATAAACAAATCTTCAGGACCGTGATGCGCCACTTCTCCAATGTACATGAGGTCGTTTGTCATCCGTGACATGAGCTTACCCGTTTTGTTGTTATCAAAGAATTTAAAGGATAGGCGCTGAAAGTGATCAAACAGCTTCTTCCTCATATCTGTTTCAATATTAATTCCAAGCATATGCCCCCAGTACGACACAATAAATTGCATAACCGAGCTGAGTGCATAAATGACAAACAGCGCAAGTGCGGTCCAGCCAATGACCGCCCAGTTCCCTGTCGGCAATAATGTATCAATGAAGTAGTTCACGATAAGCGGGAAACCCAGTTCCATTAATCCAACGGCGACAGCGCAAAAGAAATCTAAAAAGAACAGACCTCGATAGGGCCTGTAATAGGCGAAAAAGCGTTTTAGCATATGTAAAAGAACCTCATTTCCTCTATAATTGATAATCATTTTCAATTATAGAGGAATCCTCTTCAAAATACTAGATCAGGAAATGATTTCTTCGTTTGGAAATACTCATAACACGCCAGAAAACAACCGGGCAAATGATTCCTTCAATCGCTCTTTTAAGCCTCTTTTATAAAAATGAACCGGTCTCATCTGCTCACTTTCCATCATATCTTCCTCATAGTGCGCCATCAGTTGTTCAATGGGCTTTTTCGCAGCTGTAAAGACATTGACCTCAAAATTGAGCTGAAAGCTTCTCATATCCACATTTGCGGTGCCGACAGAGGCAAGTTCTCCATCTGCGATCATCACTTTTTGATGCATGAAGCCCTTTTGATAGTGATACACCTTGATGCCTTCTTTTAATAGCTCGGAAAAATAGGATCGTGTGGCGTATTGTGTGAGAAAGCCGTCATTGATCTCCGGTACCATCACCCGGACATCCACCCCTCTTGTAGCAGCAATTTTCAATGCTGTACGAAGGGATTCATTTGGGACAAAATAAGGTGTCGCAATCCAGACAAATTGTTTCGCATTTGAGATGAGTGCATCATATAAATCACTCATACTTTCTTTCATATCGGGTCCAGTTGGTACAACCTGAATGACATCCTCTCCTGTCACAGGATGCGGCGTATGATACTTCGGATCATCAATTAATACTTCATCTGATACATACTCCCAGTCGAGCATAAAAACAGAGTGAAGGGTTTGAACAGCCTCACCCTTTAACATGGTATGCGTATCACGCCAAAAACCGATATTTTCATCACGTCCGACATATTCTTTTCCGACATTTAACCCGCCTACAAATCCTGTTTTCCCATCAATTATCACGATTTTTCGGTGATTTCGGAAATTGAATTTTTGATTAAAGAAACCATATTTTAAAGGCAGAAAAGGAGCGACCTTGACTCCTGACTGCTTCAAGCGTTTAATATCTTTTCGGGAGAAACGAATGCTGCCAGCCGCATCATAGATGAAGCGTACCTCTACCCCTTCTTTCACTTTATCTATTAATATCTCCATCATCCGGTGCCCGAGGAAATCTGATTTGAACATGTAGTATTCTATATGGATGAACGATTTTGCCTTTTTTAATTCTTCAAAAATACGGGGAAATGTCTCCTCCCCATTCTTTAAAATGTCCATATCACTATTTGTGTTCACATGCATGCCTGTTGCTTTTTCTGTGTAATGAAAAAAAGTCCGCTGATTTTCGGTTAGACGCGATTCATCCGGCTTGCTCTCAAGCTCAGATATTCTGCGTAATTTTTCACGGTTGTACATTCTCTTTGATTTGAATAAATGACCTTTCACATAGAGCTGTCCTGAGAACAAATAAAACATATAGCCAATGATCGGGAAAAAGATCAGCACATACATCCATAACAACGTGTGCTGTGATGTGCGATTTTCTAGCATGAGTGAGATGATACTAAATAAAATAATGGCGATATAAACTGCTGCGTACAGCTGAACGCTCCACGCCGGCACAGACCACCAATACACCACATATGCCCCGAATATCATGAAATATAAAAATAAAAATTCCAGTCTCCTCTTTTTCACATTCTCCGCCCTCATTCTGTCTTTTTCTCTTCCATACCCTTTGCACAGCTTGTCTGAAACGCACGGTCTATGCCTTTCTGCTAGCTTTTACAGACTTGGGCCATTTGATCCGATATAATGGAGAAATATGTGATGGAAAGGAAGATTTGTTAATGCATACACCCTCTCCTTTAAAAAAAGGCGGCCATATTCGTGTCATTGCCCCAAGCCGAAGTGCCAGTATTTTATCAGAAGAAGGAGTCGCTCATGCAAAAAAGCGTTTAGAGACTTTAGGTTTCACTGTCTCTTTTGGACAACACGTGTTTGAATGTGATCTTCATTCCTCATCGTCTATTGAACACCGCTTATCTGATCTGCATGAGGCGTTCACAGATGATGAAGTCGACGGCATTTTGACAGCAATCGGCGGCTTTAATTGCAATGAGCTTTTGCCTTATATAGATTATGATTTGATTCGTCAGCACCCAAAAGTTCTTTGCGGCTACAGTGATATTACCGCACTCGCAAGCGCCATTACCGCCAAATGTGATATGGTGACATACTCAGGCCCTCATTTCTCCAGTTTCCAAATGGAACAGGGACAGGAGGAGCAAACCGCTATGTTTCAAGCCTGCTTAATGAACGGCGGTGAGCCTTTTGATGTGACCCCTTCGACAAAGTGGAGTGATGATGCGTGGTATCTTGATCAAGCGAACAGGCAGTTTCATCCGACGGAATGGAAAATATATCAGGAAGGAACAGCTGAAGGCACCTTGTATGGCGGGAACCTTTGTACACTGAACTTACTGCAAGGGACATCGTTTATGCCTCAAATCAAAGATGCCATCTTATTTGTAGAAGATGATGAATTGGTCTTCCCTGAAACGTTCGCCAGAGACCTCACCTCCCTCATGCAGCATGCAGAATCTATTAAAGGATTGATCATCGGACGCTTTCAGAAAAAATCCGAGATGACAGTGGCACATTTGAGGTTCATTTTAGATAAACATCCAATGCTCAAACACATCCCAGTGATCTACGATGTCGATATCGGACATACGCAGCCCGTCTTCACCTTACCGAATGGTGGAAACGCGAAGCTAGCGTGTAAAGATGGAGACGTGCAGCTGCGCATTCATAACTAAAGACACAAAAAAGCACCCGAATACACGGTGCTTTTTTCTATGCCATGATCTTTTTTAAAATTTTTTTAGAAAAAGTGATCCAACCCACCATCCCCTTCGTTAAGTAGATGTAAAAAGAAAAGAGAGGAGGCAAAAACATGTTTTCTGATGTACTTAGCCAATTATTTGATTCTATTTCTAACATTATTAATACGCTTGGATAATTTTAAAACCCACTCTCTCTTGAGGATAGCGGGTTTTTATGTGAAAAAGCCCCACTCATACAATAGAGTGGGGGCTTTCTTTCATTTCATTACATCTTTTCCGGTGCAGATACACCAATTAGTTTTAATGCATTAGCAAGTGTAATTTGTGTTGCTTTCATGAGTGAAAGACGTGCTGTTGTTTTGGTTTCGTTTTCTACATCAATGACCTTCTCGGCATTGTAGAAGCTGTGAAGGGCTGATGCAAGGTCATAAATATAGTTCGTTACACGGTGAGGAATACGCTTTTCAGCTGCTTCTGCTACAACTTCTGGGAAGCTGCCAATGATTTTGAGAAGATCGTATTCTTTTTCCGATTGGATGTGAGAGAAATCTGCTTTTTCAAGGTTCGGCTCGTAGCCTTTTTCTTCACCTTGACGCAGCATGCTGCAAATTCTCGCATGGGCATATTGTGCGTAGTACACAGGGTTTTCGTTAGACGTAGAGATGGCTAAGTCTAGGTCAAAGTCCATGTGTGTCGCCGCACTTCTCATCGCAAAGAAATAACGAGTGGCATCTAAGCCTACTTCTTCAATCAGGTCACGCATTGTGACAGCTTTTCCTGTACGCTTACTCATTTTCATCTTTTCACCGTTTTTGTAAAGGTGAACGAGCTGAATGATTTCTACTTCGAGCTTGCCAGCTGGATATCCAAGTGCTTGAATCGCCGCTTTCATTCGAGGGATATAGCCGTGATGGTCCGCTCCCCAAATGTTAATGAGCTGATCAAAGCCTCTGTCTAGTTTGTCTTTATGATATGCAATGTCTGGAAGCAGGTAAGTGAAGCTGCCGTCTTTTTTAATCAGCACGCGGTCCTTGTCATCGCCAAAATCAGTTGAACGCAGCCACGTTGCACCGTCTTCTTCAAAGACATAGCCTTTAGCGCGAAGGGTTTCCAGCGCTGGTTCGATTTTTCCGTTTTCATATAAAGAGGTTTCTGAATACCATACATCAAATGGGACACGGAAATTCTCAAGGTCTACACGCAATTTCTCTAATTCGTATTTTAAGCCGTATTCACGGAAGAAATTCATGCGCTCTTCTTCTGGCTCATGCACGAAACGGTCACCAAATTCATACGCAAGCTTTTGCCCGATGCCTTTGATGTCTTCTCCTCTGTAGCCGTCTTCAGGCATCTCTTTTTCAAGACCAAGTGCCTCAAAGTAACGTACTTCTACAGATAAAGCGAGGTTATTGATCTGATTCCCTGCATCGTTGATATAGTATTCACGGCTCACATCGAACCCTGCTTTATCAAGGATGTTGCAAAGAGAATCACCTACAGCTGCTCCGCGGGCATGTCCAAGGTGAAGGTCACCTGTTGGGTTGGCTGAGACGAATTCGACTTGCACCTTTTGACCGCCGCCTGTATTCGTTTCACCATATGCCTCTTTTGCTTCAAGGACAGCCGGGATGAGCTTTGTTAAATACTGATTGTTCATAAAGAAGTTAATGAATCCTGGACCTGCGATATCCAGTTTTTCAATAGAAGCTTTCCCTTTATCAAACGCATTAACAATGTCCTCTGCGATTTGGCGAGGTGCTTTTTTCGCAATGCGGGCAAGCTGCATCGCCATGTTGGTGGAGTAATCACCGTGAGTTTTGTCTTTCGGCACTTCTAAAAGGACATCTGGTACCTGGCTTTCATCAGCAAGTCCTGCTTTGACGACTGCCGCAATGATTTCTTCTTTTAACGCATCTTTGACCTGTTCTGCGATATTCATGAACGTAAATCCTCCTTATACGAAATCGATAATGTATGTAAATGCTTTTGATCTTCCCCTGTCAGCATATCGTACGTTATGTGCAGCAGCCCCTTGTCCACATCGAGATCAATGCCATGTGTGTGTACATCAAGCTGTAGTGTACCGAATGGCATCGTGTAATGTGTGACGGTCGTTTCTCCAATGAGAAAGCGCTGCTTCATTTGAATAGCACCTGATCTCATGACAAAAATTTCTTTTTCACTCATTTTCACAACGGTTTTTACTTGACCCATTTCATGTTCTTCATGGTAAGTGAGATACGTTTTGTCATTCTTCTCTTGATACGTTCCAGTCGTTCGGAATTCGATCGTTTCAGCCGGCTCCGTCTCTGGTTTCATCACTGACTTTACATGAATTGAAATTTGGTTTTGTGTCATTTTGCACTTCCTTTGCTAAGACCCGTTTAACTAAAATAGTATACCATATTCATGATCGCCTATCATACCATCATTTCTCTTCTTCCCTGCGATTAAACTTCGTTTTTCTTCTTCCACCATCCCTTTAGAAAAAAAGAAAAATGAAACTGACCAATACTACGAGTCCAGCCTTTACGCCCAAGTCTTTTCTTTTCATTAAATAAAAAAGAGCTTGTACGCCTGAACTTGCCAAAAATGCCTGAAAAAAATCAAATAGCGCGATCTGGGCCTGCTTAAATACCAATTGCATGAATAACGCAATGGCTGTCAAATAGAAAAAGCCTCGATCCTGAAACAGCCCCATCATCTCTTCCTTTGCTTCCTTTTTCGAAGCAAAAACGGGCAACTCAGCTGTGAGCTCTCGTTTCAGCGTGAGAACGCCTGCCGCTAACACACATAAAGCGAGAAGCACCATCAATATAGAAGAAAACATGAACTGCCCCCTTTTCCATGTAAAAAAGAGCTTGTCCACACGAGATGACAAGCTCCTTTATCAAGGTATTATTTCACAAATCCAAGCAGCATTTCACGTAAAAGCTTGCTCGCTGTATTCGCTGTTTGGTCGGAATGATCATAGACAGGTGCTACCTCTACAAGGTCTGCACCGACTACTTGCACATCAGAACCTGCAATCGCATGAATGGAAGCAAGCAGCTCTTTTGATGTAATACCGCCAGCATCCACCGTGCCTGTACCAGGAGCATGAGCTGGATCAAGTACATCAATGTCGATCGTCACATAAACTGGACGCCCCTTCAGCTTTGGCAATACTTGCTTCAATGGCTCCAGTACCTCAAATTTAGAAATGTGCATACCCGCTTCTTTTGCCCATTCAAATTCTTCTTTCATTCCAGAACGGATACCGAAAGAGAACACATTCTCAGGTCCAATGAGTCCTGCTACTTTACGAATCGGTGTTGAATGAGACAGCGGCTCACCCTCATATTCCTCACGAAGATCCGTATGTGCGTCCATATGGATAATCGCCAAATCAGGGTATTTTTTATACATCGCACGGAAAACCGGCCAAGACACGAGATGCTCGCCGCCCATTCCTAATGGAAACTTCCCTTTTTCTAAAATGCTGTCGACATATTCTTCAATTAAGTCTAAGCTTTTCTGTGCATTTCCAAAAGGAAGTGGAATGTCACCCGCATCAAAGAATGGCACCTCGTGCAGCTCACGATCTAAATAAGGGCTGTATTCCTCTAAACCAATCGAAACCTCACGAATGCGATTCGGTCCAAAACGTGAGCCTGGGCGGTAACTGACGGTCCAGTCCATCGGCATGCCGTATAAAATGACCTTTGCATCTTCCCATGTCGGATGACTTCCAATAAACACTTTTCCTGAATAAGCCTCGTCGAATCTCATGCAAGATTCCTCCTTTTACGCTTCAAAAAATGCGCAAACCGTCATTTGCGCATGTCCATTTCGCTTGATTTATTTGATTAAGTCGCTCACAAATTTTGGCAGAACGAATGCCGCTTTGTGCAATTCTTTTGTGTAATATTTCGTTTCAATATC
Source organism: Bacillus sp. NMCN1 (assembly GCF_002998085.1). Lineage (NCBI taxonomy): Bacteria > Bacillati > Bacillota > Bacilli > Caryophanales > Bacillaceae > Bacillus > Bacillus sp. NMCN1. The sequence goes on along the minus strand of NZ_PVQL01000002.1, from coordinate 354,993 downwards.
AAAGAAACGGCTGTCTTCTACAGCAAGTGGATCATATTTTTTAGAACCGATGGTAAATGTCCAAAGACCACTTGGATACGTTGGAATATTCGCTGTGTAAAGCTTCGTAATTGGGAAAATTTCTTTCACATCACGCTGAACATTTGTAATTAGCTCAGGTGTGAACCAAGGGTTGTCCGTTTGTGCCACGAAAATACCGTCTTCTTTAAGTGCTTTTGAGATTCCTGCGTAAAATCCTTTAGAGAACAGATTCACAGCTGGACCAACTGGTTCAGTTGAGTCCACCATAATGACATCATACTCATTGTCAGCTTCGGCAATGTGCATAAAGCCGTCTCCGACTTTGACATCTACACGAGGATCGTCTAGTTTCCCAGCAATAGAAGGAAGGAATTTCTTCGAGTATTCGATGACTTTGCCATCAATATCAACAAGTGTCGCTTTTTTCACACTTGGGTGTTTGAGGATCTCACGAATGACACCGCCGTCTCCTCCACCTACGACAAGAACATTTTCCGGATTTGGATGAGTGAAAAGAGGAACATGTGCCACCATTTCGTGGTATACAAACTCATCTTTCTCAGATGTCATCACCATACCGTCTAAAAACAGCATATTGCCAAACTCTTCTGTTTCCACCATTTCTAAATGCTGAAAATCTGTTTGTTCTGTGTGAAGGGTTTTGTTCACCTTCAATGTAATACCAAAATTCTTCGTTTGCTTCTCTGTATACCAAAGCTCGCTCATTGTCCATCTTCCTCTCATCCAATAATAAACAAACATCTATGGTTAGCGCCTTTATCGGCTATGACTATATCGATTGTCCAAGAAAAAAGTATAGTGGATTCATATCAAATTGTAAAGAACCGCATGAGTTCTCTTCAATTTTAATGCACTCTCTTGCAATCATTTGTTTAAAACGGTTTTCTTTGTTCCATACTGATAAAAAACCGTCAAAATGGGGGCTTTGCATGGACACAATCATGAGTAATAAAAAAATCCGCATGACCGTGAAAACGATTCGAGCCTGTTTTTTTATCGGCTTGCTCACTTTTCTATTTGCAGGCACTGTCTTTTTGACGGTTCTTTTAATAGCCAAATGGCAAGGTGCCCCTTCTGTTCAAGTTCCCCAATCCACGACCATTTATGCAGCTGATGGTTCAAAGCTTGGAGAATCCAGCTTTGGAGAAAAGAGATATTGGGTGCCATTAAAGGACATGTCCCCTCATATCAGTCAGGCAGCTGTAGCTGTGGAGGATAAAACCTTTTATGAGCATCATGGCTTTGATTTAAAACGGATGGCGGGTGCTGCAGTGGCTGATATTCGTGCCATGGCAAAAGTACAAGGTGCCAGCACGATCACCCAGCAATATGCACGAAATCTGTATTTAGATCATGATAAAACATGGAAGCGGAAGTGGAATGAAGCCTTCTACACGATCCGCTTAGAGCAAAACTATACAAAAGATGAGATTTTAGAAGGATACTTGAACACCATTTATTATGGTCACGGAGCGTACGGAGTGGAAGCGGCGTCCCGTCTGTATTTCGGGAAAAAAGCGAAGAATTTGACCCTCGCCGAATCTGCCTTACTTGCCGGTATCCCAAAGGGCCCTTCTCTCTATTCGCCTTATGTGAATGAAGAGAAAGCCGGCGCAAGAAAGAATATGATTCTGAGGCAAATGCAAGAGGACGGCATGATTACGAAAAAGGCAGCCGCTGAAGCTGCGAAAGAAAAACTGTCCTATCGCCCTTTGCAGCAGAAGCAGCTGCAAGCAAAGCAAGCCCCATATTTTTATGATGATGTGATTCGTGAGTTGAAACAAAGCTTGGGGTTAACTGAGGAACAGATTGAAACCTATGGACTTCATATCCAAACGACTTTAAATCCAGAGTTACAGAAAATCGCAGAGAAGACGTTAAAAAACACAATATATTCGAAATCAGACATCCAAATCGGCTTTACCGCTATCCATCCCCAAACAGGTCATGTACTCGCCCTCATTGGGGGAAGAGATTATGAGAAAAGCCCATTCAACCGAGTGACACAAGCGAAAAGACAGCCCGGTTCAACAATGAAACCTCTTCTCTATTACATAGCCTTGCAGAATGGGTTTACACCAGCAACCGTCATGCGCAGTGAAGAAACGGTTTTTGAGCTCGATGATCAAGGAAGCGGTGCTGCTTATTCACCAAGCAATTATCATGGCTATTACGCCAATGACGGCATTACCATGCTTCAAGCCTTGGCGCTGTCTGATAATATTTATGCCGTGAAAACCCATCTATTTTTAGGAATGGAGCAGCTTGTACGTGCTGGCAAAACATTTGGAATCAACGAAAAACTAGATCAAGTGCCATCACTTGCCCTGGGAACGTCCCCTGTCAAACCAATTGAAATGACCAATGCTTACGCGATGTTTGTCAATGGCGGAAAACGAGTCAAACCAACCTTTATTACAAAAGTAACGGACGCAAAAGGCAACGTGCTTTTTGAGGAAAAGCAAAAACGAGAGCAAGCCCTAGATGAAAAGGCAGCATTTGTGACCACCGACATGATGTCAGGAATGTTCAATGATCAGTTAAACGGCTATACAAGTGTCACTGGCCGCACCATTATGAAGGATCTAACGCGAACATACGGAGGAAAATCGGGAACGACAGGAGCCGACAGCTGGATGATCGGCTTCTCTCCCCAGCTCGTCACAGGTGTGTGGACGGGCTATGACAAAGGGCGCACCATTGACTCGGTCGAAGAAACAGCCTATGCAAAAAAGATATGGGCATCCTTTATGGAATCAGCCCTCTCGAAGCAGCCAGCCTCCTCCTTCATGCCGCCAGACGGCGTAAAAGGTGTGTATATCAATCCAAAAACGGGCGATCTCGCAGGCCCAGGATGTGAATCAAAGGTATTCACCTATTTTATAGAAGGAACGGAGCCGACAGGTGTGTGCTACGGTGCTGAGGACAAAGCATCTGAGCAAGATCCGGTTCAAGATCAAAAGCCAAAGAAATGGTGGGAAAAGTGGCTGAAACGTTAAAAAAGGACATGAAAAACCCCGAGATCTGCACCTCGGGATTCTCCATGTCCTAGCTTTAACACCAGTTTACTCAAAAAACAGCTGGAATTGGTGGTCATTTGCCATTCTTCACAAAAAATTCACAATTATTCAGAGACAGACAATCCTTCTTTTAATTCATCTGTGGATGCTTCCCATAGTGCTTCATTATGACTCTTCAAGAAATCAGCAAGCACCTTTTTCGATACGTCATCCATATGACTGACGACGATATTTCGCTTCATCGATTTATCCATTAAATTCACATGCTCTGGAAGCGACTTATACCCGCGGCGGATTGAACGGTCGACGGTCATTTCACATGCCGTCACACCCGCATAATAAGGACCTTCTTCTCTACGGTCAATGGTCACCCATACGAGCCAATACGGCTTTCCGTTCGGCACCTCTTCTTTGCTTTTCAAGAATTTAATTCCTTTTTCCACGGCACTTCTTGCATGCATCGCACCAATATCAATGACCGCTTCCTTTTCCTCTACATCAATGATCACTGGCGAAATGTTATCAAGGCTGAGCGCACCCGCTCCAAAGCCTCCATGTCCGTCGGTTGCATCCGTTTTTTTAATGATATTAAAACCAATTGGTTTCTTCTTTTTACCTTCCATTCATTAAACCTCCTAAAGCAGCGGCTTCAAAATAAGATTAAACCAGTATATGATTTGATCCCGCATTCCGATCAATGGACCAAAAACAAACTGTCCTAGCGGCGTGATCACGAATATGAGAAATATAATGATCCCATATTGTTCAAATTGCGTCATTTTCGCCCGGATACTAGGGCTGACGACGTCCTCAATAATACGATACCCATCCAGCGGCGGAATTGGCAATAAGTTAAATAGGAACAAAATGACGTTCAAGTTAATAAAGATTAAGAAGAAATTATCGACTCCCGGCTCAAAGCGCATGATCCACTCCCCGCCAAATTTCTGAAGAAGCACATACACGAAAAAGCCCAGAAACGCCAACACCAAGTTACTTAAAGGGCCAGCAATAGAGACGCAGATTCCTGCTAAGCGCGGTTTTTTAAAATGATAACGATTCACCGGTACAGGTCTCGCCCAGCCAAACCCAGCCACAAAGATTAAAATCGTCCCAAATACATCAAGATGCTTCAGTGGATTTAATGTGAGTCTCCCTTGATTCTTAGCTGTTGGGTCGCCGAAACGATACGCAACATATGCATGCGCCAGCTCGTGCATCGTAAATGCAACAACAAGCGTAATGGCGACATATGGAATAAGTTCTAATGGATACACAAGAAATTGGTTCAAAGGCATGAATCCCTCTTTCTTTCTATACAATGATTTACTTCATTCAGTATACTATAAGAAGTCCCTTAAACTAAAGGGAAGCGTAGCACTCAAAGGAAAAAGGAGGTTTTCGCATTGCCGATTGTCACCGTTCAAATGCTAGAAGGAAGAACAGACGAGCAGAAAAGAGCTCTTGTGGAGAAAGTCACTGATGCTGTTGTTGAAACAACAGGCGCAGGTGCAGAAAAAGTCTCTGTCATTATTGAAGAAATGAAAAAAGAACACTATGCCGTAGCAGGAAAGCGCATGAGCGACCTGTAAGCATAAAAGAAGCCTCTTTTTCCAAAGAGGCTTCTTTTATATTAAGGTTTCTGAATAACTTCAAATAAAATTAGAGTTGTATCCAATAATTAACCCTCTCTATCTAATCTCAATCTGTTTTAGATAGAATAGATCATGATTAAATTCATATTCACATACAAAGTAAAGAATTGTTAGGCTACAAATTATTTTCTTGGGCCAATTATTTTCAAAACGCTTGTTGTAGCCAAAGTCGAACAAAAAATAATAATTAACTTACCTATAACAATTTGATGACTACCTGTAGATACAACAACAATTATGACAGCGATTGATATCATTAATAATAAGATAAATAATTTCCTCATTTTTATTACCCCTATTTAGACAATGTTAATAAGTCTATTACCTTGGATTAGATATACTTTATCCGCTAAATTTTCTTTCAATAGTTCAGAATGAGTGACTATAATAACAGATTTTGCTTTTTCTTCTTTATATTTTTTGACAAGATCAATAATTATTCTTTGTGAATGAACGTCCCAAGACATAAATGGCTCATCCAACAAAAGAATATCTGGCTGTCTTGAAATACTTCCAATAAAAAAAAGTTTATCTTTCATTCCCTCAGAATAATGTTCGACTCTAGTATATAAATGTTGGTTCATCTCTAATTTATCAGAATAAAAACCCACATTTTCCCAGTATTGTTTTTTAGGTATACCCCAAAGATTTCTAATTAACTCCAAATTTTCCTCCCCTGTAAGAATATCATACAATAAATGATTGCTTGGAACATATGCAATATTTTTTTTATATTCATTCCAATTTTCAACTGGATTACCCTTAAAGTTAAGCTCACCTTGAAATTCAACAATACCTGCAATTACCTTTAATAAAGTAGATTTACCGGCTCCATTTGAACCTAAAATACAAATTATATCATGCGCATAAAGATTTAGATTTAAGTCTTCTAATATTGGTTTACCTTTATTGTAATAAAAACTAACCTCTTTTAAGCTTAACAATTTAGACATTAACTAAAAACCCACCTCCAAAAGAAATAAGGTTAAAGAGGAAGAGTACAATACAAAAGTTTAAGCTTGCTTTCTTAGAATAACCAACAAAATTGACTAATCCTAAAAACATAATTCGAGAGGCCCAAACAACTGTTATGAAAGTTATAAGAAATACTACTACCATCACAATATAATTTTCAAACATGAATATTAGATTTATACCAACAGAGTTACTAAAGAAAACCAATGTGTTGTATGTCAAAATCACAACAAAAAAACGACTTATCTTTAACGTAGGGTGAAAAAAAATCATGACTAATAAATAAAGCAAAGAAATAATGAAATTGATAATTAGGTAAAAAGGGGTGAAAATAAAAGCAATAAAGGCATATAGTGCAAAAAAGTTATAACTTTCACTACTAGGAAGAATTTGCACGATAATACAAGTGACAAAGAACATATTTAATAGAATAATAATCAAATTCTGCAACAAAATTGATCTACTGGTTACTCTTTTTAAATTTAACGTTAAATATTTCTGAGGTTTAAAAACAAGTTGCATCTTTGCCTCCTAAATTTATTAAAAATGAATGTTAGAAATCAATTATATTCAAACCCTACTCACAAAATCTTCAATAATTGCTCCGAGAAATAAAGCTACAATTGCAATGACAAGAATTATTAAACAATCTATAATCATTTTCAAATAATTAATTTTACAAATTTCCCTTTTCAAAAATTTTAAAAATACCAATCCTGTAAAAGTTCCAAGAACTGAAAAGGATAACAAACCAAACATCTCAATAAAGAAATGTGGCAACAATCCGGTAAATAAAGATTTTATATTTCCATTGACAATTAAACTATCTATTGTATTACCAACTATATAGCCATTCATAAACATTACAAATGTGGGAATTGAACCACCTGTACAAAGTCCGCCAATTAGACAAAGCAAACCAACATCTATATTGTTAAGGAATATACTTCCATAAAAAACACTTTCGGGATTAGCTTGTCCCATATCATCTTCCCAAAACAATACACCAATAAAAACACCGACGACAAAAACTATCATGAAAAAAAAATAAACATTCTTCCATCTTTTTAACACATTAATCAAAACAGTCAAAATTTACCTCTTTCTAACTTTTCAATTCCCTTTTTAACAATTTTTTTTGATATGAATTTAAAAACAACTATAGTTAACATAAAATAAATAAAATAGTACAATTCAATATGATTGATCCATTTATATATAGGTATAAAAATATTAATGAAACTAAATATTAACAGTGGTACAACTATAAAATTCCTTGGTAGACTTTGAGACTTAATATGTAATTCCTTTTCGTCATAAGTACTTCCAACTTCCTGTATATCATCAAAAGAAAATTTAGAAAATAACGGAGCCATATACAATTGAATTAATGGTGATATTTTATAAAGAGTAAACAACAATATAATGATTTGTAGAAAAGATGATAAGTTTAATTCTTTTACTGAATTTATAACAATTAAAGATATGACCATATTTATAATAAGAGGTATAAATAAAATTACTTCTAATAACTTTAATTTTGATTCAAACAATCCCATTACTCCATTTGGAGATGTTTTTAGTAAATCAATACTTTTTCCTTCAGAACCTAAAAAGAATACTTGAGGATACTCATAGGAAACTTCAAAGCAATGAATAATCATTGTTAAAACATTAAAGAGAATTAGCATTGCCATTATTAATGAACTGTCATCAGTATTTTTCACTATTCCTATTAAAATGCCACAATAAAAAAAACTTTCTAACGAGTAGATTATAATAGAAAAGACTCCTGGCGATACGATCCATCGTTTTCTTTCTAAATTAATAAGTTCTTTTTTAAACAGAAATGATTTATCAGTTCTGAAGACTTTGCTTACTATCTTGGTATATATTGTAAACCAATCAAAGAATTCCTGTTTAGATTTTATTCGATCACTATTATTATAATTAGGATATAAATTGGATGTAATAAAGATAATGCACATAGATAAAGCTAATAAAACTAATAGTAAGAATGGTAAGTTAATAGAATATGTAATCCCTCCATAAATTCTTTCATCAATCATTTTCAAATTAATAAAATCCGCACTAAATTCTTGAATAAATATGTCTTTTACACTTAACCAATAGGTATCTTCTAGTAATTGTTCTATGTTTTCAAATGGTTCTCTTAAGGCTAATATTAGTTTTGCAAATTGATGACTAATCATGAATCCAAACGACATTAAACCGCAAGAGAAAATCATATATATGACAAATCTAAACAAACCGATTTTATTTTTAATTTTATATAGTTGATACTTACCCATTAAACGATTCGAGATTATAAATAATAAGAAAATGATTAAAATGAGGTTGGAAATTAGTAATACAAATAAACTAAAGGGTATTTTTAAAATAAAAAAAAGACAAATAAATGAAGTTATTATAATATTCCAAGATTGTGTAACAAACCATAACAACTCTTCAGTTAGTAGTAAAACATATATTTGGCGATGACTTAGGGGTGAAGTACTTAATAAATCTTGATATATTGAAAAGTGTGTTCTTCTATAGGTTAAAATTCCATTAATTAGAGCTAAGAAGAATAACAAGATAAATATACTTAATAAAAAAATTCCATTCCATCTTTCAACAAAACTATAGTATTTCCAATATAAAAAAAAGGCTAAAACAGTTGAAAAAATAGTAGAAATTATCATTTTGAAGATTGTAATATTCTTAATTCTTTTTAAAAAAGGAATAACTCTTACAAAAAATGAATAATCTTTTTCAACACGCATAATCAAATGGATTTTTAAAATGTTTATATATCGTGTTATCACATGAATGACTCCTAAAATAATATTGCTTATTGATATCATTCAAGTAAGAGGAAAAATCCTCTTACTTGAATGATTCTACCTTACCAAGCAATAAATGCCTTTTTTCCTCTTTTTCTAAGCTCTTCTTTAAGATACAATGTAAGTGCTTGTCTACCTGCATTTGCAATTAGTCCTAATCCTCCGGTTAAAAAACCTGATAATATCCCGATTATGACTGAAGCTGTTGCACCCATTCCTAGGTACCAAGTAAGTGTACTTCCCACTGCTGACGGAATACCAAACTCTTTAGTTAGATAAGCAATAGGTAAGTTACCCATCACAAAGAAGTATGCAAATAATAGTGCAATACTTGCTAAAAGTAATCCTGAGATTTTGAAAGCATTAACTCTAGCTGTCATTTTTCCACTCCTTCCTTTTATTTATAATTTAGAAACATAATAAGATTTAATCATAGTTTACTTGAAAAAACAATAAAAAATTAACTTTTTTGCAAAAAAATAACTATTATTATATGTAGTTATTATTCACAAATTATTGTATAACTTTTACATTTATAGAAGGCTTCCTTATTTTTTAATTTCTATTAATTACGGAGACAAAGGGCCAGAATAAACACCTTTCTAACCCTTTGCAAATAATTTAAAATTCAATTATTTTCTTCAACCAGTTTATTTAATTCTTGTGAGTCACTCTTTCTAACTTTTGCCCTATCTGTACCACGCTTTGTTACGGTTCACTTGATTTTTATGAGCCGCATCAAAGAAATCGACCGTGTAAGAATAATCATAGTTCATTAAGCAGACAATGCCGCTTCCTTGAGGATCGTGCGGTAAGCCAAAGTTATGGCCGTATTCATGCGTAGCCGCTTTTGCTGTATTCGCTGTTCCTTGATCAAGGTTAACGGCGAATGCACTTCCGCTCGGTGCACTATTGTATACATATGCGATTCCACCCGCATCAAAGTTCGGATTTGCTGTAAACCCTGTGACAAAATCGTATCCTCTGCCATCAAAGCTGCGCTGAAGGTTTGACAAGATTTGCTCTGCATTTGATCCAGAAGACGTCCAAGATCCTACTGCTTGTACGACAAAGTCCACATCATGATCACGGTTAAAGGTCACGTCCGCTTGCTCGATGATGCTGACAATCCGCGTCTGCCAGTCACTATATTTCGCACGATACTGCGCATCTGCTACAGCATAGACCGTTACTTTCTGACTGCCTGTACTTGCCTTTGTTGAAATAGAATCTCCTGTATTCGCCTTAAAGGTTCTAGAGCCTACCTGCTTACCAGACTCATTTAATACCTTTGTTGTCACATCTCGTTCAATTGGAGGTGCTTTCGTCAAATCTTTAAAATCGTTTGCCTTTGGCAACCCCTCACTAATATGTGTTTCGAACGGTGCATGACCATGATCATGCCCATGACCAGCACTCGCGACTGGTGCTGAAGCTGAACTTACTCCCGGTAACAAACTACCTACCAATAAAAATGACAAAAAGACTGAACGCTTTTTCATTTCTATCCCTCCTTTGATTTTCACAAGGTTATATATTCACTGAAAATTCACCATTTTCCTTCTATTCAGTTAAAAACAGGGAATTGGATACACAGGAAGAAAGTCGAAATACGTCATATTCACTAATTTTTCGGATATTTCGACACACATTCATCGAAAAATAGCGCTTTTGATCCGGGTATTACAAAACAAAAAAAGCCCTAAATGCTGGGCTTTTACGAAACTAGTTCAATTCCTTCAATTGATTAATATAAGCAAGAGCATCCTCAAATTCTTCGTCCGTGTAGCGCTGCTTGCTTTTAATGGTGAAGACCTTTTCCTTTACCTCATCTTCTGGCAGGTCATCAAAGTATAAAATCGTGGAGACGAGCTCTAGGAAACGAGACGATTGCTCGTTCATCTGCTGCGTCAGCACTTTGAGGTCAGGCATGTCCACTTCACACTGATCGAGAAACTCTTTCCCGCTGTCCGTCAGCGAATAGCGATATTGATAGTATCCGCCCTTTTTTTCCTTCATTTCGTCCAAGAATCCAAGGTTGCACAGCTCTTCAATTCTGAGCGTCAACTCCTCTGAATAGGGGCCATAAAAATGAAAATCGTATTTCTCGTAAAAAGGCAAATCTAGCTTTTTTGCTATGTAAATCATCTTTTGCAGCTTCTTCCGTCCAACGATTTCCCCTGATTCAAAGAATACCTTCATCAACTTTGCATGCTCTTTCAACAAATTCCCGACATCTCCTTTTTCAGTACTTCCTTATCCCAATCCTAGCAGCTTCATGATCGCCTTCTTTTCTTCAGCTTTTTCCGACATATCTACAATTAAGTCCATCGGGAAATAAAGTTTATGATCGGTTCTTCGTTTACCGGAAATGGCATCAACAATATTTGACTGTCTCGACAGCTCTTTAATATGACCGCTTTGCGTCAAAAGGTGGATCGGCAGTCTCTCTTCTTCCTCCCCTGGTCTGTAGAAGTCATAAGGCAAGTCAGAGGAAGAGTCGACGACTAAATAATAGTCAGGATCAATGCCTGCCTCCTTGAACAAGGCGGTCAGCTTGAAATATTTCGTCATTTCTTCATTCGGATTAAACTCTGTATATTGGAACAATCGGCGGTTCATAAAACGGCGGCACAAATCAGCCAGCACGTGATCTTCTTCGTCTTCCCACGCCTGAAAATAAAATAAGACAATGGATTCATCCAGCTTAATATAGTCCTCTGTGGTGACATTCCCCTCAAAAATCGAATAAAAATGAACAGGGGCATGTGTGAAAATATAGCCCGTTTCATGCAGCTCTTTTGCACGGTGGAGAATTTTCGTTAAAATGACTTCCGCACTGCGTGTCACTGGGTGGAAATAGACTTGCCAGTACATTTGATAGCGGCTCATAATATAATCCTCGACTGCATGCATCCCGCTCTGTTTCATCACAATCTGATCTTCTCTCGGACGCATCACGCGCAAAATACGTTCCATATCAAAATGGCCGTAGCTGACGCCTGTATAGTAGGCATCACGCTGCAAATAGTCCATACGGTCGGCATCAATTTGACTTGAGATCAAACTGACCACCTGTTTGTTTTGATACGTCTTGGCAATGACTTCCGCCACATGCTTCGGGAAATCCTCACTCACCCGGCGAAGCACTTCATTGACTTCCGTCTGCCCTAAAATAATATCTCTTGTAAACGATTCATGGTCTAAGTGGAAGACCTTTTCAAAGGAATGAGAAAATGGACCATGTCCGAGGTCATGAAGCAAGGCTGCACTCAGTACAAGCTCGCGTTCTCCCTCATCCCATTCCGGCCGTCCTTTGAATACATCATCCACAATCCGTCTCACAATCTCGTAGACACCGAGTGAATGATTGAAACGGCTGTGTTCTGCACCATGAAACGTCAAGTAAGTGGTTCCTAGCTGTTTAATTCGTCGCAGGCGCTGAAATTCTCTTGTTCCTATTAAATCCCATATTAATGCATCCCGTACGTGAACATAACGGTGCACAGGATCTTTAAATACCTTTTCCTCAGATAATTTCCCTTTTGGATACGCCATCGTTTCGTCCCTCTTTTTTTAAGACGTGTTTCTATTATATCGGGTAACTTTTCCCGAAAACATCCTTGAATTTGCTGGTGAATGTGTTCTCAAAGATTACACGGACGTAAAAAGCCCGACCTGACAGGAACGGACCTCTTTTTAGATCGACTGAACACATTCAGTGACATTTATTTGACTTTTTTTTGAACCTTTTCGAGTAACTCATCTTCTGTTGGTGCGGATAATGGGCGATTGTTCACAAACGCAAAAGCCTTTTTTCGTCCTGGACCACAATAGGATTGACAGCCAATCTCAATTTTTGCATCAGGGTCAACCGATTTGAGTCGAGGCAGCAACGTCTTTAGGTTCGTCGCATCACAATCGTCACATACGCGAAACTCATTAGCCATGGTCTTACGCTTCCTTTCAATGATGAAAATTCATTCTATATGAAACAGTTGGACAACCAATCGTGAATAATATACCACCCAACATTGTACATCGAAGCGGCTGGACTTGCAAGACGCATGTAACTGAAGATACTTACTCACATAAAGCTAGTATTTTTTACTATCCTTTTAGCAAACTTGTATAAACCTTCTTGAACTTGGCTAATCTAATACCATCAAATCATATGGGGGTTTAAACATGTCAAAACAAAGACAAGATGCTTGGTCAGAGGAAGATGATCTCCTTTTGGCAGAAACCGTCTTACGTCACGTCAGAGAGGGCAGTACACAGCTGAATGCGTTTGAAGAAGTAGGAGACAAGCTGAACCGTACCTCAGCGGCATGCGGTTTTAGATGGAATGCTGTTGTGAGGCATCAATATGAAAAAGCGTTAGCACTTGCCAAAAAACAGCGAAAACAACGGATGCGTGCACTTGGCAATGGCCAGCCTGCAAAGAAACGATTACTTTATCAGCCGCAAGTAGAAGAAACAGTCACGCAAGAGGAATTCTCACAGGAGCTAGAACCAGCGCAGGAAGAAACGTTTGCACCAGCATCTGAAACAGCCGAGCAGCTCCAGTTTGTAGACCAAAGCTACAATGAAGAGTTAGCTAGTTTATCACATTTATTGTCACAGGCTTCTCATGTCGCAGAGAAAAAGCCAGAAGCCAACCCATTTAGGCAGCAACAGGATTTAACCATCGAAGATGTCATTGATTTCTTGCGCCGCTATGAAGGCGATGGACAGCAATCGTCTGCCTTACGCATGGAAAACAGCCGGTTAAAACGAGAAAACAACGAACTTTCACATAAAGTCACACAGCTAGAAGCGGAAGTGAAAAAGCTTGAAAAGGATCAGCTCACCATTCAAGAAGATTATGAAACACTCGTCAAAATCATGAACCGTGCAAGAAAACTAGTTTTGTTTGAAGAGGACGACACTGCCGCTCCAACCTTTAAAATGGACCGGAACGGCAACCTCGAAAAAATGGCAGAATAACAAAAAGTGCTCCCCATCTGCGGGAAGCACTTTTTTAAATGCCCAAAAATAGCATCACACTAAAAAGGACATTAATTAAAAAGACAAACATAAAAATATACTTGACTTGTCTCACCTGAAAATCACCAAATATAAAAAGATAAAGACCTGCGATGCCAAGTGTCAGTACAGGCTGAAGAAACGGCACTACAAGTGAAATGCCGTAGCCGGCTCCCATGATGACAGGAAGCCATAGTAAATAGAGATAACCGCCGTTTTTGGATTTCAAGAAACCACTCCCTCTCTTTCTTCTATCTGCTTGATTTCAGGCTGAATAAACTTGAGTCCGACAATTGTGCGGCCGCGCCTTTGTGAGGTCCAGACGGCAATCGCCGGCTGATCTGTCAGAGATTCTGCGTCAATGGTGATCAGCACTTTCTCATTTAATTCAATTGAAGCTTCAGATTCGATTTTACACCCAGATAAACTAATATCATGTATGACCATCGGCACCTTCTCTTCTAACCGGCCCTCATATGACAACGTGCCTGTCACACCTTTCAAAGGTCTTCTCACCCATTTGCGCCGTATAGCCTTTGGCACTTTCTTCGTTTTTCTTACAAAGCGGATCAACGTCCGAACAGCATAGGATTTTTTCTCACGATCCGTTATTGCGACATGCTCTCGTGTGAATAAGAAGCGGATCAATGATAGATACTCTGATTTTTGTGTGTCAGTAAAAGCTACACCAACCATCAGCTGGTCTCCCTCCGGATAGCTCCATACCACTTTACACGCCACACTTTCATCCTCTGTAAAGAATAATTGCGTTTGTCCTTGATAAAGAGTAGAAGCTTGATCCAATGGAATGGATAGACGCGCACCTGAATCACTCATATCTAGTAGAGAACAAGCAATAGACTGATTTTGATGATCAGAATGAAGCTGCCCCTCTTTTTCAATGATAAATCGCTCTGATTTCCGATAACGCGGACGGTCAAACGCCACAAGCAGTGCCATAAATAGACCTGCACCGTTATAAATAACCCAAAATATATTAATGAGCATGAGATCAGCATTCATCGTCCCATTTACCTTCACATCGTATCCTATTTTCACTAGGACAAGCAATGAGAGCAGTAAAAAGATCAAATGGGGAATCATCGTTTTCAAATGAAAATGTCTTTTGTCCGTTTGAATTCCCTTCGGTGTGACAAGAAATTCAACTCTCTTTTTCAAAAACAGCTCACTTAAAGCCACACCAGCTAGGTGGAATGCCATAGAGCTTTCATAAATATGACTCCAAAACATGCTTCTTTTTTGATTCGACACTAGTTTAAACGCTAAATACGAACTGAAGAACGCCGGCAGCCAAAACATGAAAATGGACTGAAAATCTGCCCAGAAACTTTGAATACCAAACAATAAAAACAAAATCGGTGTGAGAATGTAAATCATTTTAAACAAACCGTTAAACCAATACACAATGCCATCTAAATAAAGAACTCGCTGCATAAGCGTTAACCCGCGAACCTTCAAAGGATTAAACTTACGGGCGCACTGAATGTTCCCTCTCGACCACCGATCTCTCTGCTTTAACAGATCAAGCCAGCTTTCAGGTGCCAGACCGACGGCTAATACTTCTCCGACAGACACAGATTTGAACTTCCCTTGGAGAAGCATTCCTGTCGCCATGTCTTCTGTAATCACACCAGTAGCAAATCCGCCAATGTCATCTAAGGCCGTTCTTCTAAATACAGTATTACTACCGACATACATCACAGCATTAAACCGATCCTTCCCAGCTTGGAGGGTTTGCATGAAGAAGTCCTGCTCATTTGGAATTCGATCCTTCGAGAACATATTATATTGGAAAGGATCTTCGTTATAAAACGCTTGTGGAACTTGAACAAACGCAGTCGCCCCATCATGAAAGTAAGGTACTGTCTTTTCTAAAAATGAAGGAAGGGGGACCATATCTGCATCAAGTGTGAGAATCAGCTCCCCATTCGTTTGAGACATCGCATGGTTTAAATTACCCGCCTTAGCAAACTTGTTATCTGTTCTTGTCAGATAATGAACACCAAACTCAGAAGCAAGCTGCTCTACAGACTCCCTCTTGCCATCATCACATAAATAAATGTGTACGCTGCCTTTTGGATAAGAGAGATTCACACAACCTGCAACAGTACGCTTCAGCACTTCAATTGGTTCATTATATGTAGCTATGAAAATATCAACTGTTGGCAGCCTGTCAAGATCACTGATCATGACTTGTTTCCGATTTGAAGGCTTCCAAACAAGTGTATAAAACACAAGCAGCTGTAAAAATCCAATGCATTCGCAGGCAACAAGCAAGATGCCCATCACAATATTAAATGTACCTTCATGCGGGAGAGTAAAGAAGAGACGCCAGCAAATATAGGCGGCATTTGTTAACACACAGAGCACAATGATGATTTTTTTAACAGTAGAGGCCAACGGCTGAATACGATACATCACATACAGCACTGATAAAACACAAAGCATAAACAGCGGGTAATACGTGGTGAATAATGACAACAAATTTACCTTCTTTCTTACGCCATAAATGACTATCACATATAAAATTTCATAACAAAGGAGGGGATTCTTCCATTACATTGCCCCTCCGTATCTATTTGAGTAACCAAATCAACATATTATTTCCACAATGTGTCTAACTGATTTGAATAAAAATCAATAGCTTTTCGATAACTCAAAATAGCAGGATCTTTTGTCGTTTCAGTTAAACAGTTCAGTAATGTTTTCATCGCTTTCTTATGTTCTTTCAAATTATACAAAGTCATGGCATAGAACGTTTGAATGGCTTTGTTATCCGGATAAACTTCTATCCCTTTTAGGAATATCTGCTTGGACTTTTCATATTCTCCTAAGGTTCTGTATGTACTTCCTAATCCTAGTAAAGCATCTTCCAGTTCCTCTAAAGACAACCCTAACTCGATGGCCTTTTCATAAAAAAAGACAGCTTGCCTTTCCTCTCCTAACAAATCATAACTCCAGGCACATTGATAATGAATAGAGGCATCGTCTGGATACTCCTCTACAAGATGAGTGAGCATTCATTTGATTCTTGAAGGTGTCCACTTTTTCGAAGTTCAATGGCTTTCTCAAGCTTTGTTTCCATCACTTCACCTCTATGCTTTTCAAGATTAAAAGACTGATGTTTACGAAAACACCTTTTCATTCCGCTCAATCATCCGCGTCATGTTTTTTTCAAATTCAAGCTGTTCTTCTGCGTTCAGTCCTGATGCTGTCAGCTGATCACTGAGCGTTTGAAGCTCTTCTAGTAAAGAACGCATGAGGAGCGCACAATCAATTGGTTCACCAGTTAATTCTGATAAAGACGCCATCGTATCAGGCTGTATATCAGGAAACACGGCTTTCACTTCTTCTCGTTTGTTCTTTAAGGCGGCGTTATAAAAACGGCGGATCAAGTCGGCACGTTCCCGCCCGCTTCCATCTGCACACAAATAAATTTGCACAGCGACTCCACCGCGTAATCTACGCTGAGAAATGCCTGCAAATTTCTTTCCATTGATGCTTAAATCGTAACTGCCCGGACAATAAGAGCCGACAATTTCATAGGCTTCAATGTCCACCTCATACATCGACAGCATCCGGCGTACCAATGCCACCATCGCATCATACCCGCGGTCAATATCAATGCCCTTCTTTTGTTCTGCAAAGATTAATGACACATTCAAGACACCTTCATCCAGCACCACAGCAAGGCCGCCTGAATTGCGTACAATGACGCGATAGCCCTCTTCCTGAAGCAGTTTCACGCCATCTTGCAGAAAGGGAAGTCTTGTATCCTGAATCCCAAGCACAATCGTATTGTGATGTACCCAAGAACGCGCTGTCGCTGGTGATAGACCCTTCCCGACCGACACACAAAGCGTATCATCCATGGCAAAGGATTGCTTCGGATCTACGTAAAGACCCAGGCTCGATTGATCTATGATTCGCCATTTCGGCTGTGTCAGTAACTCAATAGGTTCATTTTTCATGTCCTGCATATCCTCTCGTTCATAAACTGTGTTTATTATAACATGGGATGAATGGAGGGAGAATCCGGAGTGATATCATCAAAAAAACTCCATGACATTTGGTGTCACAGAGCGTTTCAGTTGGATGATTTGCTTTTACCAGCACCCACAATCCACACCTTTTTCTCCTCTTCGGCCTGACGCATGAGAAATATTCGCCCGTCGCCAATCGCTATATAGCCGCTTGCATACCGATAGACTTCCCACGTTGCATTGCGTTCCGCTATATCCCCCGTCCCGTATAGTAGGACATCGCCTCCAATGGAACTTCCATTTGTCTGTTTGAGTAAGGTCTTATAGGCATGAGGCAGCACCATGTTTAATTGGGGTTCCACTTCTTTAATGTGTAGATTACTTGCTGGTTCGTTCAGGTGATTGTTTGGGTTTTGAGGGGAATTGATCATGTTTGAGAGCCTCCTATAATTTAAACATAAAACCTAAGAATAGAACTTCAAAAACATGATATGCATGCAGGACTAATCAATAAGAAAGCCTTGATAAACAGCATCCCTTTGGGAGGTAAATTCCTCTCATATATGCTGTCCCAATGACTAGAAGAACACTGATAATTAATAGCCAATTCTATTTTTTTGTGTTTTCTGATCTGTATTCCTTCTATACATATTTAAAAATGATATTATTTTGATTCTACCATTAGAGTGTTTCTGTTTTTAAAAATTCTATGCTAATTCTATCGACTTTTATTTCAACAGTTTTATTCATTAATTCAGGAAAGTCGATGAAATACTCATCTTCGTCAGTGAAGATTATGCCTGCATCAATTTTATCCTCTTTTAGCAAACCTCTTAAATAATATTCATATCCCGAATCAATGCGTTCTATCTCTTTCTTCTCTATCGGCATTTCATGGATAATCAACTCGTCTAATATAGTAAACCCTATTGATACTGGATAACTTTTTCTCACTTCAATTTCATACGGACAAATATCAGCAAATCCTGTAAATTCTATTCCATTAATCTCAATGGTTGTTTCCTCCTCAATCTGAGGATCGAGTCTTTTAACAAAACAGTCGTATACCATAATAAACCCCCACTCTCTAATCTGATGGATTGATGACTGGAATATTTTCTCCATTAATTGTTTTCCATATCTTTTTACCACTTTGGGTATGGTAAGTTGTAATTTCATTTTTATTATTTGTACCTACAAATTCAAACTTAGCCCTACCATTTTTATTATTCCCCATAAATTTGACATACCCTGTCCTTATTTCACCTTTATATTGATACTTGACCTTGATGCCGCTATTAATGACCGCTTTTGCACCTTCAAGGTACTCGTTAGCATTTTTATATAGTCCTGAGAACTCTTTTCCGTGTTTATATCAAAATGCCCTTCTAATTTTGCACGATCCGCAAAGGCTGAATGCAGGTTCTTTATATCCTTACCTTAGCTGCCTTCTCAACCCTTTTCACCGCATTCTTCCCTTGATCCATCTTAAAAACATATTTCCCAACCTTCACTATTTTCGTGATTGGGATAATAGAGGCTGCGGACAGGGCTTGGTCTGTGCTGCTGATATTTTGGCTGGTTTCGGGATCTTTGCCGGTGACGGCTCGATAGCCATCGTAGATGCCACTGTATTCTAGGATGATGTTTTCGGTGGTTGAGACGACTTCATCGTCTAATATGCGTTTGGCGTTTCCGCAGCTGCGGATTTGATTTTTTCTGTATCAGTTCCTTCAAAATATCCAATCACTTTATCGATTTGTATTGTGCCATCATAAAACTAACTTAGATAGAAAAAAGATGAGCGACATCTCTGTAAACTCACCTTTTCTATAACTTATTCTCATTTATTTTGAAAAGAATCTGGTCTGTCCAACTCATATTAGAGGTTTATTTAACAATACATTCAGGTGAAAATTTCACAAAAACAGAGTTTGTACCATCATCCATCATTCTTTTCAATTCCTTACCTAATGAATAATTAGAATCTGGTTCTGTTTGCAATATACAAACAATATTTCCACCCTCCCCTTGAGTTAGACAGGTTAATTGTAAATATTCATTGTTATCATAAATAAAAGAAACGATGTAATCATAGAAATTACCTTCTATTTTGTCCTTATTTAATTCCTCCTTAAAAACTCTGACTATGGTTCCAGCCCAAATTCGAGTATCGTCCTCAACTTCCTGAACAGATATCCAATCATTCTTAATCATTTTATTACATCCTCTCTACTTAATTTTTAAATTATGACCACCAGATGCATCAGCAGGTTTAGTTTGTTTAAAATCAAAATCAACCTCTCCTTGATGCTTCCCCTTGTTATTTGTTTTTTCAAAACGACCATGCTGTGTATCTACTGAATATAAATCTCCAGTTTTAGGGTCTTTATATACATCCCTACTATTAATCTTACTTAATTTTGAATCTTTTATTAAGCCATTACTTTTAGCAACTTCTTTTACTTTTATTTTTACAGCTGCGACGCGCTCTGCTGGAGGCAATTTTACTAATGATTTTTCAAAATCTTTAGCCCCATTCCTCGCACCTTTAGCACTCTTCTCAACCCTCTTAGCTACTTTCTCCCCTTTAATAATTTTAAAAACATATTTCCCCACTTTAACAATGTTGGCGCCTAGAACCATGTACACTCCGGATACCAAACGATCCATATCATCAACTTTATCACCTGTTACAGGATCTCTTCCTGTAATCGCTCGAATGGCGTCATTTATTCCTGTAAATTCTACCGCTGTATTTAAGATGTTTTGGGGGTGATCGCCTGTTTTTACATCTGACATCGGTTTAACGCTCTCAATTGTTACTTTGTTCTTTTCAGATATTCGTAACCGATACAGCATTCCGTCTCGCATGATCTCAACCGTTTTGGCATTTTTGAAGTTGATCTTTTTGTACTCATTTATATCATATACTTTTCCATTTAAGGTCACGGTCGTTTGATTGATTTTACTAGACGGCTTTTCGTGAACAACCGTCTCCACATGCGCTTGTTTTTTCTCTCTCAGCTTCTTCAGCATGAGCATCATCGGATTGTCTTTTGGGTTGTCTATTTTGTCATTTAATCCACTGATGGTACTGCTTACTTTTTCTTCTTTTCCATCTTTGAAAATAGCCCCTTTTTGATAGGTGGTGATGTCGATTTTTGGGCCGGTGAACATGGTACTTAAGGTGTTTATGTATTGCTTCATTGTTTGAAGGGAGCTTTTGGTTTCATGTAAAGCAATTGTTTGCTCTCTGTCAAATGCATGAAGCAGACCAACGGTTCTTGAGGTCTCGAGCCATGCTTTTTGATAGTTTTGCTGAAAAGCTGATTCGTCTATATTTGGTAAATGAACAATATGACCAATTCTGCCAATAGCGTGGTTTACATCCGTTACAATCTCAGATATCGTGCGCTCAGCTTTTTTGAGTCCTTGATCAAGGTCGTGTTCAATAAATGATTGTGAGATAAAGCCGTGCTGATTTGATTCCAGTGCATGAAGCGCCTGTTTTGTGTTTTTCAGCGTAGCACTGTATTCCTCAATGATGACCTGAAAGAATTGCAGGAAGGGAATATGACATTCTGTATAAAAGGAGCGGATGGCTTGTCCTGCCTCTCCCTTTAGTGCGCCATCGAGTGAGATAATTTGATCGATTTGTTTTTCTATGGAACTGATTTGTTGCGATTGCTGCTTTAATGTATTCAGCGTTTGGTCAATTCCGTTTATTAGCGCAAAGGCGTCAAGGGTTTTCATTGCGTTCTCCTTTATTTTCTTTTACTGCTGGAGGCAAGCGCCTTGTCCGTTTCAATCATGGTGTTCACCGCTTGTTCTGTTTGTACAAGCTGTTTCTGAAGAATGCCTATGTAGGATGTACTTAATTCGTTCAACTGTTGATTGATTTTTTCTAATGTGTCTGCTGCCAGAAGCTGGTTTCTCCCTTTAATGGTTGTTGGAAGTGCAGCATTCATTTGAGTGCCTGATTGTTTTGCATGATATAAGACTCGTTTGATTTCACTGGCATCTATTTTGATTTCTCTACTCATGTGACTTCCCTCTTTTTTCTTCCAATTGTTTCTGCTTTTCTTTCTCTATTTTTCTTTCAACGGAATGGATCTCATGTTCTAACGAATGGATTTCGGATTTTAGGTCACTGATTTTCTCATCAATTCGATTCACTAGATTGGTCAGCTGTACACCTTTTATCTCTTGACTGGCGGATGCCATCTCGTCTCGAATGTCATCAAACGTATCTGCAAGACTGCCAAACCATGTATGTGATGTCAGATCTGGATGAGTGATTTTCTTACCAGCATCTTCCAGAGCCGATTTTGCTTCTTTTATTTCTTTTCGACACATGTTGAGTTCTATGATTTGTTCTTTTTTTATGGATATGTCTGCCTTTAACGAATACAAGGCTGTTGTATAACCGATGATGGCTCCAGACATCGTCAAACACCTCTATTCCTTAAATAGTCCTCCGTTATGTTACCATTTCCTAGCACAAGAGGCATATGATTGAAAACGAATTCAACAAAAAATGAATCGTACGTATTGGGTTTTTATACCTATTTCTCACGCACAAAAAAAGCTAGTTTCGTGTAAAAACGAAACTAGCTTTTTTGATCAACATATTAAAGTGCTTGAGCTGCTGTAATCAGCGCAAGGTTGTAAACGTCTTCGGCATTACAGCCTCTTGAAAGATCGTTTACTGGCTGGTTTAAGCCTTGCAGGATTGGACCTACAGCTTCAAAGTTACCTAAGCGCTGTGCAATTTTGTAGCCGATGTTTCCAGCTTCGAGGCTAGGGAAAACAAATACGCTTGCATCACCTTTGATGACGGAATCTGGCGCTTTTTTCGCTGCTACTGAAGGAACGAAAGCTGCATCGAATTGGAATTCTCCATCAAGTACAAGCTCAGGTGCCTTTTCTTTTGCAATGCGAACTGCTTCAGAAACTTTTTCTGTTTCGTCTGATTTTGCTGAGCCTTTAGTAGAGAAGCTAAGCATTGCCACACGTGGTTCGATGTCGAACATTTTGGCTGTGTTTGCACTTTCGATCGCAATTTCAGCTAGATCTTGGCTGTCTGGTGCAATGTTGATTGCACAATCAGCAAACACATATTGCTCTTCGCCGCGAGCCATGATGAAGACGCCAGATGTTTTCTTTACGCCTTCTTTTGTTTTAATGATTTGAAGTGCTGGGCGCACTGTGTCAGCAGTTGAATGTGCTGCGCCGCTTACAAGTCCGTCTGCAAGACCTTTGTACACAAGCATTGTACCGAAGTAGTTTTCATCTAGTAATGCTTTTCTTGCTTGCTCTTCTGTTGCTTTGCCTTTACGTCTTTCTACGAAAGCTTGTACAAGCTCTTCAAAACCTTCATATGTATGAGGATCATACACGTCGACACCATCAAGTGTAAGACCTAATTCTTTTGCTTTTGCTTCAACTTCTTGTTTTTTACCTACAACAATTGGCTGCAATACTTTGCCATCTGCTAGTTTTTGAACGGCTGTTAGAATGCGTTCGTCCATTCCCTCAGGAAAAACGATCTTTACTCCTTTACCTGCAACCTTTTCCTGAACTGTTGAAAAAATATCTGCCACTTATATACCCTCCTTGATTTTACAAAAAAAGCGTTCTCTTTTAAGCATACTCTTCTTCTACATAAATTCAAACTACCAACTTACATTATAGCGCTTACAAATTAAATTCTTATTTTTCAAACTAATTTAACCAATTTCCATAAAAGCTGTTTTTGTCGTTCAAGTTTTGATCACATCTCCATGTGGACAAACTATGTTATAGTTGGAACAGATGGAAAACTGTAAATAGGAGTGAAATAAATGAGCGAACAACATACAACCAATGAAGCAGCTCAAACACTAGACGGCTGGTATGCATTGCATGATTTTAGAACCTTTGACTGGACAGCTTGGAAGCTGCTGACAAGTGATGAGCGCCAAGCGATTCTTCATGAGTTCACAGGTCTATTAGAAAAATGGAAAACAGCTGAGCATGATAAAGCTGGAAGCCAAACAATCTATAGTATTGTCGGCCAAAAAGCAGATATTATGCTCATGATTTTGCGTCCAACCATGGAAGAACTGGGTGAAATTGAACTTGAATTCAACAAGACACGACTAGCAGAGTTTACGATCCCAGCTTATTCGTACGTTTCAGTTGTTGAGCTCAGCAACTACTTAGCAGGAGGCGGAGATGGCGGAGATCCTTACGAGAACCCTCATGTACGTGCGCGTCTATACCCAGAGCTTCCTTCTTCTCAATACGTGTGCTTCTATCCAATGGATAAAAGACGTTCTGGCAATGACAACTGGTACATGCTCTCCATGGATGAGCGTAAATCCCTCATGAGAAGCCACGGCTTAATTGGCCGAAGCTATGCTGGAAAAGTAAAGCAGATCATTACAGGCTCTGTCGGTTTTGATGATTATGAGTGGGGCGTTACCCTTTTCTCTGATGATGTGCTTCAATTTAAAAAATTGGTTTATGAAATGCGCTTTGATGAAGTCAGTGCACGCTACGGCGAATTTGGTTCCTTCTTTGTCGGAAACCGATTAGCAAACGAGCAGCTGGCGTCTTATTTTCATGTATGATAAACTCTTATGGCTTCGGATCTTTCCGAAGCCTTTTTATGTATTTTTTTAGAAAGGTGATCACATCATGAAAAATTTCCCCATCGCTATCTTTGCTTTAACGCTCGGTGCGTTTTCGATTGGCATGACTGAATTTGTCATTATGGGACTTTTGCCAAACGTTGCTAACGACCTTCATGTATCTATCTCTGCTTCAGGGCAGCTGATTACTGGATATGCACTTGGTGTGGCAGTTGGCGGACCTATTTTAACGTTATCGACTGGAAAAATGTCGAGGAAACGTCTTCTCATTTTATTAATGATTCTGTTCGTGGCAGGAAATGCTGTTGCTGCTGTATCAACCTCTTATGGCCTATTAATGGCTGCACGTATTTTGACATCATTTGCTCACGGGACCTTCTTTGGGGTCGGGGCGATCATGGCTGCACGGCTTGTGCCCAAGGAGAAAAGTGCAAGTGCAATCAGCTTCATGTTTACAGGACTGACGGTCGCCAATGTACTGGGTGTGCCGTTCGGTACCTTCATTGGAAATCAATTTGGCTGGCGAATGTCGTTTCTCGTCATTGCTGTCATTGGGCTCATTTCCTTAATCGGTATTATCAGCTTAGTACCCAATCAATCGAAGGAAGAAGTACTGGATATTCGAAATGAAGTATCTGTTTTGAAAAAACCACAAGTACTCGTCTCCTTTGCAATGACGATCTTTGGTTTTGCAGGTGTGTTTACCGCCTTTACGTATATCAGCCCGATCCTGCTGCAAGTGACTGGTTTTCAGGAAAATGGGGTGACGCTCATCCTTGTTCTCTTCGGACTTGGGGTCACCATCGGGAATTTAGTTGGCGGAAAGCTTGCCGACTGGAAGCTGATGCCGAGTATTATCGTATCCCTGATCCTGCTGATGGCTGTCCTGTTATTGTTTACAATCACTTCCGAATTCAAAGTGCCTGCTGTGCTGACCATTTTTGTGTGGGGAATTATTTCATTTATTCTTGTTCCTACCTTGCAATACCGCACGATGAACATGGCACACGAAGCACCGACACTCGCATCAACGCTCAGCCATTCTGCCTTTAATATCGGGAATGCCGGCGGTGCTGCTCTGGGCGGCCTTGCCATCCAGCTTACACATTTACAGCTTGTACCGTTATTTGCTGCAGCTGTAACTTTCATTGGACTCATCATTACGATCATGAGCTATCAGTCAGACAGACGAACAAAAAGGACCTGAGTCAGGTCCTTTTTTATTTCATCACGGTCATTTCTGGCTCTTCTATTTGTTTCACACGTTCCTGTACTGGATGGGAAAAGGAGTGCTCAGACAAGACGATATGAGATACGGTTTTTGTAAATCCAGACACTTCTTGAATAAAGGCTTCAATTTCTTCAAGAGAAGCGACTGACAGCTTTATGAAAAAGCAAGACTGCCCTGCCACTCGATAAGCAAAAAAGGCACGTGGATGCTGATTCATAAATGTCACAAAACGCTGATACTCCCCGTTTAACACTGTGACTTCCAGCAGGCAGTCAATCATAAGCCCTAATTTTTTATAGTTGACCTGAACCGAGTACCCTTCGATAATTCCTGCATCCTCTAATTTACGCACTCTTTCTGCTACCGCAGGTGCGGATAAATTGACTCGTTTGGACAATTCCCTCATAGACAAGCGGGCATCTTCTTTCAATTCATTTAAAATATGCACATCAACATCGGTGATTTTCATTCGCACCTCTCCTATCCAAAAATCGTTCCATTTGAAAAGTATTTTATGATAATACTTATGATTCGAAATGTAAAATAAAACTAAATAATGGTAGAATTTATTTTAACGGAATTGAATGAAAAAGCAAGTATGGAGGGATCACCTGATGAAAGAATCTTTAGACAGCAAGGCTTCTAAAACATTTCCCATCACACTTGCCATCGCACTCACACTTGGCGTCTTTGCGGCGGGATCGGAAGAACTGGTGATTTCACCACTGCTGCCTGATTTATCAAACTCCTTTCAGCACTCTCTTGATATTCTCGCTCTTTCCATCAGCATTTATGGGTTAGCTGTGCTGGTTGGAGCCCCGCTGCTTGTTCCTTTAGGGGACCGGTATTCAAGGGAACTGTGTTTGATCATTGGGCTTTCTTTCTTTTTGATTGGCACCGTGATGTGTGCGGCTGCTCCGAATTTGGCGATGTTTTTTGCCGGCCGTGCCATTTCTGGGCTGGCGACCGGTGTATTTGTGCCAACAGCCTATGCTCTAGTGGGCGACCGGGTCCCTTATGAATATCGAGGCAAAGTGATGGGGCTCATTGTGTCGAGCTGGTCTCTTTCTCTTGTCCTTGGTGTACCAATTGGCGCCTTCATCGGCCAGAGTTTAAACTGGCGCTGGACCTTTTGGATCTTCGCCATCATGAGTCTCATTGTCCTGCTGCTCGTCATCCTTGAATCACGCAAACAAACCGCCACAGCGAATACAGGAACACCTCAAGCTAGGGAGAAAACTGGCTCTTTATGGGGAGCTTTGAAAATTGATCGTGTCCCCGCCTATTTGACCGTGACATTTTGTAATATGCTAGGATTTTATGGCATGTACTCGTTCTTAGGAGCTTATTTGCAAAGTCTGTTTTCTGGAGGGCAATCGACCGCAGGGCTGCTGATCATGGCTTACGGCGTCGGCTTTTCCATGAGTGTTTTTACAGGGAAATTAGCAGACTGGTTTGGCAAAACACGTTCTCTTTTCTTTGTGATGGGCGGCATTACGCTCGTTCTCGCCTTACTTCCTTATGCACCTTTCTCATGGACATTGCTGATTTTTGCCCTATTTATTTGGGGTGCCATGCAAAGTTTATCTGTCACGCTTTTGAGCACTGTCCTAAGCGACTGCTCCCAAACCCACCGAGGCAAAGTGATGGCTTTTTACAGCCTTGCGTCCAATCTTGCCGTTATGCTCGGTTCCGCTCTTATGGGACCTGTCTATGTTCATTTCGGCTATCATACGGTAGGGCTAGTATGTGCACTCATTACGCTTGTTGGTTTTTTCATTAGCTTCGCCAGCTATAAACGTGAACGAACCTTACAGCAGAAACATAAAAACACATTTGAAACGTAAGCTCATTTCACTGCACATCTCGGTATGTGCAGTTTTTTAGATCAATTTTTAATATCATCATAAAATACATTTTTTATAAATTTTGTTGACAATTAACAATTTAATTTTTTATAATCTAGTAAAAATTTGAAAAAGATTGGATGGTAAACATGATCTTAAAGAATGATGTTTTTCATTTCAAAGAAGAGCCCATCGTTTCACCTAAGATGTTTACAGTCAATACACTAGGCCCTGAGGGGACAAGCAGTGAATATGCAGCAAAACATTTCATCTCTCATTCCACCACTATACTCGGCACCCATACGAAACTATCCCTTTACGACACATTCGAAACTTGCATTGAACATACTCTCTCTAACGCACTCCAATACACTCTCGTTCCACACGCATACGAAGGAATCAAACACTTCTACATGAGACCTGACCTGCAGCTTTTACAAATTTTCAGATGTGACACGCCCATGTATGGCTTGGCTGTCAGACCAGATTTCCCATTTCATGAACAAATGCTCCACCATTTAAAAATTGTCTCTCACCCTGCACCTGTCAATTTGATTCAATATTTCATTCATCAAAATGCTGAATTTGAGCTGGTCAATTCTACAAGTACTGCCGCACAAAAAGTAAGAGACGGCGAATTTGATTTCGCTTTAACCAATGAGGTGGCCAGAGCCACATACGGCCTCACCTTCATTCGAACGTTTAAAAGCATCCCTATGAGCTGGTCCATATTCGGAAAAGGAGAGATCTAATATGCAAACTGAACAAAAGACGCAAGAACGATATTTTCCTCAAGCCAAAAAAGTAGAATGGGAGAATGGTGTCACACAATATTCCACGGTGAGAGGCGATACGGAAGTGTTAATTTCATACGTCCCTCCTCACACGATCATAAAACCTCACGAGCATCCAGAAGCACAAATCGGCATCGTATTAAAAGGCGAGCTTCAAATGACGGTCGGCCCATCGACCCAATTGCTCACCCCTTTAGAATCAGCGTATATCGCACCACCTTTTGTCCCTCACAGCGCATCGAACCTGACAGATGAAGAAGTGATTGCTATTGATATTAAGAGATTAAAAGATGGCGAGGAATATACGGCTCCTCCTACTTATTTCTTAGACATTTTCAAAACACGGGATTTACTCCCTGGCATGGAAGTGACCTTTTTTGTTGAGGATTGGATGGAGCTCATGATTGCCAACATTCCTGGAAATGGCGGAGAAATGCCTTTTCATAAACACCGCAATGAGCAAATCGGCATTTGCATCAGTGGGGGTTACGATATGACCATTGAAGGCTTTACAGAGAAAATGGAATTTGGCACTACCTACTTCTGTGATCCAAAGGAAGATCACGGTGCGATAAATCCAAAGCCGGAAGCATCTAAGTCTATTAATCTCTTCTTCCCTCCCCGCTATAATCGATTGAAGCCAAAAGCGTCTAAGGTGAAGAAATGAACCTCGACGGAAAAGTCGTCCTGATTACAGGAGGTGCATCGGGGATTGGGCTTGCCGCAGTCAAGCTTTTCCTTGAGCACGGAGCAAAAGTAGCAGTGGCTGACATCAATGAACAGAGCGGCAAACAACTTGTCGAATCATTGTCGCACGAGCATCTTACGTTTTTCAAAACAGATATTACGAATGAATCTGACTGTCAAAAAACCGTTCAGTCCGTGCTGAATCGGTTTGGGACAATCGATGTGTTGATTAACAATGCAGGCATTGAAATTGTCTCCCCCATTCACGAGATGACACTGGAGGATTGGAACCACATTGTACAGGTCAACCTGACAGGTGTATTTCTCATGTGTAAGCATACTTTGCCGCATATGCTTGAAAAGAAAAGCGGAAGTATTATTAATACTGGATCTGTCGGTGGTCTTGTCGGCTGGCCTGACATTCCTGCCTATAACGCCACAAAGGGCGGTGTCATCCAGCTGACCAAATCTATGGCGATCGACTATGCCGCTCATCAAATCAGGGTGAATTGCATCGCCCCAGGCATTATTGATACGCCATTAAATGAAAAATCCTTTTTAGACAATCATTCAGAAAGTCTTGAGGTTGTCAAAATGGAAAAAGCAAAGGTGAACCCATTACTTCGTCTCGGAAAACCTGAAGAAATTGCGGGCGTGATGCTGTTTCTCGCATCTGATCTATCCAGTTATATGACTGGAAGTGTTGTCACAGCAGATGGTGGTTACACCGCTAGATAAAAAGGAGTGCTTTCATTGAGTAAAAAAACCGTACTTGTCATTGCTGACTTAGGAGGATGCCCGCCCCATATGTTTTACGAAAGCGTGGCGGCATCTTATCATATCGTTTCTTATATCCCGAGACCCTTTGCCATTACAAAGGGACACGCTGAGCTAATCGAAAAATACTCCATTGCGGTCATCAAAGATCGAGATTATTTTGACACAAACCCTTCTTTTGAACACCCAGATTCGATTTACTGGGCACATGATGATTATCTGAAATCCGAGGAAGAGGTGGTGGACGACCTAGTTCGCGTGACTTCCTTTTTCAAAGCGGAAGCGATCACCACCAATAATGAATTATTCATTGCACCAATGGCAAAAGCCGCTGAGCGACTTGGACTGCGCGGCGCTGGGGTAAAGGCAGCTGAATTAGCACGTGATAAAAGTCAAATGAGGGCTGCATTCAACGCGGCTGGGGTCAAAGCAGTAAAAACTCAGCCTGTCACAACTTTAGCTGATTTTCAGCAAGCCATTGAGTATATTGGGACACCGCTTATTTTAAAGCCTACATATTTAGCAAGCTCCATTGGCGTGACCCTTTTTCATGACCGAGCCGGCAGTGATGATCTCTTTTTAAACGTACAATCCTATTTGCAAACCATTCCCGTTCCAAACGCTGTGACGTATGAAGCACCGTTTGTCGCTGAAACGTACTTAGAGGGCGCTTACGAGGATTGGTATCAAGATGACGGCTATTCTGATTATGTCAGTGTAGAAGGGTTAGTTGTCGAGGGTGAATATCTCCCTTTTGTCATTCATGATAAGACCCCTCAAATCGGTTTTACAGAAACGGCTCATATCACTCCGTCGATCCTAGACAATGAAGCCCAGCAAATCATTATTGAGGCAGCAAAGAAGGCAAATGAAGGGCTAGGTCTTGAAAACTGTGCCACTCATACAGAGATCAAGCTCATGAAAAATCGAGAAACCGGACTGATCGAATCAGCAGCTAGATTTGCTGGCTGGAATATGATTCCGAATATCAAAAAGGTCTTTGGGGTGGATATGGCTAAGCTGCTCATTGATGTATTAGTCGATGGAAAACAGGCTGATCTGCCAAAAGAACTGCTTTCTGGACATACGCATTATTTAGCAGACTGTCATTTATACCCTCAGCATTTCAAAGAGAGCGGACACATTCCACCTGAGGTCACACACATCACCATTGATCATGTGCATATTCCGCAGGACACTTTAGTTGGAGATACTGTCATCATCAGTGAATCCGTCCCACCTAAAGGAACCTTTGTGGATCTATCTTTATTTGAAGCATTTAATGGCATCGTGTCTTTTGAATTAAAAGGCTCGTCTTCACAAGATGTTGCCGCATCCATCCGCAACATTCAGAAGCAGGCAGCCATTCAGTTAATGGATGAATTAGTGAAGGGATAGAAAGAGAGGGTATCGTGGTGAAGATCTTACCATCTAACATGATTGAACGACTGCCAGAACAAAAATTTGGAACCGTATTTGAGAAAATTGCGCATAAAACACAAAACGGAGCGAACATTGTGAACCTTGGTCAGGGAAATCCCGATCTTCCTACTCCTGCACATATTGTGAGTGCCCTTCAAGAGGCTGCAGGCACTTTGCAATTTCAGCAATATGCACCTTTTAGAGGTTTTGACTTTTTCAAGCAAGCCATTGCAGATTTCTACAGAAAGGAATTCGGCATTGAGGTTGACCCGCAGAAGGAGATTGCCCTTTTCAACGGGGGAAAAACAGGCCTTTATGTGATGAGTCAGTGCCTGCTTGATCCAGGGGACATTGCCCTCGTCCCCGATCCGGGATACCCAGAATATCATTCAGGTATCTTGATGGCGGACGCAAAGCCATACTGCATCCGACTTGAAGAGAAAAATGGCTATTTGCCGAATTTCTCTTCAATTGATCCAGACGTGTTAAAAAAGGCAAAGGTTCTTTTCTTAAATTATCCGAATAACCCTACAGGTGCTGTGGCAAATGAAGCATTTTTTGAAGAGGCTGCAGAATTTGCGTCTGCTCACGATCTGCATGTGATTCATGATTTTGCGTATGGTTCCTTTCATTATGAGCAAAAACCAGTGAGCTTTCTAAAGACTCCTCTTGGAAAAAGCGTAGGCGTGGAATTATATTCTTTATCCAAAACATTTAATATGGCAGGGTGGAGAGTCGCTTTTGCTGTAGGGAATGAGGACATCATTCATGCCATAAACGCCTTCCAGGATCATGTGTTTGTCAGTATGTATGGCGGATTTCAGCAAGCCGCCACCACCGCCTTACAAAGTGATGACTGTCATATTCAATCATTGAAAGAAGTCTACCTTGAACGAATGAATTTCTTCATCCGCCAAGCGGAGAAGCAGCTTGGATGGACCATTGAACGTCCAGCCGGCGCCTTTTATTTGTGGGCGCCGATCCCTGGTGATTTTGAGGATTCTCATGCATTTGCCGACTATTTACTCGAGCATGCAGATGTCGTCGTGACGCCTGGGAGTGTGTTTGGAGCACAAGGAAGACGTCATGTCCGCATCTCAATGGTGGCTCCAATTGAACAGCTTGCCCTTTTTATCGACCGGCTCCACATACTGCCGATTCGCTTTCATCAAAAAACCCGCATATAGCGGGTTTTTCATATTTATATACTTTTCATCGAACCACCATCGACAGATATTTGCTGTCCGGTGAGATAGGAGGCTTCCTCTGATGCGATAAAAGCGGCCAATGAAGCCATTTCACTCGCTGAACCTACTCTTTGCATCGGGATTCCTGACGCAACAGCCTGTACAGCTTCTTCCCGTGATAATGCCTGTTTAGCCATCATGTTTCCGATAAATTGTTCATACCGATCTGTAGCAATAAATCCTGGGTTTAAGCAATTCACTGTGATCCCTGAAGGCGCAAGCTGTGTGGCTGCATTTTTACTAGCATTGATAATCGCTGCATTCATCATACTGTTCGTAAACATTTGATCACCAGGTTCCTTCCAAAGGTTTCCGACAATTTGAATGATCCGCCCATATTCATGTCTTTTCATCATCGCTGCCGCGCGTTTCATCGTATCAATGTACGCAATGGCTTTCTGAGAAAATGCTGCCAGCATCTGCTCACTTTCACATGATTCAAAAGTATCTGGCTTCCCTCCTGGAATGTTATTAATCAACACATCTAGTCTGCCAAACTCTTTTTCTATTGCCGCAAAGGCCTCAGCCCGCACTCCTTCATGCGACATATCGCCACAGAAAAGAGACACCGGCTCCTTTGTTTCTGCCATACGCCCAATGTACTGCTGCGCATCTTCTAGTGAGGATTGATTTCTAGAATTGATGATGACCTTTACATGGTCCTGGGCGGCAAGTTTTATGGCGATTGCCTTTCCAATCCCTGTACTTGCCCCTGTTACAAATGCAATTCTTTTAGACAAACTCATCCACATCCCTTTTCTACTCAACTTAGTAAAAATACATAAAATGACACATATTGAATGTATTTCAACAAAAAAAGACCTTTCTCCTGCGAAAGGCCTCTGTTCTTTATTTAAATGTCGTTTCCCAATCAAATCCGATCGTCTCGTCATTCCAAGCGATTCTCTTTTCATCTGGGTTTTTCGGGTCATACGATTCTGTCGTGAAATACACAATTTGCAGTGGCGTCTCGCCTAGTACTCGGTATCCATGTGCGACACCCTTTGGGATGAGGAGCAGCATTGGATTGTCTTCTCCCATATAATACACGTCGGTTTGACCATTTGTAGGAGAATCCTCACGTAAATCGTATAAAACGACTTGGGCATGACCTGCTGGGAAAAACCAAACGTCGTCTTGCTTTTCATGATAATGAAAGGCTTTAATCACTCCTGGAAAGCTTTTCGACCACGATGCCTGCCCAAAGCGTTTCAACATTGGCTCATCATCTCGAATGAGCTCTGCAAAAAAGCCGCGATCATCACAATGTTTCATGAGTTTTTTCGTTTGTACACCATCAATCATGCTGATGCCATCTCCCTTCTTTCTGCAAATATTCGTGAAGTGCATCCTTCCAATGTCTTGGCTGCCAGCCTGTGGCTTCAATCGCTTGAAGGTCTAACACTGAATAGGCTGGACGAGGCGTTTGGAAGCCGTACTCTTCCGTGGAAATTGGCTCAATGGTCGTAGACAGGCCGCTTTTCGCGACAATTTCTGACGCAAAGTCAAACCAGGAACAGCTGTCTCGGTTACTGACATGATAAATACCTGCTTTTTGATCAAACAAATGAATGATTGCCTCTGCGACATCCTTTGTATAAGTAGGTGATCCTACTTGATCGTTCACGATGCGCAAATGACCCTTTGTTTCTGCGAGCCGAAGAATGGTATTCACAAAGTTATGTCCCTCATGTCCGTATAGCCACGATGTACGGATGATTTTCATTTCGTCTGACACGAGATGAATCAATTCCTCACCAAGCTTTTTACTTTTTCCATAAATGGTTTGAGGATCTGCTGGTGCATCGACTTGGTAAGGGCTGTTTGCTTGCCCATCAAACACATAATCTGTACTGACATGTAACACATCAGCCCCTATGTTCTTTGCTTCCAGCGCTGTATAGTAGGCGCCAATGCCATTGACAAGATACGCCTTTTCCGTTTCTGTTTCACATTGATCAACAGATGTATATGCTGCTGCACTGACAACAATATCAGGCAGAAAGTGTCTCATCGCGTGTCTGACTGCTTGCTGGTCTGCGATATTGAGCATACTCCTCGTTAAGGCTATGACGGTTTTGTCTTTTTCCTTGAGCTGTCTGCTCAATTCTTTCCCTAGTTGCCCGCCTGCACCGGTGATTAAAACTTTCATCCGTCACCCTTCTTCGCTCTGATCATATTTGGCACAATACCAATTGATCGTTTTTTCAATACCTGCTTCAAATGACGTCTCCTGCGTCCAGCCGAGCTCCCGTTTTAGCTTACTGGCGTCAATAGCATACCGTCTGTCATGCCCTTTTCGATCTTCAACAAACGCAATACGGTCATGACTGATCCCGAGCTGCGTCAGAATGGTTTTGGTCAAATCGAGATTCGTTTTCTCGTTGCCGCCTCCAATATTGTACACCTCACCAGCTGATCCGTTTTCAAGGACCTGCTTTACAGCTCTCGCATGATCCTCTACATACAGCCAATCGCGAATCTGCTGGCCGTCTCCATAAATCGGGATCTTTTCTCCATTGATCGCTTTTCTAATAATAGTCGGTATTAATTTTTCTTCATGCTGATACGGTCCGTAGTTGTTGCTGCATCGTGTGATCATTGCGGGTAATTGGTGAGTGTGGATATAAGATTTCACAAGCAGGTCTGAACTCGCCTTACTTGCTGAATAAGGATTATTCGGTGAAAGTGGTGTTTGTTCTGTGAAAGCCGGATCATCCAGCTCCAAATCTCCATATACTTCGTCTGTTGAAATATGAATAAGTTTTTTCGCCTTTCCTTTTAAGACTGCCTCCAGCATACGATAGGTGCCGAGCACATTGGTTTGAATAAAGGGCTCAGCCGATTCAATACTGCGATCAACATGGGATTCCGCTGCAAAATGAATGATGGCATCATAGACCTCATCAAATGCTTGATCCAACTCGTGCTGAAGGGTGATATCCCCTTGAATAAAACGAAAATGAGACAGCTTTAATAATTCATCCATCTCTTCTGGATGACTGGCATATGTCAACTTGTCAAAAACAGTAAGCCGGACATCGGTTTCCTGAAGCAGCAGCTTCACAAAATTCAGTCCAATAAATCCCGCTCCTCCTGTAATTAAATAAGACTTCGTCATTCGTATCCCTCTTTTTTCTTCATCGTTTCAAACATTTTCGTAGATGCTTGGTGGAGAGATTCATGTGTTCCTGCATCAATCCACCATCCTTTTAACATATCATAAGTCAGCTGGCTATTTGAGATATAGAGATTGTTTACATCTGTAATCTCTAATTCGCCTCGATCTGACGGCGAGATTTTCTCAATATATTGAAAGACTTCTTGATCATAAAAATAGATGCCCGTGACGCAGTAGGATGAACGCGGATGCTCCGGTTTTTCCTCAATTGATAAAATCCGGTGGTGGACGTCATCAATTTCTGCAATGCCAAACCGCTTTGGATCTGCCACTTCTTTCAACAGAACCTTCGCTCCGCTTTCCTGCTGCTGAAAGGCTTCAACAAAAGGGGTTAGCGAATCCTCAAACACATTATCACCAAGCATCAACACAAACTTCTCCCCTTCTACAAAGGGCTTTGCATAGGATAAACCGTCCGAAATCCCAGATGCTTCAGGCTGGACCTGATACACAATGTTCATCCCAAGTCCCTGATCGCTCTCAAGCAATTTTTGAAACAGCGGGATTTGTTCTTCTTGTGAAATCAGCATCACATCTAAAATACCTGCTTCTTTCATTTTGAACAATGACCAATAAATCATCGGGTATGGACCAACCGGCAATAAATGTTTGTTGAAAATCTTAGTTATAGGTGCCAGTCGCGATCCTTTACCTCCTGCTAAAATAACTCCCTTCACATCTACACATCCTTATGTTCTTTTTGGTGATGGTTCATGAGGTGTATAAGAATGTTTTTCACTCGTTCGGTTCCTTTTCCATCAATGAGTGTCCGTCCATTGAGATGGATGCTCCTGCGGAGAAAGTAGCTGCCGGACAGCCTTTCAACAGCACGCAATATATCTTTTTCATCCACATGATCACCTAATCCAAGGTGTAGACAGGCTCCCTTTTGCGCGAAATTACTGGCTGTAACTGCTTGATGGTCTACTTGAGAAAGTACAATGCTGGGCACCCCGATACAAACCGCCTCATATAACGTCATGCCTCCTGCAACAATAGCCAAATCAGCTTCCCATAGACGGGCAGGTAATTGATGTGTATGGCGAATGAATTGAATATGTTCAGCCTCTACTTGTGCTTTGATATGAGCGGCTTTTCCTGTAACCGCTAGAATGTGTAAATGATTTGCTGTGAGGAGTGCTGATACAGCCTTTGATAACAATCCGCGCGGATCACTGCCCCCAAGGCTGATCACCACCCTTTTGCAATCTTTTCGAACCTCATATGTGTCTTTTAATCTGCTGATCTCGTGATCTAACAATAAATAAGGTGTTCCATAAAAATAGTCCGTTCCATTTACTTGCAGGTGCTTTTCATCCAAACCACCATAAATGCCGTTTACGACCGCATCAGCAAGCTGGCAGGCTTCTGCTCTTTCTTCTTCAAATAAGACCAGCCTTGCAGAGCCGGAGGACGCTTTGATCGCTCGAAGGAACTGGAGGTCACAATCAAGCACATCAATCAGCAGAAGATCAGGATTAAGCTCTTTGATGTCTTGCTCCATTTGAAGAAACACGTTTGGTTCCTGCACTAAATGAACATGCCAAGCTGGATGCGAGAGCATTTCTACACAAATCTGTTCATTTGTATAAAAATATAAGTCGTTTCCTTCTTGAATCAGTTCCTTTGCCAGCCGTTTCATTCTGACGACATGCCCCATCCCTCTTAAAAAACCACCGTACACAACAATCATGATTTTTTTATTCATTCAGCATCCTTCTGTCTCACAAATTGATTCAACCGAACAATTTCAGGGTCTTGTTCACAAATGACGATAAGCTCAGCCGTAGGCACAGTATTAGATCCACCGGCTTTCTCAAGTAAACGGGTAGCAAATACATAATCTTCTTCTGTATCAATCGTGAATCGATAAGCAGGATATGCGAGTTCTTTGGGCGGTGTGAATAATTGCAGTTGAAATCGCTCAGGATGCTTTCGGATATACAGCGTGACATGCTCACGCTCCGGCTGCGTAAGGGGAAAATTGTCGATTTCACGTAAAATGGATGCGTCGATCATTTCCCCAGAAATACCGAGTGGCGTTCCAGTCGTATACGTATAATCAGCCTTCTTCTGTCCATGTTCTTCAAGCATTTTCGACAAAAGCGCTGGATCTATAAATGGATTATCTCCTGTTAAACGGACAATGGTTTGCGGTTCAAAATGACGGACAATCTGCGCAAATCGCTGCAGTACATCTATCTCACTGCCGCGAAATACCTTATAGCCCTTTGATAAACAATATTGAGCCAACAGATCATCCTCTGCCTCGACTGTTGTGGCAATCATGAGGTTCTGGGTTTTGTGATTGTAATGATCTGATTGCTTTACACGTTCAACGATGAAATCGACCAGTGCCATACCGCCGATCGGTTTCATCACCTTTTTTGGCAGTCTTGTTGAGCCCATTCTAGCCTGTATGACAAAGAGCACATCATTGCTCATGCTCGGACTCCTGCATGAGCACATCTTTCCACGAAACGCCTGTATGGGCTTGAATATCTCTGACAGCCTTGGTGCCAATTAAAATCTCCATATATCGCGGATGCAGTCCTTGTCTTTTTTGTCCTGGACGTAACACGGCTAGATTTTCTTCAGTCAAAGTCTCGCCCTTTGCAATACCTTTTGTTGTAAAAATCCCTCGATACGCAAATTCACGAATCTGCCCTTCAATGGCTGTTGTCGTTTTATAAGAACTGCCAAGGAGCTCCTCTGACACAGAATGAGCGTCTGCTTCTGATTGATTTCGGTCCTTTTCCGCCGCTCGAATATGCTGAACCATTTCCTTTAATTCTTCTGGATCGAGCGCAAAGGAATGATCGGCCCCAGGCAGCGACTTATCTACAGTAAAATGCTTTTCAATCATGGCTGCCCCAAGCTTCACAGCGGCAACAGGAGCTTCAGTTGGGTGCTCACTATGATCTGAAAAGCCAATGACTGCCTCAGGAAAAGCCGCGGCTAAGGTTTGAAGCACACGAAGATTCGTGTAAGCTCTAGGTGCTGGATACTTTGCTACGCAATGCATAATGGCGACCTGATCGTTTTGCTCGCTTGTAATCGCCTCATATGCTTCATGAACATCGGCAATAGTTGCCCCGGCTGTTGAGAAAATGATGGGCTTTTGAAAAGAAGCCGTGTGACGCAAAAGAGGCAAATGATTGATTTCATAGGATGCCAGTTTGAAAGCTGGCGGATCGGTTTGATTCAATAAATCCGCAGATTCTTCGTCACACACTGTGCTTAAAAACATCAGCCCTTTTTCCTCACAGCGCGTCAATAAAGCTGGCAGCCATTCTGGCGGCAGCTCCATTTGTTCGACTAAGGAAAAAATGGATACCTCTTCTCCCTTGGCTGTTTCGTACAAACCCGGTTCCTTTTGATACATCCGATCAGCTTGAAACATCTGAAACTTCACCGCATCGGCACCTGCTTCTTTTGCCACATCAATTAAAGCAAGCGCCTGATCCAGCTTTCCATCATGGTTAATGCCTGCCTCTGCAATGATAAAGACAGGCGCACCACCCCCCACTTTGCGATCTCCAATATAGAAATGAGCCATCTTACCTCTCTCCTTTTTTCGGCCATACATGGTAATACAGAAAAGTATTCATTGTCCTAAATCCCATCTTCTCGTACAGCTGGATCGCAGGAATGTTATGCAACTGCGTTCCAGCGGAGATGAAGCTATATTGTCTGTCATGAGATACTTTCATCATCTCTACAAACAGCCTTTTTCCGATCCCTTTTCCCTGAATATCTGATCTAATGGCAAAAAGCTCAATCCCCATTTTATTAGCTATGGCCTTTCCTTGAATCAAGCCAATCACTTCATCGTTCAGCTTTGCTACGAGATTGATATCTGCACGCCCATACAAATTATTCCTCATCCATTCCTGATAGAAATGCTGAACAACATGCTGGTCTAGATATGGATCAAGTGCATAGCGGCTTTTCACAAAAGCCTGACCACCGAGTGAAACCGCCTCATCGTATTCCTTTTCATCCGGCAGACTAATCACCACATCTTGACCTGATAATGGCATCTCCATTTGAGCAGGCGGTGCCTCAAGCCTAGTGAGACCGCCGACATAGTAGACATGTGATAGCTTTTGGACAATACGGTTTTTTTCAAGGTCAGCCGCTTCAAGGCGTAAAAAGAAGAAATCGCATTTTTCGGTTCTCATCCAAATAATGAATCGCTCCATCAATTCTCGAAAAGCAGATGCTGACTCAGCTTCCACAAACTTCACATGAAAAATATGCTGATTAAAAATACCGCTCTCCCATTTCGACCAGTCGTATAACAGCACCGCTTTGAGCTGGGCGCCACTGACAAGACCAAACTGCTTGAAACCTTTCATTTGTTCAGCTTGTTGACCGTAATTCTCAAGCCAAGCGGACAGCACCTGATCGTCTATTGCATGAACAGCCTTCATGAAGATGCCTTCTGTTCTTTTAAAATAGACAGCACCGCAGTGATAACATCCTGCACATCTTCATCTGTCATACTTGGATAAAGAGGCAGTGAGAGAGTCCGCTTGTAGTAAGCAAGTGACTCAGGGAAATCCTCTGGTGAATAGTGATAGGTTTGTTGATAGTATGGATGCAAATGAACAGGGATAAAGTGAACACTCGTGCCGATTTTATAGTCCTTTTGCAACTGATCAATCAGCTCATCGCGTGTGACGAATGCTTCTTTTGGATCCACTTGCAGTACATACAAATGCCATGCATGTCTTCCCTCATGATGGATAGGCGGCAGAATCAGCCCTGCTTCTTTTTGAAAAGCCTGATTGTATGCTTTCGCAATTTGTTCTCTCCGCGCCTGCATATCATCCAGACGGCTTAGCTGGACAAGCCCTAGCGATGCCTGCACATCAAACATGTTCATTTTATAGCCAGGTTCCTCGACCTCGTAGTACCACGTTCCTTTTTCTCCATAACGATTCCACGCTCCCTTGCTCATCCCATGGAGTGCTAGTCTTCTGATCCGAGCGGCAAGCGCATCATCGTTTGTCGTCAGCATGCCGCCTTCTCCAGTCGCTATGTTTTTCGTCGCATAAAAACTAAAGGCAGTCGCATCACCAATTGATCCAATGAGCTGATCGTGAAACGTCGTATAGAGGGCATGGGCGGCATCCTCAAGCACAAACAAATCATACTTTTTGGCAATCGCTAAAATCCGGTCCATATCGCACGATTGACCAGCAAAATGAACAGGTACAATCGCTTTTGTATGTGGTGTGATGGCCGCTTCTACTTTCTCCGCATCCAGATTGAGTGTCGCCGGATCAATATCCACGAAAATAGGTGCTGCCCCCGTATGGATGATCGTATTGGCTGTTGCGCAGAACGTCAGGGGCGTTGTGATCACTTCATCACCAGCCCCAATGCCTCTCGCCTTTAACGCTAAAAATAGAGCAGCTGTACATGAATTGACAGCTATCGCGTGTTTTGCACCTGTCAGCTGCCGAAATTCTTCTTCAAACTGCCTGACTTTTGGTCCGGTTGACAGCCAGCCGGACTTTAATGTTCCAATGACTTCATCAATTTCTTCCTGTTCAATCAAAGGCAGTGCATAAGGAAGAAATTGTGTTCTCTTTTGTTCCATATCACTTGCCCCCCCCTCTTCTTATCTCTTAAAATCCACACCTGTTTTTGTTTTGAGCAGAGAAAGCAGAACATCCATCGATCGCGCATGTGGGTAATGTTCTTTGGTGAAAAGAGCGCCTTGCTGTCTCACCAGCTTCATCTCTTGTTCATCCGACAAAATACGGATCGCTCTCTCAGAAAGTTCAACTGGATTTTCCATATGATAGCTGCCAAACGACTCGTAATAAGGGTACCTTCTGCCTTCTGTCATTTTCCCAATTAGCACACTTTTTTTAAACAGCATGGCTTCAAGTCCGACAGTTGATGTGAGCGTAATGACCATATCCATATATGGCAGCAGATCATACAAGTCGATTTCTTTTTTAATCAATCTCACTTGGTTCGCTGCTCGCTCAATCTCCACATAATCATTTATGCAGTTTCGTGCTATCTCCCATGGATGCGGTTTGATGATAAGCTGGATATCTTTCTGTTTCGCAAGCGATTTAAGGACATTTCCATAAAAATCCTCTGAAAATGGCTGCGTCGCCACAAGTACTGTCTTTTTGGCTGGGCTGAAGTTCAATTTACGAAACAGCAAATCCTGTTGAAGCGGCTTTCGTTCATGCACCAAATCAAACCTTGGATGACCTGTCATCTCCACCTGTTCAGGCTGACAGCCTTTGGCTTCATACCAGTCCTTTTCATACTTCCCAAACACCCCATGAAGTGTTGTGAAAATCGGTAAAAAGGCTTCATCACCCATGAGTGCACCATGCTGAAGACAAATACTAGTGATTTGACGCTTCACTGTTTGCAGAGCCAGCACGCGACTGTAAACATCCTCCGTCGTACCGACAATGACGGCTGCAATTGGATGATTGTGAAATAACGTCTCTGTCTGGTCAATCACATCAATAAATTGCACAATGTCCTTCAGAAGTTTTTCTTTAAAAAAAGCATTGCCAAAGACGGGATGCTGTGCGTAAGGTTTCAGTAGAGCGTTGGCTTTTTTAATATATTTAGCATGGGCTTTTTTATTAACCTCTCCTACTAAATCCGGCTTGCTGATCACTGGTAATCCAAAATAATCAGCCTTTCTCCAGCGGGCCAACACCATCGTTTTGTTCGGATGAAATCGTGTATAATTGTTTTCAGTAAAGCGTAGGTGGTCGAAGTGAAGCAATACCTTTCCACCTTCAGGACGATATGCGATACGCTTCATCTTTTGTTTGTGCTGATCAAAAAATGGCTGAATATCTTGCGGCAAAGGACAAGTGGTGGTCAGTTTGTGACCAAACGCTTCATCTTCCATTCGTTCTCTGACCTCCGGGCTGATGTATTGATAAAAATTGCTGATTAACCCAAGAGGAATTTGACGATAAGACAAGCCTTTCATTAATTTCACATACTCAAAGTATACCTGCCAATAATGATGAATATAGTGCGACACTCAGGTTACCTCCCATATCTCTTTTTTAATATACGGCGGAGCTCCCAGCAGGAAGACTGAGGGGGAAGTGCTTTTACAAAGTCACTTTTTTCTTCTTCTTCCAGCTGATAATGAATCGACTGTTCTGTGATGTAATTCGTATCGAGCACTTCGTTATAGGGATAGAACGGATAAAAATGATTTAATCTAAAAAAGAATCGAGCATCCCCTAACCGATAAAAACGCGGACTCTCGTCCCAGTAAGATTTAAACTCAGCATGAATTCTTTTTAAAATGGACGCACGATGAACAACTGAGCAATGATCAATGGCACATGGTGCATTCCATTGCACAGTTTGGGCACGACGAACGATTTCCTTCACTGGCTCTTTTTTGCTATTTAAATAGATCACTTTAGAACCAGAATAGACAATATTTGCTCTCGGCCTGGCATCCAAATAACCCGTGAGCTTTTCCAAGCGATCTGGCGCATACACATTGTCATCTGTCGCATAAGAAATATATTCACCCTTAGCCTGTTCTAGCGCTTGATTAATGAGCACTGCATAGCGGGTTTTCGCTGTTCGTTCCTTCAGCGTTTTGACACCACTTTGGATAAAATGTACACGCGGATCTTTGCGATAAGGCTCAATGGCAGCAAGTGTTTCTTCATTTGACCCATCATCCATGATAAAAAATTCAAAATCTGACAAAGTCTGATTCAGCACCGCTTCAATCGATCTGCCAACATAAGCCGCCTTGTTGTAGCTCGTCATAATGACAGTTACTTTCGTCAAAGTTTTCACCTCAGTCTCTTTTAAAATATGGTTTATCATATGTGTCTTCATCTCAAAAGACTGTAGAATGACCTACTTTTTATAAAATTGTACTTTTTTATTGATCTATCTTTGAAAAACGTGAAATTTTTGGTAATATAAGTAATCATTTGTGTGTATTAAAGGAGTAAAGAACATTGAAAGCTATGAAGAGTGATCTCTCCCAAGAAGAGGAAGCAAAAGGATTTTTTCGATTTTTTAAAATTTTCGTCGCGACAAAAACGATTATTCGCTCATACCAACACTCCTCTATTCCATTTTGGCTGATGATGCTCCTTGCAAGTATCGCTGGTACAGGCTGGGTCTACGAAGGTTATTTTAGCGAGTATATGGGCAATCATATTCCGTTCCCTTTTATTCTGTTACAAGGAGCGGGATATGGTATTCTTGCAGGCAATCTGGTTCTATTTTTCGGTGTACTCATCCTAAAGTGGTTAGGGCGTCTTTTTTTCGGCAGTCAACCGGCGTATCGAGATGTGCTCAAAGCCTGCACGCTGACGATCTTTTTCCCTTCCGCTTTATTTTC
The DNA here is from genome assembly GCF_002998085.1 of Bacillus sp. NMCN1. Lineage (NCBI taxonomy): Bacteria > Bacillati > Bacillota > Bacilli > Caryophanales > Bacillaceae > Bacillus > Bacillus sp. NMCN1. The sequence goes on along the minus strand of NZ_PVQL01000002.1, from coordinate 311,213 downwards.
ACTCAGTTGGATTTTCACTATTGGAATGCTTGGTCCGTATACGTTTGTCAAAATCTCACCTTATTTAGATCAGCATTATGAAGTTTGGTATTATCTCGATCTTTTGACACTGATTGATGCTTATGCAAAGACGTGGATATTTGGAATGACTGTTTTAGGCATTGTCGCTGTGATGAAGCTCAGATTATGGCAAGCCTTTCTCATTGTGATCACACCGCTTGCGGTATGTTTTGTCATCATCACACTTTTATTTAATGTCCAGCACGCTGTAAATTGGATGATGTAAGGAAGGTTGAGCATCAGAGAGAATTTGATATTCGTGAGCAACGAAGCGCAGACCTGACAAAGAATGCAAGGGTTTGCCCGCGCCTAAGGAACTGCACAGCAGTTCCTTTTTTTCGTTCAATGTACATATTCTGCCCTCCTGTCTCATAGTGTGAAAGAGAGAAAGAATGCTATGGAAACAACAGGTGCTTAAGCGCCTTCTGTTTAGAACACCATGAGGAAAGAGGAGGAACGTTATGAAATTGAAAAATCAATTTGGGCAAGGTTCGGGTTTCGAAGGTCAAGATTTTCGCCAGCAGCAATATGGAGTAAATCCGTATCCTGCGCAGCAGATGGGTTATTCAGTCCCTCCCCAAACGCAGGGTCAAATGCAAGGACAAATGCAGCAGGGATTTTCACCAATGCCGTCTACCGGCACTTCACAAGGGGGGCAGGGCACGCAGGGCGGCGGGCAGCCATATCAAATTCCTTCTGGACCGATTTATCAGCAGAATGTCACTGGTCAGCTGCCACTCGAGCAGTCCTATATTGAAAATATTTTACGATTGAACCGCGGCAAGGTAGCCACGATTTATATGACATTTGAGGCGAGCAAGGAATGGAACTCGAAGATTTTTAGAGGCGTCATTGAAGCTGCAGGACGTGACCACATTATCATTAGTGATAACAAGACAGGAACACGATACTTACTATTAACGATCTATCTTGATTACATTACGTTTGATGGGGAAATTCAATACGACTACCCATACTCCATGTCCACGTATTCTCCGAGATAGATAACGTCACATTTAGCAAAAGCAAGGAGCAGGCGCCTTGCTTTCTTCTTTTGACTAGGTTTTTGTCACACCTCTAAGGCGCTGGTCATAAGATGCCTAGTAGTTTTTATCAAACGCCTAGAGGTGACATCAATGACTGTTGAGCTGGATTATACATCACCAAATGTTAAATATTCATACGATCTGAGTCAAAGCCCCCTTGTAAAATACGATCAGCATAATCTGATTAACGTTTTAGGAAAAAAACAATTAAACTCGTTGGATCAAGTATCCCTGCTGGATATATATTTGAGTAAAAACAAAGTCGTAGAGCCTCATTATCATCAAAATGCCGCAGAGCTTGTTTATTGTATAACCGGTTCTGCTGCTATCTCGATGCTGAATCCTTTTACAAAAAAACTGCACACCTATACCATCACCCCTGGACAGGTGGCAAACGTACCTCAAGGCTGGTGGCACTACGAAGTTGCCCTTCAAGACAGAACTCATTTGTTAGCCATTTTTAACGCATCTACGCCAGAAGTGATCCTAGGCTCAGACCTTCTCACCCTCACCCCTGCTCACATCATGGCACATACGTATTGCATGAACGAAACACAGTGGAAGCAGGCGACACAGCCTGTGAAGCCGAGTGTGTTTATCGGACCATTTTGCCACAGAGAAGAGGAGGCACAAACGAATCCTGTCCCTCCGTCTCACTACATCCCTTATTATCAAGCACCGCCAAACTATGCCCCTTACTGGAATTAAGAAAAAACCGATGCCCCTTTCAGAGCATCGGTTTTTTTGGCTTATAAATTTTTTGCTGCTGCAATGACAAGCATGATCCAAGAAGCGATAAACGCCACTCCGCCAATTGGGGTAATGGCACCTAGAATCTTCACCTGGGTCAATGCCAGCACGTAAAGGCTTCCTGAGAAGAAAAGGATGCCTGCAAGCATCACCCAGCCAGCGGTTGGAACTAGAGAAACACCTGACAGCTTATCTGCAAGAAAGGCGACAATAAATAGTCCAATCGCATGGAACATCTGATATTGAACCCCTTTGTTCCATATCTCTATATACTTTTCAGGGATTTTCCCTTCCAGACCGTGCGCACCGAAGGCTCCGAGTCCAACAGCTAGCATGGCATTAATCGCACCTAAAATGAAAAATAGTTTCATTCGTCATTCTCCTTATCAAGTCAATTATGTTTATCATAGCGCGGGTGACAGACGACATTCAACTTTCCCTTTACGTTGACACGAGATTGTCGGATTTCTTTTTCTTTCGTAATAGGACTTGATCGACCGCGATCGCAATGAGTGTACCTAGAACAAGACCATTGCTTAATAATGAAATGAGCACAGGATGCATGCCTTTCAAGGCTCCCTGCGGTACAAACATCGCCCCTACACCTGCTAAAACGGCAATCCCTAGGACAAAGCGAATCCGCGGAATTTCTTCTTTCTCATACTGATCAAACTCAGACATCGCAAGCCCAATCATCGAGGAGAACACCACAAAGTTTACAGCAAGCCCCACAGGTGATGGCAATGCGGAGAAAAAGCTCATGAGCAGCGGGAACAAACTAATGAATACAATGAGCAGACTGCCTATGAAAAATGGCTTTCTCGATGGGCTTTTTGTTGTCTGTATAAACCCTGCTGCCCCCGAAATAGGTACAGGCGCAATTGCACCGATCAATCCGCTCAATAGGTGACCAAATGCTGCGACAAAACCAGCCGGCCGAGCTCTCTTCCGCTCACGCAGTTCACCAAATGCCTTTACTGAACTTTCCACAATTCGAATACTGGCCAGCATGTTCACAATGAGTAATATCGTAATGAAAAAGGACGTGACAAGTAGTCCACTGTCAAAGACCGGCGTGCCGAATGGGAACAGCTTCGGAAACTCGATGATTTTTTCTGGAATTCGAACTGGCTTTGCCAACCCGAGTAGAGCGAATAACAGCCAGCCTCCTGCAAGGGCAAATAACACAGAAAACTGTCTTAAGTAATGCCATTTTGAGCGGCTGATCATGAAGGTAAGGATAATAATCAAGATCGATAAGCAAAAGACAAGTCCGTCCACCTGATTTCCCCGATAGCCGATGCCCATCAGCCCTTTCATGATCGGCTGACTTAACTGCACAACTAAGAGCAGCAAGTAAATGCCTGTGACGACTGGCGTAAATAAAGACGCGAGCCAATTAATGATTTTAAATAAACTAAAAATAAAAAAGAAAGCGGCACTAAAAATTAAAGCTCCTTGTAAGGCTTGCAGGGTTTCAGGATACGTCGCAAAGATTGTTCCTGTCATGCCTGCATAAAGGGTATACACACCCCACCAAAGCCCTGCTGGACTTTCATTGATCGGCAGCATATGGCCGCATAAACACTGCACCATCGCCACAAGACCAAGTGAAAAGAATGTACTTTGAATCAGCTCCGCTGACTGCACTTGGTTCAATTCAAACGCTTGTGCAATCGCAATTGGTACGGCAATAGAAGCTGCGATAAAAAATGCCATCCACTGAATGGCGCCCAAAAATAGTTTCAAACCGATCACCTTCCCTTTGTCGTGACAAGACCATTAAAAATCAAAGATAGAGTCGCCGTTCCCATCCTTCTCTTTTTGCCCCTCTTCTTGATGTTGAAATTTCTTCGCACCACTCGCACCCATCAGTTTCTCAAGCATGGCTTGATCTGAGGATACGGGCGGCGCGGACGGTGTCTGTATCGAAGAAGGTGACGAGATAGCCGGCGACTGCGGCATTTGCACCTGTGATGGTGCATCGAGAATGACATCACACAGTGAAGATATCGCTGCCACTTGACGTTTCACCTCTTCATCATTTCCACTTTGTTTCGCCTTTTGAACCGCTTCCTCCATTTTTTGAAGCAGACTTGATATATGAATATTCAAGGGCATACCCTCCAATCTAAAAAAATCGTTTTCCAACATTATTTTACCAAATGAACAAACGAAATGGTTCATTTTTTCACAGCAGTACGCTCACGCCTCTCTTATTTGACCCATCATAGCCCTTCACACATAATAAAAGAAACAAAATCGTCTATGAAAGGATTGAATAATGGACAAACTCACTGCTCTTTTTCAGAAACAAAAAGTCTTTCAAAAACCGCCGGTTCAAGAACGAATCCGCCTCCTTCAAGACTTAAAAGCAGCCATCAAACAGCATGAGAAGGATATTTTACGAGCCTTAGCCAATGATTTACATAAATCCGAACAGGAAGCCTATACAACAGAGATCGGGATGGTATATGAAGAAATCAATCATACCATCAAGCATCTTCACAAATGGGCAAAGCCAACACGCGCGCGAACGCCTCTCACTCATATCGGATCGAAAAGCATGATCATCAAGGAACCTTATGGCAGTGTGCTCATCATTGCCCCTTGGAACTATCCTTTCCAATTGGCTCTTTCTCCATTAGTCGGAGCTATTGCTGCGGGTAATGCCGTCACCTTAAAACCGTCTGAGCTGACACCGCAAGTCTCACAAGTAATCAGCGCAATGGTGGAACGTATATTTCAAGAAGACCATGCAGCTGTCGTAGAAGGCGGTGTAGATGTCAGTACAGAGCTGCTGAAACTGCCCTTTGATTATATCTTCTTTACAGGAAGTGTGGCAGTTGGCAAAGTCGTCATGGAAGCCGCTGCAAAGCATTTGACCCCTGTCACACTTGAGCTTGGCGGAAAAAGCCCTTGCATCGTCATGCCTGATGCAGACATCAAACTAGCGGCGAAGCGAATCACTTTCGGCAAATTCACTAATGCAGGGCAAACATGCATTGCGCCAGACTATTTGCTCGTTCATGAATCCATTAAAGAGGACCTTTTGCGGGAAATGACAGTCTGTATCCGTGACTTTTATGGTGAACATCCTGAAACGCATCCGCACTTTGGGAAAAATGTCAGCCAGCGTCATTTTGACAGACTCTCACAATTTCTCACAAATGGAACGATCGTCACGGGTGGACAGCGCAATGAACACGATCTCAAAATCGCTCCGACCATTTTAGACCACATCACATGGGAAGATCCCGTCATGCAGGAGGAAATTTTCGGACCGATTCTGCCTGTCATGACCTTCGATTCTCTGCATGAGGCAGCGCATATGATCAAAGCAAGGCCGAAGCCGCTTGCTCTTTACTTATTTACAACAAGTAAAGAAACAGAAGCCTATATCCTAGAGCATCTCTCATTTGGCGGAGGATGTATCAATGACACGCTCATGCATGTCGCTACTCCTTACCTGCCATTCGGAGGTGTGGGCGAAAGCGGCATGGGACGATATCACGGGAAAGAAAGCTTCTTTACTTTTACGCATGAAAAAAGCGTCCTGCGCCAAACCAATCGCTTCGATTTTTCCTTCCGTTATCCAAATGCGAAAAACGGACTCGACTTGATTCGTAAATTTTTAAAATAAACAGGACGAAGGGGCTCACCCCTCGTCCTATTTTCATTCAATATCTTTGATACACCAGTTGATTTCTTCGATCCCCATTTGCTTTAAATACGCGTTTACCTTTGAAAACGGACGACTGCCAAAAAAGCCGTTTCGTGCAGAAAAAGGACTTGGATGAGGTGACTCAATGATGTAATGCTTGTTTTGATCAATGCGTTCTTTCTTATTTTGAGCATGTCTTCCCCATAACACAAAAACGACGGGCTGATCACGATCATTCAGCACATCAATGACACGGTCTGTCACACGTTCCCAGCCCTTGCCTTTATGCGAATTCGCCTCGCCCTTTCTCACAGTCAGCACAGTGTTTAAGAGCAGCACACCCTGCTCTGCCCAGCTCACAAGTGAGCCGTGATTTGGAACAGGACAGCCAAGATCATCCTTTAGCTCCTGAAAAATATTTCTTAAAGATGGCGGATGTTTCACGCCAGGCTGAACAGAAAAGCTTAATCCATGAGCCTGCCCTGGGCCATGATAAGGGTCTTGTCCTAAAATCACCACTTTGACCTTTTCATATGAAGTCAAATGAAGGGCACGATAAACGTCATCTGGTTTTGGAAAAACGGTCTGCGTGCGATATTCTTCCTTCATCCATTCACGTAATTCCTGATAATACGGCTGTTCAAATTCACTTTTCATCACCGCCCACCAGCTATCATTTAAAAATGGCTTCATTGTGGTTTTCCTCCTTCTAACTGCTGTGCCAGTCTTGAGATCATCGGTTTTCCATCCCACACAATCTCACTCTCTGATTCTCGTTTTTTCATCGCTGGTTCTTCTAATAAGACAGCAAAGTTAGCTGTCGGCAGGTCACCCAGTTCATGCTTTTCACTTAGATCATCTAAGTAGTTCTTCCTTGTTTCGCCAAGATCACTAGACTGATTCCCACCTCCGTCAAAGAACGCATAGATCACGCTGGCAGCTGGCACTCGGTTGACCCGGGCATGCTGTGATACACGCAAAAAGAAGTCCCAGTCCCAATAATGATGCATCGCTGGATCAAAGTAGCCAATCTCATCGTGTATACAGCGTTTGTACATACTGCCGGAAGGAACATATGTAGAAAAGACACGCATATCCTCAATATCCGCTGTATAAGCAAATAAACGTCTTGATAGCGGGAAACGGGTCGCGCCTTTTTCTTCAAATGACACAATTTCTGCATCAGAAAAGACAAAATCGGCATCTTCCAGCGCATTGCTCATGCGTTCGATATGACAAGGTGTAAAGTAATCATCGTCGTCACTCAGCATGACGACGTCGCCTGTCAGCTCCCGCACCCCCACATTTCTCGCATTCACATGCTGGACATTCTCATCTAAATGAATCAAGCGGATCGGAAGCTCAGGGTAAAGTTCCTGAATGATGTCGACTCGCTCTCCTGCATCATTGATGACGACAATTTCAAAAGGCTGTACGGTTTGTCTCGTAATGGATTCAAGCAGCTCACACAGTGCGCTGAGCCGGTTATGTGTCACAATTAATAAGGAAATCTTCATATGCAGCTTACTCCTTTAATAGATTCGTCTTTTTCCATTAAAACATAAAATGACTTTCTTCTCATGATATAAAAGGCGGTTTGATGTGACGGGAAAATGGGAATTTTTGATGAAAAGGAGTGATCACTATGGAATACTTCACAGTAGAAAATAGCAAAGAAGCCAACCACACCATCGAACAAATACATTCAGCAAAGGATGATATTTTTGTTTTTGCGTACGATCCAGAACGCTCTGATACCGTAACGGAGCATGCGAACGCCAAAAGCATGACAGCGGTCGATCAAGGGATTTTAGATCAAATCGCCAATGTCATCCGCACCCGGGATGACGAGCTCATGGCCAAAATGATGTCGGTTGGCGCGGATCAAGAATTAGCCTTAACACTTTTAGATGAACTGAAAAAAGGGAAATTGGTGATTTGTAAAAGATAAGGGGTAAGGCGTTCCTCCTAGGGTGGAACGCTTTTTTATGCCGTTTCATTGTGATAAATGGAAAAGCTGATTATAATAAGTGATAGAACAGTAACTGTTACACATCACATTGGAGGTTCAGCAACTATGTCTATGAATAAAGCACTCACCATCGCAGGCTCGGATTCAAGCGGCGGTGCAGGTATCCAAGCAGATTTAAAAACGTTTCAAGAAAAAAACGTCTACGGGATGACAGCTTTAACCGTTGTCGTTGCAATGGACCCTCATAACCATTGGGATCATCAGGTGTTTCCAATTGATACGGCGACGATTCGGGCGCAGCTCTCTACCATTGTAGAAGGCATTGGTGTAGATGCACTGAAAACGGGTATGCTCCCAACGGTCGACGTGATCGAACTTGCAGCTGACACCATCAAAACATACGACCTAAAAAATGTCGTCATTGATCCTGTTATGGTTTGTAAGGGTGCGAACGAAGTCCTTTACCCAGAGCACGCTGAAGCACTGCGCGAAAAGCTCACGCCACTGGCAACCGTCATCACGCCTAACCTTTTCGAAGCAGGTCAATTAAGCGGGATCGGTGAGATCAAAACGATCGAACAAATGGAAGAAGCAGCAAAACGCATTCACGAACTTGGTGCCAAGTATGTGGTCATCACGGGAGGCGGTAAGCTAAGCCAAGATAAAGCGATCGATTTGCTTTATGATGGACAAACCTTCGAACGCCTTGAAACAGATAAGATCGACACAGAATACACACACGGCGCAGGCTGCACATTCTCAGCAGCAGTCACAGCTGAACTAGCAAACGGCTCAGACGTGAAAGAAGCCATTTATGCAGCAAAAGAATTCATCACAGCTGCCATCAAAGGCTCTTTCCAGCTAAACGAATACATCGGACCAACAAAACATTCTGCTCATCGTTTTGACAAATAAAACAGAAAAAACCGATTCGCCTTGTTAATGGGTGAATCGGTTTTTGTTTGTACTTACAAGCTCTTGTATACCTTCTCTATTCTTTCAAATTCATCACGTAAATCACTATCATCAGATCTTCCCGTAATCACTTTTAAAAACTCGATAAATTGACGACCTGATTCAATGAGTTGATATACAAACTCTTTAAAGTCGGCCACCAATATCTGATTTTCAAGTGATAACATAATCTCTCGATCGGATTTTCTCTCCAACTGTATTTCTAGGGGTAAACTTGGATAATAAATCTTTCCGTACCCTTCGTAATTGTTCCTTCAAGGTTTGTAAACCCCTGTTCCATAAAATCTTCTTTCGCAGCAACGAATGTTTTGATCTTTTCAATATCATCAATGGGTACAAACCTCTTCTTGTTCTCCACATAAATATACGTTTCTATCTTCAATTGACGTCACCTTTCATTTTCATTTCATGAAAAAAAGCATACCCTCGTCTAGGTACACTCTTTTATCCATACAGAAATACCTACTTTTGCTGATCAGATTCTATCGCCATTTTTCGAATAAAGGCTTCAATGGATTCAACAAATAAGGCATATTCTTTCATTTGTTTATACGTATCTGACAGCTTCTCTTTTAATTCTTCCTGCTCTAGAGAAGGTTCACCGAGAATAGATTGGACTTGAATGAGCAATTCTTTATATTCTTCACGTTTATCTTCAACATGATCTGCCATTGTCTCCAAGCGTTTTCTAGTCGTCGGCTGCTGTTTTGAATTCAAATAAACAACCCCTTTTTGTCCTACCGCATTTGGATAAACGTCAGCCTCAGCTGTATATATTTTAAAATGATACCATAATTCCACTTGTTATCATATATGTAAAACGTCATCAAACCGCTTCAAGCCACCCTTGTATATACACGTTATAGGCTCTAAGATACGGGCGTATTTCACTATTAAAACCAGAGCAGTATCGGAATGGGCTAACCCCAGCTAAACATGTCTAATGTTTGGGCTGACCTGTTCAGTTGTATAGTTAAATTCTTTGTCGTTTTCATTGGAGTTGAATCGGCTTATAGAACAATTCATAAAATGAAGCATCGAACTGAATAAAGACGAACAAAAAAGCCCTGCGGACAGGGCTTTTTCTTTGTTCTTTTTTCAATCAATCATTAATGGAGTTGCTTTTTATCCCAGTACGCCTTTTTGCTAACACTAGAAAACCCAATAGAAAAAGTAAACTTGTGGAGAGTCTACTTCTCCTAATGCTTATCCAAAGTATCCGTTTTCTGCGGTTTGAAAATCATTTGAGGAATTTATATGTACAGTAGTTGTGATCCCCATTAATAAGGTAAAGCTCAAGATTATTACTTTCAGTTGCTTCATTCAATTTCCTCCATCCATGACAATTTTTTGGCTTGTGATTCCCAACCATCATCAAAGTATTTAGATGCCAGTTTGTGATTCTCCTGCTTTTTATAAAATCTTGCTGCCATGATTGACAATTCTGTGGCATCAGACCAAAGATTATGAGTTTTCAGTACATTTAAAGCTACATCTAGTTGAGCTTCATCACCTGTTATATAAATTGAATGTATGATGTTTAACTTAGCAATATACGCATTGTCAGCTAATTCATTCGCTAACGTGAGTGAGTCATTGTATGACTCCAGCCCTTCAGCTGATTTATCTAGCTGGAAGAGTACACGCGCTAACATGTACTTTGTTCTCATATGCAGTGTTTTGTGTGGCTTTTTTAGTTCAATAGACAAGACATTCTGGAAAGAGTCTAAAGCTTGCTGAAGCTTCCCTTGGCGCTCATAACATACCCCAAGGTTGAAATAACCTAGCGCTTGTGGCAAATCAAGGTTAGAAGTTGCTGCTAAATTGATAGCATCCTTAAAGATTGATTCAGCTTGTTCAAATTGGGTTAAATCCATCTTATTTGAAGCGATCACCATTAGAGTAGTAGCAACCCGACTCTCTTGTAAATCTGCTGATTTATAACTTTCTAAGGCTTTTTTGGCATGATTAATGGAGAAGTGATTTTGTGCTATTTCATAATATGCAATTGACAGCTGATAGTTAAATTCAGCACGTTCTAACTCATCAGGGACGTTTCTAAGACGGGTCTCAGCAATATGATAATAGTTGATTGCATCCGAAAATCGCTTTTTATAGAACTCATACATGCCATTAAAGAAGAAATAATAATACTGAATCATATCATCTGTTTTCTGCTTCTCTTTTATGTCTATTTGCTTTAATAAAGCTTTTGATCCATCAAACTCCTGAACCATCATTTTGTATCTAGCATCAATCAAGCTAAAGTAAATTAAGACATTTTGGTCTTCTTCCATATTTTCGCAGGCCGTTATAATCTCTTTTCTCTTATTTTCAGCCTTTAGTATGTTCTGTTTCTTTATCAATTCGTACCAATCACCGATCATCTTAGCAACAAGTGGGCTTGCTACTTTTTCTGCCAAACAAACCTCCCCCTATCATTTTTCTTTTATTTTCATTATTACAGATCAAATCGGAAATTTAAAGAAATTATGTAAAAATAAGTAATGATAATTAGCGTGATAAAGAAATCTAAGACATGACATAAGCCTCTTCTCGGCACGGTGGTAAACAACGTAAATCAGTGGTACGATATTGAAAAGAACCCTAATTATTCATTAAGGTTCTTTTATCATTTCTTTCAAGGGGGCGAGACAAATGCCTTTGTGGCTACTGACAACTATTCTTACAATTATTATATTAGGCATTTCTTTAATCTTCAAAAAAAAGAAGTCATCTTTCCAGTATGGATTTCCAGCAGTTTTAATGATGGTAAGTATCATCTTATTGCTCATAAGCTTTTTTGTGGGAGGATGGGAAGGTTTAGGGGTAGGAGCGATCAGCGTTTCTTTGTTCATTTCATCAGTTATCGCTTTAATTATTACAAGCATTTTGAGTTATTTTAGTGGTATGAAACAAAAATAAAGCTTATGTTTGTGGACATAAGCTTGTTGATTATGCTTTTTTATAGCGATTATACATATACCGTATGATTTTTGTGATGACAGAGGTACACATGCATAGAAAGGTCATAGCCACTACCCAATACATATTCGACATGTCGAACCCAGTGTAGGCAAATATGAAGATGGTTGATGTTATAAATGTGATAATTAGAACCACATAAACCTTCTTAAAGAGTAAATAGCCAATAATCCCCCAAGCCAAATACAATAATGGCAATGTGAATAAAACAAGAGCCATGGGTTGAAGATAATGTAAGTTAATATATTCCACTCTCCTCTACAGTTATCTTATAACTTCCAAGCTTGTCATTTCCCAATCTCTATCAGATTTTAGCGATATCTCCTTAGAGTCTTTACTTTCAATATTATATTCAATAATTCTGGCGATAATTCCATTCTTATCTCTATCAGACATCTTGACCAATGCGAAAACCTTGCCGTCTAAAATCTTAACCTCTTCTAAATGTTCGTTATCTGATTTTAAATTAAGTGGAATCTTTTCAGAAGATATCTCTTTGAGGTCTCTGTCGAATGTCTTGACTTCTCCTTCATAGGAAACTATCGTGACTTTATCATTGTCTACATTGGTCATGTAGATAGTGAATCCTTTGTCCATTACGATCTCTCTTTTTGTATCGAGAGTTTTTTTATCGAGTACAACCAACATTGATTCTTTCTTACTGTCAACACCATCGTTTACGGCAAGAATTAATTCTTCATTGTTTAATGACTTCAAAGATTCATTGTTGTCAGGGAAGAAGACCGAGTCCATGTCTATCTCTTTTCGTTTTTCTTTATGATTTTTTGGGTCTATGGAAGACGCTATAACGCTATCGTTATTATTATTAATGACGGCATATATTCTCCCATCTTCAAATACTGCCGAAGTCAACGACCCTTCAAGTTCAACCTGTTTCTTATCGTTGCCATCCTCTTTCCAGTAGACTAACTCTCCTACCAAGCCATTTTCTGCATAACCAACGTTTAAGTCATGCAAGATATACCCATTAGAGTAATTAATAAAGAATGCACCCTCGTCATCTGTGGATTTTGAAAGTGATTTCGTACTCAAAGGTTCTACCTTGCCAGTCTTCTTATTTAGAGATACATGATAATTAGACCTGTTAGATGAAAAGTAGATATTATCATTGCTTTGAGTAGATGAAGTGAACCCAACGCAGTCTTTCAATGTTATACTGGACAGTCTCTTTCCTCCTTTGTCATAGTTAACCATCTCACACCCTCTATCCATCACTTGTGAATGAATTACAGCAAATTTACTGTCTTTCATATTGCTCAATTCTCTCTTAGGAGAGTCCACCACAGTCTCCTTTGAACATGCTGTACATATTAATACTATGGCGCAAGATGATACAAGTAATTTAAAGTATTTCATTCAATCATCTCCTTCAATTTAAAACAAGCAAAGCAATCGAGGGAAACCCCGACTGCTTAACCTCTTACTTTTTTTTATGATAAAAGACCTTCGTGTTGTTAGAGTTGACTAATTCCATTGGCGACACAACCGAATCAATTTTTATATTGTCAACTTCGTGTCCTTGATTCTTCCAAGCTCTCCAAGCCAATTGAGAACAATAGATTTTTTTTGTAGTTTTCTTGTCAAGCCAGTTCATATTGTATGGCTTCTTTTGGTCGGCTTGCTTTCTGCATAATTAGCTGTATTTACATATTTGGTCATATTATAATTATTCATCCAAAGCCCATAAACCTTCTTTCTAGTACCCCAATTATTATTATATCTTCTGACTCCATGCTGTTTAATAGGACTCCAACTTTTATGCCAAGCTTCTACGGTCTTAGCTTTTTTTCTTGAGACAATTGCGGAACTACCTGAATTCAAGTCATAACTAGCACGTCGCCCTTAGTGCCTAAGTTCTTGGCATTTACGCTCATCTTTTCTTTCTCTTCGTTGTACTTAGGTGCGCTTTTAAGGAAAATAGAGGTTTACTCACTGCACAATATAAAAAGAAGCAGGCTATCCCTTCCTGCTTCTTTTTCGCTCTTCATTAGCTTTAATTAAAAGTAAGGCTGATACACCTAGTATAAGTAGTGATATCTTCATACAGGTTGATTTCTACCTATTCAAACGCATGATTCATCTCTTTTTTCTTGTTTGACATTCCCTATTTTTAATCGGCATCTTCTCTATCAATCGTGCAGGTGGCTGAAGCTCCTTAGCATTGCGCTGTTTCTGGGTACTTATCAACTGGAAAATTCAATTTCACGTCATACTGATCATCCCTTGTAGGGGACGTAGACGTTTCCTCTACTTGTTGAGCAGATCATTGATCTGCTTTTCTTTGTAAATGCCATGTTTTTAGTTTAAGCTTTGTTTCATTTCTGCCACTGATCGAGATTGATTTATTTCCCGGGGAAGGAAAGTAACGAGCAGTAAATACTTCTCGGCCTCCGTTTACAAAAATTTCGATCGACGATGCATCGATAAAGATGTGAAGGTCGTGTAATTCCTCTATTGCTACTTCACGAACTTCTTTTGATCGATCTCCAAATCGATCTCGCTCTAATGTCAGTTTCCCTTCATCTTTATCATAAATAATACGGGCTGCCGCTCGAATACAGCATTCAAACCCTTTTTGTGTGTCAATTTGATCAATGAATACCTCTGTGCTCGTAATATCTTCAACAGGAATAGAATGAACAGTACGTTTAATGTGAAAATCATGCTCTTGTTCATTTGTCCGCATGGATTGAAGTTCTTCTACTGGTTTTTGAATCAGATGTCCGTCATCATCTAAACGCAGCTCTCTCGGAATCGTGAGGCAGTGTATCCATTGATAAGAAATCGTTGGATGATGCTCTTCTCCTTGATCAGGCACACCCATCCATCCGATTAAAAGGCGTCTACCTGATTCGTCTAGAAAGGTTTGCTGGGCATAGAAGTCAAAGCCTCGGTCCAGCTCCTCAAACGCTCCGTGCGTATATTGATAGGTATGGTCATCCAATGTCCCAACAAAATAGCCTGATTGATGTGTATTATGATATTTTAAACCATCTGACTTTAACCCTTGCGGTGACACAATCAATACATCCCGTCCATCTAATTCAAATAGATCTGGACATTCCCACATATAGCCGAAATCCTCTAATCCATTCTTTCCACTGCCTGCGATCATACCTTGAAACGTCCAATTGTCTAAAGTATCAGAGGTAAACAAGACCAGATTCCCTTTCAGATCTAAACTTTGTGCACCAAGAACCATGTACCACTGGCCTTTTCGCTTCCATACCTTCGGATCACGAAAATGGGCGGTGAATCCTTCTGGCAGCGTCGCCACGACCCCTTTTTTCTGAAAATGAATGCCATCCTCTGAAACAGCTAAACATTGATACGTCTCGCGGTTTCCTTGTTCATCGCGAACGTTTCCAGTGTACATCACATACATATGTCCATCGTCAATGACTGCACTGCCAGAATAACAGCCGTTTTGATCAAACCAATCACTTGGGGCAAGGGCGGCTTCCTCGTGCTGCCAATTTACTAGATCTGTCGATGTGTAATGGCCCCAAAATTTTGCGCCGTGTCCCGTTTTGAATGGCTGCCACTGATAAAAAACGTGGTAAACCCCTTTCCACTGAATCAACCCATTCGGGTCATTTAAAAGACCAACTGGCGGCATTAAATGAAAATGCTGGCGGTACACATCTTTTTTCACCAAATGCTCGTAGTTTCGAATACGTTCTGCTACCTTTTGACGAAGTACTGCGTCAGTTGTTGTCATGACTGTGACCACTCCTTGATTATTTTTCGACTTCTTTTACTTTAAAGATGATGGTGAGAGTAAATGAAACAGCAACAGCGATTAACATACCAACCACATAATTCACCACATTCTGCACACCGAATGGCGCTGCAATCGCAATCATCGGAATACCCGTTAAACCATAGGCGTTGGCTGCTACCTTCGTGAAGACAACAAATGCCCCGCCCAATGCGCCTCCGATCATCGCGGCAATAAACGGCTTACGATAGCGGAGGTTAATACCGAATATGACAGGCTCGGTAATACCTAGGAAAGCTGAGAAAGCTGCTGGAAGTGCGATTTCTTTTGTTTTCGCGCGTTTCGCTAAGAAAAAGACTGCCAAACCTGCCCCGCCTTGAGCTACGTTGGACATCGCCCAAATCGGCAGCAAATAGTTACGCCCAATATCATTCAGCAGTCCTGCTTCAATCGCATGGAAGCTATGATGAACCCCTGTGAGCACAATGAGAGAGTAGGCTCCTCCGAAAATGAGTCCTGCTAAGAAGCCTGCATGATCATAAATAAATGTCAGTGCATTCGAAATTCCTGTACCGAGCATTCTTCCAAGCGGTCCAACTGCAATAAACGTCACAAATCCAGTCACAATCACCGTCACAAACGGGGTCACAAGTAAATCAATACTGTTCGGAACCACTTTTCTTAAATTCTTTTCAACTAGGCACATGATGTATACCGTCAATAAGACTGGAATGACTGTTCCTTGGTAACCAAGAAGAGCAATATCAAAATTGAATAAATGCATATACTCTGGTTTCGCATCCGTCAGTCCCCACGGATTGAGCAGGTTCGGGTGAATCATAATCCCCCCAATAACGGCTCCTAAATACGGATTTCCACCAAACTCTTTCGCTGCACTGACCCCAATTAAAATCGGCAAAATGATAAAGGCTGCACTTGAGAACATATCAAGCATTTGGAAGATCGCGGAGCTTGGGTCAGCCCATTTGAAGGCTTTCATCATGCCTAATAGGCCCATTAATAAACCACTTGCAACAATTGCGGGAATGATTGGTACAAAAATATTTGATAATGTCTTTGCAAAGCGTGCAAGTGGATTCATTTTTTGTTTCACTGCTTCATCATGGCTGACAGGCTTTTGTTTCTCGTCGTCTGTCTCAAGACCGGTCTCACGAGCAAATGGTTCATATACTTTGTTGACTGATCCTGTTCCAAAAATAATTTGGAATTGTCCCGAGCTTGAGAAAGCCCCCTTCACCCCCTCAAGTTCCTCAATGGCATCTTTGTCAATCAGTTCCTCATCTTTTATCACCAATCTGAGTCTTGTTGCACAATGCGTGGCACTGATGACATTTTCTTTGCCGCCCAATAGTGTTGTTAATTCTTTGGCTGTTTTTTGATAATCCATGTTGTCTCCTCCTTTTTTAAAGCAAAAAAGACCTAAAATTCGCCAACGATAAAAGGACATACACGTCCCCTCGTTACGCAAATTTTAGGTCTTGCCTGCCTGACAGTCACAATCCCACGATATCAAATTTTGATTACGCTTTCATCATAGTATAAGAGTGTGACGTGCGTCAACCTCTTTTTTCGAATCAATTGACCCATATACACTAATAAGAGTAGTGTGCATAAAAAAAAGCCTGCATGCAGGCAAAACCATTAAACCAATTCGGCATCCCGCAGACGCTGGACATGCAGCGTGATGTAGCCGATCTCCGATTCAGGGAGATGAAGTCCATATTCATTTTTCAACAAATCAGCAAGTCCAAGTGCACACCGGTAAGCCGAATCATACTTTGTTTGGATAAAACTCAGCATGTCATCGTCCATGATTTGAAATGCCTCATTCGATTCCAACCTGCCTAATGCATACCTCAAATGTGTCACAAGCCGCTGATAGGAAATACTCTCTTCATCAATTGAATGCTCAAAATAGCTTTCTATATGCTCGATCATTTCTTTGATCATCGTTGTATATTTCACGGTCTTTTTCATAGACTCCGTATTCATTTTGGCCGTATGAATATGGAGTGCCACATATCCTGCCTCATCGTCCGGCAGTTCAACCCCAAGCCGCTCCTTTACATAACGAATGGCATACTTTCCAATATCATATTCCTGCTTATATAAGACTTTGATCTCACCAAGCAATTTATTATATAGCACAATGCCTTTTTGAATGCGCTCAATGGCAAAGGATAAATGGTCAGTCAGTGATATGTGGATATGATCACTAAGCGGCATCATCAGTTCACCCTCTGCATAACTGATGATATGCTCTGCCACCTCAATATGCGCTTCTGGCAATGTCGCAAGAATTTGTTTGAATTTCTCATTTTCTTCACGAACAACAAAGATTTTCTCTATTTTTTGAACGGGAATGACGTCATTTTTCCCCTTCTGAAAAGCAATTCCAGGCCCCATCACAATTTTCTCCTGATCACCTTCCTTCACAATCACCGCATTGTTGTTCAATATCTTATTTATCTTCAAGGGGTATCCTCTCCCACTAGATAACGTTTCTTATGTGGGATTTTACCCTGTTTCATCTCTCATGTAAAGGTAAGAGCGGACCAGCACGCGCCTCTCTCGTCGTCTTCTCATCAAGCATCATCAGACTTTGCTGAAACTGTTTCTCTGACCTGCGCTTCTTGTTCTTTTCTTCTGCCAGCTTCTCTAGCTCTCTCTCTTTCACTACTTGAAAGAACCTATCATCTACCGCGGCCGCCTGAAAACGTTGCTGCTTCTTCATTACACCAGGATTCACAAGCACATTCATCATGAAACCAAACCATACACTCAACCAGTTTTTGAATTTCCTCACTGAACATCCCTCCGCTTTTCTTAGAATCTAGCAGTTCTAGCAAAACAACTGCTCCTATCATATCCCGAGAAAAAAGAGAGGTTTGTCACAATCTGGGTGAAAAAACAAACTAGTTTTCAGAAGTTTTGTTGAAAAGTGCAGAAGAACATCACGTACGAGGATGTTTGAATAAAAATTTTATACACACTCTATCCAAAAGATAAGCACACCTTATCAACAGGGTTTATCCACATATCAACATCCCATTACTAGATTTTGTGTATGCGATTTTTTTATTTTCCATATATATATCTAAATAATTGAGTTATCAACAGGTATTTGTGCATAAGTGAGACTTTATAAACAAAATAGTTCTTTGTAACTATGTAAAATAAGACCATTTTAGTAAAGGAATTGTTTTCATCGTATTGAATACTTAATAACGGGCAGTGAATCTTTCCTATTTATCCACAAAAAGAAAGGCTATCTCCCTAAAAACACAGCTAGAAAGGGGAAAATTAATGAAAAAAGTAATCTCTCGTTCTTCTGTTCTATTGTTCTCTACTATTTTTATTTTATCCACATTCTTTACAGGTCAACAGGCTGCTGCCGCTCCATCAAACAAACAGGTGGAACTGGAAAAAGCAGAAATCTTCGGTGAAATCAATGTCAATTCTAGAAAACACACCACTGTCATTGTTGAATTAAAGGAAAAATCCTTAGTTGAAGCCAAGCAAGAAGGCAAAGCACAAACGAAGGCCTCCCTCAAAAAATCTCGAACAAAAATAAAAAATGCAGCACTCAAAGAAATTGATAAAGCGAGTGTTCGTCAAGAATATGAAAAAGTCTTCTCTGGTTTCTCTATGAAACTTCCTGCAAACGAAATTCCGAAGCTGCTCGCAGTGGACGGAGTAAAAGCCGTTTATCCGGATGTTACATATAAAACAGATGAAGTGAAAAAGGAAAGCATTCAGCTTCCAAATGAAGATGTCTCCCCTCTTATGGATAAAAGCGCTCCATTTATCGGTGCCCCAAAAGCTTGGGATGCCGGCTACTCTGGAAAAGGGGTAAAAGTTGCTGTCATTGATACTGGAGTAGACTATACCCACCCTGATTTAAAAGGAAACTTTGGTTTATACAAAGGCTATGATTTTGTTGATAACGATTATTCTCCGCAAGAGACTCCTAAAGGAGACCCTAGAGGCGAATCAACAGACCATGGTACACACGTCGCAGGGACAATTGCTGCCAATGGGCAAATTAAAGGTGTCGCAAAGGATGCCACACTTCTTGCGTACCGTGTACTTGGACCAGGCGGATCTGGGACAACTGAGAACGTTCTTGCAGGCATCGACCGGGCTGTTACTGACGGAGCAGATGTCATGAACCTCTCCCTTGGAAACAGTGTCAATAACCCTGATTATGCCACAAGCATCGCACTTGATTGGGCCATGTCAGAAGGTGTTGTCGCTGTCACATCGAATGGAAACAGCGGTCCTAACAGCTGGACAGTCGGTTCTCCAGGCACGTCAAGAGATGCCATTTCAGTCGGAGCAACTCAGCTTCCGTACAGTCTTTACAATGTGAAATTCCCGAACTATTCTACTGCAAAAGTGATGGGATACTACCAAGAGAGTGATTTAAAAGCACTTGACCAAAAACAAGTCACACTCGTCCATGCAGGTATCGGTGACGAAAAAGCATTTGAAGACATCGACGTTAAAGGAAAGGTTGCCGTGATCGAACGAGGAGCCATTGCCTTTGTTGATAAAGTCGACAATGCAAAAGCTGCTGGTGCAATCGGCGTTGTGATGTATAACAACACCGATGGAGAAATCCCAGTCGATGTACCGGGTCTTGCTCTTCCTACGATTAAGCTTTCAAAAGCTGAAGGAACGGCGCTTGTCAAAGCCATTGAGGCTGGAAACAATACAACGACTTTCTCCATTCAGTTTGTCAAAGAACTTAGTGAGCAAGTCGCTGACTTCTCATCTCGCGGACCAGTTGTGGATACGTGGATGATTAAGCCTGATTTATCAGCGCCAGGCGTCAGCATTGTGAGTACAATCCCAACGCATGATCCTTCTCAGCCTTACGGATATGGCTCAAAACAAGGAACAAGCATGGCTTCACCGCATGTGGCAGGGGTGGCAGCGATCATTAAGCAAGCAAAACCATCCTACACAACTGAGCAAATCAAAGCATTGCTGATGAATACAGCAGAAAAACTATTTGACGCAAACGGCAGCCCATTCCCTCATAACACACAAGGGACAGGCAGTGTTCGAATCATCGAAACTCTCCAAGCGTCATCTATCGTTTCTGATGCCAGCTATTCTTACGGCACTTTCTTGAAAGAAAAAGGCGTTCAAATCAAAACGAAGAAATTCAAGGTAGAAAACCTTTCAAAAGCACCGAAAACGTATACCATTGATTACAAATTCGATGGCAGCGGCATCAGCACAAACGGAACGAAAAAAATTACTGTCAAAGGGAATTCCACTGGATCCTTTACTTCCGCGGTACAAGTGAAATACGGTAAAACCAAAAAAGGAACGTACCAAGGCAGCATTACCCTTCGCGAAAATGGCAGAAAGGTCACAGAGATTCCTACTTTATTGATTGTAAAAGAGCCTGATTATCCGCGCGTCACTTCGGTTTCCGTAGAGCCGGATAACCGTGCTGGAAGCTATGTCATTAGCAGCTATCTGCCTGGCGGTGCTGAGAACCTTGCATTCCTCGTCTACTCGACAGATGGAGAGTATTTAGGTGAAGCAGGTGTTTATCAACATGTTGATAAAGGGGAGCACCGCGTGAAGTGGAATGGCACAATCAATCAAGGCCAAAAGCTGGAGCCTGGTGAGTATACAATGCTGGCATATGCAAGTTTGAAAGGGAAATCAGACACTGTTCAAACGAAAGAACCTTTCGAAATTCACCCTGAATAAACGTGAATCACAAGAAAAGCCTTGCATGAGCGGATATGCTCATCAAGGCTTTTCGATCATATATGGAGGAAAGAGAGACTGATGTTGATATTGCTATGGATCGTTTCTTTTTTGACTGCTTTTTTTCTAACGATCACCTTAGTGTATTTTCTCACCCTTTTACACGCGAAACATCCTCGTCCTTTTCATCAAGCATGCGAGCTGACGGTCTATGTGTCCTTCATTTACCCGCTTAGTTTGCTGGTGACAGCCGGGTTTATTTTCATCATGATGCTCCTTTTCCCTCTCTACTGGCTGCGTGGACGGTAAACAGACATACATACGTTATGCATCAATCAAAGGCTTCTTTTAATAAACGATACGATGTGAGCCGGTCTTGCAAGTGGTGAGTGATTGTCACAGCGATCACTTCATTTGTACGATATGCTTTCGCTAGTGCCGTCAGCCTCTTTTTCACAGAAGATGGCGTTCCAACCACCATCCTTTGACGATTGGCAGCCACTCGTTTTTGTTCATATGGACTGTAGGAATAAGCCTGTGCCTCTTCATATGAAGGAAAGCCCCCGAGGTTTTGTCCCTGTTCATTGGCGAGTAAAGATAAATCTAAGCTGACTGCCAGTTTTTCTGCCTGTTCCTCTGTTTCAGCACATAAAACGAAGACCGCAAGACTGACGCGCGGCTCATCACCGAATGCTGAAGGTTCGAACCGGTTGATATATTGCTCCACAGAATCTTCTCCGCCTTCGCCATTGATAAATAGAGCAAACGTATAGCCTGCACCTGCTTTCGCCGCAAGTCTTGCACTCCCTCCAGAGGAACCAAGCATCCATACCTCTGGTGCAGTCTCTACCTTCGGAGAAGCGGTTAAATGGGGCAGCGGGTAAAATTCATCCGCTAGGTCGTGTAAATAGACCTTCAGCTCTTCCACCTGCTCAGGATATTGATCACCTAGACGTTTTCGTTCACCATGATGAAGGGCAATGGAGGAAATAGGCATACCACCAGGAGCACGTCCAATTCCAAGATCGATTCTGCCAGGAGCGAGTGCTTCAAGAACCCTGAAGTTCTCTGCTACTTTATAGGCGCTATAGTGAGGCAGCATCACACCACCTGAGCCAATACGTATGTTGGACGTAACGGCTGATAAATGACCGAGAAGCACCTCTGGACTTGATCCTGCAAGCCGGTTTGAAAAGTGATGCTCTGATACCCAAAAACGGTGATAGCCCCACTTCTCTGCCTGCTTTGCCAATTCAACCGTTTGCTTCAAGGCTTCAGCAGGTGTTGCATCTCCAATCAAAGGAGATTGATCCAGTATACTTAATTTCATCCCCTGCACCTCTTACAGACATCCCCCTCTCTCAATCGAAAGGGGGATGTCTTATTTATTTTCGATTAAAGCCCTTCTCTTTAACAAATTCCCCAAGGAAGGCACGCTTGGGCTGGCTAAAGCCTCGCAGCATCTGCTCAGACCAAGTATCTTTTCTCTCTCCGTTTGTTCGTTCTTCATAATATGATGAAATACGATCATCGTATTCTTTTAAATAACGATCCACATGCGCTGCATCTTGCTGATATGAATTTTCATGATAAATGAGTTCAACTGGCATCCGTTCTTTTTGTGACGAATGATTGGCTGGATGTCCGACAACCAGACCAAATAACGGCAGCACATATGATGGCGTTTCAAGCAATTCAGAGACTTCTCTCAGTTGATTGCGCAGACCGCCAATATAGCAGATCCCAAGTCCCATTGATTCTGCGGCTACACTCATATTTTGCGCAGCCAATGCCGCATCAATGACGCTAATGAGAAAGGCTTCCGTATTCTCCAGCGCCTCCTGATGATTCTTCCCTGCTTTTTTTGCAATATGATCATGGCGTTTCAAGTCTGCACAGAAGACAAAGAAATGCCCATTCTTCTCAACGTAAGGCTGATTCCCAGCCAGTTCAGCAAGCTTGGCCTTCTTCTTCTGATCTGTCACCCCAATAATACTATACGCCTGTACATAGCTTGATGTCGAAGCAGCCTGTGCACTTTTGATCAGTGTCAGCACCTCTTCTTCTGTCAAACGCTCGTCTGTAAACGAACGGATGGACCGATGTTTTAATATCGTTTCTATCGTTTTGTTCAATTCGAAGACCTCCTTCACTTGTACTATCATAAGACAAAGACGTATGGCTTTTCAAAAGTTAAAACTCGAATGAAAAAAGACAGTCTATGCTTAGACTGCCCTTACCCGTTTTATTTAAATAAATAACTTTGATATTTCGTTAATTGAACACTTGCGTTATAAGCAATCCCGAATCCAATGAGAACTGACAAGACAGAGCTTCCTCCAAAGCTGATAAATAAGAGCGGAATCCCTGTTACAGGCATCACGCCTATATTCATCCCAATGTTCTGGAACGTATGGATCACAATGAGTGCTGTATATCCTACGCAGAAGAATGACGCAAATCGGCTATAAGGATGGATACGGTCAATCAGTACGACAAGCCGGTAGATCAGGAAGAAAAACATGATCACAACAAACGCACAGCCGATAAAGCCAAAGGCTTCTCCTATAATGGAGAAAATCATATCTGTTTGTGCTTCTGGGACATAGACTTTTAAGTTCTTAACCCCATTCCCAAAAATCTGTCCAGCACCAATAGCCATGATGGCCTGGTCTACTTGATATTTATCAGATCCAGACGCATCCTGAGTCTGCGCTTGGTTGGCTGACGTTGAACTATCAGGTAGCCAAGCGGT
Source organism: Bacillus sp. NMCN1 (assembly GCF_002998085.1). NCBI lineage: Bacteria > Bacillati > Bacillota > Bacilli > Caryophanales > Bacillaceae > Bacillus > Bacillus sp. NMCN1. The sequence continues at coordinate 287,510 of NZ_PVQL01000002.1, read as the reverse complement.
AATCCGGTTAATCTGATACTGCTGAATACCAATTGTTTTCGCAACATCAGGGAAGAGAATGATCACGGCTAACACAGCGGCAACTAAAAGCACAATAACGGAACCGATGAGAGAGATCAATTTCCAATTGACCCCTGATAAAAACACCATCACAACCACAATAAACATACAGACAGCTGCCGTACCTGCATCCTGTAAGAAAATAAGTCCAACTGGAACAGCTGCCACCCCGGCAATTTTTAATAGAAGGAAGATATCATCTTCTAATGTACGTTTTCCTCTAGGGCTTGACTTGCCAATAACAGATGCGAGCATCATAATCAAACCAATTTTCATGAACTCTGAGGGCTGAAGTGTTCCGATCCCCGGTATCACAAACCAGCTTTTTGCACCATTTTTAATTGGAGCAAAATCATGACCTCCAATTTGTGCAGGAGCGATTTTCAGAAAAATTAACAGCAGAATGCCGCCTATAAAAATATAGAGGCTTAGCTTTTCTAATTGCTCCAAATCAAAATAATTTATGGCTACAATACATATAACTCCGACCATGTAGTAAATAATCTGTCTGGTCCATGCATTAGATCCATACTGCCCAAACTGACCCGCAGCATAAATCGCAATGACACTGATGGCAAAGAAGGCTAAAAATATAAAAATTAAATCCCCTTGATAGTACGGAGATGTATTCTGCTTGTTCATGAACTAACCACCCTTATTACAAAACATAAAAGCCCTTATTTATATTAGATTGAAATTTTCACAAAAGCAACTCACCTTAAATATGACGGAAGATATATCCGAAAGGTTCCAATCATTTTTCAAAAAATGAAATACTTTTCATCCTAAAAATAGGAAAAAATCCCTCTATACTCTTTCCATTCAACCGATCATGAGTCCTTTAAAAAGATTATTTTACAGATATTAAAGGAAAAATTCAATGACCTATGTGGTGATATGACAAGCAATTATCAAGCCAGTATAAGTTGTACGGAGAGAAAAGGAAACAGCCACTTTCTACGGAATAAGGCCTATTTTCCAATTATTGAGTTTACTTCAAAGTCAATTGTGGTATAATACTTGTAACAAAATGTTCACAATATCTCCTAAAAACAGACACAATTGCATCCTGACCTCTCATTTGATTTGAACATCAACTTACAAAGGAGTTGGATACGATGGATATGTTCTTTGCGTACCTATGTATTGCAACGGCTACACCCCTGTTTTTATGGCTTGAAAACAGAAAAATTGCACTAGCTTCTATTCCACCCATTATGATTATGTGGATTTTCTTCGGTCTTTACATGACAAGCAGTTTATCTCCAACAGGACATACCTTCATGATCGCATTCTTTGCCATTAACGTCATTTTGGCACACATTGCAGCGTTCCTCATTTATGGACTTCCATTCATTCGCAAAAGATTCAGCAGCACCAGATAAATAACGCACCACTTATTGGAATTGGAGGCATAATCAACATTATGATAAAAACCACTCACCTTTGAGAGATGAGTGGTTTTTTTATTATTTCTCTGAATGCTCAGACTGCTTTGGCGCAGAAGGTGAATAACCGTCTTTGCTGTTCTCTCCGTGGCTGTAGTGAGCCGCAAAGATCCAAACAGATCCGATAACGAAGATAATTGCACAAAACAGACCAAACAATGTATTTCCGACTTGAACAGTTCCGTTCTCGCTTTCTGTCATGTGCATAAACATGAATAGCTGCAAGAATGCTTGAATGAAGGCAAAACCAAAGATAATCCATAGTTTTGCAGAACTGCCAATTTCAGCTCCAATGGCAATCCAGAATGCTAAGATTGTTAGCACAATGGATAGGATGAAGCCAACTACGTGTTTCCAAGGGAAGTGTTCGTGCTCTGCTGAGGAATGTGTTTTTCCAGCCATATCACAAAAGCCCCCCTAATCCGATCAAGTAAACAGCTGTGAAAATGAAAATCCATACAACATCAAGGAAATGCCAGTATAGACTTGAGATAAAAATCTTCGATGCTGTTTGTGGAGTTAATCCACGTTTTTTAATTTGGAACAAGACCCCGGTGATCCAGAAGATACCGATCGATACGTGTAATCCGTGAGTTCCTAAGAGTACAAAGAATGCAGACCAATACGCACTTGTATGAATGCTCGCACCCTCATGTACATAATGGAAGAACTCGTAAATCTCAAACCCAACGAAGCCTGCACCTAGAAGCAGTGTCAGAATCGTCCAAATGACAACCCCTTTTGTACTTCCACGGCGCATTTCATGAACGGCAATCCCGCATGTAAATGAACTAACCAATAGCAGGAATGTCATGATCAATACTAGCTTCATATCAAACAGCTCAGCTGGTAAAACGCCGCCAGCTGTTCTGCCATGAAGAACAAAGTAGGTCGCAAAAAGTGTTGAGAATAACACGATTTCCGCGCCAAGGAATATCCAGAAACCAAGGATGTTTAAACGTCCCGTTTCAGACTGATATTCAAGCGGTGCATTTGCATAGCTGCTATCATTATGTCCCATTACTTCTGCGCCTCCTTATTCTTTTTCTCTGTTTCAATCACTTCTTCAACAGGAATATAGTAGCCATCGTCATATTCAAATGAGCGTAAAATCATTGTTGCGAATACACCGATTAAGCCAATAACGCCAATCCAGTACCATTCAAATACAAGACCGAATGCACCAAGTCCGAAGAATGCAGACATGATAAGTGGTCTGCCTGAATTGTGCGGCATGTGAATTTTCTTGAATTCTTTTTCAGGATGAACGTCTACATTGTTTTGCTTCCAATGATGGAATGCATCTGGTGTTGTCACTTCTGGAAGTGCTGCAAAGTTATAATGCGGCGGAATTGCAGAAGATGTCGCCCAGTCAAGAGTACGTCCTTCTCCCCAGCTGTCTCCAGACACTTCACGTTTCGCGTGTCTCCAGCTGTAGTAAATGTTGTAGCAAAGGATGATGAATCCGATACCCATCATAAACGCACCAATTGTTGAAATAAAGTTTAGTGCAGTCCAGCCATCTTCTGGTCCATACGTATAAATACGTCTTGGCATTCCTTGCAGTCCTAAGAAGTACTGCGGGAAGAAACAGATGTTAAATCCGATCATGAATACCCAGAAGAACCATTTGCCGATTCTTTCGTTTAACTTGTAACCAAACATTTTTGGATACCAGAAAACAAGACCAGCAAAACAAGCAAAGACAGTACCTGCGATTAATACATAGTGGAAGTGGGATACAAGGAAGTACGTGTTATGGTACTGATAATCCGCAGCTGCCATCGCAAGCATAACCCCAGTGACACCACCGATAACGAAGTTCGGGATGAAACCAAGTGCCCAAAGCATTGGTGAAGTAAAGCTGATACGGCCTCGATACATCGTAAAGAGCCAGTTAAAGATTTTCACACCTGTTGGTACAGAAATCGCCATTGTTGTAATCGAGAAGAATGAGTTAACCGCTGCACTGTTCCCCATTGTAAAGAAGTGGTGAACCCACACAAGGAAACTAAGAACAGAGATTGCCACAATCGATACAACCATCGCTTTGTAACCAAACAACTGTTTTCTTGAGAACGTCGCAAAGATTTCTGAGAAAATACCGAAAGCCGGCAGGATGACGATATATACCTCAGGATGTCCCCAAATCCAGAAAAGGTTCGCCCAAAGCATTGGCATACCGCCTGCTTCGAGTGTAAAGAATGCAGAACCGAATAAACGATCAAATGTCATAAGTGCTAAAGCAACTGTTAATACAGGGAATGCGAATACGATGATGACAGACGTGATCAATGTTGTCCATGTAAACATTGGCATACGCATAAGCGTCATACCTTTTGTACGCATTTTTAAGATGGTCACCATGAAGTTAATACCTGTCATAAGTGTACCAATACCTGCAATTTGGAGCCCGAGCAAGTAATAGTTCTGTCCAGGTCCTGGTGAGAAATCATTTCCGGCGAGCGGCATGTAACTCGTCCAGCCTGCACTTGGTGATCCTCCAATGACGAAGGAAATGTTGAACAGCATCGCTCCGACCATGAATGTCCAGAAGCTAAGGTTGTTCAAATAAGGAAATGCAACGTCACGTGCACCAATTTGAAGAGGAACGACGACGTTGATTAAACCAATTAAAAATGGCATCGCCATGAATAGAATCATGATCGTACCATGCGTTGTGAAAATTTCATTATAGTGGTTGGAATCTAAAAACGTATTATTAGGAAGCGCCAGCTGCGCGCGCATCATCAGTCCGTCTACCCCACCGCGGAAGAACATAATCACAGCAGCAAGGATATACATGATCCCAAGCTTTTTATGATCAACTGATGTTAGCCATTCTTTCCAGAGCCATTTCCACTTTTTAAAGTAGGTTAAAACAAACACGATAGCAATGGAAGTAAGAGCGATAGAAATTTGCGCACCAAGAATTAATGGGTCTCCAGTTACAAAAAACTCATCCCATTTCAAATGCATAACGGCCTCCTCCTTTCCTTAGTCAGTTTATTCATTATCTAGTTTTCTTTTATAGTTCTTCACATTCTCAAAAGGATCTGTTTTGGAATGCGGAGAAACTGATTGGTAACCTAAACGTTTGCGTGCTTGGAGTGCGTATTCAGAATCCTCTCCATGCTTCGCAAAGGATAAATGTGTTGATGAGAATGTCTGCACATCTGCAGCATCAGGAAGCATCAAGTAGTCATACGTTTTCTTCGTTAACTTTGGTGCTTCTTTCTTTGTTTTGCTTACCCATTTATCATAGTCAGACTGCGTCATCGCATTGACCTTGAATTTTTGCTGAGCAAAGCCCTCGCCTGTGAAGTTGGCGTTTCTTCCTTCATATGTGCCAACTTGATCAGCTTGAAGATATTGTTCCATCTCCATTCCAGCCATCGCATACTTCTCCCCGCCTAGCTGAGGAATCCATAGTGATGCCATTGTATCAGCGGAAGTGATTTTGAATAAAACCGGCTGATCTTTTGGAATGTTTAAGTAGTTCACTGTCTCAATATTTTCCTCTGGATAGCTAAAGATCCATTTCCAATCAACAGCTGTAGCATAAACGACAAGTGGATCTTTATGGCTTGTTGCTTGAGGTGCCTCTTCCAAAGAGTAAATTGTTTTTACAGTTGGAACTGAAAGGGCAGCAACGATTAATATTGGGATCACTGTCCAGATAACTTCTAGAAGCGTATTCCCGTGTATTTCTGGGTTATAAGAGGCGTTTCCAACGTCCTTACGCTCACGGTATTTAACCAAAATGATGGTAAACAGTACAAATACCGCACCAACGATAAAGAGCATGAATCCAATGGATAAAAGGATTAAGTCTTTTTGTTGTGCTGCGACAGGTCCTTTAGGATCTAAAACAGCGATATTGCTGCAACCTCCTAATAAAAAAACACTCACGAGCATCGCTAATAAAAGCATAGGTTTAATGGCTCTGAACAAGAAGATCACCATCCTTCCTTAGATAATGTATAAATTGCTGAATAATTGTGAAAAGCCATCTGCCTTCGAAAACTTTTCTTCCCTTTGTAATGCTATCAAAATCTGTTAGAGTTAGCTTCCCTTTTTTCAAAAGTTCATTTATTTTTCAACAGATTTCTATTAAAATGTCATAAATTCGACATAAATTTATATTATTGCAGACACAATAAATTTCTAGGATTTTGAAAAGTTGAGAGTTGAAGGCAAAGGACAAACAATCAAGAACTTTGTCAAATTTAGGTTTACCACAATAAAAAAGTTTGGTCAAATTTCAATTTAACTTAATGAAATTTTATCTAGGTAAACAATTTCAAAATAGGTATCCCCACATTTAACAAAAACCTTATTCATTTTAACGCAAGTTCACAAGAAAAGAAAGTATCGATCCTCTGCGTATACGCTGTAAGAATTGGTAATGATGCTGAATAAGTGGAATCACGCTAAAGACTTCCAGCAAAAAACCGGCTCAGCGCCGGCACTCTGCATTTATTCATCTCTCACTAAGATGTCTGGTCGTCTATAGATCTCTCCCTCATGTTCAATGTCCATGTACGTCCACTTGCCTGTATACGTTAAAAAGCGGTTTCCCTCTTTTTCTACCACTATCGTATCCTCTGATTTCAGGCCAGGCAATGAAGGGTTCCATGTAAACACTTGATGCAGCTGAATTTCTTCCTTCGATGAGGGAACGGCAATGATTTCCCTGGATACAAATCCCGTCTTTCCCCCTTGATGAAGCTTTTTCCAGCTATCAGGGAAGCCCTCTTTTTCATACTGAGCAATACCTGCTTTCAGTACATCTCCTAATGTCTTACCAGGACGTGTGGTGGCATTCATGACCGTGTCAATTCGTGCAAGCCGCTCTTTGTTCTCTTCAAGCTCTTTTGGAAGCTGACCAAAGTAAACAGACCTTGTGACATTCGCTACGAGCCCGTGCCGTTCTGCGCAAAGGACAACAAGCGCGTGCTTTTGAAGGGCTTTTTCTGTTGGAATCGGGTGACGGTATTGATGAATCCGGTCATCCGTTGCCACAAGCAGGACTTCTATCGTCATCCCTTGCGCAATGGCTCTTTGAGCAACAAGCGAAGCGATATCGTGCTCGGTCTGCCCTGGCACGATTTCTTGACAGACACTTTCTACAATGACCGCTGTTTCATGACAAAGGGTTTCATATTGATTGAGCTGCGAGGCGGTAAGGATCGATCGAATATGCGACAAATCCGGCTCGATCCATTCGAATCCATCCATTTGAATGTCCGCTCCAATTCGTTTACCTTTTGTGAGTTCTTGAATGTAGGGGGCCTCATCCTCATACCAATCCATTGTGACCACCTGAAAGGGATGATCGACATACGCCATTTCCTCTTCAATGATCCGCTTTTCTTCCATTTGATTCACAATGAGGACGAGGTCGTCTTTTAAGACGAGTAGCTGACACACACCCTCCGGCGTATTTAACACAATGTGATTCCTTCTTCCGCCTGTCAGCCAAGAGAAGTTATTTCGCTTTTGAATCAAGATACCATCAAGCTGCTTTTCTTCCATTAGCTCTCTTACTTGTTCAATCATCTAATCACCTGCCTGTTTGAAGTGTTTGAATGAAACGGTTAAATGCTGTTTTCCCTTGCTCAGTTCTTTTAAACACACCCGCCTGCGAGAGAATTCGAGAAAAAATAAGCCCAATTTCTTGTTGTAAAATGGTTTCGGTATTGTCCTCTGTAAAGGTGTTCTCTTCAAGCAGTCGCTTTGCCCATGTTTCGTGTTTCATGATAGCAGGACGGGCTTTGATTTCTTCAAGAGGACTTTCCGATAGCAATGCCTCTTTTAATTGGCTTAATTCCTCTGCTAATCTGCCAGGAAGGACAGCAAGGCCCATGACTTCAATTAATCCGATATTCTCTTTTTTAATATGGTGGACTTCTTCGTGCGGATGGAAAATGCCGTCTGGGTGCCGCTTGTCTGTACGGTTATTACGCAGCACTAAATCTAATTCATAGTCATCCCCATGGCGCCGCGCAATAGGTGTAATGGTATTATGCGGAGTCTCTCCTGTATGAGCGATCAGCCCCACCTCTTCATCTGAATACAACTTCCACTCATGTAAGATAAAGTCTGCTGCGTCTGCGAGCGACTGCCGCTCCCTGCTACGAAGGCGGATCACAGACATCGGCCATTTCACAATGCCAGCTCGCACATCCGGAAAGGCGTTGAGGGAAAAGACTTCTTCCATCTCTGCTTTCGCCATCGGAAATTCATGCGCACCGCCTTGAAAATGGTCATGACTTAATATACTGCCTCCAACAATCGGAAGGTCGGCGTTCGACCCGATGAAATAGTGCGGGTATATAGATATGAAGGAAAGCAGTCGTTCAAAGGTTTTTTTGGTGATGCTCATTGGCTCATGTTTGCCTTTGAACACTATGCAGTGCTCGTTGTAATACACATAAGGTGAAAATTGCAGAAACCACGATTCACCTGAGAGTGTCACAGGAATAATCCGGTGATTCTGTCTCGCTGGATGGTTGATCCGCCCCTCGAACCCAACGTTTTCTTTACAAAGGAGACAAAGAGGGTATTGCTTTTGACTGAGCTTCTTGGCTTCAGCAATGGCTTTAGGGTCCTTTTCCGGCTTTGATAGATTAATGGTGATCTCCAGCACACCATCATCAGTTGGTGTAAACCACTGTACATTTTTGGCGATCCTGCCTGTATGAATATAGTGGGCATGCTGCTGCATCGCATAGAACCAGCTTGTAGCTGCCTTCGGTCCTTCATGCTGGCGTTTTTCTTCAAACTTCGCATAGATGACAGTTGGAGGTGCCACCAAGCAGCCCATAATTTTCGCATCTAGTAAATCACGATACGTATCCGTCCCCTCAGGAATAAGACCTGTTTCTACTGCCCAATCCAGCATCGGCATTAAAATGTCTTCAAGGTCTACGTCTCCTGAGACTGTTCTTGCTTCCGCTTCATCGAGCCCGAGCACCTCAAGCAGCCGATTTCTCGTATAATCGATATCTAGTGGTGTCATCAGCTCCTTATTGATCCCGTATTGAATCAGCTGTTCCAGTTTTTCAAAAATATCAATCGCCATTCCCTCTGTCCCCTCTCTTGACTGCCTTTACGCTTTATTCACTTTGGTAGCCATCTGGATGCTTCTGAAACCAATCCCACGCGCTCTGAATGATCGTATGAAGGTCAGCATATTGAGGTGTCCATCCCAATTCTTGCAGCGCTTTTTCAGAAGAAGCAATCAGCTTTGCCGGATCTCCCGCGCGTCTTTTTGCCACTTGTGTGGGGATGGCATGCCCTGTGACTTTTCTGACGGCTTCTACGACCTGCTTCACGGAGAACCCTGTTCCATTCCCTAAGTTGTAGGTCGCACTGCCTTTTCCAGCACGCAACCGATCAACGGCTAAGATGTGTGCCTCTACTAAGTCCATCACATGAATGTAATCTCTAATACACGTGCCATCCTCTGTCTCATAATCATCACCGTAAATCATGATTTGATCCCGTTTTCCTAAAGCCACTTGCAGAATAATTGGAATGAGATGTGTCTCAGGCTGATGATCCTCTCCGACAAGTCCTTCTGTATGGGCACCAGCTACATTAAAGTAGCGAAGCACCACGTATTCTATTCCATACGCTTGCTCAGACCATTTCAGCATTTTTTCAATCGCTAGTTTCGTTTCTCCATAAGGATTCGTTGGGTTCGTTTCATCCGTTTCAACGATCGGCACACGCTTCGGTTCACCGTATGCAGCAGCAGTTGAAGAAAAGACGATGTGTTTCACATCAAATTCATTCATTACCTGTAGTAAAGCGGTTGCTCCGCCGACGTTGTTGTCATAGTACTTAAGCGGGTCTGTTACACTCTCCCCGACAAGTGAATCTGCCGCAAAGTGCATGACCGCTTCTATTTGATGCGTGTTGAAAACCCGTCTTAAAAAGGCGTGATCTCGCAATTCTCCCTCCTCTAAGACAGCTCCTTCCAAAACAGCTTCTTTGTGGCCTGTCTGCAAATTATCCACTACCACTACTTGTTCGCCTTTCGCTAAAAGAGCCGCCACCGCATGACTGCCTATGTACCCTGCTCCTCCACAAACTAAAATTGTCATCAAACTTCCCCCTTTGTGAGTTCTCTTGCGCCGCCTCCAATTCCAGCTGTGTAAAAAGAGGCTTGAATGCCTGTTTTCTCTTGATATATCGCACCAGTTTCTTCTATAAATGAACCCAGCAGCTCCTCTTTCACAATGCTGATCGTGCATCCGCCAAAGCCTGCACCTGTCATACGGGAGCCAATCGTCCCTGGGTGCCGCCAAGCTGCTTCAGCCAGTGCATCTAGTTCAAGTCCTGTTACTTCATAATCATTCTTTAAGGAATGATGAGAAGCCTTCATGAGCCCACCTAGTTCTTCCATTTTATCATCTTTCAAAAAATTTACCGCTTTCATCGTCCGCTCGTTTTCCGTCACGACATGTCTTGCACGTTTGCGGCATATGTCATCTTTAATCAAGTGGGCAAGCCCCGAAAATTCATCCGCAGTAAGCTCACATAAGTGGGTAATGTCGATTTTTTTCCGAAGATCATTTAAAGCTGATTGACACTCTGCCCGGCGCTCATTGTATTTGGAATCAGCCAGTGTCCGCTTTTTGTTTGTATTGGCGATGACAAGCGCCAGTCCCTCTTGTCGAAACGGACTGTATTCAAAGGCAAGGGTGTCACAATTGAGCAAAATGGCGTGATCTTCTTTTCCAAGAGCAATCGAAAACTGATCCATAATCCCACAATTGACGCCAATAAATTCATTTTCTGCACGCTGTGAAAGAAGGGCAAGATGGGCATGTGATACGCTGAATGAATGCCACTCGTTGATGAAAACTGCGGTGACAAGCTCAATGGAGGCAGAAGAAGACAAACCTGCGCCATTTGGAATATTGCCTCCGTATACAATGTCAAAGCCTTCTTCGATCTTCATCCCTGCTTCGATAAACTGACTGAACACGCCCTTCGGATAATTCGCCCAGCCGTCCGACTCCAAGTAAGCGATTTCAAAAAGATCGAATTCTTTCACACCATCGTCATCAAAGTTCAAGGAATACATTCTCACACGGCCATCTGACCGCTTTGCACATGCTGCATATGTACCGAGAGTGAGCGCACAAGGGAATACATGACCTCCATTGTAATCTGTATGTTCACCAATCAAGTTCACTCTTCCTGGGGCAAAAAAATAACGAAGTTCTTCTCTATCTCCAAATTGCTGGTGAAATGCCGCGCGTAACGTATCGATCATATCCATTCCCCTTTTCTCTTCTGATACTTTTATTTTAGTTGTCCCAGCAGCATTAGTTCAATGGTAAAAAAACCGTTAAAAAATACCCTTTTTTTGCTGTGAATGGTACGATGTGATATGAGGTGTAGCATGATTCTAAATAGAAAAAGGTTGTTTTTTGCTGTGAAGGAGGATTTCCAATTTGAAGAAGGAAGCATTTGCATTTCGTTTTCACCATTCTGATGTGACATTGCCGGCGCAAATCTGGTCTGTTGGCTGGGAAGTTCAATCATCTTCGTTATATAGCTGGAATGGCGTGGAGCGGAAGGATCAGGGCAAGTGCATCTTTCAGCTCACACTGTCTGGACATGGCATGATTGAAATCGGAGAGAAACGTTTCAAAGTGTTGCCGGGTCAGGCCTTTCTCGTGAAAAGCCCAAGTGCCTATCAATATTATTTTCCAGAGGACAGTGAGCATTGGGAATTTCTCTATTTAACGCTTTACGGGGAAGCCTGCGATCTTTGCTTTGACCAATTTATTGACCAAGGAAAGCAGGTCATGCGTTTTCATCCAAATTCCAGACCGATCCGCCTGCTCAAGAACATTTATGATGAAGCCAGTGAAAGACGGATTACCAATCCATTTGAGGGGTCTAGCCTTGCTTATCAATTTGTCATGGAACTGTATTCATATTTGCCAAAGCTTGAGGGACAAATGGAGAAATGGCCCGAGCCCATCGTTCAAGCGGCCTTGTTTGCCAGCCATCATTTTCACGAGGAAATTGGTCCGGACGATATGGCAGCTGCGGCACGTTTGTCCAAAAGTCATTTTACGAGGGAATTCAAAAAGGCCACTGGCTTCACACCTATTCACTATCTAACCAATATCCGGTTAGAAAAGGCGGAAACGTTACTGAAAACAACAAAATACTCGATTGAAGAAATCGCCATACAGTGCGGCTACAGAAATGCGAATTACTTGAATAAAGTCTTTCGAAAGAAAATCGGCATGTCTCCAAAGCAAATGCGGGAAACAAGCGATGCATAATAAAAAGCAGCCGCTTTCACAATTGGCTGCTTCTTTTACGCTTTCGTCAGGTCAACATGAATTCTCCCTTGTCTTAAAACAATGGTCATTTGCGTGTCAGGTGTCATTAAGTTTTCTAAAATGTCCGTTGCCGTTTGAAGCGCAATGTCCATTCGGTTGATCTTTTCCTTTTCTTGTTCCGAAAACGCTTCTGGATGTGCGGTCATTTCTTTGACTAGCCTCAGCACTTGTTCATGCTGCTTTTCTGTTTGCTGATATATGACATCATATAATTCGTCTGGCCTGCTGCTCATTTCACATCACCTATCTTTTTTCATGTGTTAAATCGCATCTTCTTTTGTTTTCTTGAAGACGAACCATTTACTGGCGACATAATTCACGACCACAATCACAAAGTTGACAAGAATTTTTGCGACAGTTTCATTGAGCGCCATTTGGCTCACAAATAAAATCATCAGCCCCAGATCTACACCTAGAGACATGAGACGAACACTAAAAAATGAAGAAAGCTCACGCATAAGGCTTTTCGTATCACGAGCCTTTTGCTTGAAGACATACTTCTTATTGGTGATATAAGCAAAGAGAACAGCAAATACCCATGAAACAACTGTAGCTGTTTTATAATCCATGGAAAACATCTCAACGAATAAGTAGAAGCTGACTATGTTGACAATGGTTGTACACACACCCATCACAAGATACATGACAACTTCTTGATACTTTTGAAAAAGGCTATACATGTCTTTCTTCATTCCTTCTTGGTGGTTTCTGTTTCTTTTAGAATACCATCTTGAGAAGAACTTCCCAAACGAACAATATGTACGTCCTGCACAGATGAAATTTGTTCTACTCGATGGCAAATGTCAACCTAATTGGTTTATATAAGCCAAATGTTTTAGGTCTTTTTCATTATTTTAATTTATAATCTTTTAACTGACTTTACAATTGTTTATTATTAGAAGTAAGAAATCAATATTTATGGGTTTTTTAGTCATTTTTTTAGGAACGTGGTAGGTGATAGATTTTACAAAATAGGTTAAATGTCATCATTTTTCGACAAAATCTATTTTGCGCTGTTTTCATCCACACGTACAGTTACTAGACGGTTTGTTCAAGTCATTGGTTGCAGATGAATATGTCTTATTGAACTGGAGGATATTATGGATACGCAAGTGAAAAGAAGAGTTGACGAAGAGTGGGTTTATTTGATTCAGGAAGCGAAAAAAATTGGACTAGGCATCGAAGAAATACAAGCTTTTTTAACATCCAACGGTGATCAGAAGATGATAAACAAACCGTAAATCAACGCCGTTATCCTTTGTCTTTCAGGCTGCTTTGGCTAAAAGTTCTGACTTGTCAATTGACCTTTTGAAAATCCTTTCATGACGATACGCTACAGTAATTGAACACCCCTTCATACCAATCCCTTCCACTCATGGGGTTCTGTCTTTCTATATTAGGAGGACAGTCCGTTTCCCGTTCTTTATATGATTCCTTTATAGCCGCTATTCATGAAAATTGTCCTTCTCACGTTATAAAACCAAGCTCCCCACCCATATAATAAGCATGAAAACAATGAGAAAGCAGAAAGGTGGGTAGAGCGTGAGTTCAGATTCCCTTTCCTATTATCACCAAAAAAAGGATCAGTATTATCATGGCGTGAACCCGGTCATTGTCAGCCGTATTCGTGAGGAATGGACGTCTTTATTGGATATCGGATGCGGCACAGGCAAGCTTGGAAAAGTCCTGAAACAAAAGGGCCGGACCATTTATGGAATTGAATCGTTTGAGGATGCAGCAAAAGAGGCTGAGCAGGAGCTAGATCATGTGCTATGCGGAAATATTGAACAGATGACGCTCCCTTACGAACAGGAACAATTTGACTGCATCATTTTCGGTGATGTCCTCGAACATTTATTGGACCCGTGGGCCGTTTTAAAGAAGGTTAAACCCTTCCTTAAAAAAGAAGGAGTCATCCTGTCATCCATTCCGAATATCGGTCACATATCAACAGTTTTAGAATTACTAGCTGGCAGATTCACTTATACAGATGCAGGATTAATGGATCAAACACATTTACGTTTCTTCACCCTCCATGAAATTCATGCACTCGTTCATTCAGCAGGCTTTCGTATTCGCGAACTCGAAGCCATTCGCGTACAGCATCCTTCCTATGCAAGCGTGATAAGTGATTTACATGAATTACTCATGAAGCATGGCATTCGTTCAGATTTTCACGAGGCTGCTACCGCCTATCAGTATGTGATTGAGGCGGTTCAGTTTCATGAGTAACCCCACCATCCTATTTGTTTTATGTGTAAATGATGAGTCAATGTTTCATGCTTGCTTTCGGCAGCTCGCCTCACTTCCTGCTCCCCATGGATATCAAGTGGAGGTGTTGCCGATTAGACATGCATCCAGTATGACCTCTGCTTATAATGAAGCGATCACCCATCAAGCTCAGTTTAAAATTTATCTTCATCAAGATACCTTGATTGTCAACCAGCATATGCTGCTTGAGCTGATCCCGCTTTTTTTACAGCATCCATCACTTGGGATGGTTGGGGTCATAGGAGCAGAAAGCGTGCCTGACAATGGGATATGGTGGGAGAGTTCTGATTGCAGGGGGAAAGTCATTGAATATCGTCACGACACCTATCAGCTGCTTTCGTTTGAAAGAGGTCGTCAACAGGTGGAAACACAAGATTATATTAATGCTGCGGCGATTGATGGTCTTTTCATGGCGACGCAGTATGATGTAAAGTGGCGTGAGGATCTCTTTGATGGCTTTCATTTTTATGATGTTTCGCAGTCCTTTGAATTCGTCCAGCAGGGCTATGAGGTTGGAATTGCGAGGCAAGAAGAGCCTTGGTGCATCCACAAATGCGGTGATCATTTTGATGCAGAAACATATGAAAAAACGAGACAAACATTTCTTGCAAATTATCGGTAGAAAGCACCCTTTTCGGGTGCCTTTTTTATGTTATACTGTCATAAACAACCAGATCGTCTCATATGCATTGGAGTACCTTGTCCCTAATTCGTACAAAGGAGGAAACAATGGCAGACAAAAAAGTTCATTATAAGAAGGTTGCCGCTTCAGAGGATTTTCGAAAACTTCTCGAGGAAAAACGCAGATTTATCGTACCGATGACGATTTTCTTTTTTCTCTTTTACTTTTCACTTCCGGTTGCTACATCCTACTTCACCTTTTTGAACATGCCGGCAATTGGCGCGATCTCATGGGCTTGGTTATTCGCCCTCACACAATTTGTCATGACTTGGGTATTATGTGGACTTTATGCGAGAAAAGCAGCTCAGTTCGACAAATATGTAAGCGCTTTAAAAACTGAATCAAGAGGTGATGACGAATGAGCATGACCGCTTTTATTTTATTCATAGCGATCGTAGGGCTCACATTGGTCATCACATATTTTGCTGCGAAGAAAACGAGCAATGCGAGCGATTTTTACACAGCAGGTGGAGGTCTGACTGGATTTCAGAACGGACTTGCCATCGCCGGGGACTATATGTCTGCCGCATCATTTTTAGGGATCGCTGGAATGATCGCGTTAAATGGATTTGACGGCTTTTTCTATAGCATTGGCTTTCTAGTGGCGTATCTTGTCGTTCTTTACGTTGTGGCCGAACCGCTTCGAAATCTAGGGAAATATACGATGGCCGATATGATTGCTGCACGATTTAAGCGTCCTGCCATTCGAGGGGTTGCCGCGTTTAACACAATCACAGTCTCTACTTTTTATATGATTGCACAGCTTGTTGGGGCAGGTGCATTAATCAAACTGCTTCTTGGCATTGATTACTGGATTGCGGTGCTGATCGTCGGTGTCTTGATGACCATTTATGTAGTGTTTGGCGGCATGATCGCAACTAGCTGGGTACAGATCACAAAGGCTGTGCTTCTCATGCTTGGGACACTGATTATTTCACTGCTTGTATTTGCAAAGTTTGATTTTAGCCTGCTGAAGATGTTTGAGGAGATGAAAACAGCGACCCCTCTTGGTGGGGCATTTCTTCACCCGGGAAATAAATATGATGTGCCTTTAGAGACCCTGTCTTTGAACCTTGCTTTAGTGCTTGGGACAGCAGGTTTGCCGCATATTTTGATCCGGTTTTATACGGTAAAGGATGCCATTTCTGCGCGTAAATCTGTTCTATCCGCTACATGGATCATCGGTATTTTTTATTTAATGACGGTTTTCCTTGGCTTCGGTGCTGCTGCCTTTGTTGGAACAGAAGCGATCACAGCAGCAGATGCAGCAGGAAATATGGCCGCTCCACTGCTCGCCCAAGCCCTTGGAGGAGATTTGTTATTTGCCTTTGTTTCCGCTATTGCCTTTGCGACCATTTTGGCAGTGGTAACTGGTCTCGTCTTATCCGCCGCGTCTGCCTTTGCGCATGACTTTTATAGTCAGATCATCCGCAAAGGGACAGCGAGTGAACGAGAACAGGTGAAAGCGGCACGCTTTGCTTCCATCGGCGTGGCCATTCTTTCCATCATTCTTGCATTATTTGCCCAATCCTTAAACGTCGCTTTTCTTGTGTCACTTGCCTTCGCAGTGGCAGCAAGTGCAAATTTACCATTGATTATCTTCACTGTCTTTTGGAAACGATTTAATTCTACGGGTGCCATTGCAGGGAGCTTAACAGGACTGCTGAGCGCACTGATCATCGTCTCGCTCAGTCCAAGCGTCTGGGACCCATCGGGAGCAGCCATCTTTACAGGAGACCCGCTCATCCCGCTGTCGAACCCTGGAATTATCTCGATCCCACTCGGATTCCTTGCGGCTTACTTAGGCACGATATTCTCCTCTGAAAAAGCAGATGAAGACACCTTTACGGAAATTCAAGTAAAGGCACATACAGGCATGCATATGGATACTGACTCATAAGGAAAAGCCGGCAGTGAGCCGGCTTTTTAATAGCGCTGAAATAACTCTGGGTTTTTCGGAACGTTTTCTAAATAAACGATCTTTCCTTTGTCGTCCAGTTCTGCAATGTCAATTCCTTCTGCTGTATAGACACGGCCATCCGAAAGTTTCCCGCAAACAGCCCAGTTCGTTTCATACTTTCCGTCTTCTCTTTTTTTCCATCCATCCCACATATGCTTGATGTCTTCATGCACGTGGAAAAATGTGTTTAAAAACTGTGTAAACGCTTGAATACCAGGCTTCTCGGCACCATTTAAGACAATCATGACATCGTCAGAAAACAATGCTAGCAATTCATTCATTTGCTCCTGCCCTTTTCCCGCTTCATCGTATCGGCGAAAATACGTATCGAGCACTTCCATTATTCATTCTCCTTTATTTACCTGTCATTTCGAAAACAATCGAACAATTTGATTGTACACAATTGTTTCTCTCCTGTCTATTTCCCCGGCAATAAGAAAAGACATGAATTGAGTCAATCCATGTCTCCTACAGGTTAAAGAGATGCTTTTTCTGATGCAACAAGTGATGTCAATTCTGCTGCTGCTTTTCTTGAATCAGCGCTCTGGCTAATGGCGCTAATGATGCTGATACCATCTGCCCCTGCTTGTATGACTGGTGCAGCATTGTCGTATGTGATACCCCCGATGCCAACAATCGGAATATGAAGACCATGACGACGTACTTCAGTGATCAAAGATACTCCTTGGACACTGCGTGTATCCTTTTTCGTTTCTGTTGGATAAACTGGGCCCATGCCGACATAATCTGCGCCGTCCTTCATGGCTTGTTTCACTTCATCTAGGTTATGCGTAGACACACCTAATATTTTATCCCCGATTTTTTGTCTGACGTCTTCTGCATTTGTGTCCTCCTGTCCAACATGAACGCCATCTGCATCAAGGTCTATCGCCAGCTGTACATCATCATTCACAATAAAAGGAACATTTGCCTCTTGGCAAAGCATTTGAAGCTGACGAGCCAATTGTTTCTTCTCTTCTCCTTGCAAGGCTCCCTCGCCCTTTTCTCGAAATTGAAACATGGTGATTCCGCCTTGAATGGCTTCTTTTACGACATCAAGCGGCGGTCTGCTTGTATTCGCTGTTCCCATAATAAAATAAACCGATAATTGCTGTTTGATTTGCTGTTGATCAGCCTTTGTCATGTGAAATTCCCCCTATTTTCCCCATAGTCAACACATCATCGCCATTTGTGTATGAGAGTGCATTTAACAATTCCATTTGAAAGGTTCCTGGTCCTTTATCCTTTGTGTACTGAGCTGCCCTTTCAGCTGCGACACCATAAAACAGTAATGCAGCTGTTGACGCATGAATCGGCCGTTCACCAGTTGCACAAAATGCCCCGATGACAGACGTCAGTAAACAGCCGGTTCCCGTCACCTTGGTGAGCCATTCATGTCCATTATGAATAGACAGCACGTCCTCTCCATCTGACACCACATCGACTTTTCCTGTGATTACCACAACGGTCTGAAGTGTCCTCGCCGCTTGTTTGGCTAGTGCTGATACATCTCCGTTCGCTGCTTTCGCATCAACGCCTTTTGACTCCCAGCCATCCACTTCAACTAAATGAGCAATTTCTGCACCATTTCCTCTGACAACGGTCATGTTCACTTGCTCTAACAGCTGTTTTGCCGCTTTCGTTCGAAACGTTGTCGCACCGACGCCGACAGGATCTAATAGAACTGGAACACCTTTTTCATTGGCAGCTTGTCCAGCCAAAACCATGGCCTCCACCGTATCCTTGGTCAGTGTGCCAATATTAAGCACAAGCGCATCCGCTAATTGCGCCATTTCAGCCACTTCTTCTTTGGCGTTTGCCATGACTGGCGAAGCGCCTAAAGCAAGCAGTCCATTCGCTGTAAAGTTCGTCACGACTTGATTGGTGATATTATGGACGAGTGGATTTTCCGCTCGAACCTTTTCCAATAAATGAGACGCGTCACTTGTTTTCATCCGTATCGTCCTCCCTTTTACTCTGCTCCCCACACATAGGATTTAGTATGCTTTAACCATTCTCTTGCCGCAAACGACAAATAGCGATCCTTTCGCCAAATGACTCCTAAATGCCATGGGATCGACATGTTTAAAGAAATGACTTTCACCTTTTCAGGATCAAGATCACGGCAGATGCGTTCAGGCAGAAGTCCAATTCCCAAGTTCTCGGCTACCATCTCACTAATGAAATCCCATTGAGACGTTTCATAAATGACATTGGGCCGGAATCCCGCATTCATACATTCATTCAATATCCGGCTATGCAGAACAAAATCTTCTCGAAAGAAAATAAAAGACTCTTCCTTTAAATCAGCTAAATAGACCTCATCACGACCTGCCATCGGATGTGATGGATGCGTCACGAGCTTCATGTCCTCTTTAATAATGGTGTACGTATGAAAAATTTTATCATTTGCAGGCAGAACAATGACACCTATATCTAACGAACCATCTTCGACCCCTTCCTCTACTTTAATAGAGCCGTGCTCCACCAATTGAAATGTGACATCTGGATACTGCTGGCGGAATTCTCCCATGACATTCGGGAAAAAACTCGATCCAATCATCGGCGGCAATCCGATGCGAATATGTCCTTTTTTGACATTCATTAAATCATTTAGCTCGCTCGTTAAATTCTGAAATGATTGTGTGATTTCACTCGCCTGTGTATACATCGTTTGTCCAGCATCTGTCATTTCAACCTGTCGGCCATTTCGATAAAACAACTGCACCCCCAGCTCTTCCTCGAGATTTTTGACCATTTTGGAAATGGTAGGCTGCGACACATAAAGAGATTGTGATGCTTTTGTGAAGCTTTTTAACCTCGCCACTTCTAAGAAATATGTTAAATGTCTAATGTCCACATGACTCATCCTCCCTATAGACAAAAGGAATACTAACTATTCGATATATGTATTTTACCTATAACTGAACGTGCTGTACACTTTAAAGTAAGCTAATCAATTGGAACGTTGTCATGTTTTTGTGAAACAGTGAACAATTTATATAGAAAAAGGAGTGAACAGAAAGTGAAATTGCTCAAAACGCCGCTGATTGCTGTCCTTCAGATTATGGCTTTGTTTGTTTTTGCGAAATTGATGAATGTGCTCGCGGCCTTTTTGCATTTAAGAATTCCGGGCACGATTTTAGGCATTCTGGTCATTTTCTTATTACTTCATTTTAAAATTATTCAATTAAAATGGATTGAACTTGGTGCCGTATGGCTGCTTGGAGAACTGCTGCTATTCTTTATCCCGTCAGCCGTTGGAGTCATTGATTATGGAACATTGCTTTCTCAATCTGGCACAAGTATTGTCCTTGTCGTCTTACTTAGTACCTTTGTCGTCATGCTCTCGACTGGTATCATGACGCAAATGATTGCGAAAAGAAAGGAGCGAAAAAAGCTATGTTAGTTGGCGCACTATTTCTGATCTTAACGGTTCTTTTATATCTCGGATCAAAAGCGGTGTATAAACGGCATCCAAAGGTCTATGTCTCGCCATTACTTGTGACCCCGCTTGTTCTTGTCGTCTTGCTGTTAATCGTCAATATTCCTTACGACGCATACAATCAAGGCGGTAAATGGCTCACGAATATGCTTCAGCCTGCGACTGTTGCTTTTGCCATTCCTTTATATAAGTATTTTCACATTCTGAAGAAGCATGCAGTGGAAATTATTTTGAATGTGGCTTGCGGTTCTGTCATTGCGATCCTATCAACGGCATTTATCGCCAAGTTGTTTCATTTGGATACAGGCCTTATTGAAAGTCTTGTCCCAAGGTCGGTCACAACACCAGTGGCGATGAGTGTGTCAGAAATGATTGGCGGAATGCCGTCCGTTACGGCTGTATTCGTCATTTTAACCGCACTGTTTGGGTCAATCATCGGTCCAATGGTCATTCGTTATTTCCATATAGATAATGACATTGCTATGGGCGTCCTCCTTGGAACAGGTGCACACGGGGCAGGAACATCGAAGGCATTTGAAATGAGCTCCGTCTCAGGGACGATCTCAAGTGTGTCGATGATTCTTTCAGCCATTATTACATTATGTGCAGCACCTCTCCTCATGTCGTTTGCCTTATAAAAAAGCCATTTCCTTTATCGGAAAATGGCTTTTTTTTATGCTTGTATGAAGACAACCTTTAAGTAATTTCCTTCAGGATAATTCTTCGTTGTACGGAAATCCTCAGGAAGTGTATATTCTTCAAGGATACGATAGGTTTGTCCTGATTCTTTAAAGGCCTGCGCAATAAATCCTTTAAATTTTTTCATACCAAATGCACTGCTATTCGTTGATGCCACAATGACGCCGTTCTCAGCTGTGATTTGGATAGCTTCTTTTAATAGCTTCTTATAATCCTTCGCCGCACTGAATGTATGCTTTTTCGTTCGTGCAAAGGAAGGCGGGTCTAAAATGACAAGATCATACGTCCATCCTTTTTTCGCGGCAAACGGAAAGTACTTAAAGACATCCATGACTTTCATATCCTGCCCGTCCAAATCAATATCATTGACTTCAAACTGTTCGGATGTTTTTTTCAAACTGCGGTTTGCGACATCCACACTTGTCGTCCGGCTCGCTCCACCAAGCGCTGCTGCCACTGAGAAAGCGCCTGTGTAAGAAAATGTATTGAGCACGGTCTTTCCTTTTGCGTAACGATCTCGAATTGCTTTTCTCACATGACGTTGATCAAGAAAAATACCTGTCATCGCACCATCATTTAAGTAAACCGCTACATTCATGCCATTTTCTTTCACGATGAGAGGAAATTCACCTTTCTCTCCCTTCACAAAATCATCATCTTCTATATACTGACCAGACGTATCAAATCGTTTCTTTTCATAGATGCCTTTATAGTCTGGATATACGTGCTCAAGTGCAGCCAATACTTCCGCTTTGAATGTATAAACTCCTTCGCTATACCATTGGATGAGATAGAAACCGTCATAATGATCAATCGTGAAGCCGCCGATGCCATCACCCTCTCCGTTGAACACACGAAAAGCGGTTGTCTGTGCATCACGAAATAAATGCGTTCTGCTTTTCGCTGCCTGCTCAAGCTTAGAGACAAAAAAGGCTTGGTCTATTGTTTCGTTGGCATCAAAGGTCAGTACCCAGCCGATTCCTTTATTTTGTACACCATAATACCCTTTTCCTAAAAAAGCGCCTCGCTCATCCACCCATTCAATGAGCTCGCCTTCTTTCACACCGCTTACACGCGATACTGCATCTTTGGAAATGAGCGGATATCCCTTTTTCACTTGTTCTGCAAATGTTTGTTTTAATGAGATTTTTTTCATTTGTGTCATCCTTATCCTAAATTGACTCTCTCTATCCTATCATATGAATGTATACGTTACTTCTATTATGATAAGATGAGGAGAAAAATATCAACACACCATAGAGGAGGCTCTTTTTTTGACGACATTACGGTTAGATCATACAGGTATTATGGTCACAAATATTGATCAGTCCATTGATTTTTATGAAAAGGTCGTGGGCATGAAATTAAAGGATCGCATCACTCATACAAACGGAATCATTGAGCTTGCATTTCTCGGTTTTAAAGATGAGACAGAAACGGAAATTGAGCTCATCCAAGGGTACAGCAGCGACCTGCCATCTGAAGGAAAGGTTCACCATCTTGCCTTTACAACAGACAATATTCATGCTGAATTCAATCGTATTCAAAAGTTGCAAATTGAATTAATTGATGAAGAAATTACGACGTTACCAAATGGATACTGCTACTTCTTTTTCAGAGGGCCAGACCAAGAATGGATCGAATTCTTCCAGCGCTAATATTTCCTAGGAAATGGGGCCAGTTACCTTTATCATCATATAAACTGCGATATTTCTTAGGCTCCATAAAGGAAAAAGAGTAAGAGCATCCATATGCCCTTACTCTTTTTTTATAACACCTTACTAAGAAATGATTTTGTACGCTCATGCTGCGGGTTTCTAAAGAGAGCTTCCGGTTTGTCTTCTTCGACAATATATCCGCCATCCATAAAGATCACGCGGTCTCCTACCTCTCTCGCAAAGCCCATTTCATGTGTGACCACAATCATTGTCATGCCTTCGACGGCTAATTGTTTCATAACTGCTAATACATCCCCGACGACTTCAGGGTCAAGAGCAGATGTCGGTTCATCGAATAATAACACTTTCGGGTCCATTGCCAAGGCTCTTGCAATGGCGACACGCTGTTTTTGTCCACCAGATAATTGGTTAGGGTAGCTTTTGGCTTTGTCTTTTAAGCCGACCTTTTCAAGCAGGTCTATTGCTTTATCGACTGCCGCCTTCTTGTCGGCCCCTTTTACCTTCATCGGTGCGATCGTGATGTTTTCTAAAACGGTTTTATGAGGAAATAAATTAAAGTGCTGAAACACCATCCCCACTTCTTGTCGTACTTTATTGATATTCACCTTTGGATCTGTAATCGTATGTCCGTGGACAACGACTTCGCCAGCCGTAATATCTTCTAATTTATTGAGACATCTTAGAAACGTGCTTTTGCCTGATCCAGAAGGACCAATCACACACACTACTTCCTTTTCTTCGATGACTGCATTAATGTCCTTTAACACTTCGTGATCGCCAAAGGATTTCTTTAAATTTTTCACCGTAATCATACTCATTTGATATCAAATCTCCTTTCTGCGTAGCTAGCCAGTAGAGAAAGTAAATAAATGATCACGAAATAAATGATACCGACAATGAGCCAGACATTCAAAGGATCAAATGTTGCCGATGCTTGTACTTGTCCTCGCTGCATAATATCGGCGATTCCGATAATCGATAAGAGAGACGTGTCCTTCAAGCTGATGATGGCTTGGTTTGTAATCGCTGGAAGCATGCGGCGGAATGCCTGCGGAAGGACGATAAAGCGCATGTTTTGTCCCCCTGTAAAGCCTAAGGAACGTGCAACTTCTGTTTGTCCTTTATCAATGGACTGAATCCCTGCACGAATAATTTCTGAGAAATAAGCCCCTGCATTAATCGCTACTGTAATAATCCCTGCCGGTACTCGATCAAGCGATATGAATTCAAGTGTATTCAAACCAAAGTAAATGAAGAATAGCTGTACGATAAATGGTGTGCCTCGAATGGCATTGACAAAGACGAGTGCGATGAAATTTAAGATTTTAAAAGGTGACAGACGGAATAATGCCACAATTAAACCGATGATAAATCCTAATATGATAGCAACAACAAAGATATATAAAGTGGTTTGCAAACCATCCATTAAATACGGAAATGCATTAATAATCGTGTCCATGTTTCTCCCTCCCTAATTCACATACGGTGCCACATAAAGAAAGCGCGCTCGAAGCGCGCCTCGCTTGTGTTATGACTTCAAATATTTATCAATCATTTTGTCATATTCACCGTTTTTCTTTAGGTTCTCTAGACCTTTATTGATCTTCTTCAATAGGTCTTGGTTTTTCCCCTTCATCACAGAGATACCATACTGGTCTCCATTCAAGCGGTCTCCAACTGTTTTCAATTTTAATTCTTGTTGTGCGATCGCATACGTAATGACAGGATAATCCTCAATTAAGGCATCTGCATTTCCGTTTGAAACTTCCTGGAACATCGATGGGCTGTCATTAAATTGAACAACTTCATACCCATATTTATCTGCGTGATCTGATGCAAATTTTGCACCTGTCGTTCCATTTTTAACAGCTAGCTTTTTCCCCTTTAAATCATCAATTGATTTGATGCTGCTGTCCTTTTTCACAACAACTGTCAGTCCAGCGTCGAAGTACGGATCTGAAAAATCCACCTTCTTCTTACGCTCATCTGTAATACTCATCCCGCCCATACCTACATCAAGCTGGCCTGCCTGCATTGCTGGAATAATGCCTGAGAAGTCCATAGCTTCAAGTTTCACTTTGAAGTCTTGGTCTTTTGCGATTGCATTAATCAGATCAACGTCTATTCCTTCATATTTACCGCCCTTTTCAAATTCAAACGGCGGATATGTTGTATCTATCCCGATTTTATATGTGCCTTTCCCTTCTCCCGAACCGCTGTCCGATTTTGATCCACAGGCTGCCATGACGAGCACAACAATGAGTCCCATGATCAGTAACATCGATTTTTTCATAAAACAAACGCCCCCTATTGTCAGTTTTGTCCGAATATTCGAAATAACAATAATACTATACCACGCTAAAGCTATAGTGTGTGATGTTTTTTATCAATACCAAAGATCCATACAATTCTAGATCAATAGTCTCTTTAAATTTTACTTTTTTTCGAATAACTCATTTTATTCTAAAAGAAGAGTAATTCACAATCATGATGTGAGATAATCTTACGAATAAACGAGACAGTGCCTTGAAAACCGCCGTTTTTTTCTAACATATGATACCAGACTCTTGAATTACCTTCTTCTCTCTATTGATATCGTAATATATTTCTTTCAAAACCCTCTTTTTACCTAAAATAATGTAAGCGTATACAAAATGTGACTAATCCCTATTTCTTTCACTACTGGTTGAATTTACATCAAAAAACATGTTTTACAAATTGCGAGAGAGCGCTTAAAATATAAGAAGGTACTGAATATGGAAAGTGAATTCAGATGAACGGAAATCGAGCTAGATGGATAGATGAGAAAGGAGGATATAAATTGTCAGAAACTGGTGTTTTGTCGTCCGTTGATGTAGCGAATATGTTAAATGACTGGTATGTCATGATGAAAAAAAGAGAAATACAAGGTGCGATCCAGCTAAAAGAAGAGATTCTTCAAGCGTTTGATCGGATGGAAGAGAATCAAGACGTTTTACTTTACTATCAATTGCTAGAGTACCGTTTTAAGGATCTCATCGAAGATACAGCTTCGTTGGATCATAGTCTTTTTGTTGATGAAAATGCGATCCGTACAGATGACATGCTCAGCTACTATTTCTATTTCTTTAAAGGGATGTATGAAATGCGCAGAGGCAATCAGGATACGGCATTTCACCTTTTAAAATTGGCAGAGGATAAATTAGATCTCGTGCACGATGACATTGAAAAAGCAGAATTTCATTATAAAACAGGGTGTCTTTACTATAATATAAGGTCCACGCTTCTCTCCATACACCACTTAAAGATGGCTTCATCTATTTATGACGCAGACCCATGTTATGTGAAAAAATCAATCAGCTGTCAAATGATGCTCGCTTTGAATTATGCTGATCAATCGAAATATGATGAGGCAGAGTCATTATTTGAAGAAGTGATTCATTCACTAGAACAAATGGAAGACCCAGATTTACTTGGTCACGCGTATTGCAATGCAGCCTTTATTAAAAGTCTTAGAAATGAATACAGTGAAGCTGTGCCGCTCCTAGAAAAAGCTTTATTGATCGAGACATTTGAAACGTCTTCTCCAGGCGGCTACTTACTTGCCATGTATGCCTACACAAAAGCACTATTCAAGCTGAAAAAACCTGGTTTGTTCCACTATTATGTACAGCTTTCACTTCAAAAAGCAGAAAATTTAAAACAACGAAACATTTCACTTAAATTATCTATTTTAGAAACACTTATGCTTCAGCCGGACCACATGATGGAGCAAATCAAATCTTATTGTGATCAATTAGAATCTATGAATTTCCTTGTCGATCTTGAAGCCATCTGTCAGGATGCAGCTGCTTACTTAACGGATCTTGGACTTCATGAAGAATCCACTTATTTCTGGAACAAGGCGTTGTCCTTAAAAACTTGTTAAGAATATGGAGTGATATATGATGAAAAAATGGCTTATCACAAGTGCGATTTTGACACTCTTGATAACAGGTGTTTCCATTGGCGCTTCTATCCAAAAAGACAGCCAATCTGCACAAGCTCAAGATGAAGGTTCGATCATTCAAAAGAGAGACCGCGGCACCAATCCTTAAAAATAAAAAAGAGTAGCTGTTATATTCACAGCTGCTCTTTTTTATGCGCTAATCAATTTCTCGTTTAATATTTTGCATTTTTTCATCTAAGTAATGGGCGATATCTGCCGCTTCCTTCAGTTCATCGGTTAGCTGATGAGGGACATCGTTTTGCAGTTTATAATAGATTTTATGTTCAAGACTCGCCCAAAAATCCATTGCTATGGTCCGTACCTGAATCTCAACCTTCACATGCTCCACACGATTCGTTAAGTACACAGGGATTTCCACAATTAAATGAAGACTTCTGTAGCCATTTGGTTTTGGATGTTGAATGTAATCCTTCACTTCAAGGATTTTTAGATCCTCCCTTTGCCTCAATACATCCATAATATTATAGATATCTTGAATAAAGGAGCAGATGATGCGGACACCTGCGATATCATGGATATACTCCTTAGCACATTGTGTTGTGATGTCGCATCCTTTTCTTGCTAATTTATTGACAATGCTTTCAAAGGATTTGATCCGTGATTTTGTATGCTCTATTGGATTGTGTCCATGGATTAAATTATATTCTTGGCTGATAATTGAAAACTTCGTATCCATTTCATCTAATGCAAATTTATATACTAATAATTCATTTTTCCAGTCTTCCATGACGTTTTTCAAATCTTCTACATGAGTTGCTGACATATTCATTTCTCTTTGTCATCTCCTTTTGGGAAACGGCGGCTGCACCGCTTTCCGTTTACTAGACGGAGAAAGGACTCGAAAGGTTTTAAAAAATACGTCGTCAGCCTCGCTGTTTATAATACGTCAGCGCCAGCGCAAGGGCGAGTACAGAGCCTTTCACAATATCCATCGCGTAATAAGGGACTGACATCATCACAAGCCCATTTTGCAAAATACCGATGAGCACAGCCCCAATAAACGTACCAAATGCATTTGGTTTCCCTGCTCCCATGACGGAAAAACCGATAAAAGCTGCCGCTACGCCATCCATTAAATAAGGTGCGCCGGCATTAATTTCCGCTGTCATCACCCTTGATGCCAGCACAATACCACCGATCGCTGCAAATAAAGCCGAGAGCAGATATGCCGCGATTATATATTTGTTTACATGAATACCGGACAATCGAGCCGCTTCCTTATTCCCTCCAATGATGTACATGAATCGTCCGTGTTTTGTATAGGTCATGAAAATATGTGCAAATAGCACAATGGCAGCCATTAAGAGAATGATATATGGCACCTGTCCGATTTTGCTGAAAAAGGCGGGGATTGTACCCGTTGAGAATGTACCGTCAGGCAGCACCATGTTTTCAGAAATGGTCGCCCCTTTCGTATACGTCTGAGCCAGCCCTTGAATGATAAACATCATGGCTAATGTCATGAGCATATCTGGAATTTTCATTTTGACAATCATCAAGGCATTGAGTAAACCAACAATAAGGGCAGCCGCTAGCGCAGAGAGGATCGCAATCAGCGGGTTTTGCGAAAACCACACAAACATAGAAATCACAATTGCATTCGATAACGTTGCGACTGATCCGACTGATAAATCAAAGCCGTTTACTGCCAATGAGATGGTAAGGCCCACCGCAATAATGGTCACAATGGAGATAGACCGTAAAATATTGATGATATTCCCTGATTGCAAAAATGCTGGATTCGCTGCCGCAAATACCACAATCAATATAACAATGGTTAAGATCGTGCCATATCGATAAAAGAAATCAAATAGATGAAAGGATGGCCGCTGTTTTTTAATTTTCTGCACAGGGGTTGAAATTTGTCGTTCACTCATGATTGTCCTCCTGTCGAATGATATAAAAGCTCTTCCTCAGTCGTTGGCGCAGTCATTTCCCAGGCAATGATGCCATCATACAGCACGTAGACTCGGTCTGCGATACCTGCAATCTCCGACAACTCACTTGACGCATAAATCACAGATTTCCCGCGGTC
Organism: Bacillus sp. NMCN1; assembly: GCF_002998085.1. NCBI lineage: Bacteria > Bacillati > Bacillota > Bacilli > Caryophanales > Bacillaceae > Bacillus > Bacillus sp. NMCN1. The sequence goes on along the minus strand of NZ_PVQL01000002.1, from coordinate 258,864 downwards.
GGCAAGCTCTGCAATCAGCGTGAAAATATCTTTTTTCGCTCCAACGTCAACGCCTTTGGTTGGTTCATCAAAGAGATAGACATCCGCTTCAGCCAGCAGCCATTTTCCTATGGCAATCTTCTGTTGATTTCCACCGGATAGATGCTTCACCTTTGCTTCAAGAGATGGGGTTTTGACGCCAAGTCGTTTGACGATTTCGTCTGCTTCCCGCTTTTCCTTCGAACGATGTAAGAAGCTGAACACCCGTGAGAATGAACGAAGACTTGCAGCCGTTAAGTTCCACCCCACGCTCTCTTCTGTCAGAATCCCTTCCTTCCTCCGCTCTTCCGGCACAAGTGCCATTCCAGCTCTCACGGCTTGATGAGGCGATGTGATGCGAACGGTTTGACCATGAAGCTGCACAGTCCCCGTCTTTTTTTCTGAGGCGCCGAAAAGGGCTTTGCACAATTCTGTTTTTCCAGCACCGACAAGCCCTGCAATTCCGAGAATTTCTCCCTTTTTCACATGAAGATGAATGTTGCGTAATTTATGCTGGTCGTTTAGCTGCTTCACTTCAAGCACAATAGGTGCATCCTTCAAAGGTGTACGGAGCGGGAATTGTTCCTCTAGTGGCGCACCTAGCATTTCTTCAATGACCTGCTGCGGATTCGTGTCTTGAACAAGGTGAGCTGCGACATCGGTTCCATTTCGCATCACTGTCAGCTCATCACAGATGGTGAAAATTTCAGGCATGCGATGGGAGATAAACACAATGCCCGTTCCTTTCTGTTTCAGCCGATCAATCATTGAGAATAACTTGCTTGTTTCTGTATGACTAAGAGGCGCCGTTGGTTCATCTAAGATTAAAATGCTGCATTTGATTGAAACGGCCTTGGCAATGAGCACCATCTGTTTTTCTGCAAGGGTCAGATCACTCACAAGGCGTTTTGTGGAGATGTCGATATCCATTTCTGTTAATAGTTGAGCTGCCATGCGGTGCAGCTCTTTCCAGCCCACAAATGTTTTTTTCTCAATCTCATGCATCATCATATTCTCACCAACACTTAAGTAGGGAACGAGAGCCGTATCCACTTCTTGATGAACCGTCTGCACACCATATGAGGCCGCATCCTTTGGGGTTTGAATAGATGCCGCCTGACCATTGATATGGATGCTTCCTTCATAGTGCGAATGAGCGCCAGAAAGAACTTTCATTAACGTGGATTTCCCAGCACCATTCGCTCCAATCAGCGCATGAACCGTCCCTTTTTTTAATGTGAAATTCACTTGATTCAGCGCTTTTACTCCTGGGAATTCAATCGAAATATGTTTCATACAAACTAGCGGCGAAGTCATAGGTGTCCTCCTTCTCATGATCATCATCTGAAATACGAAACACCCTCTATGGAAAGAGAGTGCACGTCGTTTATTTTGTATAATGCTTCTTCAAGGTCCTCATCCAATCTTCTTCAAAAGCAGTCGATGAGCCGAACCCCTTTACTTCGTCTGCAAGATTGACCATATTGATGGCTTTTCCTGATTGTTGAAGCTGCTTTTGTGAGATGAGGGAGGCCTCAAGGTCATAGGAAGATGGCGTTTTCTCACCCGCTATTTTCTTCGCAAGAATTCTCACGTCAACTGCGCCAATGAGCTTCGGATCAACCGCTGATGTGTACTTCCATGGACTGTCTTTCGCTGTCATTTCTTGAAGATCAGCATTTGACACATCAATCCCGTAAATCTTCACTTCTGTTCTTCCTGCTTCCTTTAGCGCTCTTGCTGCGCCAATGGCAAAGGCATCCCACGTGGCAAAAATAGCGTCAAGTTTACCCTTTGGATATTTATTCAGCATGGCTGCCACTGCATTTTGTGTTTGAACAGATGTATCAGAGGAAGCAATGCCAAAGCGGTCAAGCTCCTTGATCCCTGAATGTTGGTTGAGCGTTTCTTGGTACACCTTGTTTCGTCTCACCATTGGCGGGAAGCCATCTACCCAGAGGTACGCAATATTTGCTTTTCCTTTAAAATCAGACACAAGTGCGTCTAGTGATTTTTTGGCTAATTGTTCGTCATCTTGAGATGTCACTGTGACCCCTTTGATGCCCTTCAGCTTAGGATTCGAATCAAACGCTACAACTGGAATACCCTTCTCTGTGATCTTTTTCACGTCAGCGACGGTCGCCTCGTCATCCCCATGAGAGATGATAAAGCCATCATAGTTTTCTTCAAGCGCCTGAGAGATCGCATCATGGAACTTCGCTGTATCCCCATTTGCTGTGTAGATATCCACCGTAAAGCCCAATGCTTCACCTTCTGCCTTCGTCCCTGCTAAAAACTGTGCTGTATGATCATCCCCTCCAATTTTGCGGATGACTTTAATTTTTGCTCCCTGTCCTTTTGCAAATCGCTTCGGTATATTGTCAAAGGAGACCTTTTCGTTCGCATTTGCCTTTGAGCCTGCGCTTGATCCAGTGCCGCAGCCCGTTAATAGGACGGTCAATACCGTTAATAATACAAAACATGATGTAAAATACTTACGCTTCATTGCTGTTCCTCCTCAAGTTGCTTTTATTTTTCACATCGGAAAACTAGGTAAAACAGTGGGAAAACGCCAGTAAACTATTCTTTTATTTGAAAAAGTGACGAAAAAAAGCCTCTCCTGGAAAGAGAGGCTTGATCACCGTTGCATGAAACATGTATCGGGAAGTCTTCCTCTCTTATCTGTCAAAGCTGTAATAGCTTTGCAGGAATTAGCACCAATTTCTATAGTAGAAACGGTTGCTGGGCGTCATAGGGCCAGTCCCTCTGCCTCTCTTGATAAGAGATCCGTTATGAAATTTTGTTTTAGTTGAAATGTCTTCTTTACTTTAATGTGATGTCACATCAATGTCAATGATTTTTTTGAAAATTTAAAACAATACGATTGTGGTTCTTACATGCTTAACTTCCGATGATTTTCTTAGCTGGTGATGATTTTTTCAGACGAAAATCATATTTTTTCTCATTCACAAATTGTGGATTGAGATGTGCTGATCCTTTATCTTGGCCGCTTTTAGAGAGATACGTTTTGTAGCCTTCCATCCATTTCCCGCGCCATACCCACTGTGATGCTTTCGCACCTTTGCGGTCATCATACACGTTCTTCTGGAAGGTATTCTTTTGATTTACTCCATAAAGATTCACGACTAAGTAATGCGAGGTACTCGCTGTCATGATATTGTTCGTGATTCGATTGTTCACGGCTTGATATTGCATCAACAATTGACCGCCTTCTAAGCCAGCTGTGTCATTTTTGTACAAAATATTATGTGAGATCGTCGTATTTGTTGTTCCGCCCCGCTTCTTATCATAGCCGCCAATTGAAATGCCTGTATAACGGTTCAAATACACTTGATTGTGTTCGATGCGAATGCGATCTGCCATTTTTCCTTTATGTTCACTTGTGACTTCAATCCCAAGGTCATTGTGGTGTGTGATGTTATGATCGATCACAATGTCCTTCCCGCCATCAACATAAATTCCGCCAGCGGAGATGTCTTTGCCATAGGCTGGATTCCCTACACTCGTAATCTCATACACTTTGTTTCTAGATACGACACCATTTCTAACTTGATCGTACTTTTTAGAAGGTGCTACGTTCTCAAAACCAATTAAATCAATGCCTATATTATCTGCGCTTCGGACCGTGTTATGTGTCACACGGAATTTTTTGACGTTCCCATTTAGCACAAGCGCTTCACTGAAGCCAAGCTTTAATTTTTCAACAGTGTTTCCTTTGATTTCAATGTCTTCAATAGCCGCAGGAGCTTTTGTTCCATAGACAGCAATACCGTGCGCATTCCCATTTTTGTGTGTCGTCTGAATGTCATACACTCGGTTGTTGAGGAGTTTGACACCTTTTCCGCTTCCTTTGATGAAAATACCGACTGGTGTCAATTCTTCCTTATTCGTCTTGAGATGTCCCACCGTCAGGCCTTTAAGGGTGATGTAGCTTTTTTGATCGATTGTGACAAGACCGCCATCTGCTTGATTTCCTTTAAGTGAAGCCCCGCTAATGACAGGTTTTTCTTTTCCGTAAGCTTGAAAGACAACAGGTGCTTTCTTTGTCCCTGAATGGCGGACAATCAATTTCTCTTTGTATGTGCCGCCTTTCATGTAAATGGTTGCCCCGGCTTTCGCCATACTTGCCGCTTTTTTCAGCGTGCGAAAAGGTTTTTGCTTCGTTCCCGGGTTTTTGTCGTTTCCGTTTGTCGCCACGTAATAGGAAGTTCCCTGCTTGGCGCCAGCCTCCTCTGTCATCGCTTGACAGCCGAAGCTGATCACGGTCATGAATAAAATGAGTAAAATGCCTGGTATCGCTCGTTTCATCTTGTTGTTTGCTCCTTTCACTTCTCTTCTTCCTTTATCGGTTAAAAAAAAGAGGATTAAAATATGAGAATGCCCCTTGCAATGTACTGGTCAAAAGGTGTATGGTTGAAAGAATATCTTACAGGAAATTCATCCGCTTTTAAATTGTCAGATTAATCAGTTAATAAAGTATTTGGATTTTATTTCTTTATTAAAAAGGGGTGACTTGAGGCAGACTGACGGCAGAGAGAAGGAAAGCGCTTTAACAGATTTTTCTTGTCTGAATTCCAGAAAACCTATTGCTAATATTTTGTGAAGGTATAGAATAGAATCATAATTATTTCATATTATTAGAATTTTCAAATAATCAAACAGCAAGGAGATTTACGATGCCAAAACAACCCATCCGCGTTGAACTTAGTTCAACAAAAAAACCAAAACCTCAATCTGATCAACTTGAATTCGGAAAAATTTTCACAGATCACATGTTTGTGATGGATTATTCCATTGATCAAGGCTGGTACGATCCAAGAATTATACCTTATCAGGCCATTCCAATGGACCCAGCTTCAATGGTCTACCATTATGGTCAATCTGTTTTCGAAGGCCTAAAGGCTTATGTTTCCGAGGATCAAAAAATTCTCTTATTCCGTCCGGAAAAGAATATGGAACGCTTAAACAGATCCAATGACCGCCTGTGTATCCCGCAAATTGATACAGAAACGGTTTTAGATGGCTTAAATGAACTCATTCGCATTGATAAGGATTGGGTACCTGATGCAGAGGGCACTTCCTTGTATATCCGCCCATTCATTATTTCCACTGAGCCATATTTAGGCGTTGCGCCGTCAAGCACGTATAAGCTGCTCATTATCCTATCTCCAGTAGGATCTTACTATAAAGAAGGCATTCATCCGGTCAAAATTGCAGTTGAAAACGAATTTGTCCGTGCTGTTAAGGGCGGGACAGGAAATGCCAAAACAGCTGGAAACTACGCCTCAAGCCTCAAGGCACAGCAAGTCGCTGAAACCAAAGGTTTTTCACAGGTTCTTTGGCTTGATGGAGTCGAGAAAAAGTACATTGAAGAAGTCGGGAGTATGAATATCTTCTTTAAGATCAATGGAGAAATCGTGACGCCTGAATTGAACGGAAGCATTTTAGAAGGCATCACACGTAACTCTGTACTTGAGCTGTTAAAACATTGGGGAATTCCAGTGACAGAGCGTAAAATTTCGATTGATGAGTTAATTGAAGCACATCAATCAGGTGAGCTTGAAGAAATCTTTGGAACTGGAACGGCGGCCGTCATCTCTCCTGTTGGGGAATTAATTTATCACGATCAGCCATATGTGATTCAAGATGGTCAAACAGGTGAAGTATCGAAGAAATTGTATGAGGCCATTACTGGCATTCAAAAAGGAACACAGCCAGATATCTTCGGCTGGACAGTAGAAGTCGACTCGGTCGTCAAACAGGCTTAAGCATGTAAAAGAACCTTTCAGTCATGAAGGGTTCTTTTTTTGTTTATTTACCCCTCCAATATACCTTATAATGGTAATCACACGTATAAGGAGTGATGGTATGTTTTTTACTTATCTACTAGCGTTCTTTGGTATTTGCATCGGATCGATGATCATCGCTACAGGTTTCGATGATTCACCGTTCCTCACCCGCTTTCTATTTAAGTTTCTCGGGATTTCTATCTTTGTTCTTTCCATTACTTTTGTAAAGGTTAGGCGAAAGAGGTTACACAACAAAAAGGCGAAATAGTCTCAGTTGTCCAGTCACCTCCCATCAAATCGTGCTCCAAAATAAGACCGATACACCCACAATCGCCCCTGCATATATCCACTGTTTCCCTTTGATGCTCCGCTTTCTTTCGATCAGTAAAAAGATCTCTGGTAAAAAGACGATAATGATTTCTAGGGCAAAGACAAGATAATAAACAAGCGGCATTGGCTGAAAATCAAAGTCTCTTTCATCTCCACCAATGGTTGCGAAATACATCAAGAGGTTGGTCACTGGAATGGTAAAACAAACGAGCAGGCGGAGAACATAAATCCACACATACTGTCTATGACGAATAAGACCAATAAATGAAGCGATGATGCCATACAAAAACAAGACCACTGTTCCGTAACTCAACAGAGGTTGAACGATAAAGCCGTAAAGCATTAAACCAATTGCAACCATATTCAAACCGTCCTTTCTTTGAAGCCATACATGCTGTTTTTTCTATCATACACTTCTTTCTCCAGTTTCCATATGGGGCAATCATAAAAAACGACCCCTTAAAGGGGCCATTTTTTTATGCATTGACTGATTTGAAGAATTGCGGTAAATATTCACGGTGCGCTTCGAGCATTTCATCTAAAATTTGCTTTGCAATGTCATCAGATGGGACAAGCGGATTGATCGTCATCGCTACAAGAGCCGTTTCGTAATCTCCTGTCACTGCCGCTTCTGCTGCTACACGCTCGAATGATTTGATTTGTTGAACGAGCCCTCTCACAGCTACAGGCAGATCACCCGTCGCTATTGGTTTTGGTCCGTCCTTTGTAATGATACAGTTCACTTCAACCGCTGATTCAGCCGGAATGCTGGCAATCGCCCCTCTGTTCACTGTATTGACTGGTTGGATGTCATGCTTATCATTATAGATGGAGCTGATTAAATTACATGCCGCATCACTGTAATATGCCCCGCCTCTTTTTTCGAGCTGCGGTGGTTTAATGGATAAATCAGGATCTTTATAGAGCTCAAATAATTCGTGCTCGACCTGCTGTACAACCTCTGCCCTTGTTCCTTTTTCTTGGGCTGCTTTTTGCTCTTCTTCCAGCATATCTTTTGTTTTATAGTAATAGCGATGATACGGACATGGGATCACCCCTAAGCCTTTTACAAAAGAAGGTTCCCAGTTTTTCGCTTCAATGTTCTTCATAGACCACTGACTATTCGGATTTCCCAATTCATCGAGCACTTGATCCATGATGCTGACCCCGTCTAAATACACGTCTAATCCATAGACCATGTGATTGAGGCCCGCAAACTGTATCTCGATTCGCTCAACATCTACATCAAGCGCCTTGGCAATCCCCATTTTCATCCCAATTGGTACATTGCATAGTCCGACTACTTTTTTTAGATTCGTGTAGCGCAGCACAGCTTCTGTGACCATGCCCGCCGGATTTGTAAAGTTCACAAGCCATGCATCTGGACAAAGTTCTTCCATATCCTTCACGATGTCTAGAATGACTGGGATGGTTCGAAGTCCTTTAAATAAACCGCCTGGTCCGTTCGTTTCCTGACCGATGACGCCGTATTTAAGCGGGATTCTCTCATCCTTTGCCCGTGCTTCCAGCAGTCCTACACGAAATTGTGTTGTCACAAAATCTGCGTCCTTCAGGGCTTCCCGACGGTCAAGCGTCAGGTGTACCTCAATCGGCAGACCGGCTTTTTCAACCATGCGTTTCGCGAGAGCGCCCACGATGTTTAACTTTTCCTGACCCGCTTCAATATCCACAAGCCATAATTCCTTTACAGGCAATTCATGATATCGTTTGATAAACCCTTCGACAAGCTCAGGTGTATAGCTCGACCCTCCACCTATTGTGACAATTTTGATTCCATCTTTCATGAATTGACACCTCCGAGTTGCTTCATTTTTTCATGGAGCTCGATGATTTCCGCTGCGAGCTCCTTGACGGTCATTGCGTTCATGAGATGATCCTGCGCATGGATCATTAAGAGACTGACGTCGGTCTTTTCTCCTCTAATTTCTCCTTGGATCAGCTCAGTCTGTGCGTGATGCGCCTCATTTAACGCGTCTTGTGCTTCCTGCAATTTTTGCTTCGCCTCATCAAAATTTCCTTGCTTTGCACATGTAATGGCCTCCATCGCGGAGCTTCTGCCATTCCCGCCGTGTAAGATGAGTTGAAACACAATTTGTTCCATTTCCATCGGCCGCATCCCCCTTGTTCTCTCTATTACATGCTGACGACATTTTCATCAGTTGATGCTTTTGTTTCTAGCTCACTTTCTTCTTTTAATTTCTGCTTATCCCACATTCTAAAGAATGGATAGTATAAAGCGAATGACAACGCTAGGTTAATCAGTTGCATGACAGCACCAGAGATTTTGCCTCCTGTGGCGAGATAGCCTGAAATGATGGGCGGCATCGTCCATGGGACAGCAATCCCCGCCGGTTTTGCCACAAGTCCTGTGCTCATTCCGATGTATGTGGTGATGATCATCATGATTGGCGTAAGGATAAACGGAATCAGAAGCATTGGGTTCATGACAATCGGCATTCCAAAAATGATCGGTTCGTTGATGTTAAAGATGGCTGGCCCAATGGCAAGTCGGCCAAGCTGTTTCATTTGTTTACTTCTGGCACGTAAGATCATCGTCAGCACCAAGGCAAGCGTTGCACCGCTTCCGCCGACATTGATGAAGATTTCAAAGAACTGCGCTGTGAAGATATTTGGCAGCACTTCTCCTGCTTGGAATGCGAGACGGTTCTCATCCATCGCACCGAGCCAAATTGGGCCCATGACGCCGCCGACAATGGTTGCTCCGTGAATACCACATGCCCAGAGGAGCATTTGCACACCAATGGCGACAATACTTCCGCCTAAGCTTCCACCAAGAATGGAAAGCGGTGTGCCAATTAAGACCGTGATGATATTATGAATACTCTCAAATGGTGTCATCTCAATCACAAGTCTAACGACCCAGATCAGCGTGATGACCACAAAGCCTGGAATAAGTGCGATAAACGATTTACTCACTGCTGGCGGTACACCATCAGGCATCCTAATGACGATATTCCGCTGGACAATGAATCGGTAAATTTCAGTTGAAAGCATGGCAATAATCATGGCAACGAATAACCCTTTACTGCCCATCAATGTAACTGGAATTCCCCCACCTACCAAGATGGCTTCTGTTGAGCCTTCAGGTGTGAAAGGGACTTGATATGGTGTCGCCAAAAGGAAAGCTGCAACAGCGATCGCACCAGATGATAGGGCATCCACTGCATACTTTTCAGCAAGCCTGTAGGCTATCCCGAAGGTTGCAACAAGTGCCATAATATCAAAGGTTGCATTAACAGGATAGGATAGTTTCGTGGCCCATTCTGCTCCGAAGATACTTGCCATAAAATCGCTGTATCCTGGGATCGGAAGGTTGGCTAAAATGAGAAACAGTGAACCGACAATAATGAGAGGCATGGTTAAAACAATTCCGTCACGCAATGCTTGTAAATGTCTTTGAGCGGCAATCTTCCCTGCAAACGGCATGACCTTCTCTTCTAGAAATCGGTTGAATCCATTCATCCCTTCCGCCCCCTTTATCCGTTCACTAACTGTTCAGCAGATTTTAAAACCTCAGCCCCATTACATATGCCATAATGTACGGTATTAATGACGTCGACTGGAATCCCTTTTTCTTCTCCGAGCTTTTTCATTTGTGGTAATAAATATCGAACCTGTGGTCCTAATAAAAGCACATCGGCTTGATCAATATGACTTTTTGCTGAATCTCCAGATACTGCCCAAATACGATAATCTTTTCCTTGTTCTTGTGCGCTCTTCTCCATTTTTGTGACTAGTAAGCTTGTTGACATACCTGCTGCACAAACCAATAAGATGTTCATGTGTAAACGCCCCCTTTTGAAAGTGTGTAGCTTTTCTTTACACATTCATCATATTATGAAACCGCTTTCATAAATACCTATACTTTTTCCTTTAGGAAGCGGAAAAAGTTAAGATCACACTGTTAGTTCTTGTACGAAGGGGCCTTTTTATACATGATATCGAGCATGTCTTCGAATGTATCACAGGCGATGAGATGCTGAATGAATTTCACATTGTGCACAAGCTCGCCCAGCAGACGGTACATCCCTTTTAAATCTTTGGCATTCTCTTTTTCGACACAAAGCAAGCAGACAAATTGGACTTTTTTCTCTCCCCATATGATCGGTTTTTCTAATGTACATATCGCCCAAAATGTCTCTTCTGTCAGCGGCGTCATAGGGTGCGGAATCGCTGTATAATGCCCGAAGGATGTCGGTGCAGCCTCTTCTCTTTCCATCACAGAAGGTGTAAGTTCTACTGGTGCTAATCCCATATCGATGACTTTTTTCGTGAGAAAGGTGATGACCTCTCCCTTTGTTTGAAAGGCGCGTTTTGTAAAGACCAATTCCTTTTTCATATATTGAGAGGCCAATGTCACCCTTGTTTCACTCGTCAGGGCTTCTTCAATTTTTAAAAAGTCGCCGCCTCCCAAAATGGTGTTCACTTGTATGACTGGAATCGGTAAATCCATCTGAATCGGGACCGTTGTAATAATCAAATCCAGGGCATGTAAAGAGACATGCGGAAGCGAATAAAGCTCTGCTGTTCCTAAAATGGTCAGCTTAGTCCCAAATTGTGACCGCAAACGATCCTGAAGCAGCCTTGCACTCCCTGCACCAGATGCACAGACAATGAGACATTGCTTCGGCGGAACCTCCATTTTTCTCCGCTCTAAAGCCGCACCAAAATGAAGCGCTATATAACCGATTTCATTCTCATGAATACTCAGCCCCTCCTCTTCTTCAAGGACCCTGCTGGCGATAATTCCTGCTTCAAAGGCAAGTGGATACCCCGCCTTTATTTCATCAAGCATCGGATTTCTTAAGTTCATCCCATATTTACACCGGGTCATGGCTGGCTTTAAGTGCAGACTCAGCCCAATCATTAATTCCGCATCACCGGCTAAATCAAGCTGCAGTTTTTGATCAATGGCTTGGAGCATCAGCTGAACAAGACGGCTCGTGTCATCATCCACAATTTGTTTTTGACCGCTCGATGAAAAGGACTGTACCATTTTGGCTGTTCCTAATAAATGAATGGCGATATAGACGATCTCTTCTTGTGGAAAAGAGACGTCCAGCAGTCCTTCAAGGCATTTCACCATTTTTTTAGCAACCTTGTATTCCTTTGCCCGTGGAATCTCATTGATTTCCTCTGGCAAAACAGATACATAGTTTCCGTGTCTAATCCGTTTGCAGGCAATCGCGACATGAACGATTAAATTATTCATGCAAATGTCTGATAGATTCATTCTTTCTTCATTGATATAATCAATGATTGTTTTCTGGATCAATTCCAGTTCATGTTTTGGCAAAATGGTGACTGCCGTGTTCAGCATCGTTTGGCAGGATCGGCGTTCACTGAATAAATATTCTGACATACAATAACGAATTTTCATCTCCGATCCTTTGATCCGGCAGCCTTTATTCGGCTTCGCTTCCAGCTTCAGATCAAAGGGCTCAAGCTTGCGTTTGACCCATTTCATATCGTTACTCATCGTCGATTTACTAATAAACAGCTGCTCCTGTAAGTCTTCCAGTTTCACATAAGACTCTGCGAGAAGCAGCTTTTTTAAAATAAACCGGACGCGCTCCTCCGGAAGGACCGCCAGCGGCTCTTCCTGTTCGACCTCCTCTTTCATAAAACGGCGAAAGGCATTCTCATCGTTGATCAACAGCTCATAGCCAGCTCCTCGAACAGCTGTTACAGCCGCTTGATAAGGAGCGAGACAGTCGTTCAGTTCCTTGATGTCTGTACGAATGGTGCGGCTTGTCACTTGTAAGCTGACAGAAAGCGCAGCGCTTGTGAGCGGGGTCTCCGCTGCCATGAGCTGACTTAAGATGTGCGCCAGTCTTTTACTCAGCATCAGATCAGCCTCCTTATGTAAGGGTGGAGAATCTGCCTTGTCTGGACAGGGTGTATACGCTTGCAGTTCTCTTCATTACTCATATTCTACTGAAAAGAAATAAAAATTGCCAACTCATTTATATGACAAACGCCCCTATTTATACAACAAACCATATCTAATGACCTATGAATCTTTCACCTTCGTATCATCGCCTTTTTTATGAAGAGATCAGCTGCGTAAAGACAATCAAATGTCCCTGTACACGTGATTAAATTGAGCTGCCGTGTAAAAGCATACCCGAAAACGCATGTGGCTTTTCTTCGATAAGTCATGCATGTTGTCATTTAACGCTGCCGTTGCTTGATCAAAATCTTTGCTGCCTTCAATTCCCTTTTGCATCGTGATCACTGCTAAATAGGCATGCTCAGAAAACAGCTGGTCTGGTGCTGCTCGAAGATCGGTTGCTTTATTTGACACCTCTTGTGACGAAGACGTCTTCTTTGCCTCTCCATGCATATGTCCTTCGTGTGCACTTGCGTTATGAGCTGCTGGAAATAGTAATGCTGCGCTAAGCGGAATAGTTAAAATCGCTTTTTTCATGTTCATCTGTTATTGCCTCCTCTTTCCGTTTGTTATGTACTTAACGGAGAGAAGCATGAAATGGATCATTCAAATCTATTATCTTTTTCGTTCAGCGCACAATCGGTAATTCTTGCATAAAAAAAGCCGGATTATCCGGCTGATACGTTACGACGTTTAGATGCTTTCCGTTCTTTATATATTTTTCTCACCACTGGATAAATCACAGGTGCCCATTTGAAAATTTGTTTCAGCCATTTTTTCATTTCTCCCGCGCCTCCTTATTGTCATTCTTACAGGGACGATTCCCCATCTTGTCATGAAATAAACAGGTGCGGGAGAGCAGGAGTTAAATCACGCCTTGTGCGATCATCGCATCTGCCACTTTGCGAAATCCTGCAATATTCGCTCCTACGATTAAGTTTCCGGAGTGTCCATATTCGTCTGCTGTCTCTGTACACTGACGATATATCGTCTGCATCATTTGTTTCAGCTGATCATCTACTTCTTCAAATGTCCAAGACATTCTTGCACTATTTTGTGCCATTTCAAGCGCTGAGACACCTACCCCGCCAGCATTCGCCGCTTTTGCAGGCGCAAATAGAATATCATTCTGTTCAAAAACTTTGACTGCCTGTAGAGTGGAGGGCATATTAGCTCCTTCTCCTACCGCAATGACACCATTTTCCACGAGCTGCTGTGCCTGCATCTCAGATATTTCATTTTGCGTTGCACATGGCAGCGCAATGTCACAAGGAACAGACCAAATTTGTTCGCAATCTTCAATCAATTCAGCATGCGGGTGAATGTCTATGTATGCTCCAATCCGTTGATTGCTCACTTCCTTTAGCTGTTTCACTGTTTCAAGTGAGATGCCTTGAGGATCATAAATCGCTCCGCTTGAATCACTGCAGGCAACGACCTTACCGCCAAGCTCCATGACCTTTTCCATCGCATAAATAGACACATTCCCTGAGCCAGACACAACAACTGAACGCCCTTCAAATTGAAGTCCATGCGCTTTTAACATTTCTTCCATAAAGTAGACCAGTCCATAGCCTGTCGCTTCTTTTCTCGCTAAGCTGCCTCCAAATCCAGGGCTTTTCCCTGTGAGCACACCCGCCTCATAAGCACCGCGCATTTTCTTGTACTGTCCGAACATATAGCCAATTTCGCGTGCCCCTACGCCAATATCACCCGCTGGTACATCTTGATCAGGTCCAATATATCGGCTGAGTTCACTCATAAAGCTTTGGACAAAACGCATGATTTCTCCATCAGATTTCCCTTTAGGATCAAAATCTGATCCACCTTTTCCTCCACCGATCGGCATACCAGTCAGTGCGTTTTTAAAGATTTGTTCAAATCCTAAAAACTTAATAATACTTGCATTGACAGATGGGTGGAAACGAATGCCTCCTTTATAAGGACCGATGGCACTGTTGAATTGAACCCTGAATCCCCGATTGACTTGTACTTTTCCCTCATCGTCTACCCATGGTACACGAAATACCACAAGCCGCTCAGGCTCGATGAGTCGTTCTAAAATGCCCTGTTTTTCATACTCTGGGTGCTTTACAAAAACCGGAACGAGTGATTCTAGAATTTCTTTTACGGCTTGCTGAAATTCCTCCTCACCAGGATTTCGTTTTTCCACCTCCTCTAACACACGGTCGATGTAGCTTTGTGCTGTTTGTGCTGCTCGATCTAAGGTCAACATATCTCATCTGCCTCCTTTGTATATCTTCACACATTTATCTGTTAGATTTTCTAACGCATATTGAGATTAATTTAACACCATTTGTAAAATCTGATCAATACTGATAACAGATGAAAATGATGCCGATTTGAGATGGATCAAGCAGCCGCAGCAATCGCTTTTAGAAAGTATCTCTTACAGAATGACTATTGTGCTAGAAATGATGATGTAGACGTTATATATCCCGCACTCTTTGACAAATAGGTGAATCATGAATGATTTCTAGTTGATCTTCAACCCGAAAAAAAGGCCTAAAGTTTTATAGGCCGTCCGCTCAATCTTTTCGGATCTTCTCTTCTTTTTTTCGATCAGGGTACACGACACAAAGCCAATATAAAATAGAAGACGATGGGAAGTTAATTAAACCGACAATACCCCAAAACCACTTATAACGCCCTCTTTTTTTTGCATCCATAAATAAAAGAAGGCCCTGCGCAAACAATAACGGCAATGCGCACAATAAGATGATCATCTCCGTCTGACTCATAAGGAAGACCCTCCTTTAATGTGTTGATATTCCTTGATGCCGACAACGACGCAGAGCGGCATACTCACTACTTGAAGAAGAATGAAGATGATAGGCAAATGGGTGATGGCAGCGACGAATAGTGCCAGAATGGTCAGACTGATGAGAACGTACGCCAGTACTTCTTGTTTAAAACGCCTTTTCTCTCGTTCCTTCGCCTGCTTCAGCATCATCATGACAGCCTGTTCACTTGGCTCTTTCACTTCAATTTGTTCATCTAGCTGCCGTAACTCTTCCTTTAAACGTTCGGTGAACTGATCTTCTTTCATTGAGACCACTCCTTTCGAATTTTCTTTAATCCATGATGAACCCTCGACTTCACAGTGCCTTCTCTCATAGCGAGCATTGAAGCAATCTCTGGATAAGTAAAGCCATAATAATAGTGCAAAATAATCGGTGCTCTCTCCTGAGCCTTCAATTCGTTTAAAGCATCCCACATCTCATGCCATGTATGGCCCTTTTGCTGAATCTCCCATTTAAAGCGGCGTATCGTCTCTTGATTCGCCTTTTCTTCCCTCAATTGTTCACGTTTTCTTTTCTTCTGGTGATCTAAAAATTGTCTAGATGCAATGGATATGAGCCATGTTGAAAATAAGGAATCTCCTCTAAATGAAGAAAGTTTCATGTACGCTTTCAGCATCGTTTCTTGCATGATTTCTTCTGCCAGCTCTTGTTGAAGGGTGAGCTTCATTATATAACGGTAAAGAAAGGAATAATGATGACGATAAAGGGCTGTAAATGCAGCATCATCCCCCTGTTTTGCCCGCTGAATCAATAATGTCTCTTCTGTCAGCTCCAAACACACCCCTCCTTCCTTTTCTTCTCTTATTCATGAGACGACACGGATGACGATACCGTTCAAAATAGACTTTATTTTTTTAACTTGACTCCTTTTCTCCCTGTTGATCCAGTATTTGATTCATTTTATATCCAATTTTTTCTTATGTAATGATTATGACATTCTTTCGTCCCTAACAAAATGGTGCGTTCGTAATCATCTTGATTTTCTATCAAGCGAAGAGCCTCTCCCTCATAATCACTAGGTCATCCCAATACCTATCGTCAATGATCCTTGTCTCATTTAGACGAAAATAAAATAATCATGGCCTTAGTTTACTAGAAAATCATGGAATACACAGCGCCAATTCTTAGCCGATGATACCTTTTTGCGTGCTATGCTCTTCCTACATTCCGAAAAAGGCGATACTGGCGAAGAAAGGAGGAGCAGTTGAATTGCAGCTTATTTTTGGAAACGTTTACATTAAAACAAAATTGAATGGAGATGTTGACTTTGAAGAAAAAAGTTCCAATGTTAGCTGGTGTGTTAGCGGTTGGTCTCGTGACTTCATTATTTGCACCTAACGGGGAGGCAAAAGCGGCAGCCAAGTATCCAGAAAGCCCTTCTATTATGGCCAATTTTAATCAACAAGGATTCTCCACACTAAATGGCGGTACAACAGGCGGTGAAGGCGGTAAAACCGTCACAGTCAAAACTGGAAATGAACTATTGGCTGCCCTCAAAAGTAAAGGAACAAACGAAAAATTAAAAATTGTTGTCGACGGGACGATTACCCCTTCTAATACATCTGCCAATAAAATCGATGTGAAAGATACAAACAATGTCTCGATCGTCGGCAAAGGCACGAAAGGTGAATTTAATGGAATTGGTATCAAAGTATGGCGTTCCAATAACGTCATTATCCGCAACCTGAAAATCCATCACAGTAACATCGGTGACAAGGATGCCATTGGAATCGAAGGCGCTTCTAAAAACGTATGGGTTGATCATAATGAGCTGTACAACACATTAAACTCTGGTAAAGATGATTATGATGGATTATTTGATGTGAAAAAAGACTCCGACTATATTACCTTCTCATGGAACTATGTACATGACAGCTGGAAAACGATGCTCATGGGCAGCTCTGATAACGACAACTACAACCGAAAAATCACATTCCACAACAACCGTTTTGAAAACCTGAATTCTCGTGTACCATCTATGCGCTACGGGGAAGGTCATGTGTATAACAACTACTATAAAGGCATTCATACCACAGCGATCAACTCTCGTATGGGTGCGAAGATGAGAATTGAGCATAACGTATTTGAAAATACAAATAATGCGATCGGCAGCTGGGACAGCCGTCAAGTCGGTACATGGCATGTCATCAACAACTCATTTATTAACAGCACAGGCAGTCTGCCAACGTCTTCAACAGGTACGTACAACCCTCCTTATAACTACTCTTTGCTTAACGTGAACAATGTCAAATCAGAAGTGGTATCAAATGCTGGTGTTGGAAAGGTAAACCCTTAAAACCACAAAACGTTCGGGCAGAGATCTCTGTCCGAACGTTCTAGTTATTTCATCTATTTATATTGTAGAAAACGGACGATCCATCTCATACAGCTTTTGATAACGGGGGTTTTCTTTCAGTAAATCCTGATGCACCCCCTGCATCTCAATTTGTCCATCTTCAATAAACATAATGCGATCACATGACTCACAGCCAGTGAGATGATGGGTAATCCAAATGACCGTTTTTCCTTTTAACACACGGAAGATGGTTTCAAGCAGCTCACGCTCTGTGCGCGGATCAAGTCCGACGGTGGGCTCATCTAATACAACAATCGGGGTGTTTTGCAGCAAAATCCGTGCTAACGCCATCCGTTGTCTTTCTCCACCTGAGAAACGAATCCCTGTCTCCTGCACACCGGTGTGATAACCCTCTGGCAAGGATTCGATGGTATCGTGCAGCTGCACTTGTCTCGCTGCTTCTTTTACCTGCTCTTCTGTCGCATCTGGAGAGCCTAAGCGAATATTGTTTAAAACAGAAGTATCGAATAAATACGGCTGTTGATTGAGCACTGACACATAGGTGGACACGTTCGCTCGAATGCTTTCTACCGATTTCCCCTGGATACTGACAGCTCCTTGATTTGGCACGACAGCTCCTTCTAACAATTTCAAAATAGTCGATTTTCCTGTACCACTTTTTCCTAAGAGAGCAAGTGATTCACCTTGCTTCAGTGAAAATGAGAGATGCTTTAGCACGTGTTGGTGCGAATCATACCCAAAGGACACTTGATCAAAACAGACAGCTTCACCTTGAGAAGTAGCTGACTGATCCACTGTCTTTCTCTCAAATTCTCCTTCATACGAAAGTTTTTCATAATGATTTAATCTGCTGACAGCATGCTGATAGACTGGAATATCACCTGCTGCATCTGAGAGTGGAAGAAAGGCTTCTGTTAACGGAAACAGAACCAGCACGAAGGCTGCAATTAGTGTGTGTGACATCGAGCCTGACTGAACGACAGAACCGCTCCAATACACGACAAGTACGACAGCTCCCCCAATCATGAGCTGTGCAAAAAACTGGCGCAGGCGGATAAACCGGTGCTTGTCTGCTTCAAGCGCTAACAGCTGCGCTTCTTTCTGTTCATATCCATCAACAAAATCTTTCTGCCTGCCGCTAAACAACCAGTCACTAACGCCCATGACTGCATCTGTTAAATGGCTGTACAGTTCATTTCTGCCTTTTTTCATTTGAATTTGTCTCGCCCGGTTCACTAGCACTGTGACGTATGGGAAAACGAATACGAGAAGTGCCATATAAAGCAGCATCAGTCCAGCAAAAGGCCATGAGAATAGGCCAAGTGCCCCAATCGATGCGGCATATAAAAGCAGCGCACCGATGGATGGAAAGATGGTTTTTAAATAGGCGTCCTGCAGTCTCTCGACATCATCTGACAAGAGCCCAAGCATTTCACCTGTACCCAGCTTTGTCTGTTTCGCACTTCGTTCAGCCAAATCATACAGACGCACTCGCATTTTTTCAATCATTGTCAAAATGAGCTGATGACTCGCCAGTCTTTCTGCATATCGGGCAGCTGAGCGTGAAATACCAAAGGTCCGTACAGCTACAATTGGGACGTAGACCATGAGTATATTCTCAGGTCTTGTGGCAGCTTTTGAAATGAGAAATCCTGACGTATACATCAGCATAGAAGCAGAGAATACCGCAATGGCCCCTAGAAATAAAACCAGCGCAAACAGCTTTTGATTCTCCTTGATATAAGGTATAAACCAGCCTTTACTGACCATGTGTGACCGCCCCCATTTGCTCCTGTACCAATTGATAATACAAGCCTTTTCTTTGCATTAATGATTCATGTGTACCCATTTCTGCAATCGTTCCATGATCCATGACAATGATCTCATCCATGTCTGGCATCCAATGGAGTCTGTGCGTCGCTAAGAACACAAGTTTATCTTCAAACAGCGGAAGCATTGTTTTCTTCAATTCATACTCTGTCTCAATATCGAGATGCGCCGTTGGTTCATCTAATAGCATAATTGACCGCTGGCCCAGCACCGTTCGGGCAAGCGCAATTCTTTGCGCCTGTCCGCCGCTGAGCCCTCTTCCCTGTTCTCCAATGACCTCATCGAGACCATTTGGCAGCTGCGCTACGAGCTGAGATAAGCCAGCTTCACAGGCAGCTCTTTCCACTTCTTCATCTGTTGCATGCGGTTCATAAAAACGAATGTTTTCTCTTAATGTCATGTGAAATAAATAAGGGTGCTGCGGCATATAGACGACTTTCTTTTGCCATTCCTTCATCTGTAAATGAACAAGCGGCTGGCCGTTTAACGTGATTTGACCTGAGGTCGGTTCAACAAATCCGCCGAGCACATCGGTTAACGTCGATTTCCCTGAACCACTGGCACCAATAATTCCGATTTTTTTCTTCCCTTTGACAGTGAGGTCGACATCCTGAATCGAATAAGGGGCATGTTCGTCATGCTGGACACTAACATCTTGCAGGGTGAGCGCAGACTGTTCATTCCACTCATCTAGTTGCACTA
This sequence comes from Bacillus sp. NMCN1, assembly GCF_002998085.1. Taxonomy (NCBI): domain Bacteria; kingdom Bacillati; phylum Bacillota; class Bacilli; order Caryophanales; family Bacillaceae; genus Bacillus; species Bacillus sp. NMCN1. The sequence continues at coordinate 239,097 of NZ_PVQL01000002.1, read as the reverse complement.
ATTGTGTCTCCTGCGCGCGGAAGCCCTTTTCTTCTAAAATGACCTGCATCGCTTCATTCGCTTCTTTTCCATTTAGCGTCGCATGATAATCATTTCCCACTTCACGTACTGGCAGGAAATATTCCGGTGCCAGCATGAGCGCCGTCAGAGCCGGCAATAACAGAAGCTCTCCTTCAATTAATCGCAAGCCAAGAAAAACAGCGACGGTTGCAATCGACAGCATGGAAAAGAAATCAAGCGCAAACGATGAAAGAAATGCGACCTTCAGCGTACTCATGGTCGCCTTTCGATATCGCTTTGACACTTCCCCGATATTGCGGGAATGTTTTTTGCTAATGCCTAAGTAACGAAGCGTTTCAAGGCCGCGGAGAGAATCAGTAAAATGATTGGATAATTTCTCATACGATCTCCATTGTTTGGCCGCTTTACGCTGAGCGACAAGACCTAGCAAAATCATAAAGATAATTAAAATCGGCAGCGTCACAATTAAAATGACAGCAGATGTTTCGTCTAATGTCCATACATAGATGAGGACCATTGCCGGTATCACTGCCATGTTCACCATTTTCGGTAAAAATAGCTGTAAATACTGACGATATTGAGCAATTCCCTCCATCGCTAATGTGACAAGCTTTCCTGTCCCTTTTTTCTTTGTGAAAGCTGGACCTAAACGAAAGAGTTGGTCTAACAGCTGTTTTCTGACGTCTGCTCCAATTCGGGAAGAGTACGTAAACATGACCTTCTCCCGAATCAAGGTGAGACCGTGCCGCACCAGAAAGGCAGCAAGAAACAGCAGGACATAAGGCGTTGCCTGCGAAAGGCTTTTCCCGTCAAACAGCGTAGTAATGGCATGTGCCAGCCACTGTGCTTGGAAAATAATACTTGCTCCTTGGATGAGTGACACAATACCTAAGAGGGCAAAAAGCCCCCTCATTCCTTTTAATTGAAGCAAACGTTTATCCATTAGTAGGTCATTGGCTCCTTACCGCTGACACGTTTACGGAAGACGTAATAGCTCCAAATTTGATACCCAAGCACAAAGGGCAGCAAAGAAATGGCAACAATCGTCATCACCGTCAGTGAATAAGATCCGGATGCAGCGTTTTGAATGGTAAGATCAAACGCATGGTTGATTGAGCTAATCATGACGCGCGGGAACAATGCAATGAACAGCATCGTCACTGTCACCATGATGCCTGCACCTGTGAATAGGAATGTCCAGCCATCACGTTCTTTTCTCATAAAGAATAGAGCCGCTACGTAACAAACCACAATCAGGACAGTTAACGGAATGGTGATGATCGGGCGTACCGTATAAATGTCTGTTTCCATGATAGATACACCGACAAATAGGACAAGAACTGGCAGCGCAATGAGCAGGACACGCTGTCCAAGCTTTCTTGCACGATCTCTTAAATCACCTTCTGTACGAAGTGTGACGAAAATCAATCCGTGTAGAAGGCAAAGAACCGTCACAGCTAACCCGCCAATCACTGAATAAAGGTTCACAAAATCCGTAAAACCAGCGTACATGTTCATGTCTTGATCAATTGGCATCCCGCGTAAAATACTTGTGAATAGCACACCGAGTAAAAACGGAGGCAGCAGACTGCCAAAGAAGATGACCCAGTCCCATGCTTTAATCCAAGAGGCTTTCTCAACCTTCCCTCGGAATTCAAAGGCAACTCCGCGCCCGATGAGCGCTAAGAGGAGAACCGCAAATGGTATATAGTATCCACTGAACATCGTGGCATACCAGTGAGGGAATGCAGCGAAAATAGCGCCCCCAGCTGTAATCAGCCAGACCTCATTCGCATCCCAGAAAGGACCAATCGTATTAATTAAAATGCGGCGCTCGTGCGCATCCTTTCCAAGCAGCTGCATGGACATCCCAACACCAAAATCAAATCCTTCTAAGAAGAAAAATCCAACAAACAATACTGCGACAAGAATAAACCAAATCTCGTTAAGATATGCCATGATATGCGCCTCCATCAAATGGATCTGTAGACAGGTCCGTTTCATCCTTTTGATCTGTATCCTCTTCCGAATGTGCACCTTTTTTAATTTCTCGAATGAATAAGTAGGCAAGCAAGATGGCAAGAATCAGATACATCGTCGTAAAGCTAATGACTGAGAATAACAGCATGCCATACGATACGTTTGGCGAAATCGATTGAGCCGTCGTCATCATACCAAAGACGGTCCACGGCTGACGACCAATTTCAGTCATGATCCAGCCGGCTGAATTCGCAATAAACGGGAACGCAATCATCCCTACCATGAAGCGTAAAAACCATTTGTTCGTTTCGAGTTTCTTTCTAAAGCTCAAGTACAAGCCAAGCATACTAGCAAAAATCATCAGCATTCCGGCACCAACCATGATTCTAAAGCTCCAGAATGTGGTTTTCACTGGCGGAATGTAGTCTCCAGGGCCAAACTTTGCTTCATATTCTTTTTGAAGTGTCAGCATGCCTGGCACATCTCCGCTGAACTTCTGATAAGCCAAGTAACTTAAAGCAAACGGAATATTGATCTCCGCAGAGTTTTCTTTTTTATCTGTGTCAATATTGGCAAATAATGTCCAAGCCGCTGGATCTCCACTATCCTTCCAAAGGGCTTCACTTGCTGCCATCTTCATCGGCTGTGATTTCATTAGATGCTTCGCTTGATCATGTCCAGAGAACGCCACACCTAAGCCAGAAATAAAACCGAGTACCATGGCAATTTGGAATGATTTTTTGAAAAAGGCGATTTCTTGTTTTTTGATCATTTTATAGGCACTAACTCCTGCAATAAAGAATGCACCTGTAGCCAGCGCACCAAACAGAACGTGCGGAAATTCAACCCAAAGCTGCGGGTTTGTTACAAGAGCGCCAAAATCATTCATTTCTGCGCGGCCATTTTTAATGACAAATCCAACTGGCTCTTGCATAAATGAGTTGGCGAGTAAAATCCAAAACGCCGAAAAGATCGTACCAAGGGAAACAAGCCAAATACACAATAAATGAATCTTCTTCGGCAGACGATCCCAGCCGAATATCCAAAGTCCAATAAATGTAGATTCAAGGAAAAAGGCCAGCAGCGCTTCAATGGCAAGCGGTGCACCAAACACATCACCAACAAACCTTGAATAATCTGACCAGTTCATCCCAAACTGGAATTCCTGGAGAATCCCTGTCACCACACCTACTGCAAAATTGAGTAAGAATAGATGACCCCAAAACTTCGCCATCTTTTTATAAATCTCTTTTTTCTTGACGACATAAAGGGTCTGCATTAATGCGACGATAAACACCAAACCTATTGACATAGGAACAAAAATAAAATGAAATAATGTCGTTGAAGCAAATTGAAATCTTGCTAAAAACAGCTCACTCACAGCCTTACATCCTCCCTACTTTCACATGCCGAATGATTCGAGATATATATGCTCACCATTTCACAAAATGTTCAATATTTGTTCAATGATTCACAAATAATAGCCTGTTTGAAATGGTTTACTCGGTGAAATTTTACTCTTGCTTTTCATTCGGTTAGTTATTTATACCTGTACTTTACACCCATACGCTTCAAAAATAAAGTAAATTTTACCTAAAAATTGGATGGTATTGTGTCAGTTGTTTGAATACTTTGTCAAAAATATGTGACGAAAAGTAAAAAAATCAAAAACACAGCACTGCTTTTGAGCCGCAGCGCTGTGTTTTCTTTTTTAGGCTTTTTTCTGTAAAGCTGGTCTAGTGACTTGCACTTCATAGTACGTAATTTTGTTTTTTAATAGACCTTCAGGTTTTGCTTTCCCATGAGCGTGTGCATCACCAAATGCCTGGGATTTTGTCCAGTTCACAAAGTCTTCTTTTCGATTCCAGCGGGTATGAATGGTCACTTCATCGTAATCGGTTGTCTGCTGTGTGACCCATACTTCCATGCCTAAAAATCCTTCCATGAATTCTACTTGTCCCTGCTTGTTAAAGCGCTTGACGAGGTGATCGGCACTGCCTTTTTCTACTCTTACCTGGTTGTTGACAATGATCATGTTTTGTTCATCTCCCTTTTGTTGTTGGATCGAAGCGATGGGAATAATGAGCGGATGCTCACCGTCTAAGTGAACCTCAGCCTGAATCCCAAAGACCTCTTTGAAAAAGCTTTCTGTTAATACTTCGTTTGGTGTCCCTATTTGATAAACCTGACCACGCTTCATCGCAATGAGGCGGTCACAATATTTCGCTGCCTGCTGCAGGTCGTGGAGAACCATTAAAATGGTGATCCCATGCGTCTTATTCAGCTGTTTGAGCAGCTCTAGTAAATCAAGCTGATGTGCAATATCTAAGTAAGTCGTCGGCTCATCCAGAATCAAGGTCTCTGTCTTCTGAGCGAGCGCCATCGCAATATACGCCTTTTGCCTTTCTCCACCTGACAATGTATGCAGCATTCTGTTTTCATTGATGCGGCTATTGGTCACATCAAGCGCCCACTCAATCGCTTCTTGATCTGTCTTCGAGCTCTTTTTCCAGATCGAACGATGCGGACTGCGTCCAAGTGCGACCAGCTCCCGTACGGTCATAGATGGGATGGCTGTTCTCGTCTGCATGAGAACGGCGATTTCCTTTGCAATCTCCTGAGCTGTCATCTCTTTTTGCGGTATATCGTGAATGTATATCGTGCCGTTTTCAATCGACGTAAGACGTGCGGCTGCTTTAATAAAAGTCGACTTCCCTGATCCATTCGGTCCAATAATTCCTGTCACACTTCCTTTAGGAACAGCTGCTGAAATAGACGACAGCCGAAAGCCCCCTTGACTGAGACTCACGTCATCCATAGCTATCACATCCAACTTAACCCCTCCCTTTCTTTTTTAATAAATAGAGGAAGAAAGGTGCACCGATACAGGCAAGCAAGATCCCAACTGGCAGTTCAACCGGTGTAAACCATACCCGTGCCGCTGTATCTGCAAAAACCACAAGTACGCCTCCGCCCAGCATTGAGATCGGCAGCAGGTACCGGTAGTCATCTCCAATTAAAAGACGGATAAAATGAGGAACGACAAGTCCGACAAATCCAATTAAACCGCTCACACTTACAGCCGCACCAGCTAAAAGCGCCGCCAGCGCAATTAAGAAAAACCGGGTGCGCTCTACTCTAAGGCCGAGCAGCTGCGCCGATTCATCACCAAGCAAAAGAAGATTTGCCGGCTTGACCGCAAAAAAACAAAGACACAGTCCAGCAAGCGCATAAGGCGACACAAAGCCTAAATGATGCCAGCTCCGTCCATTTAATCCTCCTGATAAAAAAGGCAGAACAGCCTGCACACGCTCACTATAAAGCACCATAAACCCATTCATAACCGCCCCAAGCAGGGCATTGACTGCCACTCCCGCCAAAATCAATTTCAGCGGTGAAACCCCTTGATCAAATGAGAGCATATACACCACAAGTGCCGCTAATAAAGCGCCAAGGAAAGCAGCGGCTGGCAGCAAATACGTGAATTGCGGAAACACAATCATGCTGAGCACAGCAGCCAAGCCGCCGCCAGCGGTCACACCGATGATGCCAGGGTCAGCCAGTGGATTTCGAACGACTCCTTGTAAAATGGCTCCTGATGCTGCGAGACAGGCTCCGACAATAAAACCGATCAAAACACGCGGCAGACGTAAATCCATCACAATTTTCTCATGGACAGGCTGGCCTGATCCCATCAAAGCGGCAAGTAGATTTGGCAGCGATAATTGAACAGAACCTAATGCAAGCCCTAGGCATGCGCCCACACCTAACGAGAAAAATAGTCCAGGTATCAGCCACTTTCGCCTCGACTGCCTTTTTCGAAAATCTAACTCTTCATTCATTTTCATGATGACAATCGCTTCAATCTTTTCTCTAGCTCATCAATCGCTCTCATCACTTCTGCGCCTGGATTCGTCCCAAATAGATCACTAGGTAGAATCTCGACGTGTCCATTTTTGACAGCTTTCACATCGTGCCATGCGGCATTCTGTTTCATTTCACTCATAAAGCCCGCTTTTACATCTTCAGGATTGCTGTGAGTCATAAGCAGAATAAGGTCAGGATCAGCCTCGATGACCTTTTCTGCATTGATTTGAGCGTATTGAGGAAATTTCTCGAGTGCCGGTTCATTCTCAGCGATGTTCGTCCCTCCTGCGATGTGCAGTAAATCTCCGCTTAAGGATTGAGGAAGTGCCGCCATATATGTGCCGGGTGCCCCGTATACAACGAGTGTCTTCACTTTTTTCTGAGGCTGTTTGACCTGCTTTTTCCGCTGATCGATTTGCTTGTTAAGTGCTTTTGCCTTTTGCTGCTTCCCTAGCAAATCTCCGAATAATGTAATTTGATGCTGGATGTCCTTCACTGAATTGGCACTTGTCAAAAGAAGCTGTGAACCAATTCCTTCTATTGTAGAGATGTCCTTGCTGTTTAATTGTTCATTCCCAAGCACAACATCGGGCTTTAAGCTTGTGATGAGCTCTACATCAAATTGATGTGTTGTACCAATTGTTTGGACGGACTTTGCCTGTTGTAAGCTGTCTGGTAATTCGGCGGCCGGACGGCCAACTACCTCACCGCCTAAGGCATACAGAATGCTCATGTCTCCAGTCGATAATGCGACGATACGCTGAGGTGATTCTTCAAACGACAGCGTTCTGCCGGTAAAATCCTTTATCTTCAATTCACCTTGTCCGCTTCCCTTTTCTACAGGTGCCGCCTGACTGCATCCGCCGAGGAGAAGCATCAAGACGAGTCCCGCGAAGATCACATGTGAAAATTTCAACCGTCTGTCTCTCCTTTTCTAGTAAACTTTCTTTAGCTTTGCCTGTACCACGAGACGCCCGTTTTTAGGTGCAAGCACATGATCACAGGTCGATAGAGTGAGGATGAGGTCATCTGTGGACACGTCTGTCTTCGTTTGGTAGATTGATTTTTTCCGCACAGCTTGCAAGTAGTGCGCATATTCGCCTAGATCTTGAAAATCGGTTTGAATATAATCGAAATCCACCGTCGTTTCATACACAGCAAAAATCTCCGCTTCATAACTTTGATACAGCGTATCGTACTGAAATGTCCGGTGCTCATGGAAGAAATCCTTTTTTAAATAGTTTGTGAGTCCAGCGAACATGGATCCATCTCTCATCCGATGCCCGTACACCACAGTATTGGGGCTCTCATGCAAGACGTCATTGCGATAATCCATAAAGATACTACCTGCCCGGGTGTCGTTTTTTAAATAATTGCGGGTTAAGTAGAACGCATTATCACGAGATTGAACGATTGGGTACTGAATCATCGTGTCCTTCATATTGATCCAGCCGACAATGTCGTTGTTCACCTTCCGCAGCTCATCAAATGACGTACGGATGGTCCCCGGCTCCCGGTTTTCATTCATTTCTTGCTCTTGTCCATACATCGTTTGAGCCTTTGCAAGCACCTGACGATTTTGATAATAACCGAACAGTTCTAAACCAATGGCTGTACCGCTATAAAAGAATACACCTAAACAGACGATCGTCAGCATACCCTGCCAGACCCTTTTTCCTCTTTTCACACTGTCTCACCTGCTTTTATATGCCAACTGGCACGATGTACATTCCTGTTTCTACATCCTGTCTAATCGTGACGGACACATCATAAATGTGCCGCACATTCTCTTCTGTTAACACATCGTTTGGCTGTCCTTCACTGATGATCTGTCCATCCTTCATCGCAATGATGACATCGCTGTAGCGGACAGCCTGATTCATGTCGTGCAGCACCATGACAATCGTGAGTCCATGCACGACATTGAGCTCACGGATCAGCTCAAGAATGTCAAATTGATAGTAAATATCCAAATAGGTTGTCGGTTCATCTAAGAAAAGGATCGGTGTTTTTTGCGCAAGTGCCATCGCAATCCATACACGCTGACGCTCACCGCCTGACAGTGAGGCGAGCGGCACCTTTCTTTTTTCCGTTAGCTTTGTACTGGACAGTGCCCACTCTATCGCTCTCTCATCCTCTTCCTTGTCTCCCCCGCGCATCGTCTGGTACGGCGTTCTACCGAATGCCACGACCCGTTCGATCGTTAAATCAAGCGGCGCTTCATTTTGTTGATGGACGACAGCCAGCTTTTTTGCCAGCTCCTTTGGCTTAAATGCATTCAGCGCTTGGCCGTCTAAGTGAATCTGCCCTTTGTTTGGAGCATGATTATTCGCCATCAAGGAAAGTAGTGTGGATTTTCCCGAGCCATTCGGACCGATAATGGTTGTGATTTTCCCCTTTTCAATCTGTGTTGTGACCGATTGAACGATGTCCTTCTGCTGGTCATATGAGAATGACACCTCACGAATGTCCATGGAGACGATCCCCCCTTCTTAGTAAAAAGATCAGAAATGGCCCGCCAATCACGGCCATGATCGTAGAAGCAGGAATCTCATTTGGCGCGACAAGCGTCCTGCCGAGCGTATCCGCCGTCAAAATTAGCAAAGCCCCGCTTAACGCAGAAAATGGAATGAGTACCCGGTGATCCGAGCCGACAAGCCTTCTTGAAATGTGTGGTATAAGCAAACCGACAAAGGCAATCACGCCCGCTACCGCTGCCGTCACCGCCGCAAGCAATACTGCTGTGATGGAAATCAAAAGGCGCATTCTGGTCACACGCAATCCTAAATTTTTCGCTGTCTTGTCCTGTAGAGCCAAGAGGTTGCACCATCTGCTAAAGAAAAGTGCTACGACAAGGCCGACGACGCCATAGACTCCGATTAAACGGACATCTCCCCACGTTTTCATCGTGAGATTCGACTGTCCGGACTGATTGATCGTGATATTGAAATAGCTGCAAATGGTCACAAATGCTTCAGCCAATCCAGTAAACATGGCATTGATGGCGATCCCAACCAAAATCATACGGATTGGGCTTAAACCGCCCTTCCAAGACAGAACATACACGAGGAAACACGCAATGGCTCCGCCTAACACCGAAAATAAAGGAGAGTAGAAATAAAATTGAGGAAGTGCTGTCATCGCCATTAAAGAAAAGAAGCTGGCTCCTGATGAAATCCCAATGACGCCGGCATCAGCTAATGGATTCCTCATGACCGACTGCAGCAGCACACCGGATACAGATAAGGCGGCTCCTGTAAACATTGCGATGAGCACGCGGGGAATTCTCAAATCTTTAATGATGTCTACCTGTGCATGTTGACCGGTGATGAGCCCTTCCAATAATTCAATTGGGGTAACATGAATGCTCCCAGTAATGGCGGAATAAATAAACACGCAGGCCAGTAAGAGACTGACTATCAGAAATAAAATCCCTGTTTTTTTCATCTTGAACGTCCTTTTATCATTCAGATTCGCCGCTTATGACGGATACAACATACGCGTTAGTTCATCTAATGCCTCTGCTGCCTTTAAATTGCCCGTTGTCCCAAATAAGCTTTCTTCGAGGTCATACACCTGGTCTTGCTTGACTGCATGAAAATGCTTCCAGATGTCATTTGTTTTAAATTCTTGATCAAACATGCGGACGACTTCATCTGGCATCCCATGTGCGGCCCGGAGTATGATATCTGGATTGGCTTTTTGTAAATACTCCGTATTGGATGCCAAATACTCCATTTTCTCACCTTTGACGATGTTCTCTCCGCCTGCGATACGCACAAGATCACCAATATATGAGTTCTCTGTCGCCACTAAATAACTGCCTGGTACACCAAGCAAAATCAGAACGGATGGCTTTCGCTTCCCCTTCGTCTTCTCTTGTATGTCTTTCTTTTTTTGTTCAAAATCAGACACGATGCGCTCGGCTTGTTTCTTTCTGTCATACTTTTCCCCGAGCTTCATGATCGCCTTCTCCATGCTGCCAAGGCTCTCGAGATTTAAGTATGTCGCAGGGACACCTGCTTGCTGAAAGGGTGTCTCTAAATCATATTGTAGGGTTGTGACAGACAGGACATCTGTCGGTTGAAGTGATTGGATGATTTCCATGTCTGGGCTCATTGGATTGCCGACTTCTGGCAGTCCTTTGTAACGAGCTGGCAAGGATTTTTGGCTTGTTGGCACCCCGACAAGATCCACCTCTAAAGCATCCATCATCTCCACAGCAGCTACAGTCGTTGCCACAATGCGCGCACTTGATTCTGCGTTTTTTTTGCCTTTCGCTGAGCTTTCTGCTGACTGTGAGCATCCCGATAAGATCACGCATACACTAAGAGCAGCGATCAGGGTACATAGCATTCGATGCTTCAAAAACAGAAGCCTCCTTTCGAAAAAAGAGAGTGGATGCGCCGAGATATACGGCGCATCTCACTTAAACTAAACTATCTATCTTGTTCTTGTTTGATACTTTCTTACGAGTACGAATAATGACCCGCCGAATAAAAGAATATACACCCAAAGAAGAGAGGTATCTCCTGTTTTTGGATTCAGCTGTCCAGACTCAGACTTGGTTTGGTCATCTGATGGAGTAAATGTCAGCTGCTCTGCGCCTGTTTCCTCTGGCGCTAGATTCTCAAGCTGATTTGGTTGAGGTTCGCGATCATTTGGATTTTTGACAAAGCCGATACTCTCATCGTCTCCGATTACCGTAGCAATGCCGCTTCCTTCACCATGTGCAATTCCTTTTGTGTCATAGACAAGTTTGACATCGTACTGCTCATGACAATTCGCAGCTGGAATATCAATTTTTACGCGTGCTGCTTGAGCAGTGCTTAAACTTTTGGCTTCATATTGAATCACTCGTGTGTCTGCTTTTTGATCTGTTTTTGCGACAAGCGTCTCTTCAAACTTTCCGCCTGTTCCTACTTGGAAGGACGTGATGGCTGAGCTGTTTTTCACTGTATATGAAACGAAATGGCGGCCATTTTTCACGACCAATGTCGCAGGGCTCACGACGTAATCGTTCATGCGAGAAGGCTCATCCTTGTCTGCTTTCTTCATTGAGAAAGGAAGCTTGTATACACCATCTTTAAGCTGAGCCGTCTCTTGAGCAGCTCCGCCGTTATTTGTTTCTGTTGTGGGTGTGTTTGGTTTTGGTGTTTCTGGTGCAGCCGGTGTTTCTTCCTTTACCTGTCCGTCCTTAAGTGGAGCGATACTCTTTGCATCAAATTGAAAACGAATGTCGTAGGTTTGGTCATAGTGAGCGGCTGCTACCACAATGTGTACTTTTCCTTTGACCGCTTTTTTCAGATCAGCGACATCAAATGACACTACTCTTGTGTTCTTTGCTTGATCTGTGCTGACCGTCTTCACTTCTTGATAAGAGCCGTTTTTCTCTGTTTTCAAGGAAGCGACAGACGTATGGTCCTTCACCGTAAAGGAAATGGTTTGTTTTCCATTTTTGATTGTTAAGGATGCAGGATGTGAGAAGTATTGGTTCATTCGAGATGCCTCGTCCTCATCCCCTTTCAGCACACTGTAATTGATGCGGTACTCGCCATCTTTTAATTGATTTTGCGCAGAATCATCTGGTTTTGTGCCATTGTTATTGCCTGGTGTTGCCTGATGATCGTCTGGCTTTGTGCCATTTTGATCATCCGGTTTTGTTTCGCTATCGTCTGGCTTTGTGCCATTTTGGTCATCTGGTTTTGTTTCGCTATCGTCTGGCTTTGTGCCATTTTGGTCATCTGGCTTTGTTTCGCTATCGTCTGGCTTTGCAGGTGTAACGAGTGTTAGGCTGCTTTGATCGAATGCAAGCTGTACGTCATACGCTTCGTCATAAATAAAGCCGCCTAAATCCCAGTAGATTTTCACCCAGCCGTTTAATTTGGCTGATAAGTCGGCTACATCAAATTTGATCACACGTGTATTGGCAGTTTCATCCTCACTGACGGTTTCAGTGGTGACAAGAGCGCCATTTTGTTCGACCTTGAAATCTGTCATCTCTTTGCTTTGCTTCAGCGTGACATAGGCAGTCGTCTTGCCATTTTCCACAATCAGCTTAGCTGGCTTTTCTGTATAGGTATCCATCATAGACGCTTCTGTGCTGCCATTTTTTAAAATGGTGAATCCGGCCGTGTATTCACCATCAACAAATGATGCTGCTTGAGCCGTTCCTTGAGGAATCTGAAACGCAGTCAATAAACTGAATAAAACGAGCAGAATGGCTGCCTTTAGATGAAAAAGACGTTTCAAATGGTGACACTTCCTTCCGTTAATGCTTGATGATCCACTTTCTTGCTAAAAACCCGCCTGAGCATAGAGCAAGCACAAGGAGCCACCCTGCCTGGCTTGTATCACCAGTTTGAGGATTCTCTTCTTGTTTTGTCGTGGATGTATCAGATGTTTTAGTTGATTCTTTTGATGGCTGCTGATTTTCTGCTGCACCCGCTGATTTGTTTGTGCTGTTAGACGAAAGCGATTTTATGCTGCTCTCATCGAATTTCAGCTGAATGGTATAATCATGATCATAATCAGCAGATTTGACAGTGACATGAATTTTTGACTTGATTGGTTTAGACAAGCTCTGAGCTTGGAACTGAACAATCCTTGTGTTGGCTTTTTTATTGGTTGAGAGAACCGTTGTGTCAACATAGCCGCCATTTCCCGGGACTTTAAATTCCGTCACCCAACTGCTATTTTTAATGGTCATTTGTACCGTCAGCTTCCCATTTTTAGCAATCACTTTTGCTGGCTTCAGCCAGTAATCATTTGCCATGGAGACCGCATTTCCTTCAGCCTTCAGCACAGTATAATTGACGGAGTATGTACCATCCTTTAACGTGGTAGCCTGTGCATTTGAAAAAGGCAGCATGAGTGCCAATAATAAAGCGGTCATGAAGACTGATAGCCTCATCATTTTTTTCATCAAGCGAATTTCCTCCCTTTCTATTGAACAGATGCTGCATCAAACTTGAGACGGATGTCGTAATTCCCTGTATATCCGATGACCGGTACAGTCACGCTCACTTTTGCTGGTACGACTTCTGTCAGGCTGTTCACGTTGAATTCTACTGTTCTCTTATTCGCAGCTGTGTTTGTACTGATCACCTTGGCATCTTTGTAGACACCTTGATCAAGCGTTTTAAAGCTTGTGATCCAAGAGCTATTCGTTAACGTGACTTGTGCTTTGATTTTTCCATTCTTCACGACAAGCTTGGCTGGTTTTTCAAAATACGTATTCGCTGTTGAAGTCGAATCGCTATCTGCCTTCCATACCACATATTGTGCTGAATGTTGACCATCTGCTAAGCCTGCTGCTGAAGCTGAGCTAACCGGGGCTAGAGCCAATAATAGAACAAAACTAAAGAACAATAATACGTGTGATGTTGAACGAATCGCTTTCATATGAACCCTCCTAAATGATACTGATAATTATTCTCAATGGATAATAAAAAAAATAACCTTCATAAGCGCTGGATCACACTTATAGATGATTATGATAATCATTATCAATTGAGTTGAAAAAATAAATCTTTGCTTCCTAAAAGCCAAAGATGTCTGCTTCTAAATGATGGTTTGACACGTGTTTTAGGCAATCTGTCCCATTCATGATAACATGGCATAACCTCCATTCCATTACAGGGAAAAGAACCCTCTTCTTCTTGATCTTATATGATGAATGAATTTATTGTCAACATCATTTTTCATACTATTGACTTAGATTTCTGGAAAATCGCACAAAAAAATTTCGATCAGACAGTCTGATCGAAATCAATTAGGAATGGACATGTTCCCCTTTTTTGCTGTTTTTACGTTCTAAAGACCAAGCATACATTTCACGAATAATCGGCTCAATTTTCTTCCCTTGCGCTGTTAATTCGTATTCAATCCGTACTGGAATGTCGGGGTATACGTTTTTCTCAACGAGTCCTTCAGCTTCTAAATCCTTCAGCCTTTTTGATAATAATCGTCCGCTGATGTTCATTTCATTTTCAAGCTGACAGAAGCGCTTAGGGCCTGTCAGAAGCTGATTGATGATGAGAATGACCCACTTCTTGCCTAGAATCTCCATGGCATCTGTGATTGGGCAGCCATCTACTTGAGCCATATTTTACTCCCTCCTGCTTTTCTCTCTTTTTTTCATTATAGCACAATTAATTACTTGAAATAAGTCACTAACTATTATATAGTTTAGTTACTTTAAGTAACAAGGTATTCATTTTTATAGATTTTCAAAAACATTTGAACATGCCGATGCATATATCATGAAGGAGATGACCGAGCTTGAAGACAATTGAGGAGCTAAGATTGGGTGTAACAGAGTTACATGTGTCCAGCTTTGAGCGTTCTTTACCTTTTTATACAGACATTTTAGGATTTACAATAGTAGAACAGACGGAATCCACCGTCACTCTTGGAAGCAATGCAAAGGAACCCATTCTTTTGTTAAAAGAGGATGCACAGCTCAAGGAGAAGCCTGATCATGAGCCAGGACTTTATCATTTTGCTGTTTTATTACCTACCAGAAAAAACCTGGGCACATGGCTGGCACATGTGATCAAAAAAGGCTATCCTTTAATTGGAGCAAGCGATCACTTTTTCAGTGAAGCCATTTATTTAAGTGACCCCGATGGCATTGGCGTAGAAATATATGCTGATCGCCCTGAGGACGTTTGGGTAGGTGAGCATGGAGAACTGAAAGGTGGCGGAAATGCACCGCTTGATGGAGATGGTCTCCTGCAAGAAGCCGCTGATACAACGTGGGAAGGACTTCCTGCTGGTACAGTCATGGGACACTTACATTTCCATCTCAACCCAGAAGAAGCTGATTCCTTTTATGTCAATACGCTCGGTTTCCATATCCGAATGGCTCCACCAGCAAGTCTGTTTATCGCCGCTGGTGTGTACCACCATCACCTTGCCTTTAATGCATGGGGACGGGGACGAAAAGGAGCCATTGATCCACGTTTTTCAGGAATTAGAAGCTATACACTGGTATTCCCACAAGAAGCAGACAAACAGTCCGTCGTCGAGCGTCTGACAAAAGCAGGCACTCAAGTGAAAACAACAGGGAAAAGTAACGAATTTGTTGATCCATTTGGCGTTCTCGTTCGTTTACAGATTGAAGAAACAGACAAAAAAGAAGGTGCAGAATATGGACAAACACACAGATCTTAAAACAGCCATTTTAAAAGATAAAATCAAACGAGTACAGCAAGAAGACGGGTATATATATATCACTGGACCCATTAAATTGCCAGTGAATTTAGACGGCAGAACCGTGATGTTCAACTGGTATTCATGGTTAAAAGACGATGGAAAAGAGCCATTGTCAGATGAAGCTTTAATTGAAAGCCTCTCGTCCCGACAGCTTGCCGATCATCAGCAGTCAAGCGTTCTAGTGTATGGGGATTTCGAGCACGCTGACGAAGCCCTTATCCGCATGCATTCCATTTGCCACACTGGTGATATTTTCGGAAGCAAGCGCTGCGACTGCGGGTTCCAATTGAAGCAGTCCATGCGGATGATTGAAGACAATGGTGCAGGTGCCCTGTTTTATTTAGCCAATCATGAAGGCCGCGGTATTGGACTTTTCAGTAAAGCCATGGCTTATATTCTTCAAGAAAACGGCTACGATACAGTAGAAGCGAACGAAGCACTCGGCTTTGAAGATGACACGCGTCAATATGAAGAAGCCATCGCCGTTCTTCAAACACTTCGTACAAAGCCGGTCAGACTCATTACCAATAATCCGAAAAAGACAGATGCCATCAGCCATGCAGGTTTATCTCTTTCTGGACGCATTCCGCTTTGGGGTGATGTCTCGGAGTTTAACGAAAAATACTTGCAGACAAAAATCAACCGCTCAGGTCACATGAAGGCGGAGCAAGAGGTGCGTACGATTGCCACATCATGAGCGATATATGAATCTAGCCCTTGAAAATGCACAGGCAATGAAAGGTCAGACCTCTCCAAACCCGCTCGTCGGGGCTGTGATTGTGCGAGAGAATGAAATTGTTGGTGTCGGTGCTCACATGAAAGCCGGTGAACCGCATGCTGAAATTCATGCACTCAAAATGGCTGGAGACAAGGCAAAAGGAGCCACCATTTATGTGACCCTCGAGCCTTGTTCCCATCACGGCCGCACAGGCCCTTGCGCGGAAGCACTTGTGAAAGCAGGCGTCGAAACCGTTGTCGTGGCAGCGCTTGACCCGAACCCGCTTGTCGCAGGCCGCGGGATTGCCATTTTACAAGATGCTGGCATTCAAGTGATTACAGGCGTACTGGAACAGGAATCCATTCTCATGAATGAAGTATTTAATCATTATATTACGAAAAAAACACCTTTCGTGACGCTCAAGACAGGTATTACCTTAGACGGAAAAATTGCGTCTGCGACATCAGACAGCAAGTGGATTACATCTGAAACATCTCGTTATGATGCTCATCATATCCGCAGTATCAATGATGCGATTTTGGTCGGTGCTCAAACCGTTATTCATGACGATCCTTCACTAACTGCACGGATTCCAAATGGGCATCATCCGATTCGAATTGTCTTAGACTCTAAGCTGTCAACACCGCTGACAGCAAAGATCGTCACTGACCAGACGGCACCTATATGGATCTTTACAACAAAGCAAGCCGATGAGAAGAAACGAGCCGCTTTAGAAGCAGCTGGCGTCAGCGTCTTTATGACAGATAGCGAGACGCGGGTGCCCCTGCAAGAAGTGCTTCAAATGCTGGGAAAAAGAAATGTCTCCTCCCTCATGATTGAAGGCGGCGGCCAGGTCAATGCCTCATTTTTAGAACAGCAGCTTGTAGATAAATTGGTCATTTATATGGCACCTAAACTTATTGGCGGGCGGCTTTCCCCTTCCTTTTTCGGAGGCGAAGGCATACGCCTCATGAGTGATGCCATTGAATTGGATCAACTCTCAGTAGAACCACTCGGGAAAGATATCAAAATAACGGGCTATCCCGTTTATCAATAACGGACGTTCTATCATAGAATAAGGCTGTCTAGAAAATCTAGACAGCCTTATTCTTTTTTTGATTTATCCTAGAAATATCGGAAAATATAGTTGTGCTTTTTACTCCATTCTCTCTAAAAATTCAATTCGATTTCCAAATGGATCATCCACATAGAACCTGATTGCTCCATCTAAGGGCTGATCTTCTTTGATAAGAATGTGATGTTGCATTAAAGTCTCTTTTAGATTTGATAAGTTCTTTACTTGAAATGCTGGATGAGCTTTTTTAGCAGCATGAAATTGATTTTCAATGCCAATATGAAGCTGCTGATTTCCGCACTGAAACCAAACACCGCCACGTTGAACTAAATGACTAGGCTTAGGTATTTCTCTCATTCCTAAAATTTCTCCAAAAAATAAACGTGCTTTCTCTTCACTCCCCTTTGGGGCAGCTAATTGAACATGATCGATCCCTAAGAAATTGGACATACACGTTCTCCTTTCTTTTCACACCATCCAAAAAACATTTGTTTTTAGTATTACGTTTGAGATGTATCCTAGATGATATTGTCGATTCACCGATCATCACCATGAAACTTGTCGTAAAATGTTTCATGTGAAACATTTGTGATTTGATCCCTATCGATTTCCCTCTACCAGCCTGCCAAAGCTTTCGGGTGAAAATCCCGGCGACACGCGGATACGATGCAAGGACATCATGCCCTGTTCCTTCTTCGCATGTCCTGGTTCAGTGGTGACAGCCATTTGATAACCTGCTTCCTTCGCCAGCTTCAGCGTGTCTTCGTTATAGCGCCCGACAGGATAGCTGACCATTCTCGTACGCTGAGAAAATCGCTGATCAAAGAATGCCTTTGATCCTTTTAATTCCTCTTTCTGCTGCTCCTTTGATAAGCGATTGAGCTCTAAATGATGAATTGTATGACTCTCAATCGACAGCCCATTAGCTATCATTTCATCCATTTGATCATCCGTTAAGTGGTTTGGGCGGCCAATGGATTGCTCAATCATGAAAATCGTTGCCTTCATTCCATACTGTTTTAATATCGGAAATGCCTTTGTATAGTTATCGGTATATCCATCATCGAATGTAATGAGGACACACTTTTCACTTGGCTTCGTATTTGTTGTGAAGACGCGGTACGCTTCTTCTGGCGACAGCGTGACATAGCCGTTATCCTTCAGCCATTTCATATGAGCCGCAAACTCGCTCTTTGGTACACGCAGCGAGTTGCCGCTGGAGATGCTGTGATACATTAAAATAGGAAGCTCAACCGGCTCCTTTTGCTCTATCCAGTTTTGTGTATCAATCATTGCCGCTTCTGTCTGCTGAGTCTCTTCTATTTCTTTTGCTAGTAATGGACCCTTTTCCTCTTTGACTACTTGCTGGTTTCCTTCCGTTTGCTCCTTCATTCCCATACAGCCAGAAATGAGCAGCGCCAAAAGACCAACCGCAATTAACATACATGTTTTCTTCATTCACCAATCCTGCTTTCTCTCTATCTATCGAATGATTATAACAGAAATTGGTTACTAGCTGATACCTATTTTGACAGGGCGTTCATTTTTTTACACATTTCGATCATTTCGATGGCAAGCAGATGAATGGTCTCTGTTGTGAGCATTTGATCTTCTGCATGTATCAGCAGTAAAGAAAAGGGAAGCTGCTCACCTGCCGCCTCTTTTTGGATCAGCGACAAGTGCAGGTTGTGGATGCTTCGAAACGCTTCCTCCCCTTTTTCAATCAACTGCTGTGCTTTTTCAAAATCATCTGCTCTTGCTAAACGAATCGCTTCGACATAATGACTTCTTGCCTCGCCTGCATGAGCAATGATTTGAAAGGCTGCTCCCTGCATTTCCTCTAATACCGTCATCTGCTTCTCCTCCAATTACTCAAGATTCATTTGCTAGTTTCAGAGCATGCTCTAGTATTTTTTCCCCGTTCGCTGTTCCGTATAATCTCACATTGATGACATCGACAGGTATTTGATAAGGGGCAGCTGTTTTTTCTGCTGCCTTTTTCATAAAGCTTACTTGCGGTCCAAGTAAAATCACCTGCACATCTTCTCCATGCTCTTCTAATTCATCTGCAATGGCCCCTTCAGGTATGGCGTATATGTCATAATCCAGCCCTTTAGCTTCTGCAGCAGCCTTCATTTTGGACACTACAATGGACGTCGACATTCCTGCAGCACAAGCGAGAATGATTCGTTTCATATCCCATCACTCCTATCGATAGTTGACTTCTGTTTCAATCTTCAGTTCCCTTGTTTTAATTAATGTCTGGTACCAATACGCTGATGCTTTCAATTGGCGATTCCGTTCGTTTTCCAGCTGGATTTCGACTAATCCATAGCGATTTTTAAAGGCATTCATCGGCGAGACATTATCCGTAAAAGCCCACAGCATATAGCCCGTGCAATTGGATCCTTCTGCTTTCGCTTGAAGTGCCCGCTTCAAATGCTGGCTGATAAAGGAAATGCGATACTGATCATCAATGATACCGTCTTCTCTTTTAAAACGTTCTTCCTTTTCCACACCCATGCCGTTTTCAGCCACAAACCACTCAATATTTCCGTATTCTTCTTTTATTCTCATGCCCATATCATAGACAATATCCGGGTAGATTTCCCAGCCTCTGAATGGATTCATTTTTCTTCCTGGAAGCTCAAACATATCGTAATAATAAGACGGATGAAATGGCGTCCCATCGTTCCATGCCTTACTCGGCGCCTTGACACGATGCGGATAGTATAAGTTGAGCCCGACGACATCAACCGTATGATTTTTGATGACCTGAAGCTCTTCCTCTGTCGCATCAAAAAGAATCTCATGCTTTTTCAACACATCGAACAGTTCTTCTGGATACTCTCCTTTGATGGAGGGATCTAAGAACATTCGATTGAAAAACAAATCATATATCCGTGCCGCTTCTTGATCATGCGGGGCAGAGGATCTTGCATACGTCACTTCTGGATTGAGAATCACCCCAATTTTTGCACCTGTCGATTCCTTCAATCCCATCTCCCGAAACAGCTTCACCACTTTTGCTGTTGCCAGCGCTTTATGATAGTTCCACTGCATCCATTTCTTCGTATTTTGCTCAAAGGGATAACGGATAGCATCTAGGTACACGCGTGTTTGGACAACAATCGGTTCATTAAAGCTAAACCAATGCTTAACCCTGTCTCCGTAGCGTTCAAACACCTTTTCCGCATAGAGAACAAACAACTCGACGACATGTTTTGATGACCATCCGCCGTACTTTTCAAACAGCACGGCTGGAAGCTCATAATGCTCTAAGCAAAACATCGGCTCTACACCTGCTGCGATTAATTCATTGATCAGATCATCAATGTAACGAGCGTAGGTCTCATCCACAATCCCCTTCTCGTAATCTGTGAGAAATCTCGACCAATTAATCGATGTCCTGTAATGAGTCAGTCCGATTTCTTTCATAAGGGCTATATCTTCTGGATAACGCTCATAAAAGTTCGTTGCTCCTGCCGGTCCATATCCTTCGTACCACACGTGATACCCGTTCTTATACCATAAATCAATGTACGAATCCTGATGCGCTTGCTTACCCTTCCATCCCTCCGTTTGCCAAGCAGAAGCCGCAGCACCTAGGATAAAATCACTTGGAATCTCGATTCTGTTCATGTCGCCACCTTCTCTTTCCTCGTTTGAACGTGAAGTCCTTCCCAAATCCCTTGCAAATACACAGCCCCAAGCGCTCGATCATATAAACCGTAGCCAGGTCTGCCTGTCTCGCCAAAAACCATACGTCCATGATCCGGCCGGACATAGCCAGCAAACCCCTCTTCAAACAAAGCCTTCATAATTGCCCCCATATCAAGACTTCCTGCCCTTTTTCGCATATTTACGGGCAAGTGAAATGGGATCATCCTCTCCGAACCACCTACATTGCATATTCATTCATGCCTCTCCTTTTATTCTGAATCTGGTACCGCTTCTGGTTTGCGGTTAGACAAGAGAACAAATGGCAAATAGATGAAAACTGCTACTACAATACAGATGAGCTGTGTGATGACAGCTCCCATGCTGCCAGCGGTGGACAGCCATGCATTCACAATCGGCGGTGTCGTCCACGGCACCATCACGACTGCTTTTCCAGCAAACCCTGTAGCTGTCGCAATGTAACCAATCGTCCCTGTCACAAGCGGTGTGACGATAAATGGGATTGCCATCACAGGGTTTAACATAACGGGCAAGCCAAAAATAACGGGTTCATTGATATTGAAGAGGCCCGGCCCAGATGAGAGCTTGGCAATACTTCGCATCTCTTCCCTTCTTCCAGCAATAAAAATCGCAATCAAAAGCCCAATGGTCACACCTGAACCACCGATACTCATATACACATCCCAAAATGGCATTGTGATGATATTCGGAATCTCTTTTCCTTCTTGAAATGCTGTCATATTCACTGCAATCGACCCTAATAAGAGCGGCTCCCGGATCGGTTTGATCATCTGGTTGCCATGGATGCCGATCACCCAGAAAAATTGCGCCACAAACATCAACGTTAAAATCCCCGGCAGACCCTGTACAACACTTTCTAGCGGGCGCTGCACCACGTTATACACTGCTTCATGCAAATAAATGCCTGTCAAACGGTGAAATGCAAAGCCGAATGAACTAATGATCGTAATCGTGATGATCGAAGGAAAAAGTGATGAAAAAGATGTTGCCACATTCGATGGAACAGAGTCTGGCATCTTGATTTGAAGCCATTTCACCTTGGTCAGCTTACAAAAAATTTCCACAGATACGATCGCAATGATCATCCCTAAAAATAAGCTTTTTGGATCAGAAAATTGCCTTGCCAGTACATCTACAACCTCACGCATCGATCCATCAACTTCAAGTAGAAGTGTCGTTGGAATAACAGATATAAATGAAATCAATGCCATCAGCCCTGGGAATAGGGACTTGTGCCCGTTGATTTTCCCAAGCTCTATCCCGATGAGGAACACAGCTCCAATCGTTAAAAAGTTCAGCGTGGCATAATTGATTGCCTTCATGATTGGCTGAAGCTCCGCTAAAAATCTGAATATCTCAAAATGAGCAAGCCCTGTTTCCGGGCTCATGATCATATTTGCCACCAATACAGCAAAAGCCCCTGTAATGATGATTGGCATCAATGTGACAAATGCCTGTTTAATCGCCATAATATATTTCTGGTTCGTGATGCGATAAGCCACATTCCCCATGACGTCTGCCGCTTTCTCCTTGAAGCTCATGATCCGTCTCCCCCTTTGCAAAAACTCGTGATCATCCTCCTTTTTGATGTTATTTTAAAAGCGCTTTCATTAACATCCAATCTTTTTCCTCACAGATGTGGAAATGGGTATCCCGTTTTTTCATTCGGATGCTCCAATACTTGAAGCGCCGCCGTCAGTTCCTCAAATGAAGCGGCCTTGATGAGTTGTTCCACCACTTCCTTGCGCTCTGTCAGCCGCACAAGAAATTGATAAAGCGACTGTAATTCTTTTTGATACGTCTTCTGGATACTCAACAAACAAACGACTTGTACCCGTTCTTCACCCCACAGTACCGGTTTTTTCAACGTGCAGATCGCACAAAACGTGTCATCTGTTGCCGGCTTAATCGGATGGGGAATCGCGACTAAATGACCGAACGATGTCGGTGACACTTGCTCTCTTTCCAGCAATAATTGTTCAAACTCGTCCGGGATGCGATGTTGTTCCTTGAGCACGTTTACGAAAAATTGCAGAACCTCTTCCCTTGATTGAAGGTCTTGGTGGAAAAATGTCAGCGCCGGACTGACATACCGTAAAACCCCTGTATCCTGTGAGTCCTGTACAAACCGTTTCAGCCGCACAAGATCATCGTCACTTAGAATCGTATGTACATCAATTACTGGCACCGGCAACGTGTTCTGAAGCGGAATGGTACTAATAATAAAATCAATGCTTCTCAAATTATACGATGAAAGTTCCCCAACACTTGCAGTTCCAGCGATCTCCAGCCTTCCGCTAAAAGCCGCCGTTAGCTTATGAAGAAGGAGCTGACTGCTAGCGACACCCGTCGCACACACAATAAGGCATCTCTTTCTCACATGCTGTGATTTTGTCCGCTCGATTGCAGCACCGATATGGAGCGCCAAATACCCAATCTCATCCTCATGAATCTCAACCCCTTCTTTTTCTTTCAGCCATCTGCCCATATAGACGCCCGCTTCAAATGCAATGGGATAATGCCTTTTAATGTCCGTTAAATAGGGGTTACGAATGTTCATATCGTACCTAAAACGATGAATAGCGGAACGTAAATGAAGACTTAATCCAACGATTAACTCTTTATCAAATTGAATATCAAGTGACATGTGCTCTTCTACATAAGCAAGCAATTGGTGGGTGAAGCGAAAGTGATCTTCGTCTAGAAGATGAAATAGTGTATGACCAGCATCTCCGTATGCCATCATCTTGGCTCCCATTAAGTGAATCGCAATGTACGCCATTTCAGATAACGGAAAATCAATAGCTAGGACATGCCGAATATCTTCTGCCATTTGTTGAGCCACTTGGAAAACCGGCTGCACTTGAATCTCTTTCAATTCCGTTTCTGGCATCATGACCAGTTTTTTCTCTTCAATTCGTTTGCATGCAATGGCGATGTGGGTCACTAAATTACTCAAACCGATCTCTGACAGATGAAGTCCGCTTGCTTTTGTACGTGAACGCACGATATCCTGAATCAATTGATACGTTTCCTCAGGTAACAGCGCAGAGTTCGCATGCTCTTGCTGAAACACATGCTCAGCCATACAATATCTTAATTTCATTTCATCTCCTGTCAGCCGCAGTCCATATTTAGGGCGGTGTGACACAGAAAGTCCATGTAATGAAAACAAATGTCTGACCGCTTTCAAATCATTTTTCACTGTCGATTCACTCACAAATAATTCCTCTGCAAGCGCGTCTAATTTAATATAGTCTTCTGACAGAAGCAGTCTTTTCAATAGATATGCTACACGGTCTTCAGGCTGATTGGGAATGACCTGTTCCTTTTTTTCGTATCTTCCTCTCAGAGACCTTTTCAAAAATGTACGAAATGCCCCATAATCCTCGACGGTCAATGTATACCCTGCCCCGCGTTTGATATGTAGTGCGGCTCCATGTTCATCCAAAACAGATTTAAGCGCTTTCATATCTGTTCGAATGGTTCGTGATGTGACGCCAATCATGCGGGCAATTTCTTCACTTGTCAGTTCCTGCTCCGCTTGCATCAGTCGTTTCAGAAGCTCCTCCTGACGTAGAGATAGCATGGGCTCTCCTCCCTTGGCATTTACTTTTGCCTATCATCATAAACGAAAATAGAACTCTTTGCCCAGTTTTTCTTTCAAATCGGGAACTACGATATGGCTCATTCGTATGATGATGAAACAAGAGGAGGGATGCATCATGGGTTCTTTTATGTTTGTTGTTATGATCATATTGGCTTCTTTAGGCGCAATCATTGCCCATCTGTTCACATCGAAGAATAAACGTACATCTGCTAAGCGTTCCGCTCATCACAGTTCAAGTACCTATACTGATTCTTATACTCATCACGCTTCTGATGCCTTCTGCGGGGGAGATTCCGGCGATAGTGGTGGTGGTGGATGTGACTAAACAAAAAAACAGCCGCTCGCTTATGAGACGGCTGTTTTATATTTTATTTTAAAGAGCTTTCCAGCCCCGTTCAATTAAATGTTTAACATCTTTTGCGAAATCCTCGCCCTTTTCCATCACGTCCTGGGCTCTTCCGGCAAAATTACTGGCAACAGCCAGCTCCATTTTTTTTAATTCAAAGTGCAAGATTTTTTGATCAATCTCGGTTATATATTTTTCATACTCGTTGTTCACGATGTCGTGCATTACATGGTAGGCATCTTTTCGGTGGCGATGAAAGTCGGTTCCTCTCTCACCTTTCCATGACGAATCTAGAGCAGGCTTCTTGATTTCCTTTATGTCTGACTGCGCAAGATCTTGTTCTGTTCGAATATTGCTTTTGGCTGTCTTTAACCGAGAGATCATTTCGTCAAATTCTGCACGTCTGTTTTCAATTCCCATATGCAGATGGTGTAGCATCTCGGATAAACTCATGTCATCCACCTCTATCGGACCTCATACGAAAGCACAGCGCCAGAGCCTTGGAAGCTATCGACTCACTTGATTTTTCCAAACCTGACATTTCTATCGTTTTGCTTTCATTAAGTATAGTATAAGGTGAAAAGCCTCAGTCTTAAATAGGAAAAAGGTGTCCTTTTGGTGACGCGTTTGGAAGAAAAACGGAATAATGAAAGGTCTTAAATCCTGAATTATATATGATCCTTTAGATCTATAATTCATACCATTCCATGAAATCCATAAGAAAACGATTGCCAATTATTTTGCCGCAATCGCTTCATCCTGTTCTTTTAGGGTTTTCACATTCGAACGCGTGTCCTGGACATTTTTGATTAAGGCTTCTTTAAAACTTGAGACCATTTCGTTCACCTCTGCCTCACGTGCCGTCCACTTGGTCACAAATTCAAGGCTGTTTTCACCTGCTTTATCTGCTGCTTTTTTCATCGTTAAAGCTTCGACTGCTTGGGAGACTTCATCTAGTTGATCCATAACTGTTTGGTAATTTAACTTAATTTGTCCCATCGTGATATCCTCCAGATTTGTTCAGCATGAAGATAGCTTATAAGCTGCTCCATGCTTTTGAGATCAAGCGTTTGGCGTCCTCTACTGCGTCTTCTCCTTTTTCAGCAAGACGTGCGGCGTCTCCAGCTAGGGAACTGGCAAAGGATAACGCGGCTTGTTCAGCTTCTAATGTACTGATTTTGAATTCGATGCGGCTCACGTAGCGTGGGTATTTGTCGTTCACGATCGTTTGCAGCGCATCATGTGCTTCATTCCGCTCTGATTTGAAATCCTGACTTCGCTCACCTTTCCAAGAGGCCCCAAGTTTTGGCTGCTTGATTTGCTTGAGGTCTGTTTCTGCCGCATCTTGTTCACGTTCGACCTTACTTTTCGCCTTTTTAAGTCGAGCGATTTTCTCTTCGATTTCTGCTTTTTTACTTGTAATGCCACCGTTTAGGGCAGACAGCATATCCGATAAGCTCATTATGGGTTCCTCCTCCTGTCAAAAAATAAAAACGCTGCTTAGAGTTCCTCTAAACGAGCGTAAGGTGAATAGCACTTTTTCCAATATTGTTATTATAAGGTTTAAAGACTCATGTTTGAATAGGAATTTGTGCCCTTTTTATGGGATAAATATGCTTTCACTCTCCTTCATACCACATCTTAAGACCTTTTTTATAGGGGGTCTAAAATCACAACCACCTGCTTTGTATGACATATAGTCTCTCGGTCCTAGGACAAACAAAAGCCGCCCAGTGAGGAGCGGCTTTTGCAAACGCTTATGATGCCGATTCTTCTTTTTCTTGTTGATCTTTGACGTACCAAATGAATTTCCCAGTATATCCGTAAATAATCGCAAGACCAATGGCGACAAAGCTCAACCACATAAATGGTAAATAAGAGAATGTCGATACGCCTAGAATTCCCGCCATGTAAATCCCGTTATCTGACCATGGAACCATACCAGACGTAAGCGTACCACCGACCTCAGAGTTTCTGGATAAAACACGTCTGTCTAATTTTAATTTATCATAGCTCTTTTCCATAATTTTTGGCGTAAGGATGATTGATACATACATAGCACAGCCAAAAATATTCGCAAAGAAAGCAACAACTAGCGTGGATAGAGTGACGTTTCCTGCATTATGCAATTTCTTCTCAAACGTAGAGACGATGACTTTTAATACTCCTAAATATTCAAGTACACCACCGAAACCAAGACCGAGGATAATCACCACTAAAGATCCTAGCATATTGACAATACCGCCACGGTTTAACAGGGTATTTAAGAAATCTACATCTGAGTTAATGGAAAAGCCATTATAAGCCGTAGCAAGCGCATCTGCCGGATTCATTCCTTGAAAAGCCATGGCCCAAATCGAGCCTAGGAGGGCACCAATGGCGATAACAGGCATTGAAGGTTTCTTAAATACGAGCAATAACACAACAACTACAGCCGGAATAACCATCCAGATATTAATTGTAAATGTATCATGAAGTGCATTTTTCAAAAACTCTACTTTATCTTGATCAATGTTTCGACCGCCATACATAAAGCCTGTAATCGTAAACATAATCGCTGAAATCACAAAGGCTGGTATGGATAAGACCATCATAGCTCTTACATGCGCCAGCACGTCTACTTTAGAAAGAGAAGCGGCGAGTACGGTGCTATCTGATAATGGCGATAATTTATCACCAAAGTAGGCTCCAGATAAAACGGCACCTGCAACAATTGGAAGCGGAATCCCAAGACCTTCACCAATCGCAATCATGGCAATACCTGCCGTTCCAACCGTCCCCCAAGAGGTTCCTGTTGCAATGGACATAATGGCACAAATAACAAGTGTAGCTAATAAGAAAATGTTAGGATGAATAAATTCTAGGCCATAATAGATTAATGTAGGTACAACCCCACCAGCAATCCATGTTCCAACAAGTGCACCAACAGCAATTAAGATCAAGATAGCATCTAAACCATTTGATATCCCTTTTGTAATCGCATTTTGAAGATCCTTATATGAATGTCCCAATCGAATTCCTAAAGCGATTACCATAAACCATGAGATAAACAATGCTAGTTGAATATCTAATTTGAAGTAAAGAGTAAATGATAAAACAATTGCTAAAAACAAGCCAAGTATAGACACGACCTCTGTCAAAGACGGCAGACGTGGTGATTTCATTTTGTTTCCTCCCTTTGTGCGTGCGTTAAGCGTTTTCAAAATATTGTGAAAAAAGTGTGCCAATTCGAAAGAAAGTGAATTGCCTGTTTTTCTCTATTTCACAGGCAATTCTACATATTAATAAAATAAAATTTTTGATATTATTCCCGTTCTAGCAGTTCTTGTCCTGCAATACCAGGCTTAGTCATCTCGTATGGATTCAAAATAATATCAAGTTCTTCTTCTGTTAACACATCATTTTGCAAGCAAAGATCTCTAATGGATTCTCCACTTAAAATGGCTTCCCTTGCAATTCTAGCCGCGGCTTCATAGCCTAAGTGAGGGTTTACAGCAGTAATGACGCCTGCACTTTTTTCTACATATTCTTTCAAACGTTTTTCATTTGCTTCAATGTCCGCTAAACAATGATCTGTGAATGAACGGAATCCGTTATTCATTATACTAATAGATTGAAGCAAATTAAAGACCAGAACAGGCTCCATCACATTTAACTCAAGCTGGCCTGCTTCAGAGGCAAGACAGATGGTATGGTCGTTCCCAATGACCTGGAATGCAATTTGGTTAATGAGCTCTGCCATGACTGGATTGACTTTCCCAGGCATAATGGATGATCCCGGCTGACGAGCTGGCAATGCAATTTCCGCAAGACCTGCACGTGGACCAGATGCCATTAGGCGAAGGTCGTTGGCAATCTTAGACATGTTCATCATGCATACTTTTAATGCGGCGGACACTTCTGTGTAAGCATCTGTATTTTGCGTAGCATCAACGAGATGCTCTGCGCCTACAAGCGGAAGACCAGAAATATCTGCTAGCTTCTTCACGACGATTTCAATATAACGAGGATCTGCGTTTAGGCCTGTCCCAACAGCTGTTGCACCCATATTCACTTCGTATAAATGCTGCTTTGATTGGTTGATCCGTTTAATATCACGGCTGAGCACGCGGCTGTATGCCTCAAATTCCTGTCCTAAACGAATTGGAACAGCATCCTGCAGGTGCGTACGTCCCATTTTGATTACATGATCAAATTCTTTCGCTTTCTTTTGGAATACGTCCTGCATTGTTTGCATTGTCTCAAGCAGAATGTCTAACTGCTTCAATACAGCAATGTGGATAGCTGTTGGAAACGAGTCATTCGTTGATTGTGACATGTTTACATGTGTGTTTGGGCTTAAATGGATGTATTCACCCTTTTGATGTCCCATGATTTCTAGCGCTCTGTTACCAATCACTTCATTGGCATTCATATTCATCGACGTTCCTGCGCCGCCTTGGATTGGGTCTACAATAAAGTACTCATGCAGCTTGCCTTCAATGACCTCATCAGAGGCTTGTACGATGGCATTTCCAATTCCTTCATATAAACGTCCAACTTCCATATTGGCTTGAGCTGCTGCTTTTTTCACGATGGCAAAGGCTCTGATCAGTTCCTCGTGCATGCGATATCCTGTAATCGGGAAATTTTCTTTTGCACGAAGGGTTTGAACCCCATAATACACGTCTGCCGGAATTTCTTTTTCACCAAGAAAATCCTTCTCATAGCGATAAGTTGCTTGAACCATCTGATATGACCTGCTTTCTATAGAATAGTTAAATCACTAAATCTTCTGCGATTGGCGTTTCCATAATCTTTTTCACTTCTCTTGGGTCTGTTGTTTTACCTAATGCCCACATGAGTTTCGGCACGATGGCCTCTGTGTTCATGTTTCGTGAACGTGCCACCAGTTCTTGATTGATTTTTCGTCCTACTTCATACACGCTCATGTCTTCTCCTTCTTCAAGACACTGAGTTGTGATGACAACAGAAATGCCTTCTTCGAGCAATTCGTTGATTTTCTCTAAAAGGTTTCTTCCCTCGAAAGGAATACCGCCGCTGCCGTAGCTTTCGATCACGACTCCTTTGTACACACCTTTGATTGCATCTAAGAACTCAGGCTTTAGACCTGGATGCAATTTCAAGAGACAAACGTCGGTATTTAAGGATGCGTCTAATTTAAGCGGTTTCATTGACGATCTTTTTACTTTGCTATTGTATTCAATTTGATGGTTTTCAATCGATGCAATATATGGGTAATTAATACTTTCAAATGCATCGTAGCTTTTCGTTCTTAGTTTGATTGCGCGTGTTCCCTGAATGACTCTGCCATCAAACACAACGTACACGCCGCCTACGCCGTCACATGCAAAGCGAATCGCATCGGTGATGTTTTTCTTCGCATCTGTTTTCTTAAACGTAATCGGAATTTGTGAACCTGTAATGACAATTGGCTTATCCGGATTTTGCAACATATAAGATAGAGCTGCTGATGTATAGGCCATTGTATCGGTTCCATGAGTGACGACAAAGCCGTCGTATTGATCATAATTTTCATAAATGGCTGTTGCGATATCCACCCAGTATTCAGGCTGCATATTTGTACTATCTATACTCATTAGGGACTTTGTGTCCATTGTATACTCTGCATTAATTTCGTTTAAATAGCTTAAAAGGTCCTCAGCTTTAACACCTGGAGCCAAACCATTTTCACTCTCTACAGATGCAATCGTCCCACCAGTCGTTAAAAGCAATAATTTCTTCAACAGGTCCACCTCTTTCAGTAAAATTACTTCGTTTGTCACACATATTATAAGCTAGCTTGTGCTATTCTATAATATACGCTTTACGCGTACCTTCATTGCCATTATAGTCACATAACGCGAATTAATCAAGAAATTATTACGCATAACGCGTACATTCCATGTCAAAATATGATATACTGTTGTTGTATATAAAGGAGCGTTCATGTAATGATACTCGATCGTTTAACCACTCTTAGAAAAAAGAAAAAATGGTCTCTCCAGCATACGGCAGATCGCCTAGGTATCGCCAAAAGCACCTATGCCGGTTACGAATCTGGATACCGACGACCTTCGCTTGAAGCAGTGAAGCGGCTGGCTGATTTGTATGATACGTCCATTGATTTTTTACTTGGTAGAACGGACGAGCCAGAGATACAACGTAAAATCTCTGATATCAAAATTGAACTGACGGAAGCAAAAGAAGGAACCATCCTTGTAGACGGTGTTCCTCTAAATGATGAAGAAATCAAACAGCTTGTTGCCTTTATTCGGGCGAAAAACACCCTAAAAGTATAAAACACAGAAAAGAGAGGCCCCTATCAATCGGGTGCCTCTCTTTTCTTTTTTTCTATCAGCTGCTTATGAATAAGGAGAAGACAGCTGACTTAATTCCTCTAACCGCCGCTTCGCTTCTTCTTTATTAAAGGAACTATAATAGCGATAATTCTCATCATCTAAGATGCGGTAATGCTGACTCAGCACATTTTGCTGGAGACGAAATGTGCCTTTTTTTATAGAGGTCCGCCACCAAACCTTTCCACCAATTGTACGTTCAACAGAAAGATGCAATTCATCATGTGCCACGACTTCCAGAATCTCAAGCGGATCATCCCCTAGTGTCCCTTTTAAAATGTCACTATCTCTGAATAATGCACATACGGCCGCCGTTTGCGTCCAGTTGAGGCGCAGCCTATTTTTTTCAACCTGCTGCAAATGCCGTTTCGATAGACCAAGTACCTCAGCCATGCGGTCCTGCGTATAATTCTTTTCTTTTCGAATCCGTGTCATTTGTTCTGTGACGAGGTCGATTACCATCTCTTTATCCATCTCTCATCACCTCTCCGAGTGTTCAGTCTTTACTGACATCATACACGATTTCTTCGAAAAAGTGGCGCCTCATCTTTTAGAATCTTGGCAAATACTACCTAATCGATCTACTCTTCGACCTGACCATGCTGCTGTCTCCAGTTCTCTTGGGCTGCCCGATTTAAATATGGATAGATCTCCTGTTTGACGGTTTGCTCGAATACTTCTTCATCTAAAATACTGTACGCTGGAATCTTGATCAATTTCCCATCAATTTTCCGAATGAGCACATCCATGAAGAGAAAACCCCTTACACTGTACCGATGCCTGCGCATATCAATGGATTGAATGTCTTGGAAAGGGATCGTCCGCTCCCGATGTAGCACAGCGCCATTCTCCCCGCGCTGAATACGAAAAATCACATTTCCTCTCTTCGTAAAAGCCGGCAGAATCATCAAAAAAGAGATCAAGCCATAGACAATGCCTAATAGTCCGCCTAAAAATAAAAACAATGTATAATTCGATTCAAATGTAAGAGCTTCTGAAAACAACCAAATACCGATGATACCGAAGCCGCCCGTTGCTAAGAATGCCCATACCCTTAAAAAGGTCCTGCTCCTCACTTCTATTACTTCACTTGGATTCAAGCGTCATTCTCCTTTTCTCCATTAGAATATAGAACGTAATCCGTCTCTATGAGCCGTCTCAATGCGAAATTCATTTTCTTTTATTCCCGACACAAGCCACGACTGTTTCTCACCTGGAACGACAAATAACATGGACTCCACATCAGGCGTATTGTTTTTGTCGTAGACTACCTTCATAAGGGAGTCCAACTTTCCTTTTCTCGTCTGTACATCAGAAACAAATGCCTGCACGAGTTCTTCGTTCTCTGCTCGATGAAGGAAGGAGGGCCACTCATTCTTCGCCTCACTTGCTTGCTCTAACAGCATTTCAAATTCCTCTGCTTTCAGGGTGATGACAGGTGCAGGGTGATCACTCATCTGTATGTTGAAAAAGGCAGTCACTTGCTCCTCTGCCTGCTGTTCGTCTTTCAGTTTTTGAATCTGATGGACTTGTTGATCATAAAGCGTGTGGTGCGCGTATACGCCCGTCTGTGTCGTATGAAAGGAGGTACTGACTTCTTCATCTACATCCCCAAATCGAGATGCTTTGACGGTGTGAGATGCATCATTCATCGCCTGGATGAAATGACGGTATTCCGCTTTATAACGGTATTGTCTGTTTCGAAATTCAAGTACACCTTTTGCGAGCAAAGAGCGGCACGCAATTTCAAATAAAAACCCAAGGCGTTCGTCCTCTACATCAGGATAATAGGCTTCCTTTAAGGACATGCCCTGTTCAAAATAGCCTTCACTGTAAAAACTAAAGATGAGTTCCTCGATACTTAGACTTAGCTGATCCAACTTGATCTCTCCTTATCCAAAAGAAAATGCACCCTTAAAGAAATCGCCTGCACCTTTAATCAGCGAGTCTGCGGTTTCTTTTGTTTTTTCTATCCCTTTATGTATCACCTGATT
Source organism: Bacillus sp. NMCN1 (assembly GCF_002998085.1). Taxonomy (NCBI): domain Bacteria; kingdom Bacillati; phylum Bacillota; class Bacilli; order Caryophanales; family Bacillaceae; genus Bacillus; species Bacillus sp. NMCN1. The sequence goes on along the minus strand of NZ_PVQL01000002.1, from coordinate 206,206 downwards.
TGCCTGATCAATGGTGTCATTGACTGCTTTCACACCTTGACCCGCCAGCTCGAAGGCTTGTCTTCCTTTATCGACCACGGCATGAATAGGGTCCTTTAATTTCACTGCAACCTGCTCAGCAAAACCGGATGTCAGCTTGGCAACTTTTTCTCCTATAAATCCACCGACTGCTGAACCAATGGCTCCTCCGACAACGGTTCCAATCGGACCTGCAAAGCTTCCTAGAGCTCCTCCGACAACGGCACCTGCGACAGATCCGCCAGCGATAAAGACCGTATTATTCACTGCATTTCCAACAGCCTTTGCATTTTCACGCTTGAGAACTTCTGGCTGATCACCGAATTCTGCATAGTTTTCGGCAATTTTCAATCCACAGCCGACCGTTTCCGTTGCACCAGTGACAACCGTTGCAATGATGGCATTTCCTTTCGCGAATCTTGACCCATTTTTCAGAACAGATTTGATAGCAGCCGTGTCCTTCCAATTGATACTTCCTTTTGTAAAATCACGAACGCTATTCGTAAAGGCAACCGTATCGTCAGGATAAAATTTTGTGAATTTCTTATGGACCAAGTCAGCCATCGACCAGCTCGATCGTTTTAATAATTCTTTTTTACTCAGCCAAATCCTTGCTAGCCGGTCAAATCTCGTTCCTTCTACCCGGCTGGTCAGATCAAGTAAAAGCTTTGAATGCTGCGCTGCATACCGGCCATTGTCTTTAATGAAGGTCGTCATCCCAAGCCCGTAGTATTTCGCCTGCATCATCACAATACCAGCTAAGCTCGTGAGTGTCCCATATTGATCATAGATGCTGTACATTTTCCGTAAAATATCGTCTGCTTCGACCATTTTATCTGTTGCATGACGAATCGCAATATCATCACTGCTCAATTTACTGATCAATGCTTGTCCTGCTCCCCATGCATCACCGACACCTGAAAAACAGCTTCTATACCAAGGATCACAGCCTAAAATGAGACCATCCAGTTCGCTATGTAAATCGCGATGCTTCGTTTCAATGACAGACAGCTCGCCTACAACATCATTCGCCAGTCCTGTCAGCTGATCTGGATCAACCACAATATCACGTGCCATCACATCATCACCCTTCTCGGTTTCTTTCTCTCCGTTCTTCTCGTCTCTTTCGCTCAAGCTCTTCCATTCTGGCTATTTCAGCTTTCCGTTCCTCGATTTTGACCGCAGCGTCGCGCAGTTCCTGACTTGTTTCAAGCAAGTCCTTTTCGAATTGATCATAGCGTGCCGTTGTTTCCTCAAAGCTTTGATCAAATTTATTCCTTGCTTCTCCCTGCCAGCCTGATCCTACTGCCTTGAGCCGATTCTCTAGTAGCTGCTTTGACTGCCGAATCTCATCAGCTGCTTCTTGAAACTTTTGAGCGAGTGCCAGCGTTTGACTAGAATCCAACTTTCGCACCCCTTTCTCCCAATTTAACGTACAAATGGATGATTTTATATGTCCTCATTATAAATAAAAAGACACCCAAAAAAATCACCCTAAAGAACCATTCAACACATCATCTAATGAAAGTAGGTCTTTTTCCTCTCTAATTGCCAGAGAAAGCCTTTCTTGTTATGAAGCGCATTCAAGACGTGATAAAATGGACGTATTCTACAAAAGGAGTGACGTATAGATGAAAGAGGAAATGATTCAGCGTTTCACAAGTTATGTGAAGGTAGATACGCAGTCGGATTCAGAAAAGGAAAGCTGCCCATCTACTGAAGGACAGTTGAACCTAGCGAGACAGCTAGTTGAAGAGATGAAGTCCATCGGGATTCAAGAAGTGACAATGGATGAAAACGGCTATGTCATGGGAACGATCCCGTCTAACACAGACAAAGAAGTGCCGACCATTGGCTTCCTGGCTCATATCGACACAGCTACTGACTTCACCGGCAAGAATGTGAAACCGCAGCTTCATGATAACTATCAAGGCGGCGACATCACCTTGAATGAAGATCTACATATCGTTTTATCTCCAGCACAGTTTCCAAATTTACAAAAGTATCACGGACATACGCTGATCACAACAGATGGCACGACCCTGCTTGGTGCAGATAACAAAGCAGGTATCGCAGAAATTATGACCGCTATGCATTACTTGATTAAGCATCCAGACATCAAGCATGGAAAAATTCGCGTCGCCTTTACACCAGATGAAGAAATTGGCAGAGGGCCGCACAAATTTGATGTTGATGCCTTTGGCGCTTCCTATGCTTATACAATTGACGGAGGACCGCTCGGGGAGCTGCAATATGAAAGCTTCAACGCAGCAGGTGCGAAAGTATCAATTAAAGGAAACAACTTCCATCCAGGGACAGCAAAAGACAAAATGGTCAGCGCTGCGAAGATTGGGATGCTCTTCCACAACAAACTACCTTCTGATGAATCTCCGGAATACACAGAAGGCTACGAAGGCTTTTTCCACCTGACGAAATTTGTAGGAGAAGTCGAAGAAGCAGAACTGCAGTATATTATCCGTGATTTTGATAAAGAGAAATTCAACAATCGCAAGGCACTATTTGAAAAAATAGCAAATGATTTAAAAGCCACCTACGGAGAAAACAGTATAAACCTCAGCATTCAGGATCAATATTATAATATGAGAGAGAAAATTGAGCCGGTAAAACATATTGTGGACATTGCCCATGAAGCCATGGAAAACCGCTCAGTAACACCTGTGATTGAACCCATCCGCGGCGGTACAGACGGCTCCCAGCTTTCATATAAAGGTCTTCCAACGCCAAACATCTTTACTGGCGGGGAAAACTTCCACGGTAAATATGAATTTATTTCTGTCGAGAACATGGTGAAAGCAACAGAAGTCATCGTTGAAATCGCACGTTTATTTGAAGAAAAAGCATAAATATGTTTACAACCGTTCCTGTTCGGGAACGGTTTTTTAATAAAAGTTTACAATTTTCTGAAACTTTCATGACATTTATTCGTACTAATAGAGACAACCCCAGAAAAATTCTTCTTGACGAGTGCAATAACTGGAAATATAATAGTTAAAAACAACCAGTATTTTAGACCTAAATTAGAAAATCGGCTAAACCTTAAGAACTAAACCGATTCTGCTGCTTATTTCCAGTTATAAACATCACTCACCCTGTCTACACTTAAAGAATAGGATGAATTGGAGGAATGTCATATGATGATTTTATTGATTATCGCTTCACTTTGCTGCTACTTACTATTCTCTTTCAAAAAAGATAACCGCACACCAAAACGAAAAAGCGCAGAGCTTTCGGAGTTTGAAATCTTTCGTATGCGCCGCCACTACAACGGAAAACGCCGTCACCCTCTAAACGATGCACCTAAACAAGTATAAATCTAAAGAGAGAGCCTCATTAGGGGCTCTTTTTGTTTGAGTAAATAACAAAAAACGACCAGATTCATTGGTCGTTTTTCCTTTTATTTATACACCTTCGCAGGAACTTGAATCACAGGAATTCCTTGATAGAATGGTGCAATTTCATATGGCTGGAAGACAACAGCAATTCCTTTTTTCGTGAAGTAATACTGCGTGTTGTAGTTGATTTCAATGTCATTTTTTTTCAGGTTCGCATAGAATTTGCTTTTATGTTTCTTTGTATAGTTATAGACATAATCTCTAACTTTCGTACGCTTTTTCTTCGTTTTCACAACGTCTGTCAAGAACAGCTGCTTTGTTTTTTTCTTTGTTAACACATAGTTCATGCTGGAAACCATCGTATCCCCATGCATTCCACCGTCATACATGTAATCATAGTTTAAGATACTGAGCTTCTTCCCATTGTTAAATTTCGTTTTGAACGATCTCTCGTAAGTGATCTTTCCGTAGCCTTCCTTTTTCGCTTCGTCCTTCAAGAACAAGTACGTAGAATAAGAGAATGCGATATCTTCTTTTAAATCGCGATTGATGGTTTTCATATGCGACTTGCTTAGGTTTTTCACCTGTGCATATTTGAATGTTTTTTTCTTTTTATAATAGTGTGTGCTTACTTTTGCTTTTTTTGCTTGTTTGGCATCCGCAGATCCAACTGGAGCAAACAACGAAACAATCAGCGAAAAAATGAGCAGGCTGATCGTTAGGCCTTTTTTCATCGTCATAGTAAAAACCCCCATTTTTGTCTATTACCAATTGAGTATACCATGACAAAAGAACCAAAAGAAGCGCTTTTTCCATATTATTCTTCCTTTTCCACTTCGGGTTTGTTTACCGTTTTCATAAGTTCCTGTATGCTTAATGTAGAATGCTAGATGAAGTGTGGTGTTTATCATAGAAGAGAATATTTTTAGTCACATTCGGACGACGTTTCATAGTTTGTCCCCGACCCAAAAAAAGATTGCCAATTACATTTTACAAAACCCTCAGAAAGTTGTGCTTCACTCCATTAGTGCACTCGCTGCTGAATGCAATACAAGTGAAACGACGATCTTTCGGTTCCTACGAAAAATCGGCTATGAATCGTATCAAGTGTTTCGTGTCCATGTCGCACAGGATATTGCGACCAATACGCCTCAATCCATATACGGTGAGATCGAGGCATCCGATAGTGTAGCTGACATTAAACATAAGGTCATAGAGTTAACAACAAACTCTATTCAAGATATGAAGCATATATTAGAAGATCATGCCGTCACGCAATTCATTGAACAAATGAAACAGGCACATAAGACCGTCTTCTTTGGAGCAGGTGCATCCAGCTTTATTGCCGGAGATGCTTATCATAAGTTCCTCCAGCTTGGTTTTGAAGTGAGTCTATGCAGTGATCCGCATATGATGAACATGATTGCAACTCACGCCACGGAGCACGATTTTATCGTTGCGATCTCCCATTCAGGAGAGAGCAGAGAAATTCTTGATGCCGTGCAATTTGCTAAAGAAAAGGGAGCGAAGATTGCCTCTATCACCAGCTATCCGAAATCAGAGCTCGCAAAGCGATCTGACTTTCATCTGCTCAGTTCTTCCAGAGAGACAACCTATCGCTCGGACTCCATGATCTCCCGTATTAACCAGCTTGTGATCATTGATGTACTATACGTCGCCGCTGTTTTAGAGCTAGGATCAAATGCCATTGAAAACGTGAAACGATCTCGATTAGCCGTAGCTAAAAATAAAACATGAACGCAAAAGACCGGAGCTGATCCCGGTCTTTTTTTGTGACTTTTCTCATATTTTCCGTTGACACGTTCCTATCACGTCATGTACATTAAATGAACAATAGTTTATTTCCTACTATAAAATGAATAGGATAGTATATATACTAACAAAAAGAAGAAAGCGCTTTTTGTAAGGGTTTTCTATATAGGAGGCGGACAACGTGACAAAGAAGATTGGATTCATTGGATTAGGTATTATGGGAAAGCCTATGGCACTCAATCTATTAAAAGCCGGTCATACTGTGACTGTTTTTGACCTAAATGAGGAAGCGATTCGAGCGTTACAAGAAGCGGGAGGAAAAGGTGCTGTTTCAGCAGCTGAGACCGCTTCTGAAAGCGATATCATCATCACAATGCTTCCTAAAGGAGAGCATGTAGAGGCAGTCGTTTCAGGTGATCATGGCATTTTAACTACAGCTAAACCTGGAACTGTCGTCGTAGATATGAGCTCAATTTCCCCTGTTACCTCTAGGGCATTAGCTGCTCTTACAAAACAGCATCAGGTGGAATTTATCGACGCACCTGTCAGCGGCGGAGAACCGAAGGCAATAGACGGAACACTTGCCATCATGGCTGGCGGCGAAGAAGCCATCTTTGAGCAAGTGAAGGATGTCCTGCTCGCAATGGGCACTGAGGTCGTATTAGTTGGGACAAATGGGAGCGGGACAACGGCGAAGCTCGCCAATCAAATTATCGTCAACTTAAATATTGCAGCCATGTCTGAGGCGCTCGTTCTTGCCGCTAAATCCGGCATTGCCATTGATAAAATGTATGAAGCCATCCGCGGTGGACTGGCAGGAAGTGCCGTTCTTGATGCAAAGGTTCCTCTCATCTTAGAACGAAACTTTGAACCAGGCGGACGCATCGACATCAACTTAAAGGATTTAACCAATGTCATGGAAACTGCTCATGATATCGGTGTTCCTCTCCCGCTTTCTAGTCAGCTGCTTGAAATCTTCCACGCTCTCAAAGCGGACGGAAAATCAGGGCTTGATCATGGCGGCATCGTTCAATATTACGAAAAAATGGCTCATGTTGAAGTGAAGAAAGGATGAGATGGTCATGAAGAAAAGCACTGACATATTGAATGCCATTCCGAAGGCGGATTCAAAGATCATTCAATCATCATACGAACAAGCACTGAACAGCTTTCATCATAAAGTCATTGTATTAGATGATGATCCAACAGGTATTCAAACCGTACATGGTGTCTCTGTTTTCACCGATTGGTCTGAAGAAAGCATCGAAGCCGGTTTTCTTGAAGACTGCCGCATGTTCTTTATTTTGACCAATTCTCGCAGTATGACAGAGAAGGAAACGGCCGCTGCGCACGAAACAATCGCTTCAACCATTGTGAAGGTAGCTGAACGGCTTGATCAGGATTTCATCATTGTCAGCCGAGGAGATTCTACTCTTCGTGGACACTTTCCGCTGGAAACCGAAGTACTCAGAACGACCATTGAACAGCAAAGCTCACGCCAATTCGATGGAGAGATTCTTCTTCCTTTTTTCCAAGAAGGTGGACGCTTTACGATCAACAATATTCATTACGTTCAAGAAGGACACGAATTAATTCCTGCTGGTGACACAGAATTTGCACGAGACCGCACATTCGGCTTTCAGTCATCTCATCTCGGAGAATGGATTGAAGAAAAGGCAGACGGATCGTTCACGAAAGAGAGCACCACCTACATTTCGTTAGATGATCTACGGGCTTTACGGATTGATCAAATAAAAAGGCAGCTCATGAGTGTGACCGATTTTAAAAAGGTGGTTGTAAACGCTGTGGACTATGACGATGTCAAAGTCTTTGTCACCGCTCTTATTGAGACCATTCAAGCAGGACAGCAACTCATGTTCAGAAGTGCGGCGGCACTTACAAAAGTTCTTGGCGGTATAGGGGATCGTGACTTATTAACAAGACATGACTTGATACAAGAACAAAGCCCGCACGGTGGTCTCATTATGATTGGTTCTCATGTGAAAAAGACAACAGATCAATTAAAAGCGCTTCAACAAAATAAAGAGGTAGCTTTTATTGAATTTAATACCCACCTCGTGCTAAAGCCTGAAGCATTTCAAGAAGAAATTGACCGCGTGATCCAGCAAACTGAAGCACTGTTAGCATCAGGTCAATCTGTAGCTGTTTATACAAGAAGAGAACGGCTTGATCTTGGGAATGATCGTCAGGAGGAAGAATTAAAGCTCTCTGTAAAGATTAGTGATGCTGTGACAAGCATTGTCCAACGTCTCACAATTCGTCCTAAGTATCTCATTGCCAAGGGTGGCATTACCTCCAGCGATATTGGAACTAGAGGACTTCACGTGAAGCGCGCAACCGTAGCAGGGCAGATCAAACCAGGCATCCCCGTTTGGCAAACAGGCGAAGAAAGTAAATTTCCTTTCATGTCTTTTGTGATTTTCCCGGGAAATGTTGGTTCAAAGGATACGTTAAAAGAAGCTGTAGACATACTTGAAGGATAAAGCATAGGGGGTGTTTTTTTCACTCCCTTATGCACCACAAAGGAGGAAGGATCATGTCGTTAGTGTTTATTGGACTTGGCGTTTTGTTATTGCTTTTACTCATGGTTGTCTTTAAGTTAAACGCTTTCATATCTTTGATTATTGTCTCTTTAATTGTTGCTGTTTTAGAAGGAATGTCACCACTAGAAGCGATTGCTTCCGTCGAAAAAGGACTCGGCAGTACGCTCGGGCACCTCGCACTCGTTCTCGGTTTTGGGGCGATGCTTGGTAAATTGATGGCTGATTCTGGCGGAGCTCAGCGTATTGCGATGACACTCATTGACCGATTTGGCATCGGAAAAATCCAATGGGCGACGATGCTGACTGGATTTGTTATCGGAATTGCTCTATTTTATGAAACCGGATTCATTATCTTAATTCCATTAGTCTTTACGATCGCTCAAGCTGCAAGACTTCCTGTGCTTTATGTGGGTATGCCGCTCGTCGCTGCACTCATCACCACACATGGCTTCCTCCCTCCTCACCCAGGGCCGACTGCCATTGCGAATGTCTTTCAAGCAAACATGGGACAAACCTTATTAGTTGGGATTATTTTAGCGATTCCTGCTGTTTTAGTAGGCGGACTTCTCTTTACGAAACTATTTAAAAAAGATCAGTTACACGCGCATATTCCAAAGAACTTATTTAATCCAAAGAAATTTACAGAAGAAGAAATGCCTAGCTTCGGCATTAGCATTTTCACCGCTGTTTTGCCTGTATTACTCATGACATTCAGAGCATTTTTAGAAATTTTCTTCCCGTCCTCCCCAGTACTGCCAACCGCTGAGTTTTTAGGCGAACCTGCGATTGCACTGTTAATCTCCGTGCTGCTTGCTATCTACACGTTTGGACTTGGCAGAGGCAAGAGCATGCAGGATGTGATGAAGTCAATCACAGATTCTATCGGTTCTATTGCAATGATTCTATTAATTATTGCAGGTGGCGGCGCCTTTAAACAGGTGCTCATTGATAGCGGTGTCGATCAATACATTGCAGGAATCATGCAAGGAAGCACGCTTTCTCCACTGCTTCTCACCTGGCTGATTGCTGCAGTCCTTCGTGTATCTTTAGGATCAGCCACTGTCGCCGGTCTCACAGCAGCTGGCATTTCTGCTCCACTGATTGGTTTGACAGGTGTGAGCCCAGAATTAATGGTGATCGCAACAGGTGCCGGCAGTATTACGTTCTCTCACGTGAATGATGCGGGTTTCTGGATTTATAAAGAATACTTTAACCTGTCGATGGCCCAAACCTTTAAAACGTGGACATTGATGGTAACCGTTCTATCACTTGTCGGACTAGCTGGTGTTCTCATCACTGATTTGTTTATGTAGAAAATTAAACAGTTAAAACCATTGACTTTCTCTCTAAAAAGTTGAATAATTATGTTTATTAAGAAAATTGAATCAAAAGGTAACCTTATTAAGAGTGGTGGAGGGACTGGCCCTGTGAAACCCGGCAACCGCTGTTCCTCAGAACAGAATGGTGCTAATTCCTTAAGCAAGCAGATGCTTGTTTGAAGATAAGGCAGAGTTCTCTCAGTATATGATGCTCTTCCTTATCCAAGGAAGAGCTTTTTTATTTGATTTTTAACCTGTAGAAAGAAGGGATTCAGCATGACACAAGTACAAACCATTGGAAAGAAAACAACGAAACCGCCATTTCGCGCAGATCAAGTAGGCAGTTTACTTCGTTCAGAACGTATCAAGGAAGCACGCAAGCAAAAAGCATACGGTACACTGACAGCAGAGCAGCTCCAACAAATTGAAAATGAAGAAATCACTCGTATTGTGGAGAAACAAAAGGAAATTGGATTAGAAGTTGTCACAGATGGCGAATTCAGACGTGCTTGGTGGCATTTTGACTTTCTTGAGGGACTAGATGGGGTCGAAGGATTTGAAGCGGATCAAGGTATTCAATTCCACAATACGACAACTAAAGCGCGGGGCATCAAGGTAACGGGCAAGATCGACTTCACAGATCATCCAATGCTAGAGGATTACCGTTTCCTTCACAGCATCGCTGGTGATCATACAGCTAAAATGACGATTCCAAGTCCGAATATGCTCTTTTTCCGTGGAAAGCTTGAAGAAGGAGTATACGACAGCTTAGAGGCATTCCACCATGATGTGGCACAGGCGTATAAAAAAGCCATCCGTGCTTTTTATGATGCAGGCTGCCGCTACTTGCAGCTGGATGATACGGCATGGGCCGTGTTCTTTTCTGAAAAAGGTCATGAACAAATCAAAGCCTTTGGCCGAGAAGAAGATGAACTGCGTGAGTCATTTGCGAAAACAATCAATGAAGCGGTTGCCGATCGTCCAGAGGATTTAGTGGTCACTATGCACATTTGCCGTGGTAACTTTAAATCGACGTGGGCAGCTGAAGGCGGTTATGAAGCAGCGGCAGAAACAATTTTCGCCGGCTTAGATCTGGATGGTCTCTTTCTAGAGTTCGACGACGATCGTTCTGGCGGTTTTGAGCCCCTTCGCTATGTGAAGAACCCAAACCTCCAAATCGTACTAGGGCTTGTCACTTCAAAATACGGTGAGCTTGAGCCGGCTGAACAGATTAAAAAACGGATCGAGGAAGCGGCTCAATACGTCGACATTAATCAGATTTGTTTGAGTCCACAATGCGGGTTCGCCTCAACGGAGGAAGGCAATCTGTTAACAGAAGAGCAGCAATGGGAAAAGCTTCGTCATGTGATTGAGATTGCAGATCAAGTGTGGAATTCGTAGTCCCTTTGACGAAAAAAAGACAAACCGCAGTATGAACGGTTTGTCTTTTTCTTTTATGCATCTAAATGATCACCATTCGTAGCAATCACTTGCTTATACCAATCAAAGCTTTTCTTTTTCTTTCTATCTAATGTTCCTTTTCCTTCATTATCACGGTCAACATAAATGAAGCCGTAGCGTTTTTTCATTTCAGCCGTTGATGCGCTGACAAGGTCAATTGGGCCCCAGCTTGTATAACCGATCAAGTCTACTCCGTCTGCAATGGCTTCTCTCGCCTCTAGCAGATGGCTTCTGAGATAATCAATTCGGTAATCGTCTTGAATTGATCCGTCTTCTTCTACCTGATCGACAGCACCCAGTCCATTTTCTACGATAAACAATGGTTTTTGGTAGCGGTCATATAGCTGGTTTAGTGTTGTACGAAGTCCTTTCGGATCAATTTGCCAGCCCCAATCACTTGCTTCTAGATAAGGGTTTTTCACGCCTTCAAACAGGTTACCACCAGTCACTTGTCCAAGAACCTCTGGATCTGTACTTGTCACAAAGCTCATGTAATAGCTGAAGCCAATATAGTCCACTGTATGGTTTCTTAGGATGTCTTCATCACCATCTTGGATCTCAATATGAATTCCATTTTCGCGGAAGTATCGTTTCATGTAACCTGGGTAGTAGCCTCTTGCCTGTACATCTGAGAAGAACAATGTTTTACGGTCCTGATCTATTGCAGCAAACATATCTTCTGGTCTTGAGCTGTACGGATAAGTTGTCATTGCTGCAATCATACAGCCGATTTTCGCATCAGGAATGATTTCGTGTCCTGCTTTGACAGCTAAAGCACTTGCAACAAATTGGTGATGCGCTGCTTGATATTGAATGCTTTTCTCGTCATCACCCTCTTCAAATACAAGTCCACCGCCAGTGAAAGGCGCATGTAACACAACGTTGATTTCATTAAAGGTCATCCAATATTTCACTTTGTCTTTATAGCGAGTAAACAACGTTTTCGCATATGTTTCATAAAGATCGACAAGCTTGCGGTTTCTCCAACCACCGTAGTTTTTCACAAGTGCAAGCGGCATTTCATAATGAGAAATCGTAACTACTGGTTCAATTCCATGCTTATGCAGTTCATCGAATACTTTGTCATAAAAAGCAAGGCCTGCTTCATTTGGTTCCGCATCGTCGCCATTTGGGAAAATACGCGGCCAAGAAATAGAGAGTCTGAAGCATTTGAATCCCATTTCTGCAAAGAGTGCAATATCTTCTTTATAGCGATGGTAGAAGTCAATCGCATCATGATATAAGTTTAAGTCTTTCATTGATTCATCGAATGGATGCATAATCCCGTGCGGTGATACATCAGCTGTCGATAAGCCTTTTCCATCTTTATTATAAGCACCTTCAATTTGGTTGCCCGCAACAGCGCCGCCCCATAAGAAACCTTTAGGAAATGTTTTTTCTAACTTGTTCATGTTGAATGCCCTCCTCATTTTCTTCTACACTGACTGTGAGCAGTGTCTCTTGTACTGAAATCGTGCCTTCTGTTTTCGCATCAACTTGTGCAAAATCGTTTGTGTTGGTCACAATAATTGGTGTGGTGACATCATAGCCTTCTTGCTGAATGCCCTCGATATCAAATTCAACGAGCACATCTCCTGCTTGAACAAAATCACCTGACTCTACATGACTTGTGAAATGTTTTCCGCCGAGCTTCACCGTATCAATTCCAACATGAATGAGAAGCTCAGTGCCATGGTCACTCTTTAAGCCAATGGCATGTTTCGTTTGAAAAATGGTTTCAACCTTGCCGTTGAATGGTGCTACTACACGTCCAACTGCTGGGATAATAGCTGTACCTTTACCCATGATTTCATTAGAGAATGTTGCATCATTTACTTGATTTAGCGGCTTTAGTTGACCTTCAAGCGGGCTTTGTACCACTTCATTTTGAAGTGTTACTGTGTCTTTCTTTTCTTCTGGTTTGTCTGCTTTTGTATCATCTTTCACTGGTACATCTTTGAATCCTAGAACAAGTGTCATGATCGTTGCTACGACAAAGGCGATTACTAAGCCGATGATCGAGTAGACAAATGTTGGGCCAATGAATGTCGGGAGACCCGGGAGACCTGCTGATCCAGATATCACATATGATTTTACTTTAAAGATCGACATGAACACGCCGCCTGCTGCTGCACCAATGAGGGCTGCAAGGAACGGTTTTTTCAATCGCATGTTCACACCATACATAGCAGGTTCAGTAATACCCATTAATGCAGTGATACTTGTAGACATCGCCAATGATTTAAATGTTTTGTTTTTTGATCTTAAGAAGACACCGAATGCTGCGCCTGCTTGTGCCATATTTGCTACAAACATCATTGGAAGAATGAAGTCAAAACCGTTTAACGTAATGTTGTTGATCATAATTGGAAGTAGTGCATAGTGCATGCCCGTAATGATCAATGGTGACATGAAGCCGCCGATCAAGAGTCCGGCCAAAATACCTGCATGTTTGAACAATAAATCAATTCCACCTGAAAGGCCATTTCCGATAATCCCACCAAGCGGTCCTACTGCGATAAGCATAATTGGTACTACGACAAGAAGTGTGACCGTTGGAACAAGGATAATCTTCAATGATTTTGGGCTATATTTTTCCGCGAATCTTTCAACATATGAACCGAGCCAGATGGTGAGTAGAATCGGAATGACCGATGAAGAGTACACAACGGCAACCACTGGTAGCCCTAGAAATTCTGTATTTCCTGCGCCTAGTAAAGCCGTTAACTGCGGGTGCAGTGCGGCGGCTGCAATGGCAGCGGCGATATACTGATTTGTGCCAATTTTTTTGGCTACGCTTACAGCAAGCAGAATCGGTAAGAAGTAAAAGGCTCCGTCGCCGATAGCTGTTAAAATTGCATATGTGCTGCTTTTATCCGATATCCACTGGAACGTAAGCATGAGTGCCAAGATCCCTTTGATCATACCGGCACCAGCAATGGCTGGAAGAATCGGTGTGAAGACACCAGAGATAAAATCGAAAAGCTTAGATATCGCATTTTGTTTTGATGCTTCTTCTGTACCGCCTGATTTTACATCTGTTGACAGGCCTGAGTCAGCAATCATCGCTTGATAGACATTTGAAACATCATTGCCAATAATGACATGATATTGACCTCCGCTTTGATTCACACCCATGACCCCGTCTGTTGATTGCAGCTTCTCTTTATCCGCTTTGCCTTCATCGTATAAGTTGAAGCGAAGTCTTGTCATACAATGCGTGACGTGCTTAACATTCTTTTCACCGCCGACAAGCTCTAGAACTTCTTTTGCCGTTTGTTTGTGGTTCATTGTATTACCCTCCAATCGTTGATTAAATCATGATATAGAAAAAACCTAAACATCCATTAATGTCCGAGAAATAGCGATTCAGACATTAATCGATATTTAGGTTTTGCCTGCTTAACCAGTAACAATCCTTCATAGCGATTGATCGTTATTTAATTTTTATAAGTCTTTAGATATAAAAAAACCTAAATCACGCCTTATCAAAGATAGGGACAATGATTTAGGTTTTGCCTGCTTGACCAGTAACAATCCTAAAAGATTGTGGGTTATTTCGTTTATAGTTATAAATTATCATGTTAATTTTATGATGTCAACGCTTTCTTTTTGAATTTATTTTCTTTTTACCACTCTGTCGATATGCAAAGTTAAATATAGCATCTCATCTTCTATGAGACTTCGGTTGTATTCTTTTTGAACATAATCGTTAATTTTTTCAGCACATTGAAAAGCTGCGGTGTTTTTTTCTTTTACTACTTCATACAGGAATTCATTTTGATTTTCCATTTGTGTTTCGTTAAACAGACGCTGCCCAAAAAACTTCAAATGCGTGACAAAACGGAAATAATTTAATGATTCCTCGTCTAAATCGATTTGAAAGTGATACTTGACAATATTTAAAATATCTTGAATGAGTTTGGTAATTTGAATCACGTTCGGCATTTCTTCATTGAGCTCTGCATTGACAATATGCATGGCAATAAAACCAGCTTCATCCTCAGGAAGATGAATGTTGAGCTTGTCCTGAATAATCCGAATCGCTTCTACACCACACATGAACTCTTCTTTGTACAACCGCTTGATTTCCCAGAGCAAAGCATTTTTGATGTCCATTCCTTTTTGATGACGTTCAATAGCAAAGGTGATATGATCCGTCAGTGTCACATAGATGCTGTCATTCAAATTTTTATTAAGGGTTGTTCTCCCATGATCAATAATCGCCTCACACACTTGCATATACTCGATCGGAATATCATAAAGCAGGGTTTTGAATTTTTCTGATATATCTTTATTTTGAATGGAAAATACTTTTTCAATACGTTCTTCGTCAATCGGATCTCCACTTTTCTTTTGAAAAGCGATCCCTCTGCCCATGATGACCAGCTCATGCTGCTCGTCATCATACGCACTGACCACATTATTATTGATTACTTTCGAAATGATCAATTGATACCCCCCAGTACATTCCGCTTTTTCGAGCATCTCATTGTAGATTGATATGTCATGTTATTATTATCTTCAAAAAAGAGGACTTTAAGATGATTTTACATTTTTTTTTGATACGGTCAACTAGAAAGAATGACATATTACCTCTCAAAAATGACGAAATAGGGGTAAAAAAGTCTAAAAACATACACAAAAACACTCTATAAGGAGTGTTTTTTACAAAATCAGGAGCAGTCCCAATTATAGACGACATTCTCGAAATTTTTTCGTTTGAGGTCTTCTGGTTTGATAAAAAAGTTGGCGATTCCGCAATCTCCCCACAACAGATCCACTTCATCATCTGAGTCGATTTGTAATAACAGAACGGTATGTTCCTGATCTTCATAGGTACGCGGGTCTTCTTGTGTAAAGCCTGGATATCCGCCCAATTTATGACCAAAGCCACTCGCTGCATCATGAAATTCATCTAGCAAGGCATCTGCTTCATCTCCATCAATGCCTTCCACATCTTCGAATAGGTCCCAGCTTCGCTTACCTATGACTTTTTCAAAGCGGAAATCTCCTACACTGACCGTTTCGTTTGCCAGTTCACCTGTAATTGCGCCTTCCTTCGTCACAGGAAAATAAAAATCGTCTGGAATTTTCACAAAAGAAAAGTCAGTCAACAACTCTTCTTCTGCCAAGAAAGGTTCCTCAATAAATTTGATCCGAAAATCTTTTTGCTCTTTTTTATGGTCAATATTCATCCCATAAAGATCATCATGCACAGAAATAAAAATTTGCAGAAGCCCTGTTTCTGGATAATCCTTCAGCTTCGGCAGCTGGCCGAAATTAATTTGTGCCAAAAGTTTCATAGGATGTCCTTCACCATCAACTGGATATTCATCGTTTTTGGGGAAGTAAGGATCACCAGCTATTTTGCTGTCGTATGGTCCAGTTTTTCCTTGTTTCATCTGTAATTGAATCATTGGCTGTTCAGTTTGATCTAACATTGTACGGTAAGGTGCTATGATTTCTTGTAGCTTCGCTGATTGTGTCACGATGGTCTTCCTCCTTATGAATAGGTCCTACTGACCAGACTAGTATCTCTTTTTCTATCATACAGAAGTGTACCCTGCCTGTCAGCGATAAATCGGTCAATATCCTAACAACTTTCCCACCTTAAAACGTAAAAAAACCTCCGATTCATCTGGAGGTTTTGGTTGGTATTTTTTATTTCACTTGATAATTCACTAAGTCTTCTGCTAATGCTTTCATCGTTTCATTTGTTTCATGAAGACCTTCAATAACTTTTGTAAACGTGCTTACAAGCTCTGCTTGATGCTCAGAAGAAGCGACAATTTGTGCTATTTCTTCTTCCATTCCTTTAATCGATCCCTGCACATCTTTTAGCGCTGTTTCAATATCAGTCGTCGCTTGTTTTGCGTGAGTTGACAGCTTTCTCACTTCTGTTGCGACCACTCCAAAACCTGCTCCTGCTTCACCTACTCTTGCAGCTTCAATGGATGCGTTCAGTCCAAGTAAGTTCGTTTGATCAGAGATACCTTTTATAAGATTGGACACTTGATTGATTTTAGAGGAATTTTCGACAGTGGTTTTCGTGTTTTGTAGAATTTGTTCACTTGTCGCTTGTAGTTCCTCTGAATGTGCGGCAACTTGCTGTACCATTGCGACTAGTTTTTCGGAAGCTTGGTTGCTCTCCGTCATGATGTGATCTAACCGTTGTTGATTGGTCTGGTCATAGGCCACGCAGAAAGCAGCGACTACTTGATCCGTCTCATCTTTCATTGGAACGGCAACAATATCCATTGGAATTCCGTATACCTCTTTCGGAATTTGGATAAACGATGACTCTCTCCCGTTTTTCAGCATAGAAAAGTTTTCGAACCCCGGAGCTACTGCATCCCCAGCTTTAAACCCTAAGTCAATGTTCCCATGTTGCTGATAATAAAGAACCTTCTCTTTCCCTAAAACAGAAAAGGTTAGTTGCTCTCTCATAGCTAGTCCAATGATTGGTAAAGCGTCTATTATGTTATCAACTCTCTGTGACATTTCGCTCATGTTCATCCTCTCTTTTTCTCTTTACATCCTCTTTATCGGTTCGTTATAAGGTCTATTACAGCCTGTAATGTGCACTAATATCAATCAAATGACCTAAGACATATAAAAAGCCCACATTCTATCAAGAGAATGTGGGTATTTTTAAAAAAAGGACATGCATATCAAGACACTGATACCGATGAGCAAAAGATACATATAATCGATCCATGAAGTGCTGATGACATGGTAATACGTCCGCTCTCTCGCCCCTGTGAAGCCTCGTGCTTCCATCGCAATCGCTAAACGTTCTGATTTTCGTACGCCCTGCGTAAACAGAGGAAGTGCATAACGCATAAAAGCTTTCCAGCTGTTTTTTTGCTTATAGCCTCTGATTTTATGTGCCGCCTTCATTTGCTTTAATTCACTTTGAAATAACGGAATAAATCGGAAGCCGGCAAGCATCCCATACGCCCATTTTGGGGACATTTTGCATTGATGAATCAGGCTCATCATAAATGCCGTCAAGTCTGTTGTGGACGTAAAAAGAAGACCAAATGTCACAAAGCCAAGCATTCTGAAAGCGATGGTGAGTCCATTTCTTAAACTCTCCTCTGTAATATGAAACCACGCCCACTTCCAAACAGTATGATCCCCCTTGCCAAAGGCGGCCATCATCCAAAACACGAGAATAAAAAAGAGCAGATAAGGGACAAGTCTTGTGAAAAGATACTTCATATTCCATCCGCCTAAGACAAATCCAATACCAAGTGCAAACAGCCAGATGAAGAAGGTTGTTTTAGGATCAGATATCGTCATGAGACAACACATCGCAAGCAGATGAGTGAGTAATTTGATAACTGGATTCACTGTGGAAAGAAAGGAGTGATTACTTTGCAATCGTCAGCACGTCCTTTCTTTCAGCAACATAGCGATAATGCAAGGGAGCTCTCAGCTGATAAGCATCGACAAGTTCCTGATTTGAAAATAAATCATAGGGCGTGCCATCATATACATGCTTTCCTTGGTGAAAAAGAAGCACTTGATCGGCACACTTATCGACGAGATCCATATCATGTGTGACCATTAAAATTGTGGTACCTTGGCGTTGACGCTCTTTCAAGCGCCTGATTAATTCCTTCGCTGTTCTTTCATCCTGTCCGAAAGTTGGTTCGTCTAACAATAGGACATCCTGATCAAAAAGGAGCATTGTGGCCACACTCAACCTTCTTTTTTGACCTAAGCTTAAAGTGAAAGGATGAGCTTTTGCATGTTTTTCTAAACCGAACTCTTTCAACAGCTGAATTGTTTTTTCTTGCACAACGGATTCTGGCCAATTACGCTGCCTTCCACCAAATGCAATTTCATCGAACACTGTATCTTGTATGAATTGAAGCTCCGGATTTTGAAATACAAAGCCTGCTTTTTCATATAGTTCTCGGTCAGACCACTGTTTTAGAAGCATCTCTTTTAAAAAAATACGGCCTTTTTTCGCAGGCTCTAAACGAACCAAATGTTTAAGACATGTACTTTTCCCGCTTCCATTTTCCCCAATGATCGCCACCCAATCCCCTGCTTTGATATCAAGCTGAAGATCATTCATAATCCTTTTTTTCCCGTAGCTTAATTGAAGATCTTCTGAGCGAATGATGGTCTCACGCTCAGTCGACGGCACTTGTTTATGCTGCTCTTTTCTCGTTTCAAAGGTTTGCTTAAGCGTGTGACTCATCGGATGAAATGGATCTTGAAGGATCGTAGACCATTTCTCGGGAAATAATTTCGGCCGCCAAATTCCTGCCTCTTTCATTTCTTTTTCATATGTCACGAGCACATTTTTTGGAGACCCATCTGCTAAGATGCTGCCTTGATCGTCTAATAAAATCACCCGGTCCATCCATTCGATGACACCATCTAACACATGCTCTACAAAAATCATCGTTTGCCGCTCATCAGCTGCAAGCTGCTGTAGAAGTTGAAATATCTCCATTCTGCCTGTTGGGTCAAGCTGTGCAGTCGGTTCATCAAAGAACAGGACATCTGGCTCTAACGCTAGTAAACAAGCAAGCGCTAATCGCTGCTTCATGCCGCCAGATAATATGTGAATGTCTGTATTCGGATCGACATCGAGTTGGACTTTTTGCATGAGCTGCTGAATGATGACATCCATCTCTTCACGAGGGACGGAACGGTTCTCTAGGCTAAAGGCAATTTCTTCATTGACGCGGTGCATACAAAACTGGGAATCAGGGTCCTGAAACATGACGCCTGTATGTCTTTGCGATATCAATTCGCCCTGCATGTCTGCTTCTATATGTTCTGGAATGATGCCAGCCAGAACGGAAATGAGTGTGGATTTACCGCTGCCGCTTGGTCCTAAAATAAGCACCTTTTCTCCTTTTTGAATGGAAAGAGAGATTTGATGCAAGACGGGCTGAGGCTGTTCATAAAAACGGACAGTGAGATTATTGCACGCGAGAAATGAATCCATGCTGTTCACCTTTGTTTCGTTTTTCTTTCATGATGGCATATTGATTCAGTACACCGGTTTTAGATAATGCGTCCACCACAACTTTCGCTAAGCATCCGCCCAGTATCATCCCGCTGATGATTTGAGTTATAAGTGTGATGAGTAAAACTTGAGGCGTGTAATAACCAAAGCCATTTGCAACAAGACTGTATGCCATTGCTCCAACAGCTGCAAAGGCACCTGATAGCATCAGTGTCCACATGCGATATCGTTTATAACCAAAAAGAGCAAAGGCGATTTCTGCCCCAAGCCCTTGGCATACACCAATCAGCAGGGCTGAAAGACCAAAGTGGCTGCCTGTCAGTAATTCCACAGCCGCAGCGGCTGTTTCTGCAATCAGGGCAGCTCCCGGCTTTTGGATGATATACGCAACGATTGGACTGGCAATCACCCAAATGCCAAACATGATGTTGCCTCCTGCTGGGCCAACAAGTGCTGTAATTGGTAGGTAAAGTGTGGACCATCCTAAATAGATGACACCACACGCAACGGATAAAATGACAGCAAGGACGACTTCTTTCATCTTCCATGTCATGATGAATGCACCTCCAATGGAACTGGCCACTCTTCCACCGTAAACGCCATGTCCCAAAACTTGTACTCAAGCTGACAGCTTAAGATAAAGTGCTGTTTCATTTTTTCCTTTTCCTTCTCACTTGCTCCTTCCGCCAGCTGATCGAGCCGCTTGCAAAGCTCCACTGTGACAGAGTCGGTTAATCCTCCATAAAACGTGATCCACTCATAAAACGGATGTGACGGGTCAGGCTGCACGTCTGAAAGCATTCGTTTGCCTATTTCCCAATATGTCCAAGGGCAAGGAAGCAAAACAGCAATAATTTCTCCAAGTGTTCCTCCCTGTGCGACTTGCAGCATGTGATGAATATAGTGATGAGCACTCGGCGCCAACGAAGCACCTTGAAGCTCATCGTATGCTACACCTGCCACTCGGCAAAGGTTTTGATGAGGATGTGTCTCACTATCTAGTACAAAAGCCATCTGCTGATGGAAAAAGGCAATGTCCTCTCTATCTGTACACCTGCTGATCGCTGCCGCATAAATTTTAATAAATGCATGTAAGTATTCTGCATCTTGTTTGACGTAATGAATGATCTGTTCTTTTTCAAGCTTTCCTGCTGCCAGTCCTCTGACAAACGGATGCTGATAAATGGCTTCAAATAATGGTTCTGTTTCTTTTCTTAATTGCGTTGAAAATGTCATAAAAAAACCTCCTCTTCTTCAGTTGAATAAATGAAAAAGCCACCCCAAATGGAGCGGCCTTCTTATCAATTCAATCATGAATAAGACAAGGTCCAGCTCCACTTCCCTCCGCTAGTACGAACTAGATCAGGTTCAAAGGGTCCAAGATTTTCTCTTGTCTCAGTCATACATGACTCCCCTAGTGGACTTTTGTCATTTAATTATCTTTACTCTACACATGTGGCGATTTGATGTCAACCGCCTTTCTTAATTCAATGTTTTAATTGATGGCAGCTTCTCGATCCCTGCAGCATAGTAGAAATTAAGGACACTGAAGAAATCAATCGGCTTTCCTGTTTTTAAATCAACGGCTAAAATATGATCGCCGTAATTTGTCAAATCATCAAGGTCTAGGCGTCTTGGTGTTGTCTTCCCGAGTGTATCAACAAAGGTATCATGATAATATTGCCCGCTTGCAAACGATGATTGATGGTACATAAACAATGTCTCCACATCTAAGTAGACGAGAATGGCCTCTGAGGAACTCGCATAAGGAGCTGAGTACGACACTGGTGCCGAAATACTTTTCACTTTCACACTTGAAATCGAATGGGTTCTCTGTTCATATTTTCCATCATATGAGAAATAAAACACACGCTTCCATTCATAATCGGCTGTCTTCGATTGCTTGTTATATACTTTTGTGCCATTTGCAAATACATCACCATTTGCATACTCAGCTACAAAGTATTGCAAGGTTGAAGATAGGGATACAGCCCCTGTAAAATTGGGCGGGTTTTTTGCATTCACTTGTAACGTATAAGAGTCTCCGAAACCTCCGCCGCTTGTGATACCGAATGCGTAGTCACCCGCTGGTAAGTTGGTCAAACCAAGGAGACTGCCTGCCGGCTGAAGCAAGTCCGTCGGGTAGGCTTGTCCTGTTTCATAATCAACAACAAATAATTGAACGAAATAATCGGGATTTGAAGAGGTAATCCGGCTGATGAGTGCCTGAGGTGATGACGTGCTTAAAAACCATAAATCAACTGGGTCATCCTCTGTTAAGACAGCCGATTGGTTGATTGCTAGTCCATCAATGGAGCGTACGGCAGACGTGCGCAGCTTTCCATCTTTAGCGGCTTTTCGTTTGATACTGATTCCGTTTTTCTTATCTACTTTAAAAGATTTTTTCAGTTGCTTCTGTTGGATAGTGGTTCCTTCATCCTGCTTCAAAAACGAGTCTTGCACTTGCTGAATGGTTTTTTCCGTCAGTGGCGACACTTTCCCATCTGATTTTGGCGCTTCTTCTGCTTTTAACGCTGGTGAAAATAAACCTGTTGTCACAAGTAAAACAGACAGTAAAGCTGCGGTGATCTTTACGTAAAATGCTCTCACAGGAACATCCCCTTTTCCCTCATTTGGGTTTTATACCCTGTGATCATTTTACCATTATTCTAGTAATTGTTTTGGTCTTTTTTAGGACATTTTTATAACAAAAAACCAGCCGTATCCGTTACGACTGGTTTTTGATCATTTTATGAAATGGTTTTAACAAACAGGCGTGCTGTTTCTGCACTAGAACCTGGGTTTTGTCCAGTAATGATTTGCCCGTCAACTACAGCGAATGGTGCAAAGGCATCTCCTTTTTCAAACGCTGCCCCTTGCTCACGAAGTTTTGTTTCCAATAAAAATGGAACCTTTGATGTCAGCTGAACAGCTTCCTCTTCTTCGTTTGTAAAGCCTGTGATTTTTTTGCCTTCGATAAATGATTTTCCATCTCGATCTTTCACATCAACGAATGCTGAAACGCCGTGACAAACAGCTCCGACTGCACCATTTTTGTCTGAAATGGCTAAGATTGCATCAGCTACTAGTTGATTAGACGCAAAGTCGATCATTGGGCCGTGTCCTCCCGCAAAGAAGATGCCGTCATAATCAGCTGGGTTCACATCTGTAAGCGCCTTTGTGTCTTGAAGTAATTCATATACATCTTGATATTGCGCTGGAACACCTTCTGGAATAGAATTTTTATCAATAGGGACAGTGCCTCCTTGAATAGAGACAATTTGAACATCTAGTTCATTTTCTTTAAAAATATGAAATGGCTCTGCCAATTCTTCTAGCCATAAGCCTGTTGGATGTCCGTTCATTTCCGAACTGCTTGTCGATACTAATAACACTTTCTTACTCATCTTGATCATCCTTTCGATATAACATGTGGCTATTTTATATTTTACACAATTAAATATCAAGCAATTAAACTTCGATGCAGCTCTTTATGGTATACCCGATTTTCTAAAAAATATAGCTTGACATCAAATCTAATCAATATATCACATTCTATTGGTAAAGAATTTCATGTAAAATTGTCATTGAGTGATATCATACGAGGTAAGATGGATAGTCCTCTCGGGTGTGAGGGGACTTTTAAAGGAGTGGAAAAGAGATGAAAACCTATTCGATTGTGATGATCATCATCACGCTCTGTATCATATTGGCCGTCTTTTTGATGAACCTAACAGGGGTCATGTATGGAAAGATTATTTTGGCTGTTGCCGTTGCTCTATGTCTGACATCCATTATTCGTCTGATGGGTCTTCGAAAAAGATAAAAGCCGCCCTTCACTCGGGCGGCTTTATTTATGGTTAATTTGCCAGGATAAGCGCAATTAATGCAAGCAGCGCTGGTACTCCTTGCTTGATGATGATTGATTTATTAGAGGTCACACCGCCAAATACCGCAGCGATGATCACGCAAAGAATGAAAAATAGCTGAATCATATATCCAACAGTATTCGATCCGAGAATGAGCCCCCAAATGAGTCCTGCAGCTAAAAATCCGTTATAAAGCCCTTGATTGGCAAACATCACTTTTACATTTGGATCCTTTTGCAAGTGTTCTGGCAGCTTAAAGGATCTCTTTGCCATCTTTGATTCCATAAAAAACATTTCTAATAACATAATGACAAGGTGTTCTAATGCGACAATTCCTACTAATATCATTGCTAAAATATTCAATTTAGTTAATTCCTTTCTGATAGACGATCACGAATCTCTATTTTATCCGTGTATAAATCAAAGTCTTGTATTAATTCAAGCGCTTCAGTAAACCGACTTTGTGGAATGTCTTTCATTTTTCTCACACCAAATTCCTTTTTAATAAAAGCCATGATGGTATTGATATGAAGCTTTCCGTGACCATCATACTCCAAATGGCTGCAAAAAGTCTGCATCGTCCCTCTAATCACCTTTAATTGCTTAGCAGTGACACAACTCATTGGTAACGCTCATCCTTTCCTTTGTTTTAACAGCTAAAAAGAACCATGTATGAAAGAAAAACCTTCCAGTCTCTATTATATAATGATTTCATTCGGATATCAAAATAAAAAAGAACAGACATTCGACCAAAAAGCCGCCCTTTTCATCAAAAACATTTTATTACCATATCAAAAAGCCGGATTCATTGGTAGAATCCGGCTTTCTGTTTAGTTACTTTTAGAAATTAATACCTTTCCAACAGAACGATCCTTACTTTGTCCAACGACTTTAAAGGATAGACCGTATGTTGGTACATCACGCCCTGCATCTGGATTATTTGGATTCACATAATTCTTTTTATCACTAAATGTACGAGTCGGGCGAATATAGCGATCTGCCAACGTTAAGCCCGTTGTCGCTGTATAATCAATATTGAGCTTCGTACTTGGATTCAAAGAAAATGCTGCATCATGTACTTGGAAACCTGTGGCAGCAATGGAGCCGTCACTCCACTTCAATACTTGCTGATCTGCATCTACTACCCCAAGGAAACCGTTCCCTGGGTGTTTTCCTACCCAGTTATCACTGTAGGATTGATCGACATACCACACGACCAAACCGTTATTATAGCTCATGAGGCTTGCCCCCCGTTTGATATGCTTTAAGCCTTTATCGACGTCAGCATAAGAGCGCCACTCTAGTAAATAGTATTGAGCTGCATATTGTTTTCCATTAGATTTCGAGAATCCGTTAAAGGTGAAAGTAGACGTGCCCTCGGCATCATCTGACCACACTTTCGTCCCATCTGCAGTGATGTTTAAATCATCTACAAATAACCCTGGCAGTGAATAGCCTGCATCGGTTGTATAGCGGAATTGCAGGTCGATTTTCTTCCCTGCATAAGCAGAAAGATCAAAGGCTGCATCCACCCATCCGTCTGATTTTCCGGCAATTCCATTGCCTTCGTTCGCACCTGCTTCATTTCGATCATTCGTGATGTTACCAGCAATGGTCTTCCATTGATCAGTTCCTGTTTCACGTACTTCTACATACGCATAATCATAATCTTCTTCGATATCGTACCATGCTTTAAATGTAAGCTCTGCTTTGCTCCCCTTCGACAAATCGATACCTGTTGTCGTCATGGTCGCATTTAAATTGTCACCCGTTCCGCTGAAGTACGAATTTTGTCCTTGAGCAGGTTTTGTGACCACAATCTCTTTATCTGGTAAATCCACTCGAACCGCATCATGGTTCGTTCCTTTTGTTGCTGCTTCATCAATCAGCACTGTTTTGCTTTTCTTTAATGTTTTACCATCAATGGTTTGTCCAGTAAGCCAGTTACCGCCATGCAAGTTTTGAAGCATTTCTTTCGCATATGGACTAAAGCCTGTTGGTTCCGTTCCAGGGACTTTACCTGCCCAGCTTCCGCTTGACATGATCGACCAGTATGAAACAGGCTCGCCTCCGCCTGTGTACTGTGTATCGTACTCATCAGGAAGACCAAGATCATGTCCGAATTCATGTGTGAACACGCCTGCCGCGCCATCTTCAGGCTCGATGGTATAATCTAACGCGCCTAATTTCCCACCTTGTCCGACTTCAGATTCAGTGTTTGGAATTTCAAATACATCACCAAGTGACCAGCGGTGCGACCAAATCGCATTAGAGCCAAGTTGTCCGCCGCCAGCTTCTTCACCTACGCCAGCATGAACGACCATCAGATGGTCAATGATGCCGTCTGGCTCGTTATAAACGCCGTCTTCATCAACATCATAGCGGTCCCATTGATCATATTCACCGAGGTCAATATTCGGATCTTTTGCTGCTGCTTCAAGGGCTTCTTTCACCAATTCACGCGGTCTGCCGTCACTGCCTGATTCATCAGGTACGTTCCCGCCATAATAGGCTGCTTCATGCTTAGCTGTATACCAGCCAGCAACTGTTCCACTGACAGTGTAACTGCCGCCAGACTGCTTCTCATAATATTGCTTCATGGATACTTTTCGTTTCCCATCTGGACCGATGTAGCCATTTTTTCCGAAAAGCATGTCTTGGTAGTGCTGTTGATTGTACTTGTCATAGTACATATCAGTCTCTTCTTTTTTAATACTATTATGCTTATAATCTTTAAAATCTACTAATAAAACCAATACCTTATCATTTCGAATATCGCCTTTATACTTTTCCTTTTTGACCGGTTTTACATGATTGCCTTCTTTTCCTTTATGCTTCTTTAACTTTTTCTTTTTGGCTAATTTGTTATGTACCTCTTGTTTGTATTCTTTCAGAAATTCAGGCTCTTCTGTTAAGGTGCTTGCGCTTTGTTTCATGGCAGATTCTTCTTTTTTCTTTAGATATTTCTTTAATGCTTTTTGGGTTTCTGCCTCATTGGCATTCTTTTTGATCTTTCCTTGTTTTTTCAAGGCTTTGATGAGACGGTCTTCATTCACGACACTTGCGTCAAATGGAATACCTGAATAATGACCGCCATCTGAGGATGTTGATTTTTCTGTGGTGTGGGCAGATAGAGGGGTGTTGAAAGCTGCCAATGTGCCTAAACTGAGGACAGCCGTTAGTGCAATGCTCGTCCATTTCCCTTTTTTCATATTGGTTCCTCCCTAATTTGGTAATAAATAATATCTCATTCTAGCATATTCCAATATACTTAAGTCGAAAAACATTTTATTTTCAGAAACTTTGTGGAAAATACACAATACGGGAATGAAACGGGTGGGACAAGGTGTCGAAAATAAAAGAACCCCAGGCGATGAACGGGGGGACTGACACCCGTTTTTGATATAGGGATCAAAACACCTTAATGAAACAGCCCGTTGCCGAAACTCTTTCGGTGACTTTCTGATTTCAAACTGGAGTGGAAGGTTTCGATCGAAGCATTATCAGCGGGCATACCCTTATGGGACATGCTCATGATAATACCTTTTTCCTTAATCTCGTTTTGATCAGCATATTGAAGTGTAGACCGATCCTTGATCACTATGAAGTATGCAGCCTTCTGGCAATGCCTGTATAGCTAATTCAAAGTATCTAGAACAGGAGAAACGTCTTGTTTATCATCAATCGCATAAGTGACTAAATCTTTTATGGTTGGTAGATAAAGCATTTTTTGACCAAATGGTAAATACGTAATATCGGTCACTCATTTTTATGGATTTGTCTTAGAAGAATCTCGTTTCAATTGATTTTCTGCATGTAAAACGGATCGTTAAAAGGCATATTAGGGTGAATTTTGTTGAAACTCTCAAATTTATTTCTATTGACATCAACCAAAAGGTGTAACTATAATGGTTACATCATGTCCAGGTGTAACTGTGTTCGTTACAACTTTTTCTAAGGCTATCCAGCATGAATCAACTATTCACTTTGTTTTGGGGAGGTTAATGATTGAACAATATCCAATTAATTCGCTAAAGAAATATTTATTTATGTATTGGCTACACTCATACATAAGACCTATGTTTTTAGTCATCAATAAAATATAGGGTCTTCTTAAAAAATGAAAAAGGAGAATCATCTAATGTTTAAATTAAAATCAGTCATAGGATTTACTTTGGGTCTTTGTTTCGTGTTATTGCTAAGCGCATGTGCTAGCAATGAAGACACAAAAAATACAGCAACCGATAACAAAAACACAGCGGACAAACAAGCAGTAAATCTTAAAATCACAACGTTCAATCCTGGTGATAAAGGAGTTTTTGCTGTCACTTCTAGCTTGATTGAAGGACCGAAAGAAGTCATTCTTGTCGATGCCCAGTTTGAAAAGGATAATGCAGAGAAGTTAGTAAAAATGATTCACGATACAGGAAAGAAACTGACAACTGTTTATGTCAGTCATAAAGACCCAGATTATTACTTTGGTCTCTCTGCCATTCGTGAAGCATTCCCTGATGTGAAGATTGTGGCAACACCTGAAACTGTTAAGGGGATTAAAAAAACGATTCAGGCCAAAAATGATTACTGGAATCCAATATTGAAGAAAAATGCACCAACAGCTCAGATTATTCCAGATGTTTTAAAGGGAGATAAACTGACAGTTGATGGAAAAAACATCAACATCATTGGACTTGACGGACCAGATCCATCTCACACTTTTCTTTGGGTTCCATCGAAAAAGACAGTTCTAGGTGGAGTACCTGTTTATGAGAATGTATATGTTTGGACAGCAGACAATCAATCTCAAAAAAGTCGTGATCAATGGCGTGAAATTCTAAATCATATTCTTGATCTGAAGCCAGAACGTGTGATTCCAGGTCATTATCTAGGTAAGAGTGCTGAAGATACATCAGCAGTTGTGTTTACCCGTGATTATATTGCAAAATTTGAAGCAGCAGCTAAGAAGGCAGACAATTCAGCTCAATTGATTGCTGAAATGAAGAAAGCGTATCCGAACTTTACGAACACTGGAGACTTAGAATTGAGTGCTAAAGTCATGAAAGGCGAACAACAGTGGCCGTGATGTCATAAATATGATTAACTTCAATTGAATAACTAACTCTGAACCCATAGAAAAACACCTCCAAATTGATTTCAGGTATTCTATACCCGATTTTCAACTTAAAGGTGTTTTTATCTGTCTCACTTTATAGGGTCCAGTCCTGAACGCCTAGGGTGCTTGTTGTTTTTCTATGAAAGCTGCTCACCATGAAATGCAACAACATCAAGTGGAGCGGCTAAGAATTCTTTTGCCTTCGCTACGAAAGCTTGGAAATGTGCACTTGCATTATGGCTCTGAACTGCAGCGTCATCTTTCCACACTTCTACCATTAAAAAGGTATTTTCCTTTTCTGTATCCTTGAACAGCTTGTAGGATACGTTGCCTTCTTCCGCTTGTGAAGCTTTCATTAATGCGTTGATTTCTTCTAGAAATACGTTTTCTTTTTCTGGATGGATCGTCATCCCAGCATGAATAATAATCATATGATCGTCTCCTTTTGAAAAGATATTATTTCCACTCTGTAATGCGTTCAATCGGTAAGCGGTAAGATGCATAGCCTTCATCAGCAGCTTTCCCAATTGATAGCAGCATCACTGGTACATAACGTTCTTTATCCCAGCCAAATGTTTCAGCGATGACTTCTTTATCAAATCCGCCAATTGGATTTGTATCATAGCCGTGTGCACGTGCTGCAAGCATAAGCTGCATAGACACAATTCCACCGTCAATTAAGATTGTTTCTCGGTTGACTTGCTCTGGAAGAACCTCAAAGTGTGCAGTTAGTGCAGCAATTTGTCTTTCTTTCACTTCTTGCGGCATGTAGCCATGCTCTACTGCTTTTGAATAAATTTCATCTAAGTATTCATTGCTTTTCATATCTGCAAATACTGCAATGACAGCTGCTGATGTTGACACTTGAGTTTGGTTGAATTTTGCAAGTGGTGCAAGCTTTTCTTTTCCTTCTGGGCTGTCAATGACCATGAAGCGCCAAGGCTGTGCATTCACTGATGATGGTGCCGTTGTTGCTTCTTCTAGAATCTCTGCCATTTCTTTCTTGCTGATTTTCACAGCTGGGTCATAGTTACGAATGGAGCGACGCCCTTTCATAATATCCATAAAATCGTTTGTTTTTAATGTTGTAGCCATGTTGAAACACTCCTTTAGGTTGTTTGAATCTTTTCGATGTTTTGTTGTATTCGCATGAGCACATCAGTGAGAAGCTTTCGTTCTTCGTCACTTACGTTTTCAAGCATTTCTGAGATAAATCGTTCTTTTTCTTTTTTAGAAGCTTCGATTCTTGTTCTTCCTTCTTCTGTCAGACGAACAAGTGTGACTCGATTATCTTCTGGCTTTCTTCTGCGCGTGACCATTCCTTTTGTTTCTAACTGTTTTAAGTGACGCGTCACAGCCGCACTATCAATATTTACTTTTTTTTGCAAATCTGATTGGCTGATTTCGTCGGCTTGAAATAGCAGTGATAGCAACTCTAGTCTTGATTGGCTGATGCCCGTGCATGCTTCGAACTTCACACCCATCATACGGTTCACGCACTGCAAACGGTATAATACCTCTGCTTCTTCAGAGCAAAATGCAGTCAATGCCATCCCCTCTTTTCTATTCAGATCAATTAGTTGATATATCAATCATTGACTCGTCAACTAATATACACCCATTATTTGATGATTGCAAGAGGTTTGTTTCATAAAGTGAAATTTTTTATCTTAATAGAAAAAGAAATGAACAAAAAAGGACAAAAGCGACGAAGCACTTTTGTCCTTTTTTCTTTATTCTGTGATCACAGTGTGAATGAGAGTTGGTGCATCAGCATGATCTGCGATGCGGATGTTGTCATAAATTTTCTCCATGACATTCGCAACATCTTCACGATTCGCATGCAGTGTCACGAGTGAATCTCCTTTTTCAACACGATCGCCGACTTTTTTGTTCAGCATGATGCCAACAGATAGGTCGATCTCGTCCTCTTTTGTTGCACGTCCTGCTCCAAGAATCATCGCAGCAACACCGATTTCGTCTGCGACGATTTCAGCAACCACACCTGATTCCTTTGCAGGAACGTCGATTTGGTAAGGGGCTTGCGGCAGTTTTTCCGGCTGATCTACAATCGAGCCGTCTCCACCTTGATTTTCTAAGAATTCCTTGAATTTCTCAAGTGCTTTGCCGTTTTTCATGACTTCAATTAGCTTTTCTCTTGCTTCATCAAGTGTCTCTGCTTTTTTCGCAAGAACAACCATTTGACTTCCTAATGTGAGCACAAGCTCGTTTAAGTCTTCAGGACCTTCGCCTCGGAGTGTATCAATCGCTTCTTTCACTTCAAGGGAATTTCCAATCGCTAATCCTAACGGCTGAGACATATCAGAGATGACAGCCATCGTTTGTCTGCCTACGTTGTTTCCGATGCGAACCATTGCTTTTGCAAGCTTCTCAGAGTCTTCAGGTGTTTTCATGAAAGCACCTGCGCCTGTTTTCACATCTAGTACGATTGCATCTGCGCCAGCAGCAATTTTCTTACTCATAATAGAGCTTGCAATGAGCGGGATGGAGTTAACGGTTCCTGTCACATCACGAAGGGCATAAAGCTTTTTATCCGCTGGTGTCAGGTTGCCTGATTGCCCAATGACCGCTACTTTATGACGGTTCACGAGCTCGATGAATTCGTCTTTTGTAATTTCTACGTGGAAGCCTTTAACCGCTTCAAGCTTATCCACTGTACCGCCTGTATGTCCAAGACCGCGGCCAGACATTTTCGCAACAGGTACATCAAGTGCAGCCACAAGAGGAGCAAGTACAAGCGTTGTTGTATCACCTACACCGCCTGTTGAGTGCTTGTCTACTTTAATGCCCTCAATGGCAGACAGGTCAATCGTGTCTCCTGAGTTCGCCATAGCGAGCGTTAAGTCAGCACGTTCTTGATCCGTCATATCTTGGAAGAAAATCGCCATAGCCAAGGCACTTGCTTGGTAGTCAGGAATTGTTCCGTCCGTATATTCTTTGACAAAGAAAGAAATTTCCTCTGAAGATAATTCTTTTCCGTCACGTTTTTTCGCAATGATATCTACCATTCTCATTGTTTTCACCATTCCTTTTTTTAAATTAGTAAATCAAACCGACAACGCCTGCTGTTAAGAAGCTGACAAGTGTTGCACCAAATAGAAGCTTTAATCCAAAGCGTGCAACAACGTTCCCTTGTTTTTCGTTTAAGCCTTTGACTGCTCCAGCAATGATACCAATAGAAGAGAAGTTCGCAAATGATACAAGGAATACAGAAATGATCGCTTCTGTACGAGCAGTGAAATGGAAAGCATCACCGGACAGGATTTGCATTGCCACAAATTCGTTGGAAACCATTTTCGTTGCCATAATGCTTCCTGCTTGTACTGCTTCGCTCCAAGGTACACCAACAATAAAAGCAAATGGGGCAAATACATAACCAAGTACATCTTGGAAAGAAACACCGATAACAGCTGTAAAGATTCCATTAATCATGGCAATTAATGCAACGAATCCAATCAACATCGCAGCGACAACAATCGCTACTTTGAAACCATCCATAATATATTCACCAAGCATTTCAAAGAAGGATTGCTTTTCTTCTTCAACGACTTCGAGCATGTCTTCGTCCTTAGCTACTTCATATGGATTGATAATAGACGCAATAATAAATCCACCAAATAGGTTCAGCACAAGTGCTGTGACCACGTACTCTGGTTTAATCATTTGCATGTACGCACCGACAATAGACATCGATACGGTCGACATTGCAGATGCACATAATGTATAAAGACGCTGCTGAGGTAATAATCCAAGCTGCTTCTTAATAGAAATAAACACTTCTGATTGTCCTAAAATCGCAGACGCGACTGCGTTGTAAGATTCTAGTTTCCCCATACCGTTTACTTTGCTGAGCAGATAACCGATTCCGCGTACGATAAGCGGAAGGATACGCCAATGCTGCAAAATACCGATCAATGCCGAAATAAAGACGATCGGCAGTAAGACGTTGATGAAGAATGTTGATGCATTATCATTCATTAATCCGCCAAATACGAAGTTGATTCCTTCACCGGCATAGCCTAGAAGCAGTTTAAATCCTTTGGCAAAATTACCAATTAAGTAGTTCCCAACACCTGTATTGAGCAGAATATAACCTAAAATAAATTGCAGTACTATCATGACAAATACTGGACGGAATTTTACTCGTTTTTTCCCGTTACTAGCCAGCCATGCAATGGCGAGAATCACCAGCAAACCGATGATACCAATCAAGTATTTCATGTTTTTCCTCCTCGAATGAATTCGTTTACATTAATGCGCTTGTATGGAACAAACCCTATTTCGTAAACAAAGTGCGGAAGAAATTCCCAGAAGTGAGATCCTTCCGCATATGACTTTTTCATCTTTTATGAGTCACGAATGTTATCCTACCATAGGATCGTATGAATTAATAGTCTTTCGAAGGAGCTGATTGGTCCCCTTTGATAATAGAAACGCCTGCACTCGCACCAATGCGGGTAGCGCCTGCAGCTGTCATTGCTTCAACGTCCTCTTTTGTTCTCACGCCACCTGATGCTTTCACACCAATGTCAGGTCCAACTGTTTTACGCATTAATGCGATATCCTCAGCTGTTGCACCGCCTGTACTAAATCCAGTCGATGTTTTCACAAAATCAGCGCCAGCTTTTACTGAAAGCTCACAAGCTTTGACTTTTTCTTCATCTGTGAGTAAGCACGCTTCAATAATGACTTTCACAAGTGCCTTCCCTTTTGCCGCGTCTACAACTGCACGAATATCTTGCTCAACCACATCATATTCGCCGTCTTTCAATGCCGCAATATTGATAACCATGTCCACTTCAGTTGCACCGTTTTCAATCGCATCCTTTGTTTCGAATGCTTTCACTGCCGTTGTGTTTGCACCTAACGGGAAACCGATAACTGTACATACATCAACGCCTGTTCCTGCTAGTTCTTTCGATGCAAGAGATACCCATGTTGGATTCACGCAAACAGATGCAAATTGATGAGTCTTTGCTTCTTCAAGTAACTGCATGATTGCAGCTTTCGATGTATCTGGTTTTAGTGCTGTATGATCAATGAGCTTTGCTATCGTCATGCTTACACTTCCTTTTAATTATGATACTTTCATCATATATGATCGATGAACAATTGTAAACATAGTTATGAAATTTTGTTCATCTATTTTGTGACATTTAACAGAGCCTTTGCTGTATGCTGATCAATCATCAATACGTTCGCATATTTTCCTCTTAGTGCCCCGTGGATAGAAGCAACCTTGCGATGTCCACCAGCAACAAGAATAGAACGTTCTTTTGTCCTTAAATCATCAAGCTCCACGCCAATCGTACGGTTGTTAATCGCTTCACTGCAAATGCGTCCTTCTTGATCGTAAAAGCGCGAACAGATGTCTCCAACGCTGGATGCTTTGAGCAGTGCTTTTTCTTCTTCACGGAAGTAACCAAGTCTAAACAAAAGGGCTTCATCTCTTACCGTTCCAACAGTAAACACAGCAATATTCGCCTGTTTGCCCATTTCAATGATGCGCTGAATATGTCTGTCCTGCTCAACCATCTCCTTGACGGCAGCACTATCAAATACAACAGGAAGCGGCAAATAGCGCGGTGCTGTTTGAAAGGCCTCAGCAAACAGCTGGATGGTTTCCGCGGAATATGTATTCACATGGGAGTGGCTGATCCCACCCTTCAGCTGGACAACCTCTACACCTTTGACCTGTTTAGGTTGCATCTTTTGGGCAATTTGATACATGGTGGTTCCCCAGCTCACACCAACGATATCACCGTCTTTCACTGTGTCTTGCAAGTACTCGGCACCAAATTGGCTCAAGTATTCGGTGATCGTTGGATAATCATCTTTGGGCGAAAACACCACATGAGCTTCGAGCAGGTCATATTTTTCCTTGAGCAATGAAGACAGCTCATTTAAGTCCTCAAACGGGTCCATTACCGTTATCTGGACGTACCCCTTCTCCTTCGCATATTGAAGCAGCCGAGACACAGTTGGTCTAGACAGGTCGAGCTGTTTGGCAATTTCCTGCTGGCTGTAATCCGATAAATAATAAAGCCTTGCCGCTTCAATACTCAGTTGTTGTTTCTCCCGATCCATTCGTACGCCTCCTTTTTCTTCTATCATAACAAAATGTTCACCTTAACATGCACAAATGTTCATTTAAAGAAAATCGTATAGGCGGCATGGAAGGTCTCATTCTTCTTTAAAGTTTGAATACCGAACTTTTCCTTGTACTGGCCATTCGTCCCTTCCACATCGGCGATACCATACCAAGGCTCAATACAAACAAAAGGAGCCATTGTGCCTTTCTCTTGATGATAAGGTGACCAAATACCAACGAACGGAAACCCAGTGAGATCGACCTCAACCCCGTGACCTGCCTGGGAAGTCAACGACACTCGTTTGATATGACTAAAGATCATCGCATCCTGCTGAAAAAGCTCAGGTCGAAGCTGAATTGGTTCCACCTGAATGCCTTTTTCTTTCTCCCTGACAAGTGAATTTTCCAGTTCATATTGGATAGGAAGATGCTGAGAGGAAGGGGTCAATGTCAGGTAGTAATCTGCTGTGCGCTCACCTTCAACAAGCGGGATATGAAATGCGGGGTGCCCTCCAATGGAGAAATACATCGTACCATCTCCGTCATAATCAATTTCCCAGGAAATCGTCAGCCCATTTTCCGACAGCTCGTAACGAATACGGGCGGTAAATTCATAAGGATACTGATCAATGTGACGGCCTTTTGATTCATATTGAAAGGTCACCGTATCTTTCGTTTCTTCATATAAATCAAAATCAACATCCCGCAAGAATCCATGCTGCGTGAGCTCATAGGTTTGATCATCTATCTTGTATTGGTCATTCTTTAATCGTCCAACAATCGGAAATAAGACAGGCGACACCCTGCCCCAATAATCAGGATCGCCAGACCACATATAGTGACGCCCGCTTTCCTTGTCAAGCACCTCCCTGACTTCCGCTCCTTTTTCATGAATCTGAACCAATAACTGATCATTTTCGATCGTTTTCATTCAATACATCCCCTTTCCTTCTTCTTTTATTATGACAGGGATTTTGGTTTTGAGTATAAAAGAGTTAGTTAGAATAAAAAAGACTTCTCCCTTCTAGGGAAAAGCCGTTTAAATTACTTATTCATCATCTTCTTCTATAGTCCATCTAAGACCTTTGATTTGTTTTAAACTCTCAATTTCTTCTTCGTTTTCAGGAAAAATATAGCTCTCCTCTTCATGTGAGCTTGAAACCATCCACTCTTTCCCATTTTTGAAGAATGATAAATCCTCCAGTAAATTAGGGTGAACCCACCCGTATAGAGAGTTCGAAAGTTCTTTCAAAAGATTTTTTGTGTGTTCATTGGCATAATAATAATAAACATATGCTGTTTGACCATCTCCTAGAATCGTGGTAGCCCATTCAGACTCTTCCTTCATTTCTTTAAGAGATGGTGAAAGTTTATCTAGAATTTCACGATAATCAGCAAAATCAGCAAAATCTTTTCTAAAAACTAATTGGAACTCATCACATACTTCACAACATAAATCGATGAGCGCATTGTATTCCTTCTTTCTTGGTTCACGATTAAGAACAATCATCGAAAACCTCCTCTATCTCAATTTCTTATCTAGGGGCGCCAAAAAAAGCATGTGCTCCTGTTCTTTCATATTTACCTTTTAATTTATAAACTGGATGATAGTGATAATGTTTATTTTTTCCTTTTTTGTCAATTTCTGCACCTATTACTTTTCCAATCGGACTGGCTGCTTTAGCAATAGATTGTGCATTGCTTTTGGAAGTAGACCATGTATCTTTTTTCTGAGCTAATCTTTTTACAGCGTTTGCACGACTTACGCCTTTTCCAATAAATAAATGAGGTTTATTTTTGTCTCGATAAGCAATAAAGTGATTATGTTTATTGTCTTTCCTTTTTATAAATTCAGAATAAGCAATATAGGTAACACCTACTACTGTTACTGCAAGTCCCAAAGCTAATAAATGTTCTAATAGAACTGCCCCAATAGCAATACCAATAGGGATAACAAATGCAAAAGATGCTTGAATATCTTCAGAATTCACTTCATATTTCTTATCATCTTTTGTATCTTTAAATGTAACATCTAAATTATCATTTAAAAGTGTCTGCAAGTCAACTTCATAATCCTTTGAAACCTTTTCACCTTCACTACCAATTTCTTCAGTCTGATAACTGATTTCTGTTGTTTTTTTATTTAGAGTTAGAATACCAGTTACTCCGTCTTGCTCCTGTGAAATTACATATTTTTCATTACTATCTTCTAAAACATGAAAATCTTTTGTGGTAACAGCCTCTGTTTTATTTGGAAATTGGAAAAACAAAGTTATAACCAGCGATAGACATATAACAATTGAGATTAACTTACTTATTTTATTCATCCTAAACTAAACCTCCGAGTTTCTTGTTCTAAAAAACAATTTTATTCAAATAATCATCAATACCATTTTTTCAAAACTTTATATATTTGTTGGTTTAAACGTTCTTCAGAATTAATATTAAAACGTTCCCGGTACTGTAAAATTAAGCTTACTACACCTGTAATATGGGCACTCGCTAAAGAGGTACCACTTTCAATCGCATAGTTGTTATGAGGCTTTAGAACTGGTATATCCACTCCAGGGGCAGCAAAATCGTAATTTCCTTTAGATGAAAATTCAGCTACCTTCTTATGCTTATCCACAGCGGTTACAGAAAAAACATTCTCATAAGCAGCTGGGTAATCCATTTTCCTTCCATACTTATTACCAACAGCAGCTACTATAATTATGTTTTTTTGTATTGCTTTGTCTATAATTTTCTTAACAGATGGATCATCTTTCATTAATCCAAAACTAGCATTGATAACATCAATTTTATTATCAATACACCATTGAACAGCTTTAACAAAATTTTTTATTGAACCCTTGCCTTTTGAATCTAGAATTTTAACAGGATATAACTCTACATTCTGCGTTATACCCACTAGTCCAATTTCATTATCATTAGCTGTGATTATTCCAGCTACAGCAGTACCGTGCCCTAAACTGTCCTCTTGTTCTCCTCCTGTACCAATTGTGTTAAGTCCTTTTTTAACTTTACCTACCAAATCAGGGTGAGTCCCATCTATCCCGCTATCAATTATTGCTATTCGTACACTTTCTCCTCCTCTATTATTTTCCACATATTTTTTTGTTAGCTTTATGCTCCATGGAATCTGTTGATGAATATTATTAGTGAAGTTTAAATTTTTTGAGTGCAATTCAAAACACTTAAAATAAATTAAAAGAACTATTAATATTATCAAAAATCTTTTTATCAAACTATTGATTCAACACCACTCCTTTTTTCATATATTATTCTATATTATGGTTTTGAGTCAATATAAAACCAAAAATGTTATATATTAATATATGGTGGTTTACAATAAAAATTTATTGAATAAATTCAAACTAAATATTATGCGTTGACGTCTATTATATATACAATATATGAGTAACCTTTATTAAATAAAGGTTCTTTTACAATTGATGGGGGATTCGTTTTCATGAACAGCAAGGAAAATCGTTTACGTTATATATTAGGATTAGATGGGCTGCGTGCCGTTGCTGTATTGGCGGTCATTGCTTATCACTTACATATTGGACCTGCGAGCGGCGGGTTTCTTGGCGTTGATTTATTTTTTGTGATTTCTGGTTACTTGATTACGACGATCTTGTTACATAAACAGGATTTGGGCTATCAAGAGCTTTTGCCATTTTGGATGGGCCGGATCAGAAGGCTTCTTCCAGCTGCTTACGTGATGATTTTCTTAACCGTCAGCTGGTGTGCGATTGCTGGTTCGAATGCACTATTGTCCATTCGTGGCGATGCCTTATCGTCCTTTTTTTATGTCAGTAACTGGTGGTACATCTTCCATCAGCTGTCTTATTTTGATAGCTTCAACGCTGTATCTCCACTGAAAAATTTGTGGTCTTTGGCGATAGAAGAGCAATTTTATATCATTTGGCCGGTACTATTGATTGCAGGACTAAAATTTGTGAAAAACAGATCCCATCTGCCAATGATCACCTTTGGCCTTGCACTTGTTTCCGCCTTATGGATGGCGATTCTTTATTCACCAGATACCGATCCAAGCAGAGTTTATTACGGAACAGATACTCGTGCATTTGCGCTCCTGATTGGGTGCAGCCTGGCATTTGTATGGCCCATGCAAAGACTGTCCAGCAAAAAGTTACTTCCTGTTGGCAGACGTATTTTACATATCGCTGGTTTTGGTTCGTTTGCGGTTTTTCTTCTATGTGTTTATGCAGTGGACGAATTTGACGGCTTTCTCTATCAGGGAGGCATGCTTTTATTCTGTCTTAATGCAGCGATTTTAATTGCATGCATCTGCCACCCTGCAAGTCTTTTGGGGAAATGGCTCTCCTATCAGCCACTCGTCTGGCTTGGAAAGCGTTCTTATGGTATTTACCTGTGGCATTATCCCATCATCGTACTGACCACACCTGTCATTGAAATTGGACAGCCTTCTATGGGGCGTGTCGCATTGCAGATCATTGCCATTTTACTCATTGCAGAGGCTTCTTACCGCTTCATCGAACAGCCGATTCGCCGGCTTGGCTTCAGACAATATTTTTCCTCTTGGTCTATTTGGAAAAAGGGATTCAAACAATGGTCTACGTCTCATAAAGTGTTCCTTGGAATCACCGCAGCTCTTTTGATCTTATTTACCATTGGCATGTCCAGTTCGTCCCATACGTCCCCACATGCCAAGGAAGTGACACAAATTAAGACAGCACCGAAAAAAGCAGGAGACTCTGCGGAATCAAAAGCGAAGAAAAAGAAGGAAAAACACGAGAAGAAAGCAGCAGATCAGAAGCAGTTTCACCAAATTCTTGCTATTGGTGATTCTGTCATGCTGGATATTGCGCCAAATCTTGAAAAGGCATATGCACAAATCACCATCGATGCAAAGGTTGGCAGACAAATGAACGAAGCTGTCAGCATCGCTCCTCAATATGCTTCATTTAATCAATCTGATGCCGCTGTTATTATTGAGCTTGGCACGAATGGCTATTTTACTGAGGGCACGTTGACAGCATTCATTCAGCAATTTTCAAAGGCGCACATTTTCCTTGTGAACACGAGAGTCCCAAGGTCATGGGAAAATGATGTGAATGCAGTCATTCAGCGAGTGGCCGATCAACATTCCAATGTGACCCTGGTCGATTGGCATTCAGCCGCTACCGGACAGCCATCTTATTTTCAGCCGGATGGTGTTCACCTTTCAACAAAAGGCTCTGACACATTGACACAGCTCATTACAGCGAGCATCAAGAAAAAAGGAGATGTGTCATCATCATAAAAAAGAAGACAAAGGGCTAAAATAAAGATCATTTTAGCCCTTTATCAAAAATCTAAGTCTAGCATCCTGCTAATCTTCTTTTATGCCGTTAAAAGGCTGGCTCTCAGCGCTAACACCCGCTTTTCATTCGTTGTTTGATCCACCAACGCAAAATCACCATTCTCATACGCTAATGAAAATAATTCTTCGATATGAAAAACACCTGTCTGAAACCGCCTGCTCAATAAATGCAGTGCCGCAGCAGAGGCGACTTGAGCTGTTGCTTGAGACTCATCGCGCCCTTTTATTCCTAGCGCTGCTTGATGAACCTTGTTTCCATCCATTCCCTTTGCTTCCACTTTGACTGCATATTGATCTGTTCCCATTTGAGCAGATTGAATCATGGAAATGGCTCGTTCCTTGATTTTAGGCAAATTGAGAAATGACGTCATGCCAAGGCTCCTCGTGAAAGCCAATGCGCGAGTTGCCACCCGGGAATCAAAGCAAAGCCTTGTCGTCACAGTAGGCACGCGGAGCGTCGAAGGCAATGTCTGCTGATCAGAGAAGGGGAAATGATAGGCATGCCGCTTTCCAAGACTTCTACCAAAATCTATCCGTTTACCTCCAGTAAAACTTTTGACTCTTTTACGCTGATGATGCTTAGTAAGCACATAGTCAGTATGGACATTATCAAGCGTCCATTCAATGGCGGCTTTTCCATGCTGATCACCCATCCCAAGCATAATACCAATATCGATCTGATTCACTGAAGAGAGCATAGATGCTGCTTTCGCTGCTAATAAATTCGTAAGGCCAGGCGCAAGCCCGACACTGAGCAAAGCCGTTGCACCGATGTACTGGTGATTCAGCTTTGCCAGCTGTTCCATGTACGCCCCTTTCGCGGAGATATCGATATAATCAATGCCTGACCGCAAACATGTTTCAGCAAATGACGGGTCTTCTTGATCAAGACACATGATCACCAGCTTTGTTTTATCCATCCATTCCGAATATGACGACTCACTGACATCTAATTGATAGGGACGAACTTTCCCTTTTGTCTGGCGTGAAAATTTCTCCGCCTTCTCATAGCTTCTGCCTGCCGCAACAATTTGCCCTGGGTACACTTCGCTTAACTGCAGACATATTTGCTGTCCAACATGTCCATAGCCGCCAATCACCATCACCTGTGATCTCATTTCTCATCCGCCTCTCTACGACCTCGCTTGCAAACAAGCCCTTTGATCATCCCTGCCTGAAAATAAGGTCTGATGTCTTCAAATCCCGCTTTGATTAAATGCCCTCTTATCTCGTCCACGGGAACAGGGTGTGTCGCGCTTCCCAGCCTGTTTTTAAAGGATGTAAACACTTCTTTTTCTAGGCCTTGCCGCTGCATGAAAAGAGAAAGCATGTGAAGCTCCTGTTGAAATGTATGGGACTTCATCTCTCCCTGTATAAATGCCAACACAAACGGTGCGTCTGGTTGCAGCCTGAGGGCAATCTCCTTTAAAAAGCGCAGCCTATTTTCTACAAAATGAATCACAAGCAGACTCACCGCAGCATCGTAAACAGGCTCAGCAGAAACCTTATCTAATGAGGTCTCATGCCACGTGACACGCGCCTCCATCTGAAGCTGTGCAACTCGCCTTTTCGCCATATCCAGCATAGAAGGTGACGGATCCACCCCCGTGATGAGCCAGTCTTTTTTTCTTTGTAGCATGTTGATGATCTCTTCGCCCCCGCCCGCTCCAACAGTCAAAATGCGAGAAGCCTCTCCCTTTAATTCAGTTTCTAATACGTCTATTGTCAACTCATGCAACAGCTGATAGCCGGGTACTTTATGGGCAATCGTAGCTGCATATGATTCAGCAACGGGATCGTGCCAATGCTGTTTTCCTTTCATCTCCTTCTCCTCCAGTTCCTTTCCGCTTTACATCGTTTCCTGTACACTAATGGTATGACATCTTTATTGTAAAAAGAGACATCAAGAAACACGATCCCTAAAAGTGGGGATTTGTGAGGAGGAGATCATGTGACCAATCCAGCCACTCATTTTCAGCAGCTGAGACAACACATTCGGGACGAGCTTGCTGCCGTCCTTGATTTTGATGCTGCCTGTATCACGACCATTGATCCAGCCACTCTCCTCTCGACAGGTTCCTTCACAGATGAACCGATTGAAGAAATTCATGACCAGCTGTTTCAAAATGAGTTCTTAAAAAAGGACGTGCATCAGCATGAGTCTCTAGCCAAAGGCCCTATTCATGCTGCGACCCTAGTCCAAAGCGGAGAATATCTCAACAGTGAGCGCTACCAAGACATTTTGTTACCTAAAGGATGGTCTGATGAATTGCGGGCAGCCCTTGTGATTCAAGGAGAATGCTGGGGTATTGCCAGCCTATATCGTCTAAAGGACAAGGAACCTTTTCAAGAACAAGATATCCGATCGGTCATCGAGCAGACGCCTAGACTCGCAGCCAAGCTAAGAGATGAACTTTTCAAAAAAAGAGACACTGAAGAGGATGACGCGGCGGAGCAGCAAGGTTTTCTCATTCTCTCGCACGATTACAATCTTCTTTATGGAAATGAGACGGGTCTTCATTGGCTTCAGACGTTTCAAGCCTTTGAACAGATCCATGACAGAGCCACCATGCCACGTCCATTCAGAGCATTAGGGGCTAAACTTATATACAGCGGTATCGACCAAACAGCGGCAAGCATGACGAGAATGCCTACGGGGTTGTTCCTCTCTCTTCAAGCATTTCGATTATCGCAGGCAGCCGGGCAGGAAGAGGCTGTCATGATTCACATCAAGAGAGCCCAAACCAATGATATTCTTCCTTATGCGGCAAAAACGTACCGGCTGACAGAAAGAGAAATGAACGTCCTCGACTGCTTATTAAAGGGACAGTCTACAAAGGAAATCGCCAGTACCTTATTTATTTCAACCCATACCGTCCATGATCATGTGAAGGCGATGCTGCAAAAGACAAATTTGAGCAGCAGACGGATGCTTGTTTACTTTTTCTCTCACATATAAAAAAAGCGGCTACCTCACTGGTAGACCGCTTTTTTGTTTATTTTCCTAAAACTAACTCATGCAGGACATGTGCTACTCCGGCTTCATTATTGGATTTTGTCACAACATCCGCTACTGCTTTGACATCATCAATGGCATTTCCCATGGCAACGCCGCAGCCCGCAAATTCTAGCATCGATACGTCGTTCCCATTGTCACCAATGGCCATGACCTCTTCACGAGCAATCCCCAGCTCTTTCGCTAGCAGCTTCACGGCATTCCCTTTGCTGACTTCAGGATGCAGGATTTCAAGGAAGAAATCTGTGCTTTTCACCATCATGTACTTGTCCTTCACTTCAGATGGAATGGCTTGTATCGTCTTTTCCAACCGTTCTGGCTGATCAATATACATCATCTTCGGAAGTCTCATTGAAGGATCTGCCTCTTCAACAGGTAAATATTTAAGCGGCAGCTTTGTTAAATAAGATTCAAGTACTGTGTACTCACTAATATCACGATTCGGAGTGTACAAATGAGCGGAATCGAAATAATGCATCGGTGTATCCAGATCACGGCTCAGCTTATATAAAGAAGTTAAATCCTCATAGGATAACGTCAGTTCTGACACCACTTCATTTGTATGACTGTTTTGGACAAGCGCCCCATTGTAGGCAATCACATAATCTCCCTCTTGATTGAGCTGAAGATCATCTAAATAGCGATTCACTCCGCCAATAGGCCGTCCTGTACATAATACAATTTTAACTCCCTCTGCCTTCGCCTGTTGAATGGCTTCAAACACCTCATCTGGCACCATATGTTGATCATTTAATAACGTACCATCCATATCAATTGCAACTAATTTATACATTCACTGATCCCCTTTTCTCAGCAAAAAACGTGCTGCTGTCACTATTTTGAGCCATCATCTATATGATGACAGGTTATATCATTACTATTTACCTATATTAGCCTATCGTTTTTTCATCACGCTGTCTACTTGTTCTCACCTGTAACAAAATTGTCATCTGCCTACTCTATTATATCGTATTCTATTCATCCTGCTTTAAACAGAGTTTCTCCCCTTTTCCAACGGGGAAATGAAAACAAATGTTCACCACTGAACATTTTGAAACTAGCAAATCTAATTGTATGATGGATAGCAAAGAAAGGAGGTGCAGGGAATGATTACGTTTACTAGAGGTAAATTGTCAAAAATGTCTGGTGTACATATTGAAACCATTCGTTTTTATGAAAATGAGGGTGTGCTCCCCGAACCAAAAAGAGCACATAACGGCTATCGTTTATATGATAAAAAATATGTACTCATGCTTTCCTTTATCACAGAAGCAAGAAAGCT
The DNA here is from genome assembly GCF_002998085.1 of Bacillus sp. NMCN1. Lineage (NCBI taxonomy): Bacteria > Bacillati > Bacillota > Bacilli > Caryophanales > Bacillaceae > Bacillus > Bacillus sp. NMCN1. The sequence continues at coordinate 161,978 of NZ_PVQL01000002.1, read as the reverse complement.
AGATTTCTCACTCAAAGAAATTCGCGAAATTATCAAATCACTATTTGAAAAACAATCAAAGACAGAAGCTGAACAGCTGCTCGAACAAAAAGTTGAGGATATTCAACACTCCATTCAAGAGTTAAAGAAGAGGAAAGCTGCCATTCAATTGTTAACAAAACAAACATTAGCGAACATCAGCTAATTGTAAGGACTGCCAAAGATGTGCCAGTGTTTGCCACTGGTGCCCCTCTCCGCCCAGGTCTCAAGTGCACGTGCAATTCAAACATCAGTTATACTAGAGACAGCTTTACTTGATATCAAACGAGTGGAAGGGGTTTTGAGTAGAATGAACATTGCAACCATTGGGACAGGTGTGATTGTGGAAAGCTTTCTGCAAGCGATTGAACAGCTTGACGGCGCTTCTTGTCATGCCGTCTATTCAAGAAAGGAAGCAACGGCAAAGAAGCTCGCAGACCAATTTGGTGTGAAAACAACTTATACGGATTTAAGGACTATGCTAGAAGATCCAAACATTGAAGCCGTTTATATTGCATCACCGAATCGATTACATAGCGAGCATGCCACGGCTGCATTGGAACACGGAAAACATGTGATTTGCGAAAAGCCTTTCACCTCTAATGTCAAAGAGCTGGAAGCCTTAATCGCTCTCGCAAAGGAAAAGCAGCTTCTCCTATTTGAAGCCATTACGACCGTTCATATGCCAAACTATCATTTAATCAAAAAGCACCTTCATCAATTAGGTAAAATCAAACTGGTTCAATGCAACTATAGTCAATATTCAAGCAAATATAATCAGCTGCTAGCCGGTGAAACGCCAAATGTCTTTAACCCTGAATTCTCAGGAGGAGCGTTGATGGATATTAATATCTATAATGTCCATTTCATCATGAATCTCTTTGGAACACCGAAGCAGGTCCGCTACCAGGCAAACCGTCATCCAAATGGCATCGATACATCTGGTGTTTTGACTTTCACCTACAATGATTTCATTGCGACAAGTGTCGGCAGTAAGGATACAAGCAGCATGAATTTTGCATTGATTCAAGGAGAAAAAGGCTTCATTCATGTGAAAAATGGGGCGAATGGCTGCGAGGAAGTGCTGCTTCATGTGAATGATCAGGTGATCTCACTCAATGCACAAACAAATTTAAACCGCCTGTTTTATGAAGCAGAAGCTTTTCAGCACATCATTGAAACAAAAAATTATGAACAGTGCTATGCATGGCTTGATGAAAGTCTCTCTGTATTGAAAGTCCTTGAAGCTGCAAGAAAAGATGCAGGCATTGTTTTCCCTGCAGATCAATTTTAATGAAAAAAACCGCCTTCTTATGAGAGGGCGGTTTTGATGATTAAATACTCTTTGAATAGGCCACAAGGCGCTGAGACATGTGGTTCACTTCATCGACTGAAGCATTTACTTGCTCTGTTAAAGCAGCCTGTGTTTGTGTAAGAGCTGTCATGTTCGAAATATTTTCAAGAATTTCATCAATTTGCGTTTTCATTTCCGTTAAACTAGATTCGATATTCTCCGTTGCATTGGCACTATGAAGCGCCAGCTTACGCACTTCATCTGCAACGACCGAGAATCCTCTTCCTTGCTCACCAGCTCTCGCTGCCTCAATCGCAGCATTTAAACCAAGCAGGTTCGTTTGGTTCGCTACTTCTTTGATTAAGTCAGAAATATTTTTCGTCTCATCTGCACTATTTTTTGCTAGATTGGCAGCAGATGTTGACTGCTCTTGGGCAACAGCAAGCTCTTGCGCTTGGTTTGTCACAGAGCTGATGCCTGATACCATCTCGCTGATAGAACTTGAAAGCTGTTCTACTTGTGAAGCCATTTCATTCGCTGTTTTCTCTTTGTTTTTTTCTAACGTGATGTCACGAATGGTTCCAGCCACACGAAGAGGAACACCTTTTTCATCACGAATGGTTTCACCACCGGCATGATACCAACGATACTCGCCATTTTTACTCTGTAATCTGTAATCAATGTCAAATGGTGTGCGTCCAGAGTGATCATTTAAATGATCTGCAAAAGCTTGGAGAGCTTTTTCTTGATCCTCAGGATGCAGACGGTCGCTCCAGCTGCTTAACACGTTCGGGAAATCCTTTTCATCCGTAAAGCCAAGCGTTTTTCTGAACTGCGGGGACCACCAGAACTCGTTATTTGGATTGACTGAATCGCCGGCCTCTACGACCATGTCCCAAGGAGCTTCCACAAGCGCACGGTTGATCAAGTCATATCTCGTCACGAATGCTTGCAGCTCTTCTTCTTTCAATTTCTGATCATGAATATCAAAAAGAGCTCCCGCCACACGAAGAGGGACACCATTTCGATCACGAATGGTCGTTCCAGTTGCTTTGAACCAGCGATAATCTCCGTTTTTCAACTTCAAGCGATATTCGATGTCATATGGGGTACGACCCGAATGATCCAATAAATGCGTAGAGAATGCATTTAGGGTATATTCTTGTTCATCCGGATGAATTCGAGATGCCCAGCTGTCTAAAACATTCGGAAAATCGTGCTCATTTTGAAAGCCGATCATTTTGCGGAAATCATCCGTCCATGTGAATTCATTTTTTGGATTGACCGGATCTCCAGCGACAACGATCATATCCCATAAACCAACTTGAATGGCTTTTGTCACTAAATTCATCCGCATTTGAATATCTTCATTTGCTTCCTGCATCTTTTGCAAAGCTTCATTTATTTGGGCTACTGCTTCAATCGTTTGACTTGAAGAGAATGCAGCAGTATCTATTCTTGCTGAAAGGTCTCCCTTCTCAATTCGTTCTACTAATTGACTGCTCTCATTTAAAAGGGTTCCCGACGATGAATCATTTGCTTTTCTCTTAAACATTTTTCATAACTCCTTTCACTTCTTCATACACTTTTGAAATATTTTACAGTTATAAACAATTCTTTATTAGGACTTTAGTATCACAAAAGATATATCGACAAAAACTGAAAATTGTTTATGTCAGAAATAAGATAAATGTTCATTTCTTCACGAAGTTTCATATTTTGGTGGTGGATGATAAAAGGAATTTATGGATAAAAGTGTATCATTTGATAGAATCAACCGCCTTTTTTGTCTGAAAAATCTCTTTTTTTATATTGACACTGACGTCTCGAAAAAAGAAAATGGAACATAAGCATTTTTAAAAAAGGAGAACGTCATGAGCGCGAATCAGGAACAACAAGAATTAAAAAAGCTTTTATCACCGCGTCACATTCGCATGATTGCATTGGGCGGGGTCATTGGTACAGGAATCTTTAAAGGAAGTGCCGATACAATCGGTTTAGCAGGTCCTGGGGTCATCTTTTCCTATGTATTTGCCGGATTATTATTGCTCATCGTGATGGCAGCCTTAGCCGAAATGGCGATTGTCTATCCGGGAAATAACCTTCGCGACCTTATACAGATTGCGCTTGGTCAACGTTTTTCATTTGTCGTCGGCTGGGTTTACTGTTTCATGTGGCTCACTGTGTGTGTCATCGAGATTATCGCAGCAGGCAGCTTGCTTCAATACTGGATGCCGAACGTGCCGCTATGGTCACTATGTTTACTCTGCTCACTCTTAGTCATCGGAATTAACTTAAATAATGTAAAATATTTTGGTGAAATTGAATTTTGGTTCGCTGGAATGAAGATTTTCGTTATTATTGTGTTTATTATTCTTGGTGCAGCCCTATTATTTGGAATCATTCCGAACGAACAAAGCACACCTGCACTCACCAACTATCAAAATTTCGTCCCGAACGGATGGGGTGCGATCTTTGCATCTTTATTAGTCGTTATTTTCTCTTATGGGGGCTCTGAATTGATTGGGCTGACCATTACAGAAACAAAAGATGCCGAGAAGGTCTTGCCTGGTGTTGTTAAAAGTATGATGTGGCGTATTATCTTATTTTACACTTTGCCGATTTTGATCATCTGCGGACTCATTCCTTGGAATCAAATTGATCCAAACAACAGTCCATTTGTTCAAGTCTTTTCAGCAGCCGGTATGCAAGGCGCCTCTCATTTCATTAATTTCGTGTTGATTACAGCCGTTCTATCTGCGGCCAATTCTGGCATTTATGGAACGACGAGAATGATGCATTCTCTCTCTAAATCAGATGGCGGTCCAAAAAAACTGGCACAGGTCAACAAAAGAGGCGTACCCATTTTGAGTTTATGGGTGACCGTTCTTTTTCTCCTCATCGGAACATTTTTTGCTTACTTATATCCTGAGCAAATTTTCAGTTATATGCTGGCTATTCCTGGTTTTGCTGTTTCACTCATTTGGATTAGCATTTGCATGGCACATCTGAAACTTCGCCCGAAATATCCACAGGAGCCGTATTTCAAGGTGTGGCTGTTTCCGTATTTGACTTTATTTGCAGGTCTTGTACTAAGTGTGAGTTTTGTGATGTTTCTATTCAGACCAGAAAACTTGCCTAGCTCGATTATCAGCATCGGTTTCTTAGTCGCAGCCATCATTGCTTCATTCTTAATGAAAAAGAAGGCTTAAACGCCAAAACCCGCCTCAATGGCGGGTTTTTTTCATGAGCTGCTGTCTTCTGTCACTTCAAAATCAACTGACGCTTTCGGGATGCCGTTGATGATCATTGTTAATGTATGGGTTCCTTCATAGTGTTTTCTCGTCGTCATATTTTGAAAAGACTGTGACCTGACGAATTCTCTATGTAGTGCTGAGCCAGTTTCAAACTCTGTGATTTTAAATACCTTTTGATTGCGGGTCCCCCGGGCTTTGACGTAGTCTATGGCATACTCTACACGCAGCTTTAGCGGATTATCGGCTTGAAGAGTAAAATGAAAAGTCATTTTCTCACCGATACGAATAGGATCTTGCACTACCTTCAAATCCGTTACCTGAACGGATGGATCGTCTCCATAGCCAAACAAAGCCATGATATCCGGATCTCCTTTTTTGAGTAAGGTACGGGATGCATGTTTGACAATCCAGTTCGTATGATTGTTAGTTCCATACCATTTTTGAACCGTCTGCTTCATCAGATCTGGCTGAATTGCAGAGATATCATTTAGATGGTTCGCTACACTTTTTTGCACATACCGCGCCGTGTCCGACTTCAAGTTTTCCAAAATCGGCAGCGTGACCGAAGGATTTTTTTTAAGCGAAGGAACAGATAAGCCCCATGGCAGACGCGGTCTGCACCCTTCACTAGCAAGCCTCCGTATATGCTCATTTTGATCCTGAGACCATACGAGCATTTGCGCCATCATTTTGTCTTGATCTTGAATCAGAAATGGCCGAACGGCAAATTCAGAAGTGGAAAAGGGCGTGAAGAATTCGAGCGCCTTGATCGAGAGTTCCCAATGTGCCAGGCCGTACGTCTCGACGTAGTCTGGAAATACGAGCGCACTAAGCCCTGAAAAATGCGGGGCTACCTGACGCAATACCTCAACTGTCTGCTCATAATCCTCAGGTAGACAGGCATGCATCGATTCAGTGACTCTTCTCATCCGTCCTTTTAACTCAAGCTGCTGCCAATCCTCTTGAAGCACGAGCCGCTGGAATTGCTCAGCATCAAATACAGTCGAAGCCTGCGTAATTTTCTCCGCTAATTCTTGAATAAATAATTCATGGTACACATGTTTTAAAGGTTCGATCGTGTCCGCCTCCCACATCTCAATATCATTATTTTACCCCAATCTGAAGAAAGTGGTATCACAACAATCAAAAACAGCCCAATTCCAAAGAACCAGGCTGTTGTTCGCTATATAAACATATTAATGATCATAATAAATGCAATGGCACTAACGGAAATAATTGTCTCCATAGCCGTCCATGTCAAAAACGTCTCTTTAATGGTCATACCAAAATACTCTTTGATCAGCCAGAAACCAGAGTCATTGACGTGAGATAAAATTAACGAACCCGCTCCTGTTGCTAACACAAGAAGCTCTCTGCTTACATCCGGCATAGTTGCAGCAATTGGGGCTACAATACCTGCTGCCGTCATCATAGATACCGTCGCAGATCCTGTTGCTACACGAATCACCGCAGCAATCAGCCAGCTAAGCAAAATCGGTGAGATCGGTGAGTGTTTAGCTACATCTGCAATATAATCACCAACACCTGAATCAATGAGCACATTATTGAAAGCCCCGCCTGCTCCAATGACAAGCAAGATGGAAGCGATCGGCCCTAAGCAATCGTTGCTAAAGGAAAGCACCCGGTCACGGCTCATTCCTTGCATAAAGCCAAGACTGAAGAAAGAATACACCGTTGCAATCAGCAGTGCTGTAATTGGATCTCCGATGTACTTGAATACCTGGAACCACATATTGTCCTCTGGTAAGATAATGTCCGCCAATGTGGCAAGAAGCATCAGAATCACCGGTACCAATATGGTAAACATCGTATTCGCAAAGCCGGGGAGCCTTCGATCTTCATTTCGTTCAGTGAATTGCTTTCTCAGCATCTCCGGAACTGGTTTATGTATCCGTTTTCCAATCCACTTACCATATAACGGTCCGGCAATAATCGCTGTCGGCAGCCCGACAATAATAGAGAAGAAAATGGTTTTCCCCACGTTGGCATGATAGATGCCAACGGCTGCCATTGCCGCTGGATGAGGCGGCACTAGTCCATGCACGACAGACAAGCCAGCGATTAACGAGAGCCCAATGGTCACGAGCGAGATGCCTGTTTCAATGGCAATTGTAAAAAGTAAAGGAATGAGAAGAACGAAACCGACCTGGAAAAAGACAGGTATCCCCACGATAAAGGCAACAAACATCATTGCCCAATGCACATTCTTCGTCCCAAACCGGCCGATTAAAGTTTGAGCTATCCGCTCTGCTCCCCCCGATTCAGCCATCATTTTTCCAAGCATGGTACCAAGCGCTAGAACAATGGCCAGCAATGATAACGTATTGCCTAATCCCGTTTTAATCGATTGAATAATTTCCTGCAAATCCATCCCCGTAGCAAAGCCCACTAGCATCGAAGTAATAATTAAACTCACAAATGGATTCAGCTTAGCGACTGTAATGAGAATGAGTAAAAGGACAATCGCCGCAATCACGATGAATAAAAGCATGTTCTCCCACCTTTTCCCTGATGTTTAACGATTTTGTTTTAATTGCAGCGCACTAATGACATCAAATTCATCCTTCAGTTTGTCGTAGAGACGCTCATATAAATAAAACAGCTCTATGTAAGTTTCATTGTTTTTCATATTAGGTTCATGACGAGCAGAGATTCGAATCCACTCTTGAACCTCTTCTATCTCTTCCATTTGACCTAAACTATGAAGTGCAAGGACAGCTGCCCCAAGTGCTGACGCTTCATAACTTTCTGGAACAAGTACTTCTCTGCCCATCGTATCCGCTAAAATTTGCCGCCACAGCGGAGATCGTGCAAATCCGCCCGAAGCTCTGACATCCTTTGCAGACCCGGTTAAATCTCTTAAGGCAACACCAATCGAGAAAACACTCATAATGACGCCTTCTAACACAGCTCTAATAAAATGCTCCCGCTTATGCTGAAGACCGATCCCAAAGAAGGTGCCTCTCGCATTTGGATTCCAATAAGGTGCACGCTCACCTGATAAAAATGGCAGAAACAGCAATCCCTCTGAGCCTGCTGGAATCTTTTCCGCAATATCCATCATCAAATCGTAAGGGTCCACACCAAGGCGCTTTGCTACCTCCACCTCTGAAGATCCAAATTCATCCTTCAGCCATCTCAGCATGATCCCGCCATTATTGGTCGGTCCTCCTACAACCCAATGCTTATCTGTCAGCGCATAGCAGAACGTTCTTGATTGCTCATCTGTGATTGGTTTGTCTACAACCGTACGGACCGCACCGCTTGTCCCAATCGTAACAGCCACCTCTCCTTTGCCAATCGCGCCCACACCTAAATTCGCTAGAACACCATCATTCGCACCAATGACAAATGGTGTATCTTCCTTAATGCCCATGCGCAGTGCAATCTCAGGCTGAAGTCCTCTCAGCTGATGTGTCGTTGGGACAAGTTCAGATAGTTGACTAGCTTCAATTCCAGCAATACGAAGCGCCTTCTCATCCCATTGAAGCGTTTCCAAATGGAATAGACCCGTTGCTGAAGCGATTGAATAATCGACGACATACTGACCGAAGAAATGATAAAGAATATATTCTTTAATAGAAATAAATTTCGCTGCTTTCTTGAAGACATCAGGTGCCATTTCCTTCATCCAACGTATTTTTGAAAGCGGTGACATTGGATGGATTGGTGTACCTGTCCTTTTATAAATGTGGAAGCCATCCATGTCTGATATGATTCGTTTCGCTTGTTCTGCACTTCTGTTATCTGCCCAAATGATACTGTTCGTTAACGCCTTACCACCCCCATCCATCACAATTAAGGAATGCATCGCAGTACTAATCCCGATGCCTATGAGATTTGCGGCATCAAACGCTGCTTTCGTCAATGCACCTCTTACACTCGCAATGACGGCTTCTAATATCTTTTCAGGGTCCTGCTCAACCCATGCTGGCTGGGGCTGAATGAGCTCATAAGGAACTGAATGCTTCGCTATCACTTTCCCCTGAGGTCCAAACAGAACCGCCTTTGTACTTGTTGTTCCAATATCCAAACCAATTACCGCCTGGTTACCCTTCATCTGTATCACGCCCAATCATTGATTTGAAATCACATATGTAGTTTTTGATATACCTGTTAAACCCCATTATAAAAATAATTTTTTCGACATTCAACGACCGAAAAGAAAATTATTTTCATTCAAAAGCTCACAATCGTTACCATAGCAGCACTTTCACTATCAGAAAAATTTATTTTTGGAATCATTACACCCTTTTTTGTGAAATGGTTTCTCGCATTTGCTTTAAATTTGTTATTGTTTCCTGCTGCCTTAAATGAGCAAGTGCAAAATATAGAACATCAATGACAGTCAGCTGAGCAAGTCTTGCAGACATCGCTTCTGTTCGAAAAGCCGTTTCTTGCGTCGCTGTATACAACGTGACATCTGCAAGCTGACTCAATGGAGAGCGCTGATAGCTTGTAATGCCGATGGCTTTGGCTCCTTTTCCCTTTGCTGTTTTCATCGCATCGAGTAAATCTTTATTACGTCCAGAATGAGATATACCGATCACTGTACTGTGCTGATCAAGGAGACCAGCAGACATCGCTTGAAAGTGAGAATCTGTGTGAACAATACAGTTGATACCTGTCCTCATAAATTTATGAAAAGCGTCTGTCGCTATGAGCCCAGACCCGCCACTCCCATAAAACTCTAAGCGTTTTGCCTCATGAATGATTTGTATAGCTTTTTCTACATCCTCTGGATTCAACAATTGAAAACTATCCTTTAAAGCAGATATATTCGCCTGAAAAACCTTTTGCATAAAAACAGCCGTATCATCATCAAGACTCATCTCTTCATCTACATAATCAGGCTTTGTTTGGTCTATTTCCTGGGCAATAGCAATCTTCAAATCTTGAAAGCCCTCAAATCCAAGCCTTTTACAAAGACGAAAAATCGTTGCCTCTGAGCTTGCTGTCTTTTTCGCAAGCTCTACAATAGACAAATGGATGATGTCGCGGGGCTCACTCGTAATATGTTCTGCAATTCCTTTCAGCTTTGGCGGCAATCCTCTGCTTGCTGCTCGTATTTTTTCAATACTACTTAAACTAACAGAAGCCAATTGACTTCACTCCTCCCTTATTCATGTCAGCGCATACATTTCCTCATGTTCCCATCTTATAAAAAAGAAGCCTGTTTGCACAGACTTCTTTTCTAAGCATTCATCGTTTTGATCAATAAATCAAAGAAAGCGTCAGCATCTACATCCATACACACTTGAACGTTGCGCTCTTTCTCCCATTGATGCTGAAAATCACAGATCATCTGGCCATCACAAAACTCACTCTTCGTCTCCACGTCCACATGAAAAGCCTGTGTGCCCACGAGCTGCTTGTCAATGGCAAGACTTACAGCAAGCGGATCATGCATGGCACACGCCCACATACCATTCCGCTCAAAATAGCGCTGGCGGTAAATGCTTGTACTCTCTCTAATATAACTGGCCAACGTTTCATTCTGAATCGCATCGATTCTCTCATCCGTTAGCAAGACCTGTCTCGTGACATCTAATCCCACTTGGGTCAATGAAGGGAACCCTGCATCAAGCACTAACTTTGCCGCTTCTGGGTCTGCATATGTATTAAATTCTGCAACCGGTGTGACGTTTCCCTGTCCCTGCACGACACCACCCATAAAAATGACTTCTTTGACGTGATGAATCAGCTCAGGGCATTTTTTCACCGCAAGGGCTAAATTTGTTAAAGGTCCTGTCAACACAAGCGTAACCTGCTTCGAATACTTCATCACCTGATCGATGATAAAATCAGGCGCAAAACCAGCATCTGCTTTCTTCTTAGGCTGAGCATCCTTTAAAGCACCGCCAATTCCATCCTCTCCATGCACCCGATGTTCATAATGAGGCGGCCTTAAAAGAGGTGTAGCTGACCCTTTGATAACAGGGATCTCATCTGCCTCAACCAACTCTAGCACTTTACATGTATTCAATGTAGCCGCATCAACAGACACATTCCCACATACCGTTGTAATCCCTAAAATATCAAACTGCTTACTTTTCACTGCCAGCAAAATCCCGATGGCGTCATCGATTCCAGTGTCTACGTCCAAGATCAATTTCTTTGTATTTTCCATGGTTGAAACCTCTCCCTTATTTGTAAGTGTTGTTAGGGGAATGATAGCATATTACTTTGGTCATCATTTTTTAGGGAACAAACGGCTAACGGATGTTTTTTTACTCTTTTCCTCCAATGTCTTTCAGATACTGTTCGTGTTCTTTTTTGGAGAGACTATTCAAAAAATCTTCTTTCACTTGTGGATCAAATTCATCCCAGTTCTCAAAACGGTCTGATAAAGAGTCAGATGATCTTCTTTCTACCATTTTGACGAAGCTGCCTCCTTTTAGTCGGTCGAAGGCTTTACAGGAAGTGACGACTAAGATGACAACAGGCACAACCACCTATACAAATGAAATTGTTCAAGATTGGATGGTTTCGGATACAAAGTATCTGATTAAAAATATTCCGTTTGAAAATGGTGCAGAGAATCAAATGGTTCAAGCGGATCAGTATGCGAAAGAAATACATAAGAAAATGCCGAATGCCAAGATGTATGTGACAGGCCATTCACTCGGCGGGTCGAATGCGTCCTATGTTCTTGTCAAAAATGATTTTATTAAAGGCGGGGTTACCTTTGAGAATCCGAATATTTATCCCAATCTATCGGATGGCCTACAAGCTAAAGCATTAAAAGGTGATTACCGTAGTAGATTAACAGAATATATCAATCTCAATGACGGGCTTTCTCTTTTAAATCGACATACGACAGAAATCGGTCGTGTGAAAGTGATGTATGATGCCGCTTTACCTGAAGGCGTCGATTACTCCGAGGACCCCTCCAAAGCCGTCCAATTCATGAAAGACCTCCTCAATCGGGCAATGAGTGTCAATCCTTCACTGGATGCAAATTTGTTTCTTGAAGCCCTCGCTGGCAGCCATGGCTTAGATCGGTATGCATTTTCATCAGATGGCTCCGTTGAAACCATTGATGATAAGTTGAGAAAAAATCCTTCTCTCGCTGCCGCCATGTTACACCAATTGAGTCAGTCGAATATTCACCCGCAAAGTGTGGTGGCGATTTTAATCAAGTCGCATGTTCTCATGAACACAGGTCGTCAATTCTCATCACTTGCCGAGCACGATATGCAGCAAATCATTCGCAAAATCGAGAAACTCGATGACAAAGTGGATCAATCTGTGGAACGGGTACGCTCGAGATACAAACAGATTGTTGGATTTGGTTCCTATGAACAGCTGACGGCTTCAGATGTGGATGCCGTGATTCGTCATTTAAAAGCGGAAGGACTTGAACGAGTTCTATTCAGTCAAAAAGTATGATACAGCGATTGATAGCGCTATGAATATAAAAAGGTGGCTGGACTCAATATCAGATGATATGAGCCAGCTAGGGAAAGAATACCATGATGCAGATACAGCCCTGGCAAAGAATATGGGCATTTCTTAAGGAGAACGAAGAATGGAATTTTCAAAGAAACAACCAACAGATGCAGACCGTTTTTTGCAACGAATGACAGATACGCATACATCAAGCTCCGTCTTTTCTCAAACCAACTTTCACACTGAAGACATGACACCAGCAGAGCTGGCTGCTTTGAAAGCAAAGATCAAAGAAAAACAGAAAACAGCGCTAATCAGAGCCATCCGGCATCAGCTTCAACATGAATTTGCAGAAGACCGCCAAGAAGCGGGAAAAATTTTAGATCTAATTGATGAACTTCAGATCAAAGTGTATAAACATCAAAAGCGCATCCATACGCATATGTCAGGACAAGCCATTGACGCCTTAACAGAGAAAATCGAGCAAATACTCAAGTTTTACGAACTGAAAGAAGATGTTCAATCCGCCTTCAACTCAATTGGCATTTAGATGAACCTTCCGTCCGATGAATCTTTTCCCCGTCTCATTCGTATATACTAAAAGAGTGATTGATTTGAAAGGAGATCTGTTTGTGGGATATATTTTGTTATTTTCGGTTGTGATCGGTCTTGTCTTAACCCTTTTGCTCACACCGCTCAGGTTGATCGTTAGAAAGAAAGGGGCAGAACAGCAGGTTCCGCTTATGTGGATTGCAGGCCTTGCTTTGCTGTTCATGGTCGGTATTTTTGTTTTCTATTACATGACCAATTTGGATCGTAACCCTTCATCCCTATGGCTGATTGGACTTGTTGTGACAGCAGCAGGCGCCTTTTTGTCAGTTGGATTGGAGCGTAAGATCAAAGGCGTGCTGTTTCTTATTCTATTACTGCTCGGTGTTTATTTGGCGACAGCTTTTCTATTCAATGCGAATGAGAAATTTGATGTCTCCAAAATGGAACAAAAAGTGGAAATCAAAGCGTTTGATGAGACGGAAACACCTGCGAGTGTACCGCCTCAATTTGCTCGGAACAAAATGAAGAAATCGTTCGGACAGGTTCCAAACACAAGCTACTATGAGCTTGGAAGCCTGCAAATCCAGAAGGTCAACGGTGAGTATGTGTACATCGCCCCAGTGGAGTTCTCGGACTTCTTTAAATGGATTCGTTCGGGCAGTACGCCGGGTTACTTTACATTAAGTGCGACCGACTCATCTGCTAATCCAAAGTTTGTGAAAACAGAGATGGTTTACACACCTTCCTCTTATTTCAACAAAGAAATTGAGCGGCATATCCGCCTTCAGTATCCTGATTTGATTTTCTACGGCGACACACAGCTGGAAATCAATGATGATGGAAAGCCTTATTACATTCGCACGTATGGCGATTTTATCTCGGCGCGAAACGGCTTTAAAGCATCAGGCGTGGTCGTTGTTGATGCCAAAACAGGTGCAACGAAGAAATATGCTTTAGATCAAGTACCTGCTTTTATTGATGGGGCTGTTTCACCAGAAGCGGTCAGTCTGCAAAACAGTTATTTCGGAAACTATATTCACGGGTTCTGGAATAGTATGTTTGGAAAATCAGATGTGAAGCTGCCTTCAGATGAAGGAACAGAAGCCAATGTGAGTCCGGTGTTTGATTCAAAAGGAGATATGTACTACTTCACAGATTTCACAAGTCCGAAAGAGGGCGTTGATTCGATGCTTGGGTATGCCCTGACAAATGCCCGGACAGGAAAAGCGACTTATTATACCGGAAATCTTGAAGCGTCTTACATGGATTCTCAAGGCGCTCTGCAAATTATTGAGAAACGTTTCATCGAGAAAAAATGGAAAGGCCGCATGCCGATTCTTTATAATTTCTATGGAGAAGCCAGCTGGCTCACACCGGTTCTCGATTCAAATGGATTCCTGCAAAACTACTTTATCGTTTCGGCAGCCAATCCTGAAATCGCTGCGTACGCTTCAACACCAAACGAAGCACTGAGAGCCTATAAGACAGCTCTTCAAAAAGGCGGCGGCACCGTCAACAGTTCATCTAAGCAGGAAAAGAAAGAAGCTACAGGGAAAGTCAAACGAGTCTATAAAGAAAAGACCGGTGATTATACAACCGTCACCTTCCTGCTAGACGATGGGAAAAACTACACCATGTCATCTGAAAAAGAACCTCTCGTCATTTATTTAAAAGAAGGCGATCAGGTCACCATGAAATACACAGATACAGGTGAAATCTTCCTTCCAGTTGATGAATTAAAAATTAAAGGTTTATAAAAAAAGACGTTTCTCCTACTGAGGAGAAGCGTCTTTTCTCTCTTTCCTTAACAATTCAACGAGCAACTCTTTATTTTTATTTCCCCCTGTCATTGGTGACTCGACATAGGAGAATTTTCGTTTGAAATCCATTCCTCTCACAGAAATGACAGCCAATTCACCGCCAATGCTGCCTCGCTGAAGGACATATTTAGATAAAACAGAAAGCCCCATTCCGTGGATCACAGCTTCTTTAATCGCTTGATTGCTGCTAAATGTCACAAAGGTCCGTGCTTTCAATCCATTTGATTTCAGGACGTGCTGTAAGTATTCTCCGGTACCTGATCCCTCTTCTCTCGTGATCCATGTTTCGTTTTGCAGCTGATCAATCGTGACATCCTTTTTCTTAGCAAAGGGGTGATCCAATGGCGCCACGATATAAAGCTCGTCTTCTAGAAAAGTTTCGACAGTTAGTTCTTTATCATTCGTCTGTCCTTCGATTAAACCGATGTCGACATGGAATAAGCGGACATGTCTGGCGATCGCCTCTGTGTTATCAATGACCACCTCAATATCAACATGCGGATAGAGCTGATGAAACTCTGCTAAGATTTGCGGCAGCACGTACTCTCCAATGGTAAAACTCGCCCCGATTGTCAGCTTCCCTCTTGCGAGATGATGATGCTCATAAATATCCTGCTTCGCCTGTTCATATAAACGAATGATTTGTTTTGATCGATGGTACAGCATATCCCCAGTTGGTGTAACAGTTAATTGCTTTGGCGAACGATTCAGCAGAACGGTCTGAAATTCCTGCTCCAAGTTCTTAATATGAAGACTGACACTCGGCTGTGAAATCCGCAGCTTTTGGGCTGCTTTTGTAAAGTTTTTCTCTTCCACGACTGTCACAAATGTCTTCAGTGCATCGTAATACATCGGTCCCTCTCCTATCAGAAATCTTAATCCAATACCTTTCATATATATATCTTACTAATTCCTTCCCAGTGCGTAAAGAAGCGCTTTACTGAAAACAATTTAATAAAAATATTTACTAATTTTTTTAAAGACTCTATACTAAGAGGAGATATTTTCTATAGGAGGTGCTGATTTGTCAGCAAAAATAAAGGACATTGCTGAAAAAGCTGGATTATCCATTGCGACTGTATCTCGCGTACTGAACCAAGATCCCAATCTATCTGTCACGGATCAAACACGCGAAAAAGTATACGCCGCCGCAGAAGCTTTGTCCTATCAAAAGAAAACATTCAAACATTCATTAAAAAAAATCGCCTTTCTCTATTGGATGACCGAAAAGGAAGAGCTTGAAGATATTTATTTTAAATCCATTCGCCTGGGCATTGAGGAGCTCACCAATACCCGGAGTTTAAATGTTGCCGCTTACAATCCGTCTGATGGGCTTCATTCCATTGATCCTTCTACAGAAGGGATCATCGCCATCGGCCGATTTAAAACGTCAGAGCTTGATCAATTATATGCGATCACTCAGCATATCGTCTTTATTGATACGTCACCGGATGAAGACCGTTTTGATTCTGTAAAGCCAAACCTGAAACGAATTGTTGAAAAGATCATCGATTCTTTTATTGAAAAAGAGCACACATCCATTGGATTCGTTGGCGGCACAGACCTTGATCTGAATACGAATATGCATATACCAGATATTCGCGAAACGACTTTCCGTGAATATACGATGACTCACAATGTCCTTAATGAGCGATTGGTCTATGTCGGTCACCATTTCTCAGTTGATGAAGGCTATTCGCTGATGATGAAGGCGATTGATGAGCTTGGTGATGACCTGCCCACCGCTTTTTGTGTCGCTAGTGATCCTCTTGCCATCGGCTGCTTACAAGCATTAAACGAGCGCGGATTTTCTCTGCCGAACCGCGTGAGCGTCTTTAGTATCAACGATATTCATGTGTCTCAATATGTGTCACCACCGCTCACCACGTATCATATCCACACGTCTTTACTTTGTGAAACAGCAGTCGATTTACTGTTAGAAAGACTTGTGGACGGCAGAACATTACCCAAAACTGTGCTGATTGCCTCTGAACCTGTCTTTCGAAAAAGTACGATATAAACAACTGGAAGCCCCGCCCAATGTGGAGGGCTTCTTTTCTCTTCCTATAAGTAAAAAAATTTACTTAATAAATTTAATTAAATATGTTTACTTTTTTTACTTAAGTTGATATTCTCACATTAAGAAAGCGTTTTCTTATCATCCGTGAAAAAAGAACGAGAGGGGATTACCAATGAAAAAGGGAAAATGGGCGACATTATCAGCAGTCGTTGGTACTGCTGTGCTTCTGCTTTCAGCATGCGGACCGGGAGATGACAATTCAAGCGGTACACAGCCGGCATCTACAGGTACAAAGACCTTGCTAGTGTGGGAGGATGTCAAAAAGTCTGATGGGATTCAAGACGCTGTAAAAGAATTCGAAAAACAACATGATGTGAAAATCAAAGTGGTTGAAAAAGCATATGCCGACCAAATTGAAGCTCTCCGTCTAGATGGAGCAGCCGGGACAGGTCCAGATGTGATCACCATGCCTCACAATCAGATTGGATCAGCTGTAACCGAAGGGCTATTACAGGAAATCAAACCAGATCAAAAAATAATTGATTCCTTCATAGACGAAGCCATTCAATCACAAACAGTGAATGGCAAGCTGTATGGTCTGCCAAAATCCGTTGAAACAACAGTGCTGTTCTATAACAAAGACCTAGTGAAGAAGGTACCAACTACACTCGATGGCTGGTATGAGCTTTCGAAAAAGCTGACAAAGGACGGGAAATACGGTTTTGTCGCGAAATGGGATGAAATTTACTACGCACAAAGTGTGTTAGGCGGATCAGGGGGCTATATTTTCAAACAGAAAAGCGATGGCTCTTATGATGTCAATGATATCGGTCTGAACAACGATGGCGCCATCGAAGGCGGAGAATACATTCAGAAATTCTTTAGCGAAGGACTTTTCCCGAAAGGCATCATTGGTGAACAAGGCATCAACGTCCTCAACTCCTTATTCACAGAGGAAAAGGCAGCGGCTCTTATTTCTGGTCCGTGGTCATTTGGTCCATATAAAGAAGCCGGCATTGACTATGGCGTGACTGAACTGCCAACACTCCCTAACGGAAAACATATGAGCTCATTCTTAGGCGTGAAGAGCTACAACGTCTCCTCTTATTCTAAAAATAAAGAACTCGCTGAGAAATTTGTTGAGTTTATCACGAACGAAAAAAATTCGAAGAAGCGCTTTGAAGTGACAGAGGAAATTCCCCCAGTGAAAAAGCTAATGAAAGATCCAATCATTACTGAAAACGCAAATGCGAATGCTGTTTCAAAACAAACGAAATATGCCACGCTAACACCGAACAATCCTGAAATGGAAGAGGTGTGGAAGCCGATTGACAGCGCATTAGGGCTGATTGCAACCGGCCGTACAGATGTGAAAAAGACATTTGATGATGCGGTCAATCAAATTGACTCTCAAATTAAAGCAAATCACTCCAAATAACCATCAAATGCGGGTAGCCTTGCGTATCAAGCTGCTCGTAGTTGATTAATTTCATATGAAGTAGGTGTTAGACGTGACGGGTAACCTTGAACTAGACCGCACACACACAGTGGAATCAAAAACACACCGGAGACGGGCGCTAATGTTCTCCTTTATACCCGGGATGGGGCAGATATACAACAAACAGTACGGCAAAGGGGCACTCTTTTTCCTGTTCGGCGTCTCTTTTTTGATTGTATTTTATGATTTATTCAATATTGGCTTCTGGGGGCTGTTCACACTTGGGACGATGCTGCCTCGTGACAACTCTGTTTTTCTTTTAGCAAAGGGGATTATTGCGCTGTTAACAGCTGGTTTTGGTATCGGCTTTTACGTACTCATGATGCGTGATGCTTTTATGAACGGAAAGAAACGGGATCAAGGGGTTCCACTTCATTCCATCCGTGCTCAATATCATCAGCTCATCGATCAAGGCTTCCCTTACTTAATGAGCACTCCTGCTTTCTTTTTACTTCTATTTTCTGTTGTCTTTCCTATTATGTTCAGTTTTGCGCTTGCCTTTACGAACTATGATTTATACCACTCGCCTCCTGCCAATCTGATCGACTGGGTAGGAATCAAGAACTTTCAAAATATCTTTTCTATTGATATTTGGAGAGACACCTTCATTGATGTACTTGGCTGGACCGTTGTATGGACTTTGGCTGCGTCGACCCTTCAATGTGCCGTCGGCATCTTTCTAGCGGTTCTGCTCAATCAGAAGGATTTAAAGGGAAAACGATTTTTTAGAACAATTTTGATTCTACCTTGGGCTGTTCCGGGCTTTGTGACCATTTTGGTGTTTGCTGGACTGTTCAATGATACATTTGGAGCCATTAACAATACACTTTTTGCATCGATAGGGATTGATCCAAAACCATGGCTGACAGATCCATTTTGGAGCAAAATTGCCCTCATTGCGATGCAGACTTGGCTTGGATTCCCTTTTGTTTTCATCATGACAACCGGTGTTTTGCAGGCGATTCCTGAGGATTTATATGAGGCTGCGACCATAGATGGAGCCAATTTCTTTCAGAAGTTCCGGTCTATCACGTTACCGCTTGTCCTCTATTCCATTGCACCCATACTCATCACACAATATACGTTTAACTTTAACAACTTTAATATCATCTATTTATTTAATGGCGGAGGACCGCCTGTTGCGGGGTCAACCGCTGGGGGAACGGACATCTTGGTTTCTTGGATTTATAAACTTACGATGCAGTCTTCTCAATATGCACTCGCTGCGGCTGTCACGATTTTACTCTCAATCTTTGTCATCGCCATTGCACTCTGGCAGTTTAAGAGAACGAATTCATTCAAAGAGGAGGACATGATGTGATATGGGATCAAAACAAACCAAGCTCATTCGCCTGAGCATTACTTATTTTATCCTTTTCATTGCCTCCATTTGTATTCTATATCCACTGCTTTGGACAATCGGTGCTTCCTTTAATCCTGGAAACAGCCTCATGAGCACAAGTATGTTTCCGAAGAATCCAACGTTCAGCCACTTTACCGAGCTCTTCTTCGGTCAGGGAGCACTTTATGCAAAATGGTATTGGAACTCCATGAAAATCAGTATTGCGACTATGCTCTTAACGTTAATTCTTGTCAGCTTTACAGGCTATGCCTTTTCTAGGTTCCGATTCAAAGGAAGGAAAAATGGACTGATTCTCTTTTTGCTGCTGCAAATGATTCCTCAATTTTCAGCGCTAATTGCGATTTTTGTTTTGGCTCAAATGCTTGGACTGATTAACAGTCATCTTGCACTGATTTTGATTTATGCAGGTGGACAAATTCCGATGAATACGTATTTAATGAAAGGTTATCTTGATGCGATTCCGAAGGATCTCGATGAATCAGCCAGAATGGACGGCGCAGGGCATTTCCGGATTTTCATCCAAATTATTATGCCGCTTGCTAAGCCGATTTTGGCGGTTGTCGCCATCAACTCATTTACAGGACCACTGGGTGATTTCATCATCTCCAGTGTCATTGTCCGCTCACCCGAAATGTATACACTCCCGATCGGTCTGTACAATCTTGTGTCAGACAAAATGGGAGCAAGCTACACGACCTTTGCAGCCGGGGCTTTACTCATTGCGATTCCAGTCGCTTTATTGTTTCTTGTTTTACAAAAACAATTTGTATCCGGCCTCACACAAGGCGGGACAAAAGGATAAGGGGAGATTTGATGAAAAAATGGATGCTCGTCACGGTTGTCGTTTTCTTTTTGATGGGAATAGGTATTTTGCCTGAAGCAAAAGCCGATACGATTTCTGTTCAGCCGATTAATGGACTGCAAGGTGATTTCATCAAAGGAGCCGATATCTCTATGCTTGCGGAAGTAGAGAGAAGCGGCGGCAAATACTACAACCAGAACGGACAGCAGGTTGATCCGCTCAAGCTATTAAAGGATAAAGGTGTCAACTACGTGCGCATCAGACTGTGGAATCATCCATACGACAACCAAGGCCGTGCCTATAATGGTGGGACAAATGATTTAAACACAGCCATCGCTTTATCGAAACGTGCAAAAGCACAAAATATGAAAGTGCTGCTTGATTTTCACTACAGTGATTTCTGGACCGATCCTGGTAAACAGTTCAAACCGAAAGCTTGGGCATCTCTTTCACAAAGCGATTTAGAAAAAGCGGTCGGCACTTACACAGGGGATGTACTCAAAGCGATGAGAGCACAAAATGCCCTGCCAAATATGGTACAGGTCGGAAACGAATTGAATTCAGGTATGCTTTGGCCGAACGGAAAGAGTTGGGGCGAAGGCGGCGGTGAATTTGACAGGCTCGCCGCTTTGCTAAAGGCTGGCACAAATGCTGTCCACTCTGTCGATTCTAACATCAAAATCATGCTTCACCTTGCACATGGAGGGGACAATGGTGCGTCCCGCTGGTGGTTTGATGAAATCACAAAACGAGGCGTCTCATTCGATACGATCGGTCTATCTTATTACCCGTATTGGGACGGCGGATTTAGTGGTCTTACTAACAATATGAATGATATTAGCGCCCGCTATAACAAAGATGTCATCGTGGTAGAAACCGCCTACGGCTTTACAACAGCAAATGGCGACAACCTAGAGAATTCATTTAATCAAGACTCTGTAAAAACAGCCGGCTACCCGGCTTCACCTCAAGGTCAGGCATCTTTTATACGAGATCTATCAGAGAAAATTTCACAAGTGAAAAACAATCGCGGAAAAGGGTTCTTTTATTGGGAGCCGCTTTGGATTCCTGCGAAAGGTGCTCCGTGGTCAAGTCAATACGGGCTGGCTTATATCCAAACAACCGGTACGGCCGGAAATGCTTGGGAAAATCAAGCGATGTTTGATTTTAACGGAAAAGCACTGCCTTCTTTAGATGTATTTAAACAAATGACACCGTAATTAAAAGGAATAGGACGTGACAAAATGGGAAAGCGTTACCCACTCGTTCACCCAAGTGTAAACGGATTCTTGCATGGTGGCGATTATAATCCAGATCAATGGCTCCATATGCCGGAGATCATTGACGAAGATTTTCGATTAATGAAGCTTGCACACTGTCAAACATTCTCCATCAACATTTTCGCATGGAGTAAGCTAGAGCCAAAAGAAGGTCAGTATGATTTTGCATGGCTGGATGACATCATGGACCGCTTGGCAGCACAGGGGGCTCACGCCATTCTCGCAACGCCAAGCGGGGCAAGACCTGCTTGGCTGTCACAAGCATATCCAGAGGTATTGCGCGTCGAAGCGAACCGTCAGCGTAACTTACATGGACTGCGCCATAATCATTGCTTCACCTCACCAGTTTATCGAGAAAAAACGAATACACTCAACCGGCTGCTGGCTGAACGCTACAAGGATCATCCAGCACTGATCATGTGGCACATTTCGAATGAGTACGGCGGCGAATGTCATTGTGATCTTTGCCAGGAAGCATTTCGAGACTATTTGAAAGACAAGTACAATCATGACCTTGACGCTTTGAATCAAGCATGGTGGACGGGTTTTTGGAGCCACACGTATAGTGATTGGTCACAAATCGAGTCACCTGCACCGCACGGGGAGCACATGATTCACGGGATGAACCTAGACTGGAAACGCTTTGTCACAGCACAAACGATCAATTTTTATCAAAATGAAATTGAACCGCTGCGGGAATTGACGCCTCATATCCCAGTGACCACCAACTTTATGGGCGACTACCCGCATATGCGCCCATTCCTTGGGCTGGATTATCATCAATTTGCAAAAGAGGTCGACGTGATTTCATGGGATAGCTACCCTGCATGGCATAGCGGCAGGGAAACAACTGCTGAATTAGCGTCAAACGTTGCATTCGTTCACGATTTGTATCGTTCATTAAAGGACGGACAGCCATTTCTCGTTATGGAGAGTACACCGAGCCTAGTGAACTGGCATGAAGTGAATAAGGTCAAACACAAAGGAATGGCACACCTTTCTGCCCTACAGGCGATTGCCCACGGATCAGACTCCGTGCTTTACTTCCAATGGCGCCAAGGTCGAGGTGCCTCCGAGAAATTCCACGGCGCAGTTGTCGATCATTCCGGACATGAACATACACGTGTGTTTCAAGAGGTCGCTGATCTAGGAAAACAGCTGGAGCAGCTGCAGCCCATCGCGGGGACATCCGTTCAACCAGAAGTCGCCATCATATACGATTGGGAAAACCACTGGGCCATTGATGATGCGCAAGGCTTAAATAATACAAACAAACGCTATGTAGAGGCTTGTCAAACTCACTATCGAAGCTTTTGGAAAAAAGGCATCCCTGTTGACATTGTCGGCATGGAAAAGGATTTATCATCCTATCAAGTACTAGTTGGACCAATGCTCTACATGATCAAACCAGGCGTCGCAGAAAAGATTGAAGCCTTTGTCAAAGAGGGCGGCATTTTTGTAGCGACATACTGGAGCGGCGTGGTCGACGAAAATGATCTCTGCTTCCTCGGCGGTTTCCCGGGCCCTCTCCGCCATGTACTTGGCATTTGGGCAGAGGAAATCAACACATTGATGCCAGATGAACATGTGTTAATGACCACAGGTAATGGACGCACCTACCATGTCGGCCAATATTGCGAATCCATTCATCCTGAAACGGCCTCTGTGTTAGGGCATTTTGAGAATGGCTGCTACGAAGGACAGCCAGCCCTGACTGTCCATCCTTTTGGAGATGGAAAAGCATACTATATGGCTTCCGAAAATGAGCAGATTTTTTATGATGAGTTTTACGAGGATCTCATCGCAGGAATGGGTATACAGCCCGTCCTATCATCTGTGATTCCAGAGGGAGTCAGTGTACAAAAACGAACAGATGGGTCGCAAGACTATGTATTTATGATGAATTTTACAGAAGAGCAGCAGAACATATCAATAGATTCAGTGGAAAGCTATGAAAATATGCTGACTGACGAGCAGGTGGCAAACCAGCTTCAGCTTGAACCTTACGAGTACGTTATCTTGAAAAAATAATTTAAAAGAAGCGTTCATTCATTGGACGCTTCTTTTATTTCAATGATCCTAAATACCTATATAAATATATTTTTTGTATAAATGCCCTTGAAGCATCATATTTTATCTAAATTTTTTGACATGTTTGATCCCGTGCCAATACTGGTTCCACCATCCTTTTTCACCATTTTATAGGTATGAAAGCGGTTGCCTAATACTCATATTTTTGATACCCTTTTTTTCAATGCAGATATGGGACTGCATTGTCATAAAAAGAGCAAGTAAATAAATGTAAACGGTTTATTGTAGGGGGAGGGACTTATGTTAACGTTTGTTGGATTATTGATTATTTTAACGATTATTGTATTGCTGATTTGGGGGAAAGCAAGTCCAATTGTTGCCATGGTCATGGTGCCTTTAATCGGGGCATTCATCGCAGGATTTGGGATTAATGACATTCAATCCTTCTTTGAAGAAGGGATTATCAAAGTACTGCCAGTGGCGACCATGTTCATCTTCGCCATTTTATTTTTTGGCATTTTACAAGATACAGGGTTCTTTGAACCTGTAATAAAAGCGCTTATTAAACTGACAAAGGGAAATGTTGTCACGGTTGCGATGGGGACAGCTCTAATAGGTGTAATCGCTCATTTAGACGGAGCAGGAGCGACTACTTTTTTATTAACTGTACCTGCACTGCTTCCACTTTATAAAAAATTACATATGAGTCCTTACTTGTTGCTGTTATTGATCGGGACGAGTGCCGGCTTAACCAATATGGTGCCGTGGGCTGGCCCCACAGGACGGGCAGCAAGTGTGTTGAATATAGACCCATCTGAACTTTGGGTGCCGCTCATTCCCATTCAGCTCATTGGAGTCGTTCTCGTATTAGGAATGGCATTTATTTTAGGGAAAAGGGAAGAAAAACGCATTCGGGTAAAAATCGCTGCAAACGAAATCGCAGCTGTTCAATTAGAAGGCGCAGATTGGGACCGGGCTATTCAATCCATTAGCGAGACAGGTGACGCCGCTTTAAAACGTTATCACTTGATTTGGGTGAATTTCATTCTGTTTATAGCCGTAGTTGTCCTTCTTGTACTCAACGTGATTCCGGCTAGTTATATGTTTATGATTGGTCTTTCTCTAGCACTATTAATTAACTATCCGAAAGTGGATGTACAAATGGAGAGAATCAAGGCGCATGCACCTAGTGCACTGATGATGGCGGCTGTTATTTTCTCCGCAGGTTCGTTTCTAGGAATTCTCGAAGGAACGGGCATGCTAAAAGCAATTGCTGTGGACAGCATTCAGATTCTACCTGCTTTCCTGCTTCCATTCTTACATATCATTGTCGGGATGTTTGGGGTACCGCTAGATATGCTGACAAGTACAGATGCTTATTATTATGCACTTCTGCCAATTGTCGAATCGATTACATCTGAGGTTGGCGTGTCGGGCACTTCTGCGGCGTATGCCATGATGATTGGAAACATCATCGGAACCTTTGTCAGTCCACTCGCTCCAGCCGTTTGGCTTGCGATAGGTCTTGCGGGAGTCGATATGGGGAAACATATCCGATACTCCTTCTTCTGGATGTGGGGATTCAGTGTTGTCCTTCTGTTCGTGGCGTTGCTGATCGGTATCATTTAAAAAAAGAAAGACATGCGTACAACGACGCATGTCTTTTTCTTTGTATTTATGAAGGATATTCACTCGTGTGAATGTCTGTTTTCGGCTTTCTAATAAGAGACATCAATCCAATCACAAACAATAGAACCATTGGAGCGAAAGCAAGGCCGACTGTTCCAATTAAAAGAGTCACAGCAGAAACCAAGAAAAGAATACCTGAAAGCACGGCACGGCGATCTGTTTTCAAGAAAATCACACCGACAATCGATAGCACAGCCGCAATTGCGGAAACGACCATGAACTGCGTACCAAATGCATTGACAGAAGCTTGAAGCGTTTCAATTGGCAATGTTTCTCCTTCCTCTTGTAACACTTCATTGATTTCATCATAAAATGATGGACCCACGGAGAGGATTAATGCCCCAAACCCAACTCCAATGACATTGAGGACAATACTAATAATCCCCATAATTTTTTCACCTTTACGTTTAATCATGTGTAAACCTCCTAAAAAGTTAAATTAACCTGTTTTTACTTCTCGCTTTTGGAAGACGATTAAGGCAATGGCCAAGAAAATAGCCCAATAGATGACTAGGACTGTTAATGAGAATCCTAGAGACATACCTTCGATAAGAGTAACCTCTTCCATAAAATATTGAGATGGATCATTTGCAAATAACAAATATTTTGCCCAATCAAAGAAGAGCATTAAAATACCTGTAATTGATCCACCCACAATATAAGCTAACACACTAATAGCGATGGAGATAGCTTCACTTCTAAATACTGTTGAAATGGCAAACGAAAGTGTTCCCAACACGACAAACATTGCACAATGAGCAAGATAATAAAAGACCATATTTGCAAACTGCGATCGTTCAATCACTTCACCATTTTGATAGACCAAATTCACATAATCAGTGTTGAGTCCGAAGAAAATGGCACCTAATATAAATGACAAGATAAACAGCACCACAACAAGTAAAAGAGCATACAGCTGCACCGTAATATATTTAGATATTAGGATCTTTAGCCTTGATGGTGGACGAATGAGTAATAACTTAATTGTACCATGCTTATATTCTGCCGACACAATGGTGGAAGCAATAATGATCACAAACACACCTACAAGCTGAAGTAAATTGGCGTTTGTTTTCACATAATCCCATACACTGTCACTAAACTGATTAGCTGGCGGTAGGTTATGCTTAATTCGATAATCATTAATAGCTATCTCTTTTTCAAGGCTTCTTTTAAAGAAACCATTTTCTGTTTCTTTGAGTTCCTTCTTGTTCTCAGTATTCATCATTTCTAGTTGGTTTTTCCAAGCTCCGGACGATTGATCTTCGTCATTTGTTTTCACTGCAAAGATCAATGTGGCAATCATACCTAAAACAAGAAGCCCAACCATAATCCAAGTACCTACACGATAACTGATCTTCATCCACTCGTTTTGAATGAGGCGAATCATACGTCTGCCTCCTTTTTACCTGTTAAGCTTAAGAACTTATCTTCTAGGGTTTGTTTTTCTATCTTGATTTCGTACAAATGAATGGACGCGCCGCTCAAATGACGAATCAATTCCGGCATTTTCTCTTCTGGCAAGGAGAAGAATAAATACTGCTCCTCTTCTCTTACAGTTGTGCCTTCCTCAAATGCACTAATGAGCTTCTTCGCTTCTTCCAGCTCACCGGATGCGACCTTCATTCGATAATTGACCAATTCGTCTTGATTCGTCTCTGCACGCTGATCCTCAATCGCAATCAGCTTTCCTTTTTGGATAATCGCAAAACGATCACACATCAATTCCATTTCTGACATGAGGTGACTTGAAACAATAACAGCCAGCCCTTCTTCCTTAGCAAGCCTTCTCAAGTAATCTCGTATCATCCGAATTCCCTCTGGATCAAGTCCATTGGTCGGCTCATCTAATATCAGCAGTTTCGGTCTATGTATGAGTGCTTGCGCAATGCCTAAACGCTGCTTCATTCCTAATGAAAACGTTCGGACACGCTTATGTTTCACGTGCTGTAAGCTGACCAGCTCTAGCAGCTCATCAATTCGACCTTCATCCACTTTTCCATTCATTCTGGCAAAATGAACAAGGTTTTGTCTTGCCGTTAAATGATTATACATTTCTGGGTTTTCAATAATCGCACCTACATCTTGGATCGCCTGCTGATATGAGGTTTGAATACTATGACCATTAATCAGAATGTCGCCAGATGTAATAGGAGAAAGACCGACCATCATGCGAATGGTTGTCGTTTTTCCTGCGCCATTCGGCCCTAAAAAGCCAAAGACTTCGCCCGCTTGGACAGAAAAGCTCAAGTCTT
This sequence comes from Bacillus sp. NMCN1, assembly GCF_002998085.1. Lineage (NCBI taxonomy): Bacteria > Bacillati > Bacillota > Bacilli > Caryophanales > Bacillaceae > Bacillus > Bacillus sp. NMCN1. The sequence goes on along the minus strand of NZ_PVQL01000002.1, from coordinate 134,686 downwards.
GAACGATCTTTTTCCCATGAATATGTCTAGATACATTATGCAGTTCTAAAACGTTCGTCACGTTACCTCTCCTTCTTGTCTAAGTATCATCTATCATCTATTTCCTGATAAACACCATGATCCGTCAAAAATAGAAGAACACTTCCATATGGTACAGCAATGCCCAAAAGTTGTGAAGGGGATTAGGCAAAATTTAGAGAATCCTCTGCCTTTTTTAAGGTAGGGTTAAGAAAACAGCAATTTTTTATGTGAAAAGAGGCTTGATTTTTTAAAAAAATGAACCTTTTTCAACAGGTATATATGTATGGAATTATGTTTAAGATTATTCCTTTCACCTATAAATAAAGAAATGAAAAAGAGGCCTCTTACTGACAGCCTCCTTTCGTTATTATATCTTTTTCACAAACTCTGATTTTAACTTCATTGCGCCAAAGCTAGGAATTTTACAATCAATGTTATGATCGCCTTCAACTAAACGAATACCTTTGACCTTCGTCCCTATTTTTAAAACGGAAGAAGAACCTTTTACTTTTAAATCTTTAATAACAGAGACCGTGTCCCCATCACTTAACAGATTTCCATTCGCATCTTTGACAACAAGCTGTTCCTCTACGGCTTGTTCTGTTTCAAGCGACCATTCATGTGCACATTCAGGACAAATCAGCAGGCTGCCGTCCTCGTAAGTATAAGGTGAACTGCATGTAGGACAATTCGGTAGATTAGACATTTCTGTTTCCTCCAACTATCTATTTTATTCATACAATTTTACCACATTTCTATAGAAAGGATTGTGATAGAAAAGGGAACATTTTTCAACGTTTACTTATTTCTTCCAACTGATATGGCAGCCGCAATATTCCGAGCGGCTCTCTCTACATGAAGAGCACCATCTCTCATCGCCTCAGAAAGAGAAGTCACACCTGGAACGATACTAAACAGTGCATCAATTCCATGCTCATGTACGACTGCACTGTCTTTTGAGAGGGAGCCCGCAATACCAATCACAGGCAGGTGATACTGCTTTGCTGCTTTGGCTACACCAATTGGCGTTTTTCCATAAATGGTCTGCTGGTCAATCCGGCCCTCCCCAGTAATGACAAGGTCAGCCTCCTTGATGACATCATCAAAATCAACAGCCTTCAGCACAATATCAATTCCTCTTTGCAAATCTGCGTGTAAAAAGCCTAATAAACTCGCACCAAGTCCTCCTGCCGCTCCTGCCCCTGCTGCATCTTCAAAGGATACATTGAACTGCTTTTTCGCTATTTGAGCAAAATGGGCTAAGTTCTTGTCTAACACTTGAACCTTATGTTCATCTGCACCTTTTTGAGGTCCGAATACAGCAGACGCTCCTCTCTCACCTGTTAAAGGATTATCCACATCACAGGCTGCCTCCAGCCGAACGGATTGTAGTCTTGGGTCAAGTCCAGATAGATCAATGGAAGCTAATTGATGAAGGGCTCCACCGCCTGGCGACAGCTCCTGTCCTGCTTGATCAAGAAAAGCCGCACCTAATCCTTGCATCATCCCAACGCCGCCATCATTTGTTGCACTTCCACCAAGCCCAATGATGACATGCTTTGCTCCTTGATCCAGTGCCGCAAGCATTAATTCCCCTGTTCCTCTCGATGTCGTGAGTAGCGGATTGCGTTTTTCTTGGGGAACAAGGTGTAACCCAGAGGCTGCGGCCATCTCTATGACGGCCGTCTCACCGTCTCCTAACATACCAAAAAAGGCATCGACGGGTTCACCAAGCGGGCCTGTAACCACTTGATTGACAATATGCCCGCCCGTCGCATCAACTAGCGATTGAACAGTTCCCTCTCCGCCATCTGCCATGGGAAGTTTGATATATTCAGCATTTGGCAAAATCGTACGAAAGCCTCGTTCAATGGCACAGGCTGTCTCATATGCAGATAAACTTTCTTTAAATGAATCTGGTGCGATCACAATTTTCATCCTAAAGCCCCTCGTTTCTTATCAAATGTCCTCAGCCAAACAGCTGGAAAACGCCGAAAATGATGGTCGATACGACGGTTAATGTCAAACCAATTAACGATTCAAAAGGCATGAGTTTCAACCGCTCTTTGATGTCCATTTGAACACTTCCTGCTGTTGCATGGAAAAAGCTCCCGTGCGGCATATGATCAAGCACAGTTGCGCCAGCATGAATCATGGCTGCTCCTGAAAGAGCAGATACACCAAGCCCAATTAGTGTACCGCTAAATACGCCACTCGCTACCGCTGTTCCTGCTGTTGTCGAAGCGGTGGCGGCTGACATAAATATCCCTGAAGCTGGTGCAAGTAAGTATGGAGGTAATCCCGATGAGTCAAGTGCTTGAATAAACACATTTTTTAAGGAAGAGTTCGATACAATTCCTGCTAGTGTGCCTGTCCCTAATAACATAATCGCTACACCCGACATTTTATGAAGCCCCGACATCGCATAATCATTGAGAAACTTCCCTTTTTTCATGAAAAGAGCGCCTACAATGCCTCCGATCGGTAAGGCAATCATTGGGTCTATATTGATTTGAAAAAGCGGTCTTAAAGCCAACAATAAAATGGTGACAAGCGGACCGATCACCGCTGGTAAAAAGGCAGGTACTTTAACCTTGCTTTGATTAACTTCTTCTTCAAGTACAGGCGCTCCTTTCTTCGCCAGCTTTTTGGCTAACACATATGTAACAGCCAATCCAAACACAGCCGGAATGACACCCGCAGCCATCATTGAAGTAAGCGGTACACCAAAAGCATCAGAAGCGGCAATGGCATTTGGATTCGGTGACATGATATTCCCTGCCTTCCCGCCTCCAATCATGGCAAGTAAAATCCCCATTTTTGACAGCTTTGCCCGTTTGGCAATGGCAAGTGCGATGGGCGCTACCGTGATAACGGCTACATCTACAAAAACGCCCACTGTTGTTAAAAGCATGGTTGCCAGTGCGAGTGCTAATAACGCCCTCGCCTCTCCAAGCTTCTTCACGATAGCCTCGGCGATAGATAAAGCTGCACCCGACTCAATTAAAACGCCAGCCAGTACACCTGCCGCCATAATTCTGAGGACAGCTGGAATCATATCCTTAGCGCCTTCCATCATGACGTTAACAGTCTGAACAATATCTACACCGCCTACCAAGCCGCCTATGAAGGCACCTGCTAGCATGCCATATGCAGGTGATACTTTTTTTAGAATAAGAACAATCGCAATCACAAGCGCCGTCATGGCTCCTAGTGTACTTACTGTCACATCTCCACTCATCCTCGATCCCCCCAAAATGTCTTTCTTTAATTGTAAGCGTTTACTAATGGGAATCGGGTTGTGAATCTAGATGAACTTTTTTAATTTATCTCTTCAATCCATTGTGCATTTGCACAATCAAGATAGTTGACTCATCAACTGCGCCATATAAAGCTCCATCAACTGTTTCACATGACGAGGATCTTTTCCGGTCAAAGTTTGAATTTTATCTAAACGATATCGCAATGTATTCCGGTGAATAAATAACCGATCAACAATTCTTTGTAAATCACCGCCCTCTTCAATGTAAACCCTTAATGTATGGACGAGCTCCGCTTCCTGTGTTAATGGCTTGTAAAAGTCAGTCCATCTCCTGTTTTCTTCAGCAGCTCCTGCTGTCACGAATAAGCTTTCCAGCTGATAAGATTCAAAAAAATAAATGCTCTCCTCAGGATCAAGAGTTTTCCCCAACCTTAACGCATCTCTTGCATGTTCAAAAGACAATGACAGCCAGCTTATGTCGTCGGCGACAGTCCCTATCCCCACCAGCACCTGACCTCCTACTGCTTTTTCCATTGTTCTTTGCAGCCGCCTTGTCACATGCTTCAAACGTTGATCAGGTATCGGCTGCCTTAAAAGAACCAATTCATGACGAAAGGTCATGCCAAGCAAATCATCCGCATTCTTATCGTATTGAATCGCATGCATCATTTTATGCACAGCGTCCTCTGAGGATGGAACTGGCTGAAAAACGATGACCATTCGGCGCATATCTAAATCCATTCCCAGCCATGCAGTTCGGTTCTTTAGCTGAAGATCACCAACGTCCGAATCAGAAATTAACTGATTGACAATTTCACTCTCTATTCGTTGCCGCCATTGAACCCGTTCAAGCAGAAAAGACTGCTCTAACACAAGCTCAGCTGCCATTCTCACCAACTCGGCATGATGCCGAATGTCCTCTGGCTCACCAGTAATGCCAATTACACCAACTACTTGTTCACGAAAGCAAATGGGCAAATTGATTCCCGGTCTCACTCCTTCTAAGCGTATGGACGCCTTCTGGTCAATTTCCACACTGTCCCCGCTTGTCAGCACAAGTCGTGCACCATCATGTTTCTGACCAATCCTGTTTCGTTCACCAGAACCAATAATGACACCATCTGCATTCATCACATTGATATTTTTATCTAAAATACGCATCGTACGTTCAACCATTTCTTGTGCCAATTCAGTGGTTAAAAATTGCATGAGGCATCTCTCCTGAAGATGTTTTCATTCAATGTATCATAGTGTTATTGCACAATAAATACAAAGTGTTTAAAAATGAGGCATTGACAAAGGTACATTGAAAAGTGTTTAATCAAATCAAGAGACCGACCGACAGTCTAGTCAAAAGAAAGGATGGCTTTATGAGAACCGTTAAACATCCTGAAGAACGTAAAAATGACATCTTAAACGCAGCAGAAGAGCTTTTTTCTACCAAAGGCTATCAGCAAACAACGATTATCGACATTCTGAAAGCTGTTGGCATTGCAAAAGGCACTTTTTATTATTACTTTTCATCCAAAGAAGAAGTGATGGATGCCATTATTGACAGGATTATCAAAGCAGATATCATCGTGGCGAAGCGTATTGCGGCTGAGCCAGACCTTCCAGTCGTCGACAAACTATTTCGTATCATCATGGCACAATCGCCTCAGCAAGGAAGCAATAAACAGGGGATGATTGAACAATTCCATCAGCCTTCTAATGCGGAGATGCACCAAAAAAGCTTAATCAAAGCGATTAAAGAACTATCACCCGTATTGGCAGACGTCATTCAGCAAGGGGTGGAAGAAGGGACATTCAAAACAAAGTACCCGCAAGAAACGGTTGAATTCCTTCTTGCTTCTGCACAGGTCATATTTGATGAGGCCCTTTTTCAATGGACAGCCGAAGAAAGTATACAGCGCGCTTTAGCTTTTATCGATATCCTCGAATCCTCATTACATGCAGAAAAAGGGAGCTTCTCCTTTCTTCTAAAGCGATTAACTGGAGAGCTGGATGAAAAGAATCAGTGATTGGTCACTTCAATACCAATCCTGCATACATTATAGACTGACGGTCGGTCTAAAAGGAGAGTGATACCCATGTCTTTATTATCCAAAAGAGGTTCATTCCACTTTATGTACCTCGTGCTCGGACAAATTATTTCCGTTTTTGGGTCTTCCTTAATTCGGTTTGTTCTATCTTTACACGTGCTGGATATGACCCAGCGTGTTGACTTATATGCCTTACTATTCGCTTTATCCAACGTCCCGCTCCTTCTTTCCCCCTTAGCAGGCGCAATCGCTGACCGATTTAACAGAAGGAACTTGATGATTTTATTTGATGTTCTCACTGGCATCATGATTCTGGCTTTTTATTTTTGGTTATTCTCAGGAAATGATTCACTCTATATGATCGGAGCGGTCATGGTGCTTCTTGGTGTGATGAGTACGTTCTATGCTCCTGCTGTGATGTCCAGCATTCCACAGTTAGTAAAACAGGAACAATTAGAACAAGCAAACGGAATCGTCAATGGCGTGCAGGCACTTTCAGGTGTTCTCGCTCCTATTATCGGCGGGGTTCTGTACGGACTGATTGGAAGTCAATCCATCATAGGTGCCAGTGCCATCGTGTTTTTTCTATCAGCATGCATGCTTTTACGGTTAAACATATCCTTCTCACCTACCCCGCTAACGGAAAATATGGGCAAAGTGCTCGTAAAAGATATGAAACAAGGATTTTCCTATATTGGCAGTCAGCCATTTTTAAAAAGAGCCATGCTGCTTGCTGCAATGTTAAATTTCATCCTCACGCCATTTTTTATCGTGGGTAGTCCAATCATTTTAAGGGTCACAATGAAAAGCAGTGACATCATGTATGGAATAGGCATGGGCTTGATTGAGTTCGCTGTGATCGCAGGGGCTCTGCTAGTTGGACTTGTAGCGAAGCATTGGCGCATCCCTACTTTATATCGCTGGTTGCTAGTTATCGCAATCATCTTGCTACCTGTCGCATTCTCAACATCCAACACAGCTCTTCAATTTGGCACTTATCCAGCTTATTTTCTCTTTCTAGCAGGATGTCTTCCAATTGCTATGCTACTTACAATGATCTCAATCGTTGTAATTTCACATGTTCAAAAGAAAACGCCAAATAGTCAATTAGGAAAAGTGATGGCAAACCTGACAATGGTTTCTCAATGTGCTGCCCCGCTTGGTCAAATGATGTATGGGTTCTTGTTCAACACGTTTTCAGCCAACATGTATGTGACGGTGCTAATAGTCAGTACTTCCATGTTTGCCCTTGCCTACTTAACAAAAAATATGCTTCAACATGAAGGAGAATCAGCCTCATGAGATTGACGTTTATAAAGAAAGACTTAACCCGCCACCGTCTCATTTCCATCGGTTTAACCATTTGTATTATGATGACATCATTTCTCGCAACAAGCGCCGCTCAAATGACAGTACAGCTGAATGGTTCCATTTCTAATCTGCTCCATTCAGCCAAGGCACCAGACTTTGTCCAAATGCATGACGGCAACCTAAATAAAAGAGACATTGAAGCATTTTCAAGCAAGCAGTCCATGGTAAAAGCACATCAAATCGTCCCAATGATTCCAATTGAACATGCATACATCAAATTCGGAAATGAACCCGCCAAAGCAGGTGTGATGGATCATTTATTTGTGAAACAAAATCGTCATTTTGATCTTCTTTTAAATGAACAAAATGAAAAGCTCTCTGTCAATAAAGGTGAAGTGGCTGTCCCTATCTATTTTCAACAAAAGTATCATCTCAAAATAGGTGAAGCGTTACTGATTGGGAAAGGGGCTAATCAATTCTCATTCCGCATCAAAACGTTCTTGCGAGATGCACAAATGAACCCCAGTCTTGTTAGTTCGAAAAGATTCCTTCTTCATCACAAGGATTGGGACGCAATGAATCAAGTATTTCATAAAAAGGAATATTTAATTGAATTTTTACTGCATGATGCCGCGCAGGCAGATGCCTTTCAAGCAATCTACCAGTCATCACAGCTTCCACAACAAGGTCCAGCTGTCACATTACCTTTGCTCCGTATGCTGAATGCATTGACAGATGGAATGGTGATCGCCATTCTCCTGCTTGTTTGCATGCTGCTCATCGGTATAGCCCTTCTCTCTCTATATCTTGCTATGACAGCTTCTATAGAAGAGGACGAACGTGAAATTGGAATACTGAAGGTGCTTGGGATTCCTTTAACAAGAATCAAGCAATTATACGTTGGAAAGTATGCCGTGCTTGCTTGTGTAGGGTGTATAGCAGGATATGGGTTAACGCTTATATTTGGTGATATGTTTACAGCCAATATTCAGCGATACATGGGGAATCAGCCTTCTTTTACTTCTTGGTTCATCCCGCTTTGTGTTTCTATTGTGTTGGCAATGATCGTCATTTCTTGCAGCTATGCTGTCCTAAGAAAGTTTGGTCGAGTATCAGCCGCTCACGCACTTCAAGGCGGCGTCATTTCAACGAATTATAAAAAACAAATACCCCTACATCTCAAGAAAAACAGGTTCATACCGGTCAATATTTGGCTTGGTTTAAAAGATCTGTTATCACGAAAGAAGTTGTACACAACAATTACTTGTATTATCGCTCTTTGTACATTTTTGATGCTGCTGCCTATTCAGCTATGGTACACCTTACAATCGCCGGATTTCATCACATATCTTGGCTCTGGTCAAAGTGACCTTCGAATTGATATACGACAAGGAAATCATCTAGAGGAAAATACAAATGAAATAGAATTAATGATTCGTGAAGATCCGGACATTCATGCATCAGCCATATATGAAACAACTTCTCTTCAGGCAAAATCAAAGGAGAATACATTAGAAACACTCTATTTAGAAACAGGTAATCTCTCAGCATTTCCACTCACCTATTTACAAGGGCGACAGCCTTTAAAGAATAAAGAAATTTCCTTATCAGTGCTCAGTTCAGACTCACTCCAGAAAAAGGTAGGAGAAAAAATTACTCTCGTAACAAACGGGCATGAAATTCAGAAAACAGTGACTGGCATTTATCAGGATGTCACCAATGGCGGCAAAACAGCAAAAGCAATATCACAGCCATTTTCTCAATCAGCCCTTTGGAAAACCATTCAAATCAAACTAAAACAAGGAGTAGAAATTGCAGAGAAAAAGACAGTATTTGAAAAAGGAATATCTCCTGCAAAAGTGACAGATATGAAAGAATACGTTCAACAAACAATCGGCAGCACAGCGTCTTTAGTAAAAGTCGTTGCATTTTTGTCTACATTAGCTGCTTTTGGAACCGCCAGTTTAACGCTATTCATGTTTCTGCACATGTTAAAAGCGAAAGATTCAAGTCGAAACCACATGTTAAGAACGATTGGATTTTCTAAAAAAGATGTAACAGCACAATATATCACAAGTTTTATCGTCGTTACCTCTTTTGGCGCCTTTATTGGTACGATCGCTGTCCATACGATTGGACCAGCTTTGATGAGTATAGGTGGAGCATCCTTAGGGGCATCAAGCCTGCAGTGGCTGGCACCACAATGGGTGTCAGTTGTTTACCCCATCACACTGTTGATTGTCAGCTTAGCTTTAACTGCTTCGTTATTGAAGACGTTTTTTTCTAGTCAAAATACACGTCATACACTTTCATAAGGAGATGTTTCACATGGAACACTTGATTGAAACAAAGCGATTGTCTTTGCAAATTGATTCTTTAAAAGGACAGAAACAAATCATTCTTAAAGATATCCATTTATCGATAAAGCCTGGGGAATTTGTGACCATTATGGGACCTTCCGGATGCGGGAAAACTTCCTTGCTTTATCAACTTAGCGGGATAGAAACAGCCTCAACAGGTGAAATCAAATATAAAGGACAATTACTATCAGAAATGACAGACAAACAGTTAACTGCTCTGCGATTAACAGATATGGGATTTGTCTTTCAACACAGCCACTTACTAAAAAATCTTAATCTATTTGACAACATCATTGCTGCAGCTTACTTAACAAAGAAAAAGCCGAGAAAAGAAGTAAATGAACGCGCTAGATATTTAATGGAAAAACTTGATATTGATCATTTAGCAGATAGATATTTGTCTGAAGTATCAGGAGGTCAGCTTCAAAGAGCCTCTATCTGTCGAGCGCTTATGAATGAACCAGACATTCTTTTCGCCGATGAACCAACAGGTGCTCTTAACTCCCATGCAACGAAGGAAGTGATGAATATATTTTCGAAAATCCATTCTGAAGGAGCAACACTACTACTTGTCACACATGACCCAAAGGTTGCTCTTCGTTCTGAAAGAATCATGTTTATGAATGACGGAGAAATAACAGCCAGCTTACATTTAGGGAAATATGATGACTCAACTGCCGAGAATCGAGAATTTAAATTAAATCAATGGCTGCAAAATTTAGGTTTTTAATTGGAGTAAAAACAGGCAGAAAGCTGCCTGTTCTACTTTTTCTGGCACTCAAACGAATAATCCATCGAAAAACGATTTGTTTCTAATATGATTTTGCCGCCTACTTGTTGACAAGATTCAGTCAGCAACTCTATTTCTTTGCTATAAAAGTATCTCTTTGACATATACAGAGTCACTAAAACGAGTAACAGCGTCGTCATGACCACTGTGATTTGCCAGTTTAAGATTTGAAATCTTTTTTTCATATCAACATCCTTTCTAACAGACTAGTGTTTGTGACTTTTGTGTGCTTCTATCAGTTTCTATTCCAAATTTGATCTAGCATCATCATAACTGATTTTCTTTAATAGATCGACCTTCCAACTGACCCATCGTTTACCTAAAATCTAGGATCTTTTTGATTGCTAGGAACCAAAGCAACTGTAACACCAAAGATATTACAAAATAAGATATGTACTTAATACCGTTCATATTAATTCGCACCCTTTATTAATGCACCGAGCGCTGGCGGATCCCCATCCTTGACTGCGCTCTTTCCAACGATTTTTATGATCTCAACAGTTAATTTACCCATAGCTTTTTTTAGATCAGTTGTTGCATTCCACCTGTAATAAACCCAATTCCAGTGAAGTCAATGATCTCGTTGATCACACATGATTTCCATAATTTTTTAGAAATTTCTATATCTCCTGGCTTGTAACTTATTGAGTTTTATCTATCAATGGATCCTATAAATTTGTTTTTTAATGTAATTTTAAGGTTTTTTTGTTTATGAACATGTTAAAATATAGAACGTTAGTAACTTAGGATTCTTTCAAAGATAGCAAGAGGGTTTCATCTTACAGGAAAATTTTTTAAGCTAAAAATTTAACAATTTACAATTTAATAGTTTTTTTATTGTAAAATACAGTTAGGAGTTGATTGTGAAATAATTAAGGAGAGATGAGGAGTCTATGAATAAAAAGTATAAATTTAATGTCACTGGTTTTATTATAATGATTATTTTTGTAGTTGTTATGTTTAATCTTACAATTAAAACTGAGAATTTCTATCTTATTCCTATCATGGTTTTGGGTGCTGTTATTATTCAATTTCTGTTTAATCACTTTATCAGATATGACTTTTTTAAAAAAATAAGTAAACGATGAGGTAAAATAAATGAAAAATAAAATGATTATTACTGGTTTAGCTGCATCACTCCTAATCGGTCTTCCGTTATCTGGAAGCGGAAGCAATGTTTTGAATGCTAAAGAAGGCAAAATACAAAATGATGAATTTAGTGGGATTGAAAAAGTTGAAGAAAATAAAATATTTCTTAATTCGGGAATTGTTGTAACTAAAGTAAGTGATGAAAAAACAACAGCAACTGATGAAGATGGGAATTTAGAATTTGAAGTAATTAGAAAATCTGAAAGTCAATTAGAATTAAAAAATTTAAAAACTGGCGAAGTTAAAGAAATTAAAATTAATTCAGAAGTATATTATGAAACTCCATTAGAACAAGCAAAAACAGATGCACTTATTAATAAAGATAATCAAGTATCAGAAGTAACTACATATGCAGCTGGTCCTCCGAAAGGATCAGTTAATGGATATAAATATAAGAGAACTACAAATCATAATACCTTACTAGATTCTGCTAAAGAAGGAGCTATAGTTGCTATTATTACATCAGTCTGTGGACCATTAGGTACTGCAGCAGGAGTAGCATATTCAATTGCTTCAGTATATAAAGCTTCAAAATCTAAAATGATGTATTGGAAAGAAAGAACTTATACAAAACAGATAGGGAAATGGCAACTTTCTGTAAAAACCCAATACAATTACTATAAAGATTCAAAGTATAAAAAATATATCAAGACTATTACAAAATATAAAACGTATCAAGGTGGAGGAATTTAATAATTCATCTATCCAAAAAACAGACTCAAATGAGTCTGTTTTTTTAATAAGAATGCCTTGTTGTATTAGTAACAGTAAAACTGATACATAAAAAATTTAAAAATTAGGGAAGATCAATGGTAAAGGGTCATTGTCATTTGTGTTCTATTTCCAAAATTGCCACCACTTTTTTGTTGAACTGCAGCAATCTGTTTTTTCATTTCTTCATTCTTTTTTAGAGCCTCTATGAAGTTTTTGTCGCGTTCCTCAAGCTTAGCCTCAATGTAGTGTTGTTGTTCATGAATTGTCTGAATAAGAGATTGGATGATTTGTTTTTGTTCATTCATTTGTGAGTGAAGAGTATTCCTTATGTCCTCTATCGACTCATTCAGCGTCAATGCTGTACTTTCTGTGTGATTGTCTATTGTGATAGTGATTGGATGTCCTTCATTAGTGAGGATGGTCTCAATGTTTTATATAGACTTTCCTTCTACGTATAAACCACGAATTTTTTTCAGCAAAGGAATGGACTCATTTGCTACTAAATAGCTTTTTCCGTTTTTCTTTATGTTCAAATGATGGCCATGTTGACGAATGTATCTTCGTAATGTGGTATCTGGTATTTGAAGTTCTTTCTCATTTATTTGTAATATACCAGTGATATTTTCGAACATAATCATAAAACCCAATGTATATATTCCTTTTTTAGACGATTAAAAAAAGATTTTAATCATTTGTAAAAACATTCAATCACCATTACAATTTCGTACATCACATGACCATAGGTCCTTTTTATTACCTCTTGGCAATCACCTCGCAGAAATGATTATATTCTTCCAAAAATTGTGATATCGTTTTTTAGTGAAACAGGTGAAAGGATCTTAAAGAGGTGAAATTTCATGGCTATCATTTCTGCTGAACAGGTGGGGAACCGTTTAAATGATTGGCGAATTGCGATTCGCAAGCATGATGTACACAGTGCTAACGCAATGTACACAGAATTAAAGCAATTGCTTCAAGAAATGGAAGAGAATCAGGAGGTCTTGACTTATTATTCATTGCTAGAAGGCAAGTATAAGCTCATGTTATATGAACGGAGAGGTAAAAAACTGTATGAACAGACAGAGTTAGATTGCCCCTCTAAAACAAACGACTTAATTGAATACTATTTTTACCTATACAAAGCCCTTTACGCTTCATATAACAGGGACTATGCATCAGCCATTGGTTTGTTTAAAATTGCCGAGAAAAAACTGCAAAACATTCCGGATGAAATAGAAGTAGCAGAATTTCATACGAAAATCGCAAACTTATATATGCTACTTCGTCAAAGCCTAATTTCTCTTCACTATATTCAGAATGCTATAGATATTTTCAAAAGTCATGAAGGATATGAAAGAAGACTAGCGACAGCCTTTGTCATCGCCGCTGCTAATTATATGGACATTGGCGACTTCATAAGAGCAGAAAACTACTACAAAAAAGCAATACACATCGCCGACAGTCTAAATGATCATTTTCTAACTTCACAGCTTTTTCATAATATCAGTATTCTATATGCTCAAACTGGAGAATCGAAAAAATGTATCGATGCCCTAGAAAAGGCTCTAAGTGATGAAAACTACCTCTCATCGTGCTATTTTCATCACTCCATGTTTATGTTAATAAAAGAGCTGCTCTCTATTGATGAAAGAACACAAGCTCTCTATTACTTCGAATTGGTCAACCAAAAACATGAATCAGAGAAATGCCCCATCTATACAGCAAAAATGAATTTGCTTTACCATCTGTATTTTACTGAAGATATGGTTCAAAAAGCTCAAGCCTGTTTCGATGAAATCAGCATTCTAAAAGAATTGAAGGATGCTGAAGGTGCCTGTGAATTAAGTGCACTAGCTGCAAAACACTTTGAAGATTTGGGTGCCATTGATCAAGCCTATCTCTTTTTAAAGGAAGCCTATCACATGAACCATCCTATACTTGACTGGAGGAATTCTAATGAAAAAAATGAGTTTATTGATCATCGCTTTAACCATCGTTGTTTTCGGACAAACAGCGTCTTTCAATTCATTAAATGAGACGAATCCTGGTACAACAGAACGACCTATCGGAACTTAATATAAAAATTGGTCATAGCAAAGAACCACTTACCTGATCTCAAGGCAAGTGGTTCCACCATTATTTTAATTGCTGATAAGACATGAGGCGGTGTATATGTACCGCAAGATAAGTAAGCTCATCATTAGGAATGACGATACTATGCACCTGTTTAATATAATCTTTGATTTTAAAAGCAACATCCATCGCCTGAGGATACAAGTGTGCAATTTGTTCAAACAACTCATTTTCTTGATCTGAGAGTAATTTATTTGCATAAAACCTTTCTACAAAGAACTTCACATGTGTAATGAACCGACTGTAATGAATATTCTCTTGGTCCATTTTCATATTCAATGTATAGCGCACAAGATTGACAATACTCCCGATCATTTTGGCATATTTCATGCCATCTTTTGAATCGGATTCTTCACCTAATGCATTAATTAAGTGAAAGGCAATATTGGCGGCTTCTTCTTTTGGTAATTGTATGCCCAATGTATCATTGACTAACTCAAGTGCGTACTTCCCTACTTCAAATTCTTCAGTATAATAATTTTTGATTTCCCAGTACACGCGATTCGTAATATTAATATTCTTTTTATATCGTTCGACAGCAAAATTCAAATGATCCATTAAGGTAAAATAAACACCTGAATTTAGATTTGCATTTAACCGTTTTTCTGCATATTGGACGATGCGCTGAGTTAAATCGATAAACTCTTGAGGCATTGAATCTAACAGTTGAAGAAATTCTTTTGCTCTCATGTTATCGACTGACATAAAGACTTGGTCCGCTTTTTTCTCTTCTATCATTTGGCCCGGTTTCTGTCCATAGCCAATCCCTCGGCCAAACAAAACCATCTCCTGTTGGTTCTGATCTTCAGCCAGGACCACACTCGAGTTTAAAACTTTTTTGATTTTAAACATCGTCATCACCTGTTTTCATGATTGTGGTGTTCAATCAAGCGATTCACCATTTGTCTCAATGACTTTTTGATACCAATAAAATGAGTCTTTTCGAGATCGTTTTAATGTCCCATTCCCATCGTCATCTTGATCTACGTGAATGAAGCCATAGCGTTTTGACATTTGTGATGTACCTGCACTAATAATATCAATTGAGCCCCAGCTCGTATATCCAAAGAGATCGACGCCTTCTTCAATCGCTTCTCTCATCTGACGGAAATGCTCTTTAAAATAGTTAATCCGATAGTCGTCATGGATAGAGCCATCACTTTCAACTACATCCTTTGCACCCATTCCATTTTCGACAATGATAAGAGGTTTTTGATAGCGATCATACAATTCGATTAAAGAAATTTTCAGACCAACCGGATCAATTTGCCAGCCCCAGTCAGTTGAAGGCAGATAAGGGTTTTTGACTCCACGAATCGTATTCCCTTCTGTCTGTTCTAACCCTTCTTGGGCTGATTCAGTTAAAGACATATAGTAGCTAAATGAGATAAAGTCTACTGTGTTTTCTTTTAGAATGGTGAGATCATCTGCTTCCATATGAATATGAATATTTTTTCTCTCAAGCATACGTGTAATCAGTGGCGGATATTCGCCAAACACCTGAACATCTGCATAGAAATAGTTTTCTATGTTTTGTTTCAAGGCTTGTTCCACATCATTCGGGTGACACGTATGCGGATACGTTGTCAATTTTGTCAGCATACACCCCACCTGGCTGCCTGGGATAATACGATGACAATCTGCTGTTACAAGAGCAGATGCGACAAATTGATGATGAAGCGCTTGATACACCGTCTCTTCTACTTTTCCTTCTGGGCAACGATCAGGAATAATTCCTGCAGTAATGAATGAGTGGCGGTGTATACTATCAATTTCATTAAAGGTGAGCCAATATTTCACATCATGTTGATAACGTTCGAAACAAACATTGGCGAATTTCACAAAGAGATCGACCACTTTTCTTTCAACCCAGCCGTTATATTTCACGCTAAGGGCTAAAGGCATTTCATAATGAGAGAGTGTCACAATCGGTTCTATGTTGAGTTTTTTCATTTCGGCAAATACACGATCATAAAATTGCAACCCTTTTTCATTCGGTTCAGCTTCTTCTCCAGTAGGGAAGATCCGACTCCACGCAATAGAAATGCGAAGTGTTTTAAAGCCCATTTCAGCAAATAGAGCCAAATCCTCTTTATAGTGATGATAGAAATCAATACCTCTTCGTTTTGGGTACTTTTTATCGTCTGGATCTTTTATTGCACGATCTATATTTTCAGAAGTCACAGCAAGATGTCCTTCATAATCTTCTACACTTAAATTGGAACGATACATTGCAATATCTGCAACTGATGGTCCCTTTCCATCTATATTCCAGGCGCCTTCTGCCTGGTTGGCGGCAATGGCGCCGCCCCATAAAAATCCTTTTGGAAAACCTTTAATTGTTGTCATATGATTAGCCTCCTAATTGTGTGACAACCATCAATGTATCTTGACGATTGACCTCTTGTAATGGCTGTACCTTTATATCATATTGATCTGTATTTGTGATTACAGCAAGTGTAACTGGATCATAACCTGCTGCTATGATTTTTTCTACATCAAATTCAATCAGTAAATCTCCTGCTTGAACACGTTCTCCTGCCTGCACTTTTGGATGAAAATACTGTCCTTCCAGCTGAACGGTATCGATGCCAATGTGGAATAATACTTCAACCCCTTGGTCCGTTTTCATACCAAGTGCGTGATGTGTTTCGAACAGCAAGGTCACCTCGCCATCAACTGGTGCATAAAGCGCTCCTTTTGAAGGTACAATGGCAATTCCTTCTCCCATGACCTTTGAAGAGAAAATATCATCTTTTACTTCAGATAGAGAGATCATTTGACCAATTACAGGGCTTTTGAATGTTTCACCTGCTCCAATTTGTTCAGCAAATGCAGCTTGGTCAATTGTCTCTTCTACTGTTTTATCCTTACCTAATACAAAAGCAGCGATAAAAGCGACAATAAACGAAATGACTGCTCCAATGACAGCAAACATCAGATTTCGCGGGAGCTCATCTGATATAAACATCGACATACTTGCTAATCCAGGGCCAACAAGTACAAAGGCTTGTATACCAACTAATCCAATGAAGATCCCGCCAACAAACGAACCAATCATGACACTTCCAAGGACTCGCTTATTTTGAAGTGTCACACCATACAAAGCAGGCTCTGTGATACCAAAAAATGCTGAAATCCCTGCCGAAATGGCTGTTGATCTGAGTACCTTGTCTTTTGTGCGTAGTGCCACAGCGAAACACGCTCCACTTTCTGCAATATTATGCGCAAGTGATGCTGGTAAATAAAGTGCTTCTTTCCCAAGGTTCCCCATCGTTGTGACTGCATAAGGGACCATTGCTTTGTGCATACCTGACGCGACCATGAATGGAAGGACTGCTGCTAAAATTGCGACAGCTACCCAGCCTACTGTATTAAACATTGCAAGAATAATGGAGGAAAAACCTTGTCCTGCTGTAAAACCAATCGGTCCTAATAGAAGTAACGTAACTGGTACAGTAATGACCAATGACATCATTGGGACAAAGAAAATCCGAATTGGTTTTGGTGAAAATCGTGTAAAGAATTTTTCCATTTGAGCGTAAAGCAATACAGAAAGGATTGCTGGAAACACTTGATACGCATAAGCTATATTTTTTACGTCGAATGACATCAATTGCGCACCTTCAGTAAGCATGGCCGTCATGTTTGGAAGAAGGAGCGCACCGACTGCTGATAATGCGACCAGTGGGTTTACTTTTAGTTTATTGGCAGTCGTTACAGCGACTAGTAAAGGCAGGAAGTAAAGAGGTGCGTCCCCTACCATGTTCAGTATTTGATAGGTTTGGCCCTTTGCATCCATCCAGCCTAATAAAGAGAAAAGGAGAAGAAATGATTTTAAAATCCCTCCGCCTGCGATAGCTGGAACAAGCGGCTGGAAGACACCTACAATGAAATCTAACAGAACTGTGCCTGCTTTTCTTTTTTCTTTTGGCTGATTGGATGGCACGTCTTGACCAGACGAGCTGCCGCCCATTAATTTTGTTATCTTTTGATACACTTCAATCACGTCATTCCCAATGACCACTTGGCATTGTCCTGACATTCTGACAGCTATGACACCTGGTGTTTTTTCTAGTGCTGGTACATCTGCTTTTTTCTGATCAATTAGTGTGAAGCGAAGTCTTGTTGAACAGTGCTCAAGGTGCGCGATGTTTTCTTTGCCACCTACATGCTGTAAAACGTCTTTGGCAACCTGTGTGTAATCCATTTCTTCTCCCCCTTTTCTCATACATGAGACCTATATTTTGGTAATAAAAAAAGGACCTAAAACGACAAATTAAAGAAATTCATCGTTTTTAGATCCTGCCTGCATGACCAGTCACATGTCTAATTTATCAATATTGGATTTGATTTTAGTATATATTGAGTTAATGTAAGCGTCAACATATATTTATTGAATTAAACATTTTTTTATAAGTCTAATGTCATCAAAACGACCTCATTTTACTTTAGAGGACATTTAAATCAAAAAAGTCAGATAGTCTCATATGTCCTATCTGACTTGATTGTTATCTTTATTTTTTCTTTGCTTTTTTCTTTGCGGCTTTTTTAAATGCTTCTACTTGCTTTTGATATTGTTTCTTATTCACAGCTTTTAGCTTCATTTTTTCATTCTTTTTCCAAAACGGTAACTCAATATAGGAAGCTTCTATATCAGATGATCCTATCATCTTAGACAGGCCACCCTTTATTTTTGGTGTGGGATATACCCAAAAGTTTTTAAAACCTGTGATTCCAACTGCTTGATATTTTTCTTTTTTCAATGGCTTACTTTTCTTCCCTGTGGCTTTGGAGATTGTAATAGCCCCTGAAAAATCCCCTTCAAAAACGGCTTCTTCGATATCAAGGAAAATTTGATATGAATTGTTTTTTGCTGTATACAAATAGCCGTAGGCTTTATTTAAATTGTCTGTGTATTTCCCTATGATCTCATAGTAACGGTCTTCTGCTGTATCCACGTACTCATCATAGCGCTTATCAATGGCTTTTTTGTATTCTTTTAATTTCTTCTCATCAACAGCTTGATATCGTTTACTTTTCTTTGCCCCTTGCTTTTTGACCATGAGGTCTTTTCCAGAAAAATAAATGTCATATACGATTGTTTTCTTCTTTTGTTGGATTTTAAGTTTGTATCCTTTTTTCGTGGTTTTCCCCGTTAGTTTGTATTTTGTTTTCACCATAAAAGGTTCAATTGGATCAACCTTAACACCCTTACCGTTTAGGTAACCCGTGACCTTGCCTTTCTTTTCAGTCACCTTCAGCCAACTGACATTGTCCTTTGTTTTATAGGCATATGCATAAGATTGATTCAGTGATTCTTTTTTAGCAGATGCTTTGTTTCCTCCAAAACTTCCAACACCAATCAATAGTGCAACAATCATGAACAATATTCCTATGTTCCTCAACTTCATTTGTACACCCTCCATTCTTTTATGAATAGATGCGCAAGCACTTTACACATCAAGTATATATTACCATATTTATGATTTATCTCCTGTATTTTAAAAATATAAAACTATAATTATTATTTTCTTGCTTTTTATTCATTTCAAATTTATTATATATCTAATTGATATATCTTTTAGATAGGTGTGCTGATATGAAAAAATACAATGATACGACGTATGCGATTTTAGGTATTTTAACGACAGATTGTAAGTCAGGGTATGAAGTGAAGCAATTAATTGATAAGAGCTTGCATCATTTTTGGAAAATTAGTTATGGACAAATCTATCCTGCTTTAAAGTTTATAGTCGAGGAAGGACTTGCTGAGGTTTCACCTGCTTCTACGACTGGCCGCTCCGACAAGCGGGAATATCATCTGACTGAAAAAGGGCTGGACACGTTAAGACAATGGCTGGCGAAGCCGCTCGATCAGTTACCAGCAGAACGAAATGAAGTGTTATTAAAATTATTCTTCGGTCAATATCTTTCGTTTGAGAAAAAGCTGGTGCTTCTACAGGATTATGAAAGGCAGCTTCGTATCCGTTATGAGACCTATGTTTCGATTGAAGAAAACATTCAAGAGCTTTATCCAGATGAAGCGGATGCGAAGTATTGGCTGTTTACTTTAGATTACGGAAAAAGAGTGGCTCAAGCAGGAATTGATTGGTGCTTGGAAACATCCCATTTGATGAAGAAGGAAGGGTAAATGAATGAAAAAATACATACGTGCTGGCAGGTTTACAACAGAGAATTCTGACTCGATTGTTGTGTTTATCATCGGCATGCGGATCAACAAACGCTGGGCGGTTCATCAATGGCTGCCTGTGTTCATGGCGATGCCTGGCATGATCAAAGAACTGTATACCCATCAAGACGAGCTTGGTTTCCTCGGGACAGAAAATTACTTCGGTTTACGCACGACAGCCATGATCCAATATTGGAAGTCAACAGATGACCTCCTTGCCTATGCGAAGATGGAGAAACATTTGGCGGCTTGGAAGAACTTTCATCAGAGAGCACAGAACAATGACGCAGTGGGCATTTATCATGAAACCTATCAAATTCAAGCCGGCTCGTATGAATCCGTCTATGTGAACATGCCTTCCTACGGACTGAGCCAAGCGAGAGCTCCTATTCCAATTGGTAAAGGAAAACAAACAGCGAAAGAACGGCTGAAAACAACAAATTCCTAGAGCGCGAATCTCTAGGAATTTCTTTTTGCAACGGTCACAAAATGCTTTAATATGCGGGCTGTTAATCCCCAAATGGTATAGTTTTCATAATCATAAAACCATTCCTCTATCGAACGGCTCCCCCAGTGGTACTTCTCACCATTCATGATTTTTTCATAAGGAAAATCGTCAGCAGGTGTTGGCTGAACGGATACATGATGTAAGTACGGCTCATATTGGCTGAGCCATGATAGAGGCACGGTAAAGGTCTCTTCTACTTCTTCTTGATTGAAGGAGTGTTTCACTTTTTGTACATCAATGATACCGACATATGGGTAGACCACGAAGGATGGAGAAGCAATGTAAGGACTGAGCTGTCCAAGAATCTCCACCGATTCTGGCGGAATGCCCAGCTCTTCATGTGTTTCTCGCAGTGCAGCTTCCTGTGCCGTTTCGCTGCCATCGAGTTTGCCACCAGGGAAGCTAATATCACCCGGCTGTTTTCTCATGGTCAGCGATCGCACCTCAAATAAAATATGCCATTCCCCGTTTAATTGCACCAAAGGAACAAGGACCGCAGCTTTGAACGCTGTCTCTTCTCCAATAAATAACGGTTGTGATTGAAGTAAGTCATTTTTTAATTGGTCAATGAACACGGACATCACCTGTTTTCTGTTTCTCTTTCCTTTAGCGTATCATGGTTCACCTTTTGATTAAAGATGATCTTTCTGACAATTATTTTTATCAATTTGACAACTAAACTTGTCAAATTGAATATAATACTTTACAATCAAAGAAAGATTTCAATCAAAGTTGAGGTGACAGAATGAAAAATCGGCTAAAAGAGCTTCGTGCGCGTGATGGGTTGAACCAAACTGAGCTTGCCAAGCGTGCAAAGGTTTCTCGTCAGACCATCAGCTTAATGGAACGAGATGAACTAATGCCGTCTCTTTTGCTTGCTGTTAAGCTTTCACGAATTTTTCAGGAACCCATTGAACGTATTTTTCTATTCGAGGAGGATGAACTCACATGAAAACTGTATACAAAATGCTCTTAGGTGCTCTCCTTGGCTTTCTCGGCGCTTACTGTCTGCTGGCTGCCGAATTTGAAATGACACTTCTTGATATTGCATTCGAAGCGACTCTTGTCTTCAGTGGATTGACGATTCTATTGATTGTTTATTGTTTTTCAGGGATTTCACGTATGAAAAAAAGAGTATCTCTTTCAGTATCTGGAGATGAAGAGGATGAACTGGAAGCAAAACAGTCTCGTACCTTTAATGATGTGTCTTTATCCAATACGGTGAGTACCATTTTATCCATTATTGCCATCGGTATGGCTATCGTTACCGAACAGCCTATTTGGCTGATTCTGGTCAATGTTGCTTTATTTATCGTCACCATTATTAGTTCTTATGTAGCGATATCCGTTCTAAAGCTTGTCTACCCTAATCGCGACCTACCAAGCCCCACTGACAAAGATTATAGTAAAAAGCTGCTCGCTATTTCGGACGAAGGTGAAAAGCATGTGATGCTGGGAGGGCTGTTTCATACGTATCAATTGATGAATATCCTATTGATCGGTGCCATGTTTATTTTGATTGTGTATTCCCTCGGCGCCAATCACTCTCAGCTCTTCTCGATCATAGTGATTGGACTTGTTTTGATTATTTTGAATGCAAATTATATGTTGAAGATTAGAAATCGTTAAACGAACAAAAGCACAACCTAATGCAAAGGCTGTGCTTTTTTCCGTCCATTATGACGCACGGCGTTTCTTTCGTGCATAAATCAATAATAAGAAACCAAACCAAACCGGTGTTAATAAGAGTGCCGGACGTGTTGCATCCGCAAACAGCATGATCACAAGAATGGCAGCGAAGAGCACTAGAACACAAATATTCACAAAAGGTGTGAACGGTGCTTTAAAGGTAGATGCTGCATGCAGTTCAGGCTGTGTTTTTTTATATTTCAAATGACAAATTAAAATAATACTCCATACCCAAATGAAACAAATAGCGCTGATGGTTGTGACAATACCAAAGGCTTGTTCCGGAATCAGCTTGCTTAAAAGAGCACCGACCGATACCACAATCGTTGAAACGAATAGTGCATTACTTGGAACAGCGTGCTTGTTCAGACGGCCAAAGGAAGATGGTCCCTGTTTTTGATGACTGAGATTATACAGAATTCGGCTCGTTGAGAACATACCGCTATTACAAGCAGAAGCCGCAGACGTCAGGACAACAAAATTAATGAGTCCCGCTGCTACCGGGATTCCAATCAGTCCAAAGGTTTTTACAAAAGAACTTTCTGATGGACTGAGCTCAGTCCATGGGTTGATACATAACAAGACAAAAATGGCACCCACATAGAAAAATAGTATTCTTAATGGAATTTTATTAATCGCAGACGGGATATTTTTTTGCGGATTGGCTGTTTCTGCTGCGGACACACCGACCAGTTCCACTCCCACATACGCAAAAATCACCATCTGGAATGACAGTAAGAAGCCTGTGACACCATGAGGGAATAGTCCGCCGTGTGACCAAAGATTTGTTACCGTCACTGGACCTGCATCTGTTTGAAAACCAATAATTAAAAGGACAATTCCAACGCCGATCAATAATAGAATCGTAATCACTTTAATGAGTGCAAACCAAAATTCCATTTCTCCGAAAAGCTTCACCGTTAATAAATTAAACCCTAGTAAAATCAACAAACAAATGATAGCAGGAATCCATTGCGGGATGTCAAACCAATACTGCACATACACTCCGACTGCAATGACATCCGCCATCGCGGTCATAATCCAGCAAAACCAATACGTCCACCCTGTCACAAAGGAAGCCCACGGACCAAGGTAGTCCTCTGCAATATCGGTTAATGACTGATAGCCTGTCTTCGATAAAAGCAATTCACCAAGTGCCCTCATGACAAAAAAGATCGCCATTCCGACAATTAAATAAGCAAAAATGATCGATGGACCTGCCAATTGAATGGCCTTTCCAGAGCCTAAAAACAGCCCTGTTCCAATGGTTCCGCCAATTGCAATCAACTGAACATGGCGGTTTGATAAATCTCGTTTTAATTCTTGTTGTTCCAATGCTAACGCCCTCCTACGACACGATCTTATACTGAAATAATGAACCCTCAAAAAGTCCATAAAAAAAGAGATTGGATGCGCTCCAATCTCACGGTCATAAAAGAATAGCAAAATAGAGAAAAGCAATACACGGCGTCATCCATGCATTACAAATACAATATTTCGTACTCTTCTGTCCTTTTGCCTGAGATTGTGAACCCTTCGGCGCCGCACATACATGCGGTCTCTCCAGAAGCTGCTCCTGCCATAGTGTGACCCACAGCAATCATAGCCTTCGTTATTTACTTAAAATGTTGCTATTTCTGAATAATTTCATATTTTACGCCTCTAGAAGAAAGCTGTCAATGGAAATCTTTGATTTCTGTCACTCTAGCTGACTACACTTCATCAACACCCCTCATTAAGGTATAATAAATCAAAAGATGTTCGGCTCGTTTGATGGAGAATTCCATCCTGACCATGAACCAAGTTAGGCAATCCATTGAAGTTGGTGAAGATAAATGAAAAAAATGAACAAACAGCGTGTCACATTACAGGAAGTCGCCCGTCATGCCGGTGTATCGACTTCAACGGCCTCACTCGTTGTTCGAAACAACCCAAGAATCTCTGAAGTCACTCGAAAAAAGGTCCTGCAATCTATGGAGGAATTAGGATACGTGTATGACCGCGTCGCTGCTAACATGCGGTCAAAAAGTTCAAATATTGTAGGTGTGATTGTCACGGATATTTCAAACACGTTTATTTCTGAGTTTTTAATCGGCGTGCAAACCACACTTGAATCACTGGGCTATACCGTTTTACTTGGGACAACCTTTGACAGTGTCGATAAGCAGGAACGGCTCATTTCTACCATGGTAGAGCACCGAGTTGGCGGGATCATTTTAAACCCAGCTTCGAAAAGCTCTGCTCGGACGGTCAAACAATTAAATCAAATTCGCACCCCAAAAGTATTGGCAAATCGTGAATTAGCGGATGTGCATTGTGACTATGTCGGCGCTGATTATGAACAAGGCACTTGGATGGCGGTCCATCATCTTCTTCAAAAGGGACATCGGCGCATTGCCTTTTTAGGCGGCATCAAGGCCTCCTCGACTTGGATCGACCGAATGAAAGGGTTCAAAAGAGCCCACGATGAGGCAAACCTAACAATTGATGAATCTCTTATTATTGATATGGAACCGACTCGTGAAGGCGGGAAAGAAGCACTCGCCCAAGTCATCGATCAGCCCGAACCTCCTACAGCTATTTTTTGTTTTAGTGACTTAGTTGCGTTTGGGGTCATTCAAGGACTGACATCACGTGACATCAAGCCTGGTGAAGATATCGATGTAGTTGGATTCGATAACATCCCTGAAGCGGAAATGTATCACCCACCGCTCACCACTGTGTCTTCATTCCCACGGTCCATCGGGGTAAAAGCAGCGAACCTTTTATATCATAAAATGAACGGGCAGGATGAAGAGCTGCAGCGATTGATCTTAAAACCTCAACTTCATATCAGAGAAACCTCTACCTCATCGTGAAAAGGAGAATTGTGTACAGCAATTCTCTTTTTTTATTGAGCAAGTCAATCATTTCTTTGTTTCATTTTTCTTTTTTTAAATCACAAAGTCATAAACTTGACACATTTTAAACACAGGAGTATATTTATCTCGTTGCTTCTTTTAGTATATCGTTATACCTTTTTCTGTGTATCGTTGTTTTTATTCAACATCAGTTAAAAGTGGGATTTTCTGATTCTGATCAAATTATGAAGATTCACTTTCTCATCAAGGCTATTTTTATTTTTATATTTTAGTAGAACGATGTACTTAATTGAAGAACAGATGAATATTCATTATTTTTTCATCAATCACATAAGGGGTGTTGTGATGGGCTTTATGTACATTCATAGAAAGAACAACCGACATACAAAGAATTTAACCCTAAAAGGGTTGCAAATATAGGAGTGGGAACATGAAAAATCCTTATATTAAATCGTCACTCGGCATGTATTTAAATTACTTCATGCTCGGCATGATCAATATCATTGTAGCGTCCAATATGGATAGCTTATCTGAACGCTACCATGTGGATATTACGAAAATCAGCTTGCTTGTATCGGCGATCGGAATTGGTAAACTGATTGCTCTCTTTTTCTCTGGCCGGTTAGCAGACCGCTGGGGACGTAAGCCTGTCATTATTACAGGAAACTTTCTTTACTTATTATTCTTAATCGGTATTCCAACGACAACGAATTATACACTGGCTTTTATCTTTGCGATTTCAGCTGGGATTGCAAACTCATTACTTGATTCGGGAACATATCCTGCTTTGACAGAATCGTTTCCTAAAAAGGCAAGTTCAGCTTCTGTTTTAGTGAAGGCGTCCGTTTCAATTGGAGCGACTGTTCTTCCATTTATCTTGGCGTTCCTTATTGCACATGACATCTTCTGGGGCTGGGCGTTCTTTGGACTAGGACTTCTTTATTTACTTGTAGGGATTTACTTGATCTTTATGCCGTTCCCGAACCATAAGCAAGTCTCTTCACAAGATGACCTTCCAGTGCAGGAACAAATGAAGGAAGAACCTAAAATGTTGGGTGAAGGCTTAGCCGTCGTGCTCATGGGATTCACGTCTACTGCATTGTTTGTCGTATGGCAAACGTGGCTTCCACAGCTCGGATTGAAATTGATTGGGCTTGGCGCAGGACAAGCGACACAGCTTCTTTCTTATTTTAGTATTGGTGCCCTTGTGTCAGTTCTACTGCTCTCAATTGTATTAGATAAATTCATTTCGCCGATTATGGTCGCAATCATTTATCCAGTTGGAGCATTTCTTGCCATGCTTTCACTATTTCAAATTGAAACGTATAGCATTGTCATTGTCAGCACCTTTTTCTTAGGATTATTTACAGCAGGGATCTTCCAGCTGGCGATGAGTATTATGATGAAATTATTCCCTACAAACAAAGCAACGGCTTCATCATACGTCAACATTGCGGCAAGCTCAGCGTTTATTCTTGTGCCGCTCATTACAAGTGGGTTGGTCAGCACGTACGATATTAAAATGACGTTATTTTTCGATATGATCATTGCGGTTATTAGCGTATTGTTAGCAATCTTTGTTCTTGGACGCATGAAAAAATTGTTTAGATAATTAAAGGAGATGTCAATCATGACAAACATACATGAACGTAATATTGATGGAAAAACAAAATTAGTAGGCCTTCTTGCTACACCAATCGGACACAGCCTGTCACCACGTATGCATAACCTTGGCTATACACTAACAGGGATCAACTACGCTTACCTCGCATTTGAAGTAGGGAATGAGGAACTAGAAGCAGCTGTCAACGGTATGAAAGCAATGGGTGCAGCTGGGTTTAACGTTTCTATGCCGAACAAAATGAAAGTGCTAGACTACTTAGATGAACTAGATGATTCTGCAAAATACACACGTGCAAGTAACACCGTCGTAAACAAAGATGGCAAACTGATTGGCTACAACACAGATGGTCTTGGTTACGTGAGAAACTTGATTGAACATGGCGTTGAATTAGCTGGACAAAAGGTCACACTAGTCGGATCTGGCGGAGCTGCAACACCGATTGCCATTCAGCTTGCACAATCAGGTATTCGTGAAATTAGTATTTTTGCTCGTAATGATCAATACTTTGTTCAAGCGGAAGAAAATGTGACTTACATCAACGAAGAAATGACATCATTCGGTGTGAAAGCAAACATTTTCCCACTTGAAGACAAAGAAGCGTTCCGCCGTGAAGTAGCTGAAAGTGCCATCTTAGCAAATGGGACAAGCCTTGGCATGAAACCACTAGATCAGCTCAGCATCATCGATGATACGCTTGATGTCCTGCGTGAAGATTTAATCGTGACAGACGTCGTATACAACCCGCAAAAAACAAAGCTTCTTGCGCAAGCACAGGAGGCTGGCGCCAAAACCATTAACGGTCTTGGCATGATGTTATGGCAAGGGGCACTTGCTTACAAACTCTTTACTGGTGAAGATATGCCAGTTGATCAAGTGAAACAAATTCTTTTTGAAAATGACCGTTTCTAAACAAAAGAAAGACGACTTCCTGAGCGGAGGTCGTCTTTTTTATTCATGGACCATGATTTGGCGGTATCGATACAGAATATACAGTGCACCAATAATGGCGACAACTGCCACCATCGCATCGAACAGAAAGATTTGTAAAATGGTCGAGTGACTTTCAATTAAACCTGTTACGACCGGAATGACAATAGCTGACACCCCGCCGGCTGTGGAAATAATCCCTGTCATCGTTCCTTTGTTCTTCCAGAAGAATTCAGCCATCACCGTTAACGTCAGCTGAAAAACACCGGCTGTGGAGAATCCCAATACAAAGGCATTGACGGTTCCGATGACTGGGGATTTCACGACCAATAGGACACAGATGGAGACAAGTGTAATGATTGGATAGATCAGCAGCACAGTGACTGGACGGACAAAACGTCGCAAAAGAAATGCGAGCAATAAGACAGACAGCAGCCCGCCCATGCTATAGTAACTAAGCAGCTTCACAGCACTCCCTGAAGCCATCCCTAATATGGCCTCACCGTACGTAGGCAGCCAAATTTGCGGCAACGCATACAGCCCATTTGACGTAAAGCTGATCACAATGAGTGCAATCCCTTCTCTCCAAAACGTAGGCTCTGTCGAGAAGCGCGGAAGTCCGTCATGCTCCGTTACCTGGACTTGCTCCACCTTGCGATGATTCGGAAATGGCAAGCTCCACAGCATCAAGACATTCACAAGATAGATCAGAGCGGGAACAAAAAATGCCATTCCATAAAACAAATCATGCTCTGCTAAAAAGAAAATCGCCAGTGGCAAAATGGTTGCCCCAATCGAGATAAAGGCCTTCACCATCACATTCGCAGATCCCGAGTTTTGAGGAAAAGCCTCCATTAACGCTGGATACGTTCCTGCATCCATCGCCGAATTCGCCACCCCTGCCAAAATCGCAAACGTAAACGCAATTTGATAATTCGGAGACAATGGGATTCCGATGAGAAACACCGCCATCAGCACCCCCGAAACCAAAATGACCGGCTTTCGCCCAAAACGATCTGACAGCACGCCCGATAGACCATACGTCAGCACCCTGCCAATGCCGAGCGCTGCAATCATATAACTAATTCCTGCACTATTGGTATCTAACTGTTTGATTAAAAATGGCATATTTGAGGCCAAAATAATATTGACCATACCTAATAAAAAATAATTGATATAAAGACTAGAAGCCGTTCTCAAATACGGATTTCTCATGCTGACACACCCCTCAACACCATTGCAATGAAGTGACAAATAATGGTTAAAATTACAAGATCTTTCGTGAGGAGGGACAGCTTCGCAACCTTCACGTTTAAACATCTCATGCAGCTCACAGCCTACATGCCCTTCATTTATCAAGCATCTCTTCAATTTTTCACTAGGTCTTATTTTATATGAATGTGAAAGGTAATGATAGTGAATTGCTTAAATTTGAGGGAAATGCTGTAGCGAATATTCCCTGGGAAATGCAGAGGGATTATGAATAATGGATATAGTTTTTAATCATTGTCGTTTTGGAGGCATCATAAATAAATTCATGATATTAGCCCCCACGTACTAAACTCGTAATAATATTCCGTTCTCTTTATGCATAAACCAAAACGAAAACCTATGCGACTAAAATAAAATCTCCGTATCCACTTAAAAATTTCGTTTGCTCAAGAAGCTGGTTTAAATGGCTAAAAACTTTATTCAAGTTCAATAAAACCGCTTCAATTTCATGCTCTCGAAAAAATATTAATCTACCTTGTGTAGGAGTTACTTTCACCTGGCTGACCATTTCCTTTAACATGTGTGTAGACTTCTCAATATGCTCTCGATAGTGGTTTCCGTGTATTTGAATTTTATCTTCTCTCGATTGAAGGAAAGTAAATACCTTCTGACAAAACAATTGATTTTCTTCGATATCTAAAGATGGGTGTTCTAGAAGTTTAATTCGTTCATTAAGGGCTTTCTTCTGCTTTTTCTTTTTAAGGTTTCGATTTTTGTTTTTTGGTTATTATTCATAGAAGTCACTTTTTTAGGGCTACCTTACTCTTTTTATATTCAAACATCTAAGATTTCTAATCGCCAATAATGAGATTTACTCTTCAAATATTTCTGGTATTTTCTTTTTCCAAATTAACAACAGCTCTATGAACTCCTTCGTTTCGATTTTATTTATATGAGGTTCTTCAATCCTATAATGATGTTCAACTATTGTCTCATCTTTTTTGATACTGACACTTGTAGCATTCAATGTAATTTCAAAGTTTTCATATACTCCATCTATAACATTTTGAATATAACCTATATACTCATCCACTTCTTCTTCTGTTGAAATATCTTGTATAAAATCTGAGAAAATACTTATTTCTTCTGGTAGTATTATAGCTAAATCGCCAAATTGGTCTTCCTTAAATTCATATGAATACCTCATATTAGTTAATCACCTTCTATTATTTTTTATATAGTGGATATGCTGTAGCTATTGACCCATCTTTTTTTAGATACATCTCTATTTTAATTCCTGATGATGTTACACCTTTAAATTTATTAGGACCTACCTGTTGTTTATTTTGGTAAGCTTCATCGATAGCTTTTAACACATCAACACGGTTCCATTCCTTGGGAAAGAAACTTGATTTAGCTACTTTTTCAATCCCATCAATTTCAACTTTAGCTCTATAAATTCCGTTTTTATCAGGTAAACTTTCACTTCCTGGAATAATCTTACCACCTTGCATACTTTCATGATGATAACCAACTGCTTTTCCCCGTTTGTTAATTTCGCCATGATAAATGTGCTTCATTGTATGGGTATCATACTTTTCAGCATCCTTAATTCCCAACTTTCCATGAAACCCTTTCGCCCCAAACGGCAAAAGCATCCCCAGTGCCGCATTCATACTCGCTTCCTGCTGTTCTTTCGAGACCTTATTACCAAACATATCTCGACCCGTAATCGCTTCGCTGAAGCCGTTGGTGGCGGTGAGACCATATAAGCCTTTTTGAGATGTTTTTAAGGTGTCAAAGGACTTTTGCGATGACTTGTAAATGTCGACTGCTCTGACTGCGGCTGATGTGGCTTGGGTGGTTTTGTAGACGGCTTTTCCACCTTTGAAAATACGTCCTGCCCAGCCGACGATAGGGATGTAGCCGGCTGCTGCCATGCCGCCTGCGGCGACTCGCTGTCCTGAGGTGAGTTCCTCGCCTGTGATTGGATCAATGCCCGTTGCAGCACGTTTTGCATCGTTCACGCCTGTCAATTCATTGACGATATTTCCGCCATAATCGAGCGCTTTTTCATACCAAGGACGGTTGGCGAGTGCTTCTTGTTCCTTTGCGATCTCGCGTGCTTCTTCTTGTTCTTTTTTAATTTTGAGATATTCAGAAGTTTGTTTCTCAATATCGCTTTTTGCCTTGTAGATTTCGCTATTTTGATACGCTTTCTTGTCAAAATTCATAGGCGAAATGGCTTTTCCATCATTTGTCGCATTCATCATTTCTGCGTACAATGCCATTGTAGCTTGCTGCTCCGTTTCTGACAAAGCATATTCATCTTTTAAATTTTGATCAAGTTCTATTAAATCTTTAACCGTCTTTTTTCGTTCGTCTTCGGCATCTGCGATCTTTTCATCAAAGGTTTTGCTGTCAAATACCTCTAGAAAAATGAGGTCGTCGATGTCTTGAAAAATCGTTTTGAGTGCCTTTTTTTGATCCTTTACAATGCTTTTGGCATTCTTGATGCCCATATGTACAGCGTTGTCTAAAAAGTGTTCTTCTACAAAGGTATCGCCGCCAAAGCTTGTATCATCGAGTGTCCCAGAAACACCTTCATGGAACGCTTTTTGCTTATCAATGAAGCTGATAAACATGTCCACATTTCCAGCCAGCTCTTTATAAAAGCTTTTAATGTTGTCGGCGCCTTTTCCAGTGAAATCATCACCGAGATTCGCCACACCTTGTAGTGCCTTTTTTAAATCTACCATTTGTTCACGGAGTTCCTGATAGTGTTTTGCCCTTGTGTCCGTGGCACTTGTTAGTGCTTTTGTATCAAGTATCTTGCCCAGAAGAAGTCACTCCCTCCATTATTGATCATAAAGTCTATTTTACCGTGTCCACCAAAACGGAAAAATAGGCTAATTGACTTAAAAAATGGAATAGACTCACTATTTAACGGGCTAAAAAATAAGCTAGACAATGCGCTTTGCTCTGTCTAGCCATACATTCGTATTATTTATAATCATTGACAGGTCCTTTATCCATCAAAACCTCAATTTCATTAGAAGACTTCATTTTTAATTTAGGTCTGCGCTCAGAGTTTGGTTTGCTGTAAAGCTCAAGTGGGCGGATGATCACACCATCATTTGTATTTTGAAGTATACCTGGCACACAAGAATAAATACGATCATTGTCATTGGCATGTTTGGCATGAATCGTCACAGACGTTCCTTGATGATTATCGATACTCATAGATACTCTATATCTATAAAAGGAACCTGTTCCGTTTGATTGGGCAGAATAAACAACCGGAACGACAGCAAGGATATCGTCATTTAACCGTAGTTTAATAACTTCTGTTTTCATTGATTCATGGTCTCTACCGACATCTCCCATATGCTCAACAGCTCCGCTGCCGTAACTTTTGAGAGCAGGAATTCCTTTCGCACCAAACATAGCCACATCTATTTGCTTTCCTGACTTTGTGTAGACCAATGCATAAATATCATAATCGGTGCCGGACTCCCAGGATACTGTAGCTGTGATCTCAGGCGTTTTCTCGATTATGATCGGTTTATGACCTTT
This sequence comes from Bacillus sp. NMCN1, assembly GCF_002998085.1. Classification (NCBI taxonomy): domain Bacteria; kingdom Bacillati; phylum Bacillota; class Bacilli; order Caryophanales; family Bacillaceae; genus Bacillus; species Bacillus sp. NMCN1. Next base: position 102,314 of record NZ_PVQL01000002.1, on the reverse strand, counting down.
GTCTAGACTAATTTTACCCTGAACTTTCTCTAAACTGATAGGTGCAGCGACTTTCTCTTTAGCAGTTGTCTTCGTTTGAGCAGGGTCTTCAATTGGTTGTTTTTCAGGAGCCATTTGAGGTGTAGAAATATCCTGTTCATCAGGTTCAACCTCCACACCATAAAGCTTGCATAGACCTTCCAGTCCAGAATCGAAACCACGCCAGATTGAGCGTGCTTTCGTGTCACCATTTCTTATATATAGCTCTACTACGACAATGCCCTTTTCATTTGTAAAGTTTACTGGTGTTAGATAAAACACCTCGTCACCTGTACGAATTTCTGCTTGCAAATTCTTCACTTGAGAAAAGCCCGTTCCTTGATCTTCTGTTAATGTAATAGCCATCTTTGTGATTCCAGCAGGCACTTTGCTCATATCAAAATTCAATTGATGCCTTTTCAACTGACCTGATACCTCTGCTGGTAAAAGTGACGCTGCACCCGAAGCACTCTCTGGTTGATTGTAAAAAATAATGCCATGATCTCCTTCAACCTGATCTGAATCTGTTAAAAGAAACGCCGTTAAAGAAATATCAATTGCAGATGACACTTCATAGCTGATGGATACATGCCCCTTTGGAGAACTTAGTACGGTATTGGCTCCCATTTGCAGTGTTTGATTCATTTCAACAACTCCTATACTTTATCTACCATTTATCATTTTTATAGATCAATTATACCAAATCATGTAATAGAACCTATTAATATCTTTATCTCTTTTCAACCTCTGCAAAGATATGAGACAATGCCAACTAAAAGATAGACTACTCTTATAAGGAGAATCAATGTGTATAAAAGAATCATTCCTGCTGTTATGGTGATATTCGGCCTTTGGATTCTTCTTCAAATATCCTTGAACATTGAGATCTTTCAGAATCCAATGAACTATTTTGTCGCCATTACCCTCTTTTTTCTTTGTATTCAGGCTCTATTAAAACATAAACGATGAAAAACCCGAACAAGCATTTACCACGCTCATCCGGGCTTCTATTTTTCCCTTTATTACACTTCTTCACCGTTCGTGGCGATGACGTTTTGATACCAAGTAAACGAATCTTTTTTGAGTCTCTTCATTGAGCCTTTGCCTTCGTTATCACGGTCAACGTAGATCATGCCGTAGCGTTTTTTCATTTCACCTGTTGTGAATGACACGATATCAATGATGCCCCAAGGTGTGTAGCCAATAAGGTCAACACCGTCGTATTCAATGGCTTTTTTCAGTGCTTCGATATGAGAAGCGAGATATTGAATTCGTTCTGGATCGTGAATAGAACCGTCTTCTTCCACTTGATCTATTGCACCAAACCCATTTTCAACGATGAATAGCGGGATTTGATAGCGATCGTAAAAACGATTCAACGTATATCTTAAGCCTGTCGGGTCAATGGACCAGCCCCAGTCGCTTGATTTGATATAAGGATTGTCTACACCATGCGGCAGGGCTCCGTTGACAATGTCTCCGTTGTGATCAGACACTGCATCACTTTTAACTGTTGTCGACATGTAGTAGCTAAAGCCAAGATAATCTACTTTCCCTTTTCTTAAGCTTTCTTCATCGCCTTCTTCAAACGGAATATGATAGCCTTCGCGTTCGAATTCTTTAAGTGCATAGCTTGGATAGTAGCCCCGAACTTGTACATCTGGGAAGAAATAGCGTTGTCTCATATATTCTTCAGCAAGCATGACATCCTCTGGATTTGAGGAATATGGATAGATTGGTACGTGAGAAACCATTGCTCCAATTTGAAAAGCAGGATTGATTTCTTTTCCTTTTGCTACTGCCCATGCACTTGCAAGTAATTCATGATGTCCTGCTTGATACATGATTTCTTTGGCATTTTCACCTTCTTTGACTGATACCCCTGAGTTTGTCCAAAGGAACAGTGGATTGTTGACATCCATTTTGTTATTGATTTCATTAAATGTCATCCAGTATGTGACTTTGTCCTTGTATCGATTGAAGCACACTTCTGCGAATTTCGTGAAATATTCAGCGACTTTTCGGCTTCGGAACCCGCCGTATTCTCTTGCCAAATGAAGCGGCATCTCAAAGTGAGACAGCGTAATCACAGGCTCGATGCCATGCTTGAGCAGTTCATCAAATACATCATCATAGAATTGTAAGCCTGCTTCATTCGGTTCTGCTTCATCCCCCTTAGGGAAAATCCGACTCCAGCCGATGGATGTACGCAGGCATTTTAAACCCATTTCGGCAAACATCGCGATATCTTCCTTGTAACGATGGTAGAAATCGATTGCTTCATGGTTCGGATAAAATTTGCTGGCTTCTATCGTCTCAGTAATTTGTCTCGGTACTCCGTGAGCACCTGCTGTCATTACATCCACAACACTTGGGCCTTTTCCTCCTTCATTCCATCCACCTTCGAATTGATGAGCGGCTAATGCTCCGCCCCACAGAAAATCTTTTGGTAAAGTCATTATTTATTCCTCCTATTTCACAATTGTTATCATGACGTCAGTTGGCTGACATGTCGATTGTTCTTCTACTATCACATCTTCGTACGCTTGTGTATTGGTGATGATGACTGGTGTGACTGTTTTTAATCCTTTGCTTTCAATGGCTTCTTGATCAAATGTCATCAACAAGTCACCCTTCTTCACCTTGTCACCTTCTTTGATCTTGAGTGAAAATGCTGAGCCATCTAGGGAAACCGTATCAATTCCTACATGAACAAGTAACTCTACACCAAATTCAGACCGCAGCCCAATGGCATGCTTTGTTGGTGCAAGCATGACGACACTTCCGTCAAACGGTGCATATAGTTTATCGTCTGTCGGTTTAATGGCAAACCCTTTGCCCATCGCCCCAGAGCTAAATACGGCATCCGGTACTTCAGATAATGTGAGCACTTTTCCTGCAAGTGGTGCAGTGATTGTTTCCTCATTGTTCATCGAAGCATTCATTTTTTCTCCATCTTGATCTTTGACAGGTGTTGCACCGGCTGTCTGTTCTACTGTATCTTCCCCATAACCAAACATTTGAATGAGGACAACTGGTAAGATCAGCGCAATTGCGACACCAATTAAAATACCGATGATCGATGTTGGATAATCTGCACTAATTCCGTTCACAATTGTCAGCGGACCAGGCAAGCCTGCATATGCAAAGTAATAAGGTGTGAAGAAGCTAGCAACGATGGCACCGGCTGCTCCAGAAATACATCCGAAAATAAACGGCTTTTTAAAACGTAAGGTAACACCGTAAATCGCAGGCTCCGTAATCCCGAAGAGTCCCGTGATTCCAGCAGACACTCCGACTTTCCGTGTTTCGCGATTTCTTGCTTTTAAAATAACTCCTAACACTGCGCCGACCTGAGCGATAACAGCGATGGTTTGATATGCCTGGAAAGAGTCACGTCCATATTGTTCAAAGTTGGCAAGCACCATTGGCGTAATGCCCCAGTGAACGCCGAATATGACAAGTACTTGCCAGAATCCACCGATAATGGCGCCTGCTAATGCCGGTACATTTTCTGCCAAGATATTGTATCCGTTTGCAATCCCATTTGCACCTGCTGTTGAAAGTGGACCAATTAATAGAATGGTTAACGGAACCATGACGACCATACAGAGAAATGGCACAAATAGCGGTTTGACAACCTCGTGAATCCGTTTATTTAAAAATCTCTCTACATATGAAAGAATCCATACCAAGAACAGCGGAGGCAAAACAGATGACGTATAAACAGTTTCAGATAAAGCAATGCCTAAAAAGGTAACGCCTTCACCTGAAGCCACACGTCCAGCAATTTCCGTCCAAGCCGGACTAACAAGCGCTGCTGTACACGCTACTGCGATATACATATTCGTTTTAAAATGCTTGGCTGCTGTGATGGCAATAAAGATTGGTAAGAACGTAAACGGCGCCCAGGAAATAAAGCTAAAGACTTCATACGTTCCCGTTTTCGAAAAGCTTGGAAATAACAGATTAATGAGGATAAGTGCACCTTGCAAAATACCAGCAGCGGCCAAAATATACACAAAAGGCGCAAACACAGCGGACATGGTCGCAATGACACGGTTCAGTACCGTTCCTTTGTTTTCATTAAGCTGGTCATCATCCGACGTTTGGAGCTGAACAAGGCTTGAAAAATGCTCGTATACCTCACCAACATGCTGGCCGATGACGACCTGAAATTGACCGCCGTTTTCCACCACGGTAATGACGCCAGGCATCGCATTGACTGCTTCCTTGGCCTTTGGATTCGAACGTTTCAGTACCAAACGCAGCCGCGTGGCGCATCTTGCGGCACTCACCACATTTTCTTCTCCACCAACTGCCTCTAAGATGTCTTCTGCAAGCTTTTGATAATCCCTCACTTTTGACATATAAAATCCCCCCTTTATCACTACTAGTATATGTACATTATAATTATACCGGTACAATTAATCAATACATATATAATTTTAATTAATATATCAAAGAAAAATCGGTATGTGCTATAATCAAAGACAATAAATCGTGAAAACAAAGAGGAATGGCTATGTTAAAGTATCAACAAATTGCGAGCGATATTGAAAAATATATTGTCACCCATGAGCTGCAGCAAGGGGACAAACTCCCTGTACTGGAAACACTCATGAGCCAATTTGCTGTGAGCAAAAGTACAATTATCAAATCATTAGACTTACTCGAAAGAAAAGGCATTATCTATCAAGTGAGGGGCAGCGGCATCTTTGTTCGAAGACACAGGCGCAAGGGCTACATCAGTCTTTTATCCAACCAAGGGTTTAAAAAAGATTTAGAGGAATTTCAACTGACATCAGAGGTTTTAATGCTAGACACCATCAAGCCGTCCGAAGAAGCTGCACTTAATTTGAACATTGAACAAGAAGAGGATGTTTTTTACCTCAAACGTATTCGTTACATCAACGGAGAAACCTTATGTTTAGAAGAATCCTATTATCGAAAAACCATCATTCCCTATCTCAACACAGAAATTGCCGCCGATTCTGTTTTTAAATTCATCAGTGAAGGCCTTGGACTCAAAGTCGGCTTTTCCGATATGTACTTACAAGTAGGAAAACTGAATGAAACCGAAGCAACGCACCTCGGCCTTAAACAAGACGATCCCGCTCTCCGCGTCGAAACCGTCTTTCATCTCACAAACGGCCAGCCCTTCGACTTTTCAAAAATCACGTATAACTACATGCAGTCCCAGTTTTTTATTCAAGCGAATAATTATTATGGGTGATGGATGGAAAAAGCCTCCTGAGACAATCAGGAGGCTTTCTTACAATTTACCTTTCAACCATTAAACATTCCTTCTTTCTTGAGAAGAAAGCCCGTCAATCGCCACATCACCATAATAAATGTCTATATGATCTCCTTTGCCAATGAAACCAACTGGAAAGGCATGATGTTCTTGTAGACACTTTTCAAACTCATCGGGATGAATCTCGACTTCAATTTCATGTCCAATGAATGCATATTCAAATGGAAGCGTATGATAAAGATCCACAAGACATCGTATGATCTCCTGTTGAAGATGAACTACACCGTGAGAAACAACCTCTGCCCACTTTAAACAGATAACGAATCCTACATGATCTGCTTCTTTTTGTATGTTGATCGTCATATCTTTTAGCTTTGAACTTAAGCCCGACAATTCAAACTCCATATAATAACCTGAAAAGTCATCGTCTTTGATGATACTCTCTTTTACACTGTGTTCAATCCATATATCGCCGTCAGGGTCCTGACTAAACTTTACTTTTGTAATAGATATATCTTTTTGGGCTAGATAATTAGTCAATTGGCGAAAAGTATTTGGTATATGAATAGCCTCATAAACAACGAAGCCGATATTGATGTATCCACCTATAGCTATCATGCATCCCTCACTTTATTTTTTCTTTAATTATACTTTACTCAAACCTTTATTCTGAGAAAACTCACTCTCTTACATAAACATTTCCGATTTAAAGTATCAAAAAGATTCATTTTACGAATGCATTAATCAAACTTATGATTATACATAACAAGAGTGTATAGGAGGATTCATCATATGAGAAATATTAGAGTGTTTCATGTCGATGCATTTACAACTGAGAAATTTGGAGGAAATGCTGCTGGGGTTGTGTTGGATGGTGAACTTTTAACGGAAGATGACATGCAGAACATCGCCAAGGAGTTGAATTTACCCGAATCTGTCTTCTTGCTTCCTGCCCATAATGAGGATGCCGATTATCGGGTCAAATACTTCACACCGACGGAGGAGGTCAATTTCTGCGGGCATGCGACTATTGGATTGACTTGGCTTTTAGCGACGGAGCTAGGGCTGGCAAAAGAGAAAACAGGGGTTGTGTTAGAAACAAAGATTGGCAATGTCCCTGTTGTATGGCACGAAGAAAATGGCAAAGTCGTTGATGTGGAAATGACGCAGGTGACCCCGAAAACGCGAGATTTTGTTATCGATTTAGAAGAGCTTAGTGACATGCTTGGTGTCAGCAGTGACCGAATTGATCCATCCTATCCTATCAAATTAGCAAACACCGGAAATTGGCACCTTCTCGTTCCGATGAAGCACCAGCAGGACATCGATCAAGCGGCACCGAACTTAATGGCTTTAGCTAGAATGAATAAAAAGCATGATATCACAACGACTCATCTATATACGTTTCACACCTCAAAAGAATGCGATCTTTATACGAGGGATTTTGCACCTGGGATTGGGATACCCGAAGATCCGGTGACGGGTGCAGCAAACGGAGCATTGGCTGGATATCTTTATTTGGAGGGTATCATTTCTCAGCAAGAAACCACTCACCTGAACATTGTCCAAGGGGATGCCATCGGCAGACCTGGCATGCTTCGAATCACGGTCATTCCGAATGAATCAAAGCCTGTGATCAAAGTGGCGGGCGCAGCGGTTATCACTATTCGCGGCGTGTTGACTTTATAAACCATCAGCTTGAATGGGAGACATCTCGTTCAAGCTGATTTTACTTGAAATGATCTTTGACCGCTTCGATCCATCTTTTGGCCGATGGCGATGCTGCTTTGAATGATTTGAACGCCAAGTTGATTTCACGATAGACGCTCGTCTCAAGTGGAATGACTTTCGTATGAGACATCTGCGGCGGCAAAATTAATGTCGGAATGATGGTCATTCCGAGCCCTTCTTGAACCATAGAAATGAGCGTATTGTTGTCTCCAATTTCAAACAAAACATGAGGCTTCACGCCTCTTTCTTTTAATAATTTCTTGATGAATGTGTCACAGCCCGCTTTCGGCATGATAAACGATTCATCATGTAACGAGTCAGCTTCAATCACTTTCTTCGTATTGAAGCGATGATCCTCTTGCATGAGCACCACCAATTCATCTTGAAATAACGGAACCGTTTCGAATTCTCTCGATGGTTGCGTTAAAAAACCTACATCAACCGCGCCAGACGCAATCCATTCCTCAATCTCTTCATAACCGCCTTCATATAACTCTAATTGGATATTGGGGTACCTTTTTGTAAAGTGGTGAATCAGTTGCGGAAGCATTTTTGAAGAAAAACTAGAGAATGTTCCGACCTTGATACTCCCCACTTCCACCCCTTGAATCAATGCCGCCTCCTGCTCAAGCAATGACGCATGATGCATGATTTGCCGAATGTGCGGCATCACCCGCTCACCTGAGTCCGTTAACGACAGCCCGTTTCGATTCCGCCGAAGCAGCACAATCCCGAGTTCCGACTCAAGCTTCGCAATATTATGACTCACCCCAGACTGCGTTAGTCCTAGCTTCTCCCCGGCTTTTGTAAAACTGCCGCATTCGACGACTGTTAGAAATACTTTGTATTGGAATGTGATCAGTTTGGTCACCTCACAAGCTCATATTAGATCTTGGCAAAATCTACTGTTAGACATTTCTTTGATTTTTCGATTTAAATGGTGTTCTATCAATTGAAAGCATGTCTGCTGAATCCATAAACGTTGAAATGTATAGACCTGTTCTTTTTCATCACCATGCAAATCTTCATCTTTCTCTAACTGGAAATCTGTTAAGTCTATTTTTTCATGAACATGCATCTTAGTAAAAACATGAGCATTGTGAAAATCGTGCATATGCTCTACTAAAGAAGAGATCGTGGTGATAAAATCATCAAAGGTATCTTCTTCAAGCGTTTTTTTGAGATCGACATTACTATGAGCATCAATTGAAATGTAATTATCTCTCTCATCCAATTCTTCTTGGGGAGCTAGCGGATTATCGTGAATCGTTGCTTTTCTATTTAAATCGGTAATGGAGAAATAAATAATGATTTCTTTTTTATCGAGAAATTCATACTCCCATAATTCTGCATCTCTCAATCTTATGATGCGGGTGAGATTGGTCAATTTTTTAAGCCCTCCAAATTAATTCGTCGTTGTCGACGACGAAGACCTAGACGCTACTTCATCAGCCTTCACACAATCAATCGCAACAACGAGCGCAATCATCATAGGCTCCATCTCTTCTTTCAAAATATCGACCTTATAACTATCACCCCAAGTAAACCATTCCTTCTTCACCTGACCGATCACTTCGCCGTTCTGCAGCACTTGGAAATTCATATCCCACCAGTTGCCTTGTACTTCTACACCAGCAGCATCAATTGAATATTTTGCTTTAAAGAACGTAAACTCTTTTTTGATCGTCAATACCTCTTGACCACCTACTTCTACTAAAAACTTCGGTAAAAAGCTAAACATTTTCTTCGTAATCACAGCGATTTCTTCTCGGTCTGTAGTCAGAATGGTAAACGTCTTCGGCACCTTCATAAAGCTGCCCTCGACCACATACACATCGTTCTCCTGCTGATCCTTTACCGTAAACCTGTTGCTCAGACTAAATACTTTCTGCTTCATGTATAGTTGCTTCATATGTACCTCCAATTAAATTCAATTTATCAGGCTTTTCTTACATCTAATTATACCAAAGATTAGAATGTACAAAAAAACTCAATCAAGTGGCTTACGGTTACTGTGTCATTATTGTTAATATCAAAAACATGTCTGTTGTTGTAGGTTTGCCATAGAAAATAAAAAAGTCTCGTTTGAGGGAAATCAATCAAATGAGACTTTTTTGTTTAGTTTCAGCAATTATTTAATAACCATTTACAAAGTAAGCAATGGTTTCTAATTCATCTTCTTTCAGTTCTCTGTTCACGTAATTTTGATATTCTATCGTGATTTTCTGCTTATCTCCACCACAAAGATCAGTGTATTTCGCAATCATCCTAAGCTTATCTGTTTCCTGACGAAACTCCTCTTTTGTCCACGGTCTTTGGTGCGATGGAATATACGTATCGGCATCAAAAGCATCTAACTCATCTAAAAGACGCAAGATTTCTTTCAACGTATAATGTACTTTTTCAGCATACATTTTCGGATAAATGCAATCACCAAGAAAAAGGATTTTCTCTTCTTTCACATACACGATGACTGAATCCGCGGCATGATCGCCTCCAACATGCTGCACGACACAAGTAACCCCGCCAAGATCAATCTCTATCCGACGGTCAAACGTCATATCCGGTAAAACCACCTGAATATCTCGATAATCCTGATATTCTTCCTTGATGGCCTTCGCGCAGAACTCAATCTCCGTTCCTTCCCTCACCCGCTCATCAATTGACTCATCTGACCACGAAAACGGGAGAAGCTTCTCCATTTCCTTTCTGGTCTTTGCAGAAGCAATTGAAACCGTATCAGGAAGTGCCGGCAGACCAAAAATATGATCCCAATGCCAATGCGTGAGCACAACCATATCGGCCTTGGCGTTCTCGTGTTTTAAGGTTTCTTTGATAAAGTATTTGGCATGATCTTCTGAATTGCCTGCATCGATCATTAATGTTTTGTTATTGCCTATGACCATGCCTAGGATGGGGCGGTCGGTTCGTGATACTGGTGTGATGTAGGTGAAGGTTTGGCCTATTTTTTTGATTGTGTGCATGGTGACGCCCGCTTTCTAATATTTTTAGATTTTATCTTCATTGAATCGTTGGCAGTTGGCAAATCAAATCTTATTTTAATAAGTGTTTGGCTAACTTTCGATCTTCTTTATCATCCGTCTTCACGGAAATATGTTCAATCAATTCCCTTGTGGCCGCTTGCTGCGAATACGAAGGAGACCATTCTTTTAATACACTTAAAGCATGATACTGTAAATTTCCATCATCTGATCTAAGTGCAGCTTGAATCAATGACAATCCTACACCTTCGTGTTCATATAAATCTTGCACAATATATTGTAGACAAGCCACTTCATCATCGGAGAGGTTTAATAACGATAAATGTGTTTCTGCAAATGTGCAAAGCTCTCTAATATGCTTTTGATGATTTGTGTCCATCACAGCAAAGTAAATTTCACTATTTGCCGGATCTTTCTCAAGTAAAGCAAATAGATGTTCAATCACATCTAAACGATAAAAGAGAGCAATTTTAAGTGTTTGGGGGCTAAAACCCTGTTGTAACGTATCGATTGCAAGCTTTGGCCATCTACTATCATTGATAAACGGTTGAACCGCTTCTTGGACAGCCTCATATTCGTCCTGTTTCCATGAATCATTCAATCGGTCTTCCCAAATCTCTTGATCATCATTTAAAAACTCATTTATTTTCAAAATTGGATAAAAGTCCTCAATTGTTTGGCAGTGCTTATGAGCATGGTGAATAAAACGGCAGAGAACTGAGCTTGCATTTGGATACTCTTCGATTCCGTTGATAGAAACCTCATCTTCTAATAATGCTTGAATGATGAGACTCGCTCCATCATATAATTCTTTGGAAATTTTATCTTCTGATAAAGCTGTTTCCAAATCACCATTAAGAGCGCAAGTATAGGCTAAGTATTCATTCATGATTGTATTTTCGCAGCCCTTTGTTAGCAACCATCGTTTTATTTCTGGCGTCGATGCTTCCAATTGCTCAACAGCCGAAATTTTCCCCCATCCATCGACGGACTTTGCAAGACGCCAAACATGTTCGTTTCCTTGACTTGTGCCATTCTTCAATGCAAACACGACATAAGAAGTAAATTCTTCATGCATACCTATTGTGAATAAAAGCTCTTTGTATTTTTCGCAGTTCGTACACCCAAGTATCGTGACTGCAAATTTGACAACCTCCCGATGTGCCGCATGTTCAAGAAGCCATAACGCTTCTTGTTGTACACGGGATTCATCCCATTGTGTTTGCTGAAATCGTTCAATTAATTCACTACTGCGGCTCGCCATATTGTCAGAAATGATTTTTTCATATGTTTTCTTTCTTGTTTCATTTGTAGGATGATTTAGTTGTTTTTCAAAAAGCTTCATTAGTTTCTTCACATAAAAAGGGGCAGGTCGTTCATCTACATAATAATCAGATAAACCGGGAGCCAATCGTGGTTCATGTTCGTCAAATAAATAGTCTTCATCGGGTAAACGATCATCTACTATTTTATGATGTGATTGAATTTGTTGTTGAATAAAGGGAACGATTTTCTCTTTATGATCCCACGGGAGAAAATCCAACTTAATTGAATCATCTAAAACCGTTTCATGATCTACCTTCACAATACAGCGAAATCGTAAATAACCGCCAAGTTTAACGGATACCTTGTGTTTAGTACCATCTTGAAGTTCCAATATCCCCGACAATTTTGAATATGGAATTATATGAGACAATAAACTTTTCCGTTGTTTTTTATCAACTGTCACACCATCAATGATCAGTTGCTCTTCTTTTATATGGTTTATAATTTCTACAGAATGCCCTTTATAATCAATTTTCCACATTTTATTTATTTCTTTTTCTACGTCTTTTACTACGTTACGCATTTCACGTTTAAAGTCAGCTTTAAAACTCATGGAAGTCTCCTTTAAGTAATTATGGATAGAATGTGATTATGAATCTATGTTTCTGGTCGTTTCCAATTCTCGCTGTAATTGTTTTTTGAACTAAGTTTTCTTTGTCTATACTACGATATTTATTAAAGAGAGTCTTCTTATCTTTTTACATAAAAAAGGTATGGGAAATGAATAAATTCCCGTACCTTTTTAAAATATTATTTATTAAATGTCGGCTCTTTTTTCTTTGCATTTTCAAAATACTGAGTAAACAAAGAGACGCCTGAATAGGATATTGATAGATACTCTTTAGCACGAGTCATTCCTATATACATTAAAGACACTTCTTTATCTTGATCCTCTTCATACTTTAATGGCATTAGATCAGCTTTCACAATAAAAACTGAGTGGAAGTCAAGACCTTTACTACTATCAAGGGAACAAATTTTGACTGTCTCTTCCTCTGGATTGAACTTGTGTTTTGTTCCACCATTTTCAGTTATCCAATTGTAAGGAATATTCTTTGTTTGAAATGCCGATTGAATCGCTGATATATAATGACTATTATATCCCTTTATACGATATAAAATGGCCATTTCAGAATAAGGTATGTTCTTTTCAAAATGTTGATCCACTATTTGTTTAGTAATTTCCTCTATTTCTTCTTTAAAAGTATTACATCTTAAAAGATCTACCTCTGGTCCTTTACGTTTTGTCTTTTTTGGAGGGATGATTTCGATTGTGTCTGTCTGTTCTTGTTTTAATTTATGATCTAAAGCTCTATGGCTATCGTAAAATTTCCAAGCAAAAGTCACAATTTGTGACGTATTACGATAATTTATATTTAAGATTCTAGATCTACCTCTAAAATCAAGCCCCGTATCTTTCACATAACTTCTACTTTTTTTATAGATATTTTGCGCTCTATCTTCTACTAATAGCAAAGATTGCGACTCTTGATCTAAGCATAAACTGATGAGATGCAGCCAGCTCCCTTCAAAGTCTTGTCCTTCATCAATTAAAATGGCATCATACTTTACAGGAGTTAAAGTATCATTTTCTATCTTTTCAATGTAGTCATCTATTTCAAGTTCTGAAATCCCATGATCTTTTTTAATCCAGTGATGAAAATTTAATATTTGTATATTATTAAAATTTGGTATTTTTCTATGGTCGGATGTCAGAAAATCATCTGGTTCTGTAAATTTAGAATGAATCATTTGTTTAATATTTTGTTTCAAAGCTACATTGTAACAGAGTATTAATATCTTCCAATTCGGATGTTGTTCTGCTAACATTTTTGCTCGGGTTGCTAAGATTAAGGTTTTACCACTTCCTGCTACTCCTCTAATTAACCGATGTTTATCACCAATCTGTTTAGCCAAGTTTTCTTGATGCAGATCCATCGTTTTGATGTTTCGAAAAGATAATAACAGTTTGGCTTGGTATGGAACTGGTTCAATATCTGCCCCAACACGTATTTCTTTGTATAGATGATAACGAATCCTTTCTAATTCGTCAGATGATAGTGGTGTATTTAACTTGAAAGGCACATGAAACATATCAAACAATTTTTCTATTAAAATCTCAGGATCAAAATGATCATTATCCGGATCAATTTGATCACGGGATAAAATAAAATGTGGATCAATAACCTCATATACTTTATTTTTAAAAAGTTGTTCTTCATGAAGTCGAGTGAAGACGACACCATAACCATAAGGAAACTTTAATTTAAACTGATATTTCCCTTCTGTATTGATTAAATCAATGTCTTTCTCAAGCATATCTTTTATTTTAAAGGCATATTCTCTTGATTGAACTAGAGGACTCTTCACTCTATGTAAATCACCAGACGAATCTAAAATTCCCCAGGTATTGTCGTTTAGCTCTTGTATTGTATTTTTAGTGTAATCTTTTACTTCCAGAACTAATACTCCTAAATCAGGACCGATTATCACAAAGTCTGGTCTAAACCCATTGATATTAGGCTCATAATGAACAATATAATCCTCGGGTAGATATTCCTTTAATGTTCGAAATAGAATTCGTTCCCCTGCAGTAGCAGTACTTTTAATATTTTCTGGTAATGTAATTGCCATTTATACTAACACCCCTCTATTATCCTTATACATTATATATCGGAATAATTTGGGTGTTTTAAACGTTGTATATTACATTATATAGGATTATTTCAGCAATAGTCGTCAGGATGTTTGTTATAAAGATAGATGAAAACTCAAAAAAGCTCTTAAATTATTAATTTAAGAGCTTTTTGTTAAAATTTCGCTTTGTACCTGTATTTATTTTTATTTAATTTGTGAATAATCGCTTTATATACAATATACACTAGATACATTACATAGCCTAAAACAAATGTAATTACTCTAAATCTTTAAACGCTAAGCTTGTCCTTTTTGGGTATAGATACTCCATATTAAGGGTAGTATTTTTACAGTGAACGCCAAAGCAAATCCTAATAATGAAGGTAATACGATATAAGTAATAACAAATGATTTAATTATGCTCTTCTCCTTTAAGAATTTTTACAATTAATTTCTATTAACTGCCCAATTAATTTGATTTGAGTTTGGCCTACTTATTTTAAGGCTCTCCGTGATATATCAAAATGAGGCTTTTGTTATCGAAATTATGTTTAATTATTTAAAAAGGATTGAATAAAATAGAATTTCACATATCAATCAAGAGTTATTTTGTTATCTAATAGTACCTTCGAGAATAACTCTCCTTTATAAATTATAAATTAAACGATTATGCCTTCTCCTTTTAGAACATCTTTAAAATGATTTTGTATGTTTTCTTTAAGTATTATGGTCGATGCTAAATCTAAATTGTTATCTTTAATTATTATTTCAAAGATATTTTTTATATATATCAAATTTAAATTCTCAACAATTTTAATAACATATTCAATTAAATCAGTATCTAATTTAGTGAGTTGCGTAAAATTCAACAAATCACTTTGAGTGCTATAGGTATGATGAATTAACTTAGAATAATCAGTGTATAGCGTATCTAATGTTTCTTTTTCTTTTACATCAAATTTTTCAAGACGTTCAGACATTTTTTTGCGATCATGTTTTCTGATTGAAGATTCGACTAAATGTGGATGATGACTCCCATAAATTATTCTATAAAGTTTTTCAATCAATAACCTTGCAAGTGCATCTATTAAATATTTATCATTTAACGGTATTAGGAGTAATATTCTGCTTAAATATACTCGGTACTCCTTTAATAAGTTGATAAAATTACTCGTTAAATATCCCTGTTTATCAAAAAAAAATGAAATCGTAACAAAAACATCATTTACTGATAAAAATAATGTTTCAAGATTTTCTCTATCTTCATCTTGAAGCCTATCTAAATAGTTCGGGTGATTTTTTTCTAGAAATTCTAAATATGCCTTAAACTTTAATTGGTTTTGCAAAAATTATCCCCTATTTCTTGAATATTTATTTATGAACTTAGTAGTTTCTGAAAAGTCTACCAATTGTTTTTCTTCTATAACTTTCAATACAAATTCTTTAAAAATTGATATATTAAAATTAATGTCTTCAATTTTATTTCTATCAATTTCTCTTATAACTTTAGCTACAAGCGCTGTTCTATTAGAAAATAAATATTCTCCTATTGTATTTTCAAATTTAAATAGCTCTAACAGTTCTTTAATATCTTTGTTATATTGAAAGATTTCTTTAGATAGAAGCACTGGTATAAGAACAGAATAAAATTCCATTTTAACATGATCTATATCAGAGTTTGACTCCAGTAATCGAATCCTTCTCCACAGGATCTTCATTATTCATCTCCTCAATTCTATCCATCAATTCATTACAAATATTATTGATAGTATCATCTAAAGCTTTATCTTGCCTGTCAACAATACTTTTTTCAAAAGGAGCTGTCGCCAGTTTATTTGATTCCCCAAAAACACTTTTAAAGATATGTATTTTATTTTCCATAACTATATCTGAATCTTTTAAACCTTCTATATAATCTGCTTGTCTTGGTTTCCTAGTTAGATTTACTCCTGTCCATATTACACCTAAGTTTCTAGGTTGTCTTTCTTTAAACACTCCATTTCTCTGAGCTTTAACTATATCTTTTACTACTTTTTCTAATAAGTCTACACCTAAAACAGAATACGCATCCGGTACAGCTGGTACAAAATAATAGTCACTAGCATAGAATGACATCTCCGTATAAACAGAATATGTTGGTGGACAATCTAAAAATATAAAATCATACTCTCCACGTAAATCTTCTTCTAAAATATAATCCATTAACTTGTTAGGTGTACTAGGGTTATTCTGTCTTTGAATAAAAATTGTTTCTAACTCACCTGGCATTAGATCCAAGTTTTTTGTTAAATTTAGAATAACACGCTTCCTATCTGCTCCAACCATATCTTCTTTAAAGATATTATCCACAGAACATTTATATTCTAAAACTTTTTCTCCGGCTTCATTTTCAGTATAGAACTTAGTATCTTTTGAATACTTTTCTAACAATGATTGTGTTAAATTAGCTTGTGGGTCAACATCAATTAACAAAACCCTAATTGGAACTTCAGTACCTCCTTCTGCTTCTTTCTTAAAATATGTAGATATATACAGTGCTATTTCTCTACAAAGAGTGGTTTTACCTACACCACCTTTCATATTAATTAAAGAAATTACCTTTCCTTTCACGTCCATAGTAATAACCTCCCAGAAATTTAAAATACTTATACTTTTTTCTACATTATATGCCAAAATTTCTTTTATTTTTTCATTTTAGTAAGCCTTTTCTCTTCCAATCTTATATTCTTTACTAGACTACTAGTTTTTTGTATTCTCACTTACCTTTAATAAATCATTCACCTTCTTCTTTACCTTTTCATTACTTGCTTCCTGACTCTCGTTTATTTGCTACTTTAAGCACTGCTTTAATACATATCATTATAGTTTCTCTTTCAAATTACTCAAATAAATACTGCTAAATTAAACGGCCGCTATTAAATGACAGCGGGTAAAGTATGATTAAGTTTCTCTGAATAACAATAATACTCATCTCCACCTTCAACAGTCATTTGCTTAGGAAGGTTCTACACCTACAATTGCAATTCTATAAAAAAGTATAGAATATTAGTTTACTGTTCCTTGCTTTATTAAATAGATCACACCAGTTTTATTCTTCCTTAAAAACCCCATTCACTTATGATAAGGCTCCCCCCGCACAATCCGAAACGCCCGATAAACCTGCTCAACCAACACCAACCTCATCAACTGGTGAGGAAACGTCATCCTCGAAAACGATAACTTCTCATTCGCGCGCTGCATGACAGCATCGCTTAATCCGAGGGATCCGCCTATGACGAAACATACCTTGCTTTTTCCGTATGTTGCCAGCTTATCTATTGTATCGGCTAATTCTTCGGAACTTTTCATTTTTCCTTCGATGGCGAGGGCGATGACGTGGGCGTCTGGGTTGATTTTGCTTAGGATGCGTTCGCCTTCTTTGTCTTTGATGATTTTCATGTCTTGATCGCTGAGGTGTTCGGGTGCTTTTTCGTCTGCGAGCTCAATGATGTCGATTTTCGCATAGGCTTGTAATCGCTTTGTGTATTCGGCTATGCCTTGCTTTAAATATTTCTCTTTTAATTTTCCTACTGTGATAATTGATATATTCACAGGTCATCCCCACCTTAAGAACAAGTTATTCATATAAGTTATCAACAATTGTGGATAAAATTTGTGTATTTTGTGTCCGATCATTCGTTCCCCACTATATATATTGCAGGTTCATCGCACAATTCACAGGTTGTGGATAAGCTGTGTGTATGTTCGATTTTTCTGAATTCAGGTGGCATTTCGTGATCATCTATGTACATGTCTAGTACGGTTTCTATATGTTCTGCACAAGCATAAAGTGATTTGTTCATAAGTTTCTGATTCCTCCAATATGTTGTCTTGTTATTCACAAGTGTTTTGCTCATTGTTCAATATAACCGATTTATTCACATGTTAATAGTCTTTTACCATTTTCCACACCTTTTATCCACAAACAAAACGAAAAAGCCTCCACTCCTGTGAAGGCTTCTTTCTATAGAAATGGATTATAAAATCTTGTTCCTCTTACAAAAGTAATCACAAGCGACACGATGAGCACCACACCAACAAATATTAACGCGGCATAATCTGCTTTTTGAAAGTCTTTCGCCGTAAACCATGTGCGCTTTTTATGCTTTCCAAATCCGCGCAGCTCCATCGCATTGCTGATCGTTTCAATCCGCTCCAGGCTGGAAAAAATCAGCGGCATGACAATCGACAGCGCATTTTTGATTCGTTTCCCCAGCTTTTCATTCTTCGATAAATCAATTCCTCTTGCCTGCTGAGAAATTGCGATCGTTCGAAAATCCCTCTGAATATCTGGAATATAGCGCAGAGCAATCGCGACAGCATAGGAAATCCGGTAGCTGACCCCAATTCGGCTGAGCGATGAGGCAAATTCACTTGGATTCGTTGTGACGATAAATAAAAGTGCTGCTGGCATGACCGTCACATATTTGAGTGTAATATTCAACTGATAGAAAAGCTGTTCAAGTGTGACATTGTACCAGCCTGCAATATGAAATAGCTCATGCTTTGCTCCGTAGATGACGACACCTTGCTGCGGCGCAAAGATGTAAATGGCGATGTTGTTGATGACTAGGAAAATTGCCAGGACGATCACCACGAAGGAGATATCACGAAATCGCACGTTCGATAGCTGAAAGAATACGATACTGGCGGCGAGCATAAAGACTAAAATGCCTGTATCATATGTGAGCATCGCTGCGGATGACCAGAGGATAAAGCAAATGAGTTTGGTTGCACCGGTCAGCCGATGAATTGGCGACGGGCGATCGATATAGGACAGCATGTCTACAGCCATGTCATTCGTTCCTTTCTGTCAACCTCAATGAAGCGATCCACGAGTCCATTTGGATTCGGCCAGTCTGCTTTCAGCGCCAATTCATACAGCGACGTTTCCTTTAAACTCGCCTTTTGGACAAGCAGCTGATCTGTCAGCACTTTGGCTGGTGTATCATCTGCGATTTTTTCTCCATCTGAAATGACAATGGTTCTTGTTGTGTATTCGAGCATCAAATGCATATCATGTGTGATCATGAAGATCGTGACACCTTGTTTGTTTAATTGTTCTAAAAACGTCATCATCTCTGTGTAATGTCTAAAATCCTGTCCGGCGGTTGGCTCATCTAAAATAATGATTTCTGGCTCTAATACAAGAATAGACGCAATGGTGACGCGTTTTTTCTGTCCGAAGCTGAGGGCTGAAATCGGCCAGTTCCGAAATGGATATAAGCCGCACACTTTCAGGACCCGCTCCACCCGTTCCTTTATTTCTTCTTCCTGTACGCCACTTAAAACGAGACCAAGTGCGACTTCATCAAAGATCATTTGTTTTGAAATCATTTGATTTGGGTTTTGCATGACGACACCGATTCGTTCGGAGCGCTGTTTGATCGTATCTCCTGTGATGTCATCGCCATTTAGATGAATTGTCCCTTTTGTTGGCTTTTCAAATGCGCAGAGCACCTTGGATAATGTCGTCTTACCTGCGCCATTGGCTCCTGCGATGCTGATCATTTCTCCTTTTTTGACGGTAAAGGAGATGTTGCTCAGCGTGTTTGGTCTTGTCGGATAGTCAAAGCTCAGCTCACGCACTTCTAGTAAATCCTGCGCTGCAATCTGCTCGACTGACGGCTCAGACGCTTCCATCCACTGCTCGATTTTCACTTTTGCCTCTTCATTTAAGGTAAGATGCTGTAAATTAGCTATCTGATCTCCTGCTTCAACCGGAATGCCTGCATATTTCATGGCTTTTACATATAAAGGCTCACGTAAATATGCCGCTTCTAATACATTTGAGGCGAGCAATTCATCTGGTGTCATGTCCGCTGCTATCGTTCCGTCATTGACGACAATGATGCGGTCCACATGACGGAAGAGGACGTCCTCTAATCGGTGCTCGACCATCACGACAGTTTTTTTCGTTTGTTTTTGCAGTCGATCAATGAGATCGATCACTTCTTTGCCTGTTGCGGGGTCAAGACTTGCAAGTGGTTCGTCAAATAGCAAAATGTCGACATCGTTGACAAGCACGCCTGCGATGGCAACACGTTGTTTTTGACCGCCTGACAGCTCATGTACGGACGATGCCAGCTTGTCATCTACTTCTGTTAGTCTTGCCGCTTCTTCAACACGTGTTTTCATTTCTTCGCGTGTGACTTGATCATTTTCAAGTGTAAACGCGATGTCTTCTCCAACGGTCAGCCCGATAAATTGTCCATCAGGGTCCTGCAGTACCGTTCCAACGAGCTGTGAGAGGGAGAAAATGTTCTCTTTCTCTGCATTTTTCCCGCCAATGTGAAGACTTCCTTCCATAGAGCCTTTATAAGACGCAGGAACTAGCCCATTGATACAATGGGCTAGTGTGCTTTTTCCCGATCCAGACGGGCCTGCGATGAGGACTTTTTCTCCTTCATAGATGGTCAGGTTGATATCTTTCAATGTCGGTTCTGACTGACTGCGATACTTGAATCCGAAATGCTCGAATTGAATCATCGGTTTCTTCATTTATGTGTTCCACCTTGCTTCATGATGTTTCTTTCGATAGGCTGCCGCTTTTGCTTCTCGTTTTCGCATAAGCCGCAATGATGATAGTTCCTAGTACACCGACTGTGATGATGTTTGAGATCCCTGCCACGATGCCTTGAACAAATACTTTGTTCGCAGGTTCTGCATAGATCACAATGTCGAGTACAGGAGCAATGACAAACCAGCCTAATGCCTGCGCACCTGCTTGTACGGCGTTGAAAAGCGTGATTTTTTTCCAGCCAAAGTCGCCCTCTTCTACTTTTAAACGGTTCGAAATGAAGCCGATTAATAAACCAACAACACCTGAAACGATAATCCAGCTCCACCAAGGGCCGAATGTGGTGGCATCTTTAATGAGATGACCAATAAACCCAATCAGTGCGCCTGCAACAGGACCAAATAGTACGGCCATTAATGCAAGAAATGCATACGATGTTTCAATTTGTGTATTCGGAATCCCAGTTGGAATGGAGACGAAGCGTCCTAAAATGACAAAGACGGCTGCGCCAATTCCGATGGCAACGACAGTTTTCGTTGAAAGTTGTTTACCTGCCATGGTGTATCCTCCTCTTATTCGTATATAATGCGCGGAGCTTTGCGAATCGAAAGGCGCCAGCCTGTGCCTGTACCGATGTTATAAGCCTTTGCAAATGACCCTTGATTGATCGCCACGCCTAAATGGTCGAGTGAATTGACATATACGAGTGGTTCGCCTACCTTTAAATCGGCAAAAGATCGTCCATAGGTCATGATATTTTTATACACATTTTTCGGCCCGTTGGCAATGGTAACTTCTATTGCATCCCCATAATTGATTGAAAGCTGTTCAAATAACGTGTGATGAATGTTTGTCCAAAGGTTTCCGAACCTCACATCTAAAATATCAATCGTTCCTGTGATGACCTCTTCTTTCGCATACGCCTGTACGACTGGAAGGTGAATAATATCATCAATATTCGCCTTTGGTCCAACCTCTTCAAAAGAAATCACGCCTGAAGCGATTCTCGCCCCTGTATACGCGTAAATATCTCTCCCATGGAAAGTATGTGATTTTCCCGACTTGGGCAGCCGGTTAATGGTTTCATCTAAATAACGGGCTTCCACAATGCCAATATCCTGCGCGACGTGCGTGAGTGTCCCGTTATCTGGGGTAATAATGTAGTGCGAGCTTGTGGTTTTGACGACAAGACTCTTCCTTTCTGACCCAACGCCTGGATCAACAACGGAAACGAAAACCGTCTCTTCCGGCCAGTATGTGACGGTTTGGAGCAGTCGGTAAGATGCCTCCCAAATGTCATACTGCGGAATATTGTGTGTTAAATCAAAAATGCGAATGCTGCTGCTGACCGTATTTGCCACTCCGTACATTGCGCTGACTGCTCCATCATCAATGCCGAAATCTGATTGTAAAACCAATGCATGTTCACTCATGTCAATCTCCCTTTCATTTGAAAAAATGGATGTGGTGTTTCACGTGGAACATTTGAACATTTGTATGAAAAAAGTGGACAATAAAAAATACCCCATCCTTATCTTTGAATCATAAGGACGAGGTATTTGTCTCGTGGTACCACCTTTATTTACTGTTTGCTCGCGCTAAACAGCCTCTACAAGTACAAAGCTCCAATCTGGCTCATATACTGTGGTTTTGATAACGAGTACCAACTCTCGTCGTGACCTACTAATATCATAGATATGTTCAGCACGAGGCTCAGAGACCATTTTTCGAATCATTATTTTTGCTTCTTTTCAGCTACCGAAGCTCTCTGTGGAAAAATTGATGATTGTACTTTCTCTCGTCATTGCCTGTTTAACTATCTTGAATTAAAGCTATCATACATGATGTTTTTTGATAAATCAAGATATTTTTCTGAACATTTTCAAAAATGAGTCAACTGATGCTGGAAGAGTCTTCTTTTTATAAAATTTAAACAAATGTTAAAGAGCGAGATATGGTGTCTTTCCTTTCTAGCGGTATAATAAAGATGAAGGGAGGTACAGCGTGTGTGGACCATCTGTATGAATGAGTTTAAGCAGCTCTTCAAAAGCACAAAATCTATTTTAACAATTGTTATTATTTTCATTTTATCTACTTTTGTTTCAACTCTTCCGTTTATTGCTGCTCATCAGGACAAATGGGAGCAGGCAAAGGATCCTTATTCTATTGGGAATGAACTGGTGATGTCGTTATTTGGTTTCTTCCTTATTTTTTTATTGTCGCACGATATTTTGAGCCGCGAAATTCATTTGAAAACCATTCGTTTTCTCGTCAGTAAAACAACCCGTTTGAACATTATTATCGGGAAATATCTTGGGCTGATGCTGTTTTGGCTTAGCTGCATTATGACGACATACGTACTGAATATGGTGATTTCACATCGTTTTCTGTTCTCTGATGCGTTAAAAATCTTAACCTTTATCAGTGTCGGTATCTCATGTGCTTTATTTTTGTCCATGCTCTTTCCAACCCCGCAGAAATCAATGTTTGTTGGGATGTTGTTTTCCTTTCTTTTCCCAATCGTCAGTATGATATCTGTTCTTTCTTCAGAACGATTGATTCATTGGTTCCAATATATGACGCCTTATTATTATGCGCGCTTGAGTGAGCCGCTGACCTATGTACTCATGAATACAGCATTGACCGTTATCTTACTCATTGGAACAGCACTCCTATTTCAAAGGAGGGATGTTTAAATGCTCCATACAAAAGAGCTCACAAAAAAATATCGGACAAAAGTCGCGATAGATCACATTACTCTTGATGTCAATCAAGGCGATATTTTCGGACTCATTGGACCGAAGGGTTCAGGTAAGACGACGTTTTTCAATATCATTACGGGAATTTCCCGGCCAACCTCTGGTACGTTTACGATGATGGATATGCCTTCATTAAAAAAGGTGAGGCAGCATATCGGTGTTCTGCCTGAATATACGGATTTATATGAAGGGCTCACGGCACTTGAACATATTGCCTACTTATCAAAAATCACCGGGACACGCCAGAAAACGAGTGATTATGAGGAACTCCTCGAATTTGTAGGTTTACATCACTATCATCAGGAAAAGGTCGGTACCTTCACACCTGGTATGAAGAAGCGGCTCGGAATGGCGCAGGCCATCGCCCATCGGCCCGAATTTATTTTACTCGATGAGCCTTTTGCCGATATTGATGCTGATTCGATCTTGCACATCCAGCAGGTCATTGAAGTGTTAAAACATGAAGGGAAAACCGTCTTTTTAACGGCTGACCGCCCAAGGTTCACAAATAGTATTTGTACAAAAACTGCTTTTATTTCTGAAGGAAAATTAGTGTCCCCCCATACACATCCTCAAGAGAAAACCATCACATCCTCAAACATACGTGCAACCTTCAAGCATGCGTGGATTGATGATGAGGTGAAGCCTGTTCTCACGCAGTACTTACAAACTGTTGGAACAGATCTTGTGATCAGTGATGACGAGACCTCATTGTTGATTCGTTCAGAAGCCCAAGTCCCATCGATCATCCGCGCTTTCGTGAAATGCAAAGTCGATTTATACAGAGTCACGGCTCAGGATGCCATGAGCACTTCATAAAAAAGTACCGTACGCGATCCGCACGGTACTTCTTCTTTTTTATAAAGGTTTACTCATATAGATTCCGGTTTCTGCAAATCCGGTCTTCTCGTACAGTGAACGAGCGATTTGATTGTGAGCAAAAACATGCAGCGAGAGTTTTTGCACGCCTAATGACTTTGCCTGCCCCTCTAATGCAGCAATAGCCTGCTTTGCAAAGCCTTTTCCTCGATAGGCTTCGAATAAAATAAAGTTATAAATGAATCCTTCCTGCTGAGGGTGATTCGGGTCATAACAAAGCCAAACCCAGCCAATCGCTTCTTCCCCATTTAAGAAATTCCATAGTTCATGATGCTCTGTTTGCAGACCTTCTGGAAGCAGACGATCAAATTGTTCTTCTGCGTTCGCAAGTGATTCTTCCTTTCCCCATGTCCCTGCGAGTACCTTTTCTTCTGCGTACCGCTGAATGGCCTTCTCCATCAATACATCGTAATCCGTTTGTGACATTGGTTGTAGTGTAACCAATCGTACCGCCCCCTTTCCTCCATCATATGATGAGCATGCAAAAAAAACCAGTCCCATCAAGGAACTGGTTATCCGCCGAATCGGTCGGTTTGAGAAAGTTTGATCTCTACTGATTTTTTCTTTCCGCTTCGGTAAAACTCCATCTTTACCTTGTTGCCGACTTTCTTTTGATATAAATACTTACGAAGATCTACGATATTCTGTACACTCTTGCCATCAAAGGAAGTGACAACATCCAACTCTTTTAGTCCCGCTTTTCCTGCCGGAGACAAAGGCTCGACACTCATCACGACAACCCCTGATGTGACTTTGGATGGCAGCTTCAACGTTTCCTGCCAGTGATAGCTCGCAATATCTGCTAATGATTTCATGCCAACGCCTAGATACGGACGCTTCACCTCTCCGTAGCGCTCTAAATCCTCTATGACAGGGATGACTAGATTTGCCGGGATAGACAGCCCGATGCCTTCTACCTCTGATTCAGCTATCTTCATTGAGTTGATGCCAATCACTTTCCCGTCCATATTGATCAAGGCACCACCGCTGTTGCCTGGATTGATGGCGGCATCTGTTTGCAGTACCTCCGCATTCCAATCCGCCTGACCGTCCCCATTCGAATCCACAGGAATCGCACGTTCCGTTCCCGAAATGACACCTTGTGTGACAGAGCCAGCGAATTCAAGCCCTAATGGATTTCCAATGGCGATGACTGGTTCACCTGGCTTCACATGATCTGAATTGCCAAAGGCGGCGGTTTTCTTGATCTTATCACTTTTGACGGTGAGAACTGCTAAATCCATGAGCTGATCGCTTCCGACAAGATTGGCACCAATTCTTGTCCCATCATGAAGGCTCACTTCAAGCTGGTTGGCGCCTTTGATGACGTGGTGGTTGGTCACGATATAAAAGGTATCACCCTTTTTCTTATAAATCACACCTGACCCGCTGCCTGCCTCTCCGCCTTCTTCCCAAAAGCTCGACTTTTGGATATTAATGACGCCGACAACCGTATCCGACATATTAGATACTACTTTTGTTACCGCATCATTGACGTTCACATTGACGGTCTTTAAAGGGCCCTGTGCTGCTTGCTCATCTCCGTTCTGCTGCCACCCAAAGGGACTGCCGCTCTGTCCTGTCACATAGGGGAAAAAGAATCCCATTAAAAAAGCTCCTACCAATACACCGATCAGACCAGATAGGAAATATCCTTTTCTGCTTCGTCTCGGCTTCCACTCTACATCGCGATAATCCACTATGTTTCCTTCCTTTCAGTGAATAGATGATGTATATAGTGTTGGTAAGAAGCTCTTATCTTAATCATAAGTTTGTAAAAATCATACGGCGCAAAGCGGGGTTGCTTTTTTCGGGTCCGTATCATATAAATCAAAGCCATCCCCGACAACAAAGCCTTTCATTTCAAGCGTCTGCTGGACCGCCATACGAGCTAAATCCTTCATGTTGTTGTCTTGACTCAAGTGAGCCAAATAAATGCGTGAGGTGGCATCTCCAATCACATCTGTCATCGCAAGAGCGGCATCTTCATTTGATACATGTCCGACATCACTCAAGATTCTGCGCTTAATGCTCCACGGGTATCGGCCCATTTGCAGCATACCGACATCATGATTGCTCTCAAATACAAATGTATTGGCTGACTGAATGATGCCTTTCATACGGTCACTCACATAGCCTGTATCCGTCATTAGAGCAAGTTTGCGCCCTCCATAATGGAACACGTAAAACATGGGCTCAGCCGCATCATGTGAGACGCCAAAGGACTCAACATCGAGACCCCCAAAGGATTGGACGGTTTCCATATCAAAATGGAATTTTTGCTCTGTGTCAATCTTCCCGATATGAGTCTCCATCGCCTTCCATGTTTTCGCATTTGCATAGACAGGGAGCTTGTACTTTCTTGCCATGACACCGAGCCCTTTAATATGATCTGAGTGCTCGTGTGTCACAAAAATGCCGTCCAAGTCTTCAGGCTTGCGGTTGATTTGACTCAGCAGCTCGACCATCTGTTTGCCGCTTAACCCAGCATCCACTAAAAAGGCATGCTCGTCTGTTTCTAAATAAAAAGCGTTCCCCGTACTTCCGCTCGCTAGTACACTGAACTGCAAGCTCATGTTCTCTCACTCCATTGAAGATTTGTCATCTTTCTCTATATGATCAAGTGTTGAGCCATCAATGGCATTGATCAAATATTCTTCTTCTGTCTTTTTCTTTGAACTAGCTGATACACCTTCAAGCTCGACTCGCCATACAGGCACCATAACCTGCGTGCTTGCACCCGGGTATTGCGTATAGTAGCCAAGCTCTACCTTTTTCACGGTCGTGTTTTGGCTCAGCATATTTTGCGTATATAGGTCCTTCACGGTTTCAAGCGCCGGGACAAGGGTTTCTTTTCTCACTTCATTAATCGATGTCACCATCGACTGCTGATACGATACGACCTCGTTTTTATCATTTACATCGAGGGTGATTTTTCCGATGGTTTCGGTGTCATCAAGGCCTTCTTGGAAGATGTATTTCCCTTTATACGTTTGGAAAAAGACGATCTTCCCTGTCTCTTCATCAATACTCCACAGCTTATAATTCTTCCCATCCAGCAAACGCTGGTTCACAAGGTTTGCCGCCGCTGTTTTCATATCTTTTTTCGGCAAGGCAACGGGTTTATTGAAGGTCATTTCAAGCAGCGTGACAGGATCATCTTTGTCTGTTTTCGGGAATGTGCTTTTCGCCTTTTGATCAGCTAATCCGTCGACATCCTTTTTCGTATATTGCTTCTTTTCAGCTGTAATGCGGTATCCAATCTTCGCTTCATCTGATAGATTGCCATATTTGATCCCATCTGCCTTCATTTCTTCCAGCGTATCCGTTTTTTCGATAATCGCAAAATGATCGGTGGATCGTTTTTCAAAGTATTGAAAACCTAGAAAGATATCGAGAACGAGAAAGGCTAGGATAAAGATCGTTTTGGTCTTATTCCACTCCATTCTTCTCGCTCCCCTCTGTCAACAAATCATGCGATAGAATCACGGTTTTGCCGTTATATTTCATGCACCATACTGGCTCCAGCCAGACAAACATCGCTTGATCTTGATCTGATGGGGTTGAAGCAGCTTGATAGGCCGGGAAAATTTGTTCAATTTTCTCCAGGTCATCATATTTCGTCTGCTTGACGATTAAGTCCTTCAGCTCTGTCCCGTTCATCAGCTTGACCTGTTCACTTTGACTCGCTTTGTTGCCTAGAATAAAGTTTGGACGCTTGTAATTCAAGATGTCATCATTCGCCCACTGTACTTCAAGAGAGGTCATCCCAAATGGATGCTTTGTACTGTTGACGATTGGCAGGCCATCCATAAACATATTAAAGGAAAGCTGCTGGTTGCTGTTGATGCCAAAGTATTGATAGTCATCAGTAAAGCTCCCCGTATCATTGAAATACTTCACACTTCGCTTGATCAAATCTCCCGTTTGGAATACGGTGCTGGAATTGATATTGCGGTGCTGATATTGAATGCGGTGGTCTTTTTGATTGGCTTCAAGGCGGCTTGTGCCATCTGTGTACACCGTCCGGTTTAAATTAGACTCCTCGCCGACAAGACTCGGGTCCGTAAACAAAGCGTCCTTGAATTTGCTTGTTTTAATCGTTTCGATAAAGAACATTTTCGCTTCAAGCTGCCTTTGCTTTCTCGGAAGGAGGAAATCTCGTTTCGAATTCGCTGAGAATGTATAGAGATCATAGTGCGGCATCTCGTTTTGGGCGGCTGCGATACTGTCCATTAGATTCCGATAGTTAGCGGATTCTATTGTCAGCTCAAGCACCGTTTCCTTGCTGTATGAAACCAAATAGACTTTCTTATTGGCCTTGTCCTGCTGGGAGAACGGCACAATCATCCGGTCAAACGAGTTGTATTCAATGGACTTATTCGGCCATTTAAACAGTGCTTGGAAAATATCAATCGGAATCGGGTCATTGAACACAAGATCCAATGTCTTCCCCTGCCCTCCGCTTCCATAGAAGAAATTCTTAAATCTCTGCTCCGAATATTGATCCGACACATCCGAAATCTCTTTCACATCCCAAAGGCTCACATCATTCCAAAAGTTTTGAAAGAGTTCCTTTTGATCCACTTTAAAATGCTCCCCATTTGAATGGATGAACATCTCGCGCGGCTTTACGACATCAATGAGGCTTCTTGGCTCGTCGCTTGAAATCTTCTTCGTTTCCACGACCTTTGTGCCGGCATCTGCCTGGTCCTGCATGACGGGCTGGAACATCCAAATATTCCACGTAAACACAAGACTGATCGCAATCAGGATTGTCAATATTATGGTTTTAAAGGTCTCACGCTTCATCCCAATCATCCTCTTGTTCTTCATTGTACGGAAGGGTAAAGGTCACCGTTGTTCCTTTTCCTTCAATGCTGTCAGCCCAAATATCTCCGCCATGAGCCTGAACCATTTCTTTTGCAATCGCAAGGCCTAGGCCGGTGCCGCCAAGCTTTCTTGTTCTCGCCTTATCCACTCGATAAAAACGTTCAAAGATTTTATCCATATCCTTCTTCGGAATACCGATCCCTTCATCTTTGACGCTGAATAATACAAGGCCCTTCTCCTCATCCAGATCAACGGTAAACGTGATATGTCCACCCTCTGGCGAGTATTTCATGGCATTGGAAATGATATTATCGAGCACCTGTGTGATTTTATCTTGATCAATTTCCACATATATTTCACGCTGCGGAAGATTGCGGATAAACTCGACATGCTGCTCCTTCGTCATTTCAAAACGATCAATGACCAATGAGATAAACCTGATAAAATTCGTCCACTCACGGTTGAATTGATAATCCTTGCTGTCGAACTTAGACAGCTGCAGCAGGTCATTAACAAGCCGGATCATGCGCTCTGTTTCATTTTGCGTGACACTGAGGAACCTTGGCGCAAGCTCTTTATCACCAATTGCCCCTTCAGCCAGTGCCTCAAGATAGCTTCGCATCGTCGTCAGCGGTGTGCGCAGTTCATGTGATACGTTTGCGACGAATTCACGGCGTTCTGCATCAATTTTCTCCTGCTCTGTGACGTCATAAATGACCGCAATTAAACCATCAATCTTCCCATGCTCTTTCTGAATAACTGAGAAATTCACACGCAAAACAGACAGCTGATCTTCGCGTTCAATTTCTATCAGCATGGAATCTTGATTTTCAACTAAATCTTCAAATGTATGAGTTTCCTCGAGGCCCAGTAAGGACGTAATCGGCATCTCTAGTGCTGTTTCACGTGAAACATTTAACAGCTCTAATGCCGGGCTGTTTAATAGAATAATCGCACCGTTTTGATTCGTGGCGATGACGCCATCTGTCATATAGGCAATGACAGAAGAAAGCTTTTTCCGCTCACCCTCCGTCATCAGCTGCGCTTCCTCCAGCTCTCTCGTCAAATGGTTAAAGGTCGTCGCAAGCTGGCCAATCTCGTCATGCCCATACTTTCGGACCTTTCTGGAAAAGTTCCCTTTGGCGAGCTCTATCGCTTGCTTTCTCATATCCGAAATTGGGTGTGTAATGGTTCTGAATATGAATATACCAAGTAGAGCGGTTATCCCAAGGGCAAGCAGCGTTCCCGTTGCCAAAATAGTATTAATGGTTCGCATTTGGTTAAAAACACTTTCCATGGATGAGACCACATAAATGACACCAACGGTCTCTTGGTTTTCATTTTTCACAGCTGTCGCAGAAATACGCACCCGTTTATTTGAATCTGGGTCATAGAATTTCTTTTCATAGTCTTTGCCAACCGCGAAAATACGGCTAATGATTTGATCTGTGATTTTCTTCCCGGCAATCTCCTGACTGCCGTTATTCACAGAGGCAATAACCTCTCTGCTTTCGTCAATATAGCTGACTTCAGAAATTTCATTAGACTCATCTTTGTTGTTAAAATCGTTTAATATCTTTTGAGCATCCTCTTTTAATTCTGCTTTGCTTTTCGATGAATCTTGTTCTAGGTAATACGATAACGAGTAGATTCGCTGATTCAAGGAATTGTCATAGGAATTAATTAAGGACTGCTCTAGCTGCTTCACAAAGTACACGCCAATGATCTGCATGGCGACAATGATCAGCAGCACGTAAATTAAGGTCAATTTAAAATGAATCGAGCGAAAAAAACCTACTTTATTCATAAGAATCTTAGTCCTGCTCTGGGTTTCTTAAATAGTAGCCAACGCCTCGTCGTGTCACGATCCAGCTCGGGTGGCTAGGATTGTCTTCAATTTTCTCACGAAGACGGCGGACTGTGACATCTACTGTACGGACATCACCGAAATAATCGTAGCCCCATACAGTTTGCAGCAAGTGCTCACGTGTCATCACTTGTCCGATATGTTTCGCTAAGTAATGAAGCAGTTCGAACTCACGGTGTGTCAATTCAATCGTTTCCTCACGCTTAGACACCACATACGCATCTGGATAAATGACGAGTGATCCAATTTCAATATCATTTGATTCAGATTCTTCTTCTGTCTGCGGCGTAGCAATTTGTCTTCTTAAATTCGCTTTCACACGGGCAAGCAGCTCGCGCGTGCTAAATGGCTTCGTCACATAATCATCTGCTCCAAGCTCAAGACCGATGACTTTATCAATTTCAGAGTCTTTTGCTGTCAGCATGATAATCGGCATGTCATATTTTTTTCTCACTTCACGGCATACCTCAACGCCATCTTTGTTCGGCAGCATAATGTCGAGCAGAATGATGTCCGGTTTGATTTCTTCTACCATTTCAAGGGCTTCATTTCCGTCATATGCACAATGAACCTCATAGCCCTCTTTTCTTAAGTTAAACTCCAATATATCAGCAATCGGTTTTTCGTCATCTACGACAAGAATCTTTTTTTCCATTGTGATTTCCTCCTGCATTTTTAGCATCTATGTCATTCCATTTTGCATCTCTCATCAGGCCTTTTCGTTTGAGCAAAAAAGGCTCACTGTCTATTATAACGTTTTACGTGGCAAAGATAAAAATAATAACGGCTTTCTTTTCTAGTAAACGTTGGATAGGAAGACACCTCTCAAAAAAATTGATGGCTTTTTCCTTTTTTATCGAAACTTTTCCAGTCACCAATCGTCTATATAGATGTAACGTCTTCTTCTTATGGAGCCGGGCCCTACCTAGGTCCGGCTTCTCCCTTTTTATGCCTTCTTTTCATAAAATAAAAACGCACCTGCGATTGCAGATGCGTTTGGAAGTGGCTCGGGACGGAATCGAACCGCCGACACACGGATTTTCAGTCCGTTGCTCTACCAACTGAGCTACCGAGCCATCATCAAAAAGATGAATATGTATAAATGGCGGTCCGGACGGGACTCGAACCCGCGACCTCCTGCGTGACAGGCAGGCATTCTAACCAACTGAACTACCGGACCTCAGTAACTTGCCCGAAAAAGCAATCGTGGTGCTCCTTCAAGCAAGTGAGGAAAAATTAGCTTAACGCTAAAGTAAATCAATGACCCGTACGGGATTCGAACCCGTGTTACCGCCGTGAAAGGGCGGTGTCTTAACCGCTTGACCAACGGGCCAATACATGGTGAGCCATGAAGGACTCGAACCTTCGACCCTCTGATTAAAAGTCAGATGCTCTACCAACTGAGCTAATGGCTCTCGGTTTGTGAAAAGTGAATCTGAAGAAGCTGTATTGCGTCAAACCAATCGCTTTAAAAAGCTGGAACATCGCATCCTAACAAGTTTCAGAGACCTTTGCAACAACGAGATTTATAATATCATAGAGTAATTACATATGGCAATACGTTTTTCGACATTTTTTTAAAAAAAGTGTCGGATTTGAAATCTCCTGTCAAATCGCCCATTTCTGCAAACGCCTTCAATTTTGATCCTTCTTTTCAATGGTCACTGCCTCTTCAAGCACATAGAAACGTTTCAAAGCGCCTGAAAATGGTTATACAAGAGACAAGTAACATTGTGATTGAAAAAGGAGGAAGCAGTATGAGTTCATTTAAATTAGGAGATAAAATGCCCAACTTTTCACTTCCAACCATTCAGGGCGAACATATTGATTTTCACAAACATTTAGAGGAGCATCAAAGCTGGCACCTCATCATTTTCTTTAGAGGATCATGGTGCCCAGTATGCGTAGAGGAATTAAAAGAGCTAGAAAAGCAACAATCATACTTTCAAGACAAGGATATTCACTTAATGGCGATTTCAACGGATAAACCTGATGACTTGAAGGAATTTTCTGATAAAGAGGGACTTTCCTTCCCAATCATGTCTGACCAAGATCTCACTTCATTAAAAGCATATGAAGTGTTCTATCATGGGGAAGATGCCCCATATGAAGATCACGGGGTACACGGAGAACCCGCCTATTTCTTATTAAATGAAAAAGGCCAAGTACTCTATCAGCAAAGACAAACAAGTCCATTTGGCAGACCGCATGCGAATGAATTGCGCAAAATCATCCAATACATTCGTAAAAATTTAAAAGGGCAATATAAAAGCCTGAAATAAGAAAGAAGCTCTCGTGATGAGGGCTTCTTTTATGAACTCCTTTTATTATATAACCAATCTGCCGTAAAAAAAACAAAGAGACCCGCCATGAGAATGACAAAGGTGACGGGTGTTCCATCATCCTGGAAATAAGAGTACAACGCATGTCCTCCTAATGCGAGAAGATAAAAGATAAATGCCGGCTCAGCGGCTTTATGTGCATTCGCTTGTTCTCTTTTCGTACTTTTTTTAAAAAACATGATAACGACTCCCCTTTATCCTGCTTTCTTCTTCGTCACCCGGCGAAGTGCCTGCGAACGAATATATTCCATCGGACCCATTCTCCAAACCTTTAGACAACATGCTGATATGGCGATTTGCAGAAGAGAAATCAATAGCCATGCCAATACGATAAGAGGGGCGTTGATTTGTCCGCCAAGACCCAATCCCCAGCTATAAAAAAGAACCGAGCAGATGATATTTTGCAGGATGTAACAGCTGAGTGCCATTTTCCCTACATATTCAAACCAATTCCACATGAACCATGATTCCGTGTGAACCAAGAGCTTCGCAATGACAGCGATATAGAAAAGAGAGAGGAATGGCGAAAACGCATAGCGCACCACGAATTCCACTAGTTCGTTCGGAACGAAGACAAGTGCATTCAGCGGCAGACCCACCCACAGACCGACTCGGAATAATATTTTCCGTAGAGATTGCCCGCGTTCATTTGCATAAAAAACACCGGCTCTCATCATCCGCACACCTAATAAAAACAGAAATGTGTTCATTGGAATGATAAAGATCGCTTCTTCACGGTACATGAAAAAGTGTTGTAATCGTTCTTGAACCTGCGAGATCCATGTCTCTGGCAGCTGCTCTTCCAGCGCCGGTTCACTGCTTTGATCATACGATTCTGTCTCCATTTCAGAGAGGGAGAACACCATCAGACAGGACAGAACAAGCAAATGAATGACTCCAGAGAAGATCATGCCCTTTTTGATGCTCTTGCTCCCTCCTCGTACAATAAATGCCACAAGCAAACCGGTCACAGCGTAACTCATGAGCACATCATATTCCATCACAAGTGCAAAATGGACAAAACCTTCGATAAATAAAAATAAAAGAATCCATAAATATGTACCCGGCCAAGGCGTGTATTTTCTTTTGACCTGCTGATATTTCAGCTCTAGCCCTACACCGAACATGATGGTGAGCAGTGAGAGCATTTTCCCATAGACGAACATGGAAACAAGGCTTTCTAGAAAACTGCCATGTTCATATTCATCTGCAATCTGATCTGTCGCAAAGGTATCCCCTGCATACGCAAAAAACCAGACGTTCGTTCCCAATGTGCCTAATATGGCAAAACCTCTTAAAATATCTAATAATCTTATTCTTTCTAACACTAGAACGCTCCTTCCCCCCTATACAGTTATCATATTTTGGTAATGATCGGAAGCCTGTTCTACTGAAATTAAGAAATATTTAAACAAAAAGACACCAGTAAAATGTGCAATTTTACTGGTGTCTGATCAGTCTATTATTATGGACGGTACACGCTACGGACAACGTTCGTTTGTGAACGATCTGGTCCGACTGAGAAAATGGAAAGTGGAATACCTGTTAATTGTGAAATGCGCTCTAAATAATGACGGGCATTTTCAGGCAGTTCGCTTAAATTCTTCACGCCTGTAATATCCTCTGTCCATCCTGGCATTTCTTCGTAGACAGGCTCACATTTCGCTAATTCATTTAGACTTGCTGGGAATTCTTCTGTGATTTCTCCGTTCAATTTATATGCGACACAGATTTTCAATGTTTCAATCCCTGTCAGTACATCAATTGAGTTAAGAGATAGATCTGTAATCCCGCTCACACGGCGAGCATGGCGGACAACGACACTGTCAAACCAGCCAACACGGCGCGGGCGTCCAGTTGTTGTACCGTATTCACGGCCAACCTCACGGATTTGATCGCCGATGTCATCATGGAGTTCTGTTGGGAATGGGCCATCTCCAACACGTGTAGTATACGCTTTTGACACGCCGACCACATGTTGAATTTTCGTTGGTCCTACACCAGAACCAATCGTCACTCCTCCAGCTACTGGGTTAGATGACGTGACAAATGGATATGTCCCTTGATCAATATCAAGCATAACTCCTTGTGCTCCTTCAAATAGCACACGTCGTCCTTCATCTAGTGCGTCATTCAAGACAACAGATGTGTCCACGACATATTTTTTCACTTGCTGGCCATATTCATAATACTCGTCTAAAATATCTTCAATCTTGAAGCCTTCTGTGTCGTACATTTTCTCTAAAAGACGATTTTTCTCTTCTAGATTACGTGCAAGCT
Organism: Bacillus sp. NMCN1; assembly: GCF_002998085.1. Classification (NCBI taxonomy): domain Bacteria; kingdom Bacillati; phylum Bacillota; class Bacilli; order Caryophanales; family Bacillaceae; genus Bacillus; species Bacillus sp. NMCN1. Next base: position 66,824 of record NZ_PVQL01000002.1, on the reverse strand, counting down.
TCTCTTCAAATACTTCACGATCTAATAGATCTGCGACACGGATACCGATACGAGCTGCTTTGTCCATATAAGCTGGTCCGATTCCTTTTTTCGTCGTACCGATCTTGTTAGCCCCTTTCCGCTCTTCTTCTACCTCGTCCAATTTTAAATGGTAAGGCAGAATCACATGGGCTCTATTGCTGATTCTGAGGTTATCTGTACTCACATTCCGTTCGTGAAGATACGCAAGCTCAGTGACCAACGCTTTAGGATCAACCACCATTCCATTACCGATGACACAAGTTTTCTCTTTATAAAAAATACCGGACGGAATGAGGTGTAGCTTGTAAGTCACTCCATCAAATTTGATCGTGTGACCTGCATTGTTTCCCCCTTGATAACGGGCAATCACCTCTGCATTTTCTGAAAGGAAATCGGTAATTTTCCCTTTCCCTTCGTCACCCCACTGCGTACCTACTACGACTACTGAAGACATATCGTGCACCTCCGTTAACCTTTCAAAACGTTATCTCTTTCAAACACATTTATTTTATCAATGCAAACCGAAAAAGTCAACGCTAAATCCGAACATTAATATCTCTAAATCAAATTTTGTTCGCTTTAAATGTGAGGAAAAGCGCTTTAATCGCTTCTTCTACGCTTGAAAAAGAAGATTTTGAGCAAAAACAACTGTTTTTATCGATTCCCGCTTTATTCATGATTTTCAATTAATTGAATCATCGAGCTTGCCATGAAGTCAGGTGAATACGGTCTTCCTTTCCTCAGCCACCATTCAGCGGTTCCAACATAAGCAGAAATGACAAATTGCTTCTGCATCTCGAGAGGAACATGATGCGGGTCAGGTTTTGAACCCGCGACCTCCTCTAACCCCAAAGAAAAACTTTCCTCAAAAAAAGCACTGGCTGTCTGATGAATATTAAGCTCTCTCCCTCGTTTCAAGAGAATCTGATACTCCTCTTCATGTTCCTGCAAGTGCTGATAAAATCGAAAAATATACACATATGCTGCGTGGTCTGCCTGCCAATCCTCTTCTTGTACAGGAGCAAAAATAGCTGCTTTCATCACATCAAACATCTCATCCATGACCTGCTGGGCAAGATCAAACTTATCTTCATAATGCTGATAGAAGGTGGTGCGATGGATGCCTGCCTTTTTCGTTAAATCCTGTACGGAAATCTTTCCCCATTCCTTCTCTCTTAATAAATGAAATAACGCTTTTCTTAATTGCTGTTTTGATTCCGTTGCACGCTTATCCCCTCTGTAGCAGTCCGCCACAAATCGCTCTCCCCTTCCTATTTTCTTCAACAGATTTCGCTTTTCTGTTGGTTGAATCCTCCAGGCTGATGAATTAACTTTAATCTAACACAATGAAAAAAAGGAATCATCTGACAACCTATAAGGAGTGATGATCGTGGAAACAACAACACCAACTGCCGTGCAAAAAGCGTTATTAAGAGGAAAAAACAAGCAGGATCCGTATAACCCATTTGATTGGTATGCCAACATGCGTCAGACATCCCCTGTTCATTTTGACGAAATCAACCAAACATGGAGTGTATTCACCTATGAAGAAGCAAAACGTGTGGCAATCGATAAAGATACCTTTTCTAGTCAGCCTCCTAAAGACCGGCGGAAGCATTCCCTGATGAAAACAATGGTGATGATGGACCCGCCCAATCACACTCGCATCCGCTCCATTGTCAGCAAAGCCTTTACACCTCGAGTGATGAAATTGTGGGAGCCGCGTATTCAAGAGTTGATGGATGAACTCATGGCACAAATAGAAGGGAAAAAAGAGATTGACCTAGTGCAAGACATCTCTTATCCACTCCCTGTCATCGTGATTGCAGAGCTTTTAGGTGTGCCGTCAGAGCATAAACAATCCTTTAAAGAATGGTCAGATATTCTTGTCAGTATGCCTAAAAGCGAAAATAAGGAAGATGTAGCGGAATGGCAGAAAACTCGGGACCAAGGAGAAGCGGACATGATGGCGTTTTTTGCAGACATCATTGAAAAGAAACGTCATAACCTCGGTGATGATTTGATTTCCCTCATCATTCAAGCGGAGGAGAATGGAGACAAGCTGGCAGCGGATGAATTAATTCCATTCTGTAATCTTCTTCTTTTAGCCGGCAACGAAACAACCACCAATCTGATCTCTAATATGATCTTCAGCCTGTTAGAACAGCCGGGTGCGTATGAAGCGCTCGCTCAATCACCTGAACTCATCCCACGTGCGGTGGAGGAAGCCGTCCGTTTTCGTGCACCGGCTCCTACGATCGTCCGCTATGTCACAAAAGACACAGAACTTGGAGGAAAAGTGTTGAAAAAGGGAGACAATGTGATTGTGTTTCTTGCTTCTGCCAACCGGGATGAGCGTCAATTTTCAAACGCACATGAATACGATATACACCGCCACCCTAACCCTCATATTGGTTTCGGGCACGGCATCCATTTCTGTCTTGGCGCGCCACTAGCACGTCTTGAAGCATGTACAGCTATAAAGGCCTTAATGGAACGATATGAGGCGCTAGAGCTCCTCTCTTACGTTCCGATGACAAGCAGCAGTATGTATGGACTGAAAGAGCTGAAACTGCGTGTCACGCCTCGTTCATAACAGAAAAAGACTCCCAGGCATGGGAGTCTTAAAATTGTTGGCAAAGGGCTAAAATGATCTTTATTTTAGCCTTTTGTCTTCTTTTCAGTGTGATAGAAAACCTTTGCAGTCTAGGAAGGTCGAGTACCGGAGCAGAGCGAATTTGACATTCGTGAGCACCGGCGCGCAGACCTGACACCGAATGCGAGGGTTTGCCTACACACTGAAGACTCCCCAGCATGGGAGTCCTTTTTTAAACGGGGGTGATTCCATCTGTGTTCATGAGCACAATGCGATACCCATCTGGATCTTCAATGGTTGCTCCTCCCCGTTCCCAGTATGGATTTGTAGAGGTGACTTGCCGTCCGCCAAATGAGATCAATCTCTCTTTCATTCGCTGAAATTCCTCAGCATCTGGAATGTAGAACACAAGAAGCTGTTCTGGATGCGGGGCGGGCAGGCTTTCTTCTTCTTCATGTTTGGTGATTTCTAAATGAACATGCTGATGAGGAAGCCCCAGCATGACACCATCGTATCCTTCATGCTGATCAAATGAGCCTATTCGTTTGAGCCCTAAGCCTTCTTCATAAAAGGAAACAACCTCTTCCATGTTGACGGTCGGGCGTGCGATGCGTAATTGAGCGGCTTCGAACTGTTGAAATTTCATCAGTCATCACTCCTTTTCTCCTTTTAGTATACGATTTCTCTCTCTACCTCTCCTCCTCATTTCGACCGTTTTTCAATCATTCTTTCGATGTAGATCCATCAAAAAAAGCCCAGCTTCTTGAGCTGGGCTTTAAGCACCGGGTGGAACACCCGCATCGTCAAATCTTCTTTCCAGGTTGACGAATTTGTTATATTCTTTGACGAACGCCAGTGAAACTGTACCAACTGGGCCGTTACGCTGTTTGGCAATGATGATTTCAATAATGTTCTTATTCTCCGATTCTTTGTCGTAGTAATCATCACGATAAAGGAATGCCACGATATCGGCATCCTGCTCGATACTTCCCGATTCACGAATATCAGACATCATTGGCCGTTTGTCCTGACGCTGCTCTACTCCGCGTGAAAGCTGAGACAAAGCAATAACTGGAACTTCAAGTTCCCTCGCCAGCGATTTTAATGCCCTAGAGATTTCAGAAACCTCTTGCTGACGGTTATCGCTTGATCGTCCGCTCCCTTGAATGAGCTGCAAGTAGTCAATCAGGATCATGCCAAGACCATTTTCTTGCTTCAAACGGCGGCATTTCGAGCGAATTTCACTTACTCTAATTCCAGGTGTATCATCAATGAAAATCCCACTATTTGATAGCGAGCCCATCGCCATTGTCAGCTTGCCCCAGTCCTCTTCTGTCAGATTACCGGTTCTTAGGTTCTGTGCATTGATATTCCCCTCTGCACAAAGCATACGCATGACGAGCTGCTCAGCCCCCATCTCTAAACTAAAGATGGCGACACTTTCGTCCGTTTTGGTCGCGACATTTTGTGCGATGTTCAATGCGAAGGCTGTTTTCCCTACTGATGGACGAGCCGCTACAATGATTAAGTCATTTCGCTGGAATCCAGCAGTCATTCGGTCAAGCTCTGAGAAACCTGTTGGAATCCCTGTGATATCACCTTTGCGGTTATGAAGCTGTTCAATATTATCATATGTCTGAACAAGAACGTCCTTAATGTTTTGGAAAGCTCCTGAGTTTTTACGCTGCGCCACTTCCATAATGGTCTTTTCAGCATCACTCAACAGATTCTCTACTTCATCCTCACGCGTGTACCCATCCTGTGCAATGGTTGTCGCCGTACGGATCAGACGTCTTAAAATTGATTTCTCTTCTACAATTTTTGCATAGTATTCAATGTTTGCGGCAGTTGGGACAGAGTTCGCAATATCGGTTAAATACGAAATCCCGCCTACCTCTTCTAGTAAATCTGTATTGGCAAGTTCAGAAGTCACCGTGACAAGGTCAACCGGTTCCCCTCTATCGCCAAGTATAAGCATCGCATTGTATATCTTTTGATGCGACATTCTATAGAAATCCTCTGGAATTAATACTTCAGAAGCGAGCGTGAGCGCAGATGGTTCTAAAAAAACAGCACCTAATACGGCCTGCTCGGCTTCTATATTTTGCGGCGGCAGCCGGTCATCGAGAAGTTCCGTCATGCCAAGCACCGTCCTTTCATAAAAAAATACGCTACTCATCATTTTAACATTTTCATCATTAAAAAAGTGAAAAACATCGACTATAGTCAAAATTACCATGAGGATGTTTCGTTGAACAGTGTGTTTCTGAACAGCAAAACTAACGCACTTCAATAGAAAAGACTCTATAACATAAGTTGTTATAGAGTCCCAGATTGTTGACAAAGGGCTAAAATGATCTAGGTTTTAGCCCTTTGTCTTCTTTCCAGCGTGATAGAAAACCTTTGCAGTCTAGGAAGGACGAGCACCGGAGCAGAGCGAATTTGATATTCGTAAGCACCGGAGCGCAGACCTGACACCGAATGCGAGGGTTTGTCTACACGCTGAGACTCTATAACATAAGTTGTTATAGAGTCCTTCTGTATCAGATTTTTATCTGTTGAAGTTCACACCTGTGATCGACGCTCCAACATGGCATGTTCGAATGCGTTTTTTTAATCTATCGTTTTCTTAAGTCCTTAATTTTCTTTTTGTCCAATATCATATAAAGACCCGTTTTGATAACCAATAGATAGTACCAAATCGGGAATAGAATCAAATCCGTTTTTCGCTAGATCAAATAGCTGTGCACCATAATGTGAAGCGGCAATGCGCGCATTTTCTGCTGTGTATGGATTTTTCAGGAGTTCTTCTTTGTATATATCAAAGATATTCGTCCCGTTATCCGTGACAAATTGACCGTTTACAATGCTTAAATCTTTTAAATTGTAGCCTGTCACCGTTTTGATTTGATTGACAAGGTGGAACTTGGCAAGAGAATCCGGCGTAAATTGAGTAGAATCTTCATTTCTACTTTTCATAATATGGAAAAATAGTTCTCTTGTATTATTGGTTGTATTCAATAGGTCTTCTATTTGTTTGACCAGCGTTTCGTCTTTTGATCCACTCACCACTAATTTAAAATGATTTGGGTCAATGGTAAAAGTTAAATTAGTGTTTTTGGGAATGTTTAAACCATTGGTAGAAAATAAAGCTTGCAGTTGTTCGTTTACCTTCTGTCTGTTGAATATTTTCTTTTCTACACTTTCTTGGGTAGGATCGTACCGTTTTTCATTGCGGAAGATGGCGTCATTAAAGTCATATTGACCTCCTTTTCCAGAATTAGCCCAGCCAATCTCCATCGTATAAGCAGCTTCTCTCTCTACTTTAGTTAGATCATTCCTGAAATAAGGAGAGTAAGAATTTCTATACTTATCGTGTATATGACCATGAGGATTTTTGAAACGTTTATTTTGTTCATTTATTTTTTCGTATTTTTCATCTAATATTTTCATTCGTCTATCAGATTCGGTCATCACCTCATTTGTACTTTTAATAGCTGATTGACCTTTATAGTCTATTCTGTTCTGATTGTTTGAAGCACCTGCCGTGTATGACGTATTAATATTCATTTTGATTCTCCTTTTTAAAAAAATTAGTGATTATTAAATATATCGGCAATTCAGTTAAAATTTGTTAGTTTTGATCCGATATAGTAATTATTACAAGGAGGGTTAAAATATGACAAATACTTTCTTCAAACGTTTTTTATTACCTGCATTGGTATTAGTGCTTGTTACTAGTTTTTTTGCACCTCATTCAGCGGAAGCAGCTATTACTGGGAATAACAGCCCTAACACAGCAAGCTCAATGGGATATTGGAAAAATAATCGTCCAGATACAACAATCTTACCTGAAGGTGAAAATGAAGCGTATTATCAGTTCACGATCAATAAGGGTGAAAGGGTTTATGTGCGAAGTTCATATGATAAGCAATATACAGGGATGAAAATCGAGGTGTATAATTCGAAGAGTTCTAAGCCAGGGTCAAGAGTGATTAATCCTGATTCAGTAACGCCCTTTATATTTGCAAATACTGGTGACGTTACTTCTACTTCAGAAACATATTTTGTGAAAGTGACCCGTGGTACATATACAGGGAATATGTATTTTACTGTCTCCATTCAAGATCGTATCAAATCTGGAAATGGGACATTCAATTTTACGGGAGCCGCTATCAACTCGGGGAATACTTCTTTGAATTTTTTGGGAGTTGATTCTTCTATCATTACAATGGATTTAACGAACAATTCTTCTATTCCTAAAAATGCAATCGTTAAATCGATTTCAACAACTAGTACCCAATCGCCTAACCAAGGAAATGTCACACATAAACTGATGGCTGATGAAAACAAGATTTGGAACGAATCCGTTTTTTCATCTGCAACAAGTGGTTCTTACCGTATTTCTCTGGAAGATCAATTAAAAGTCGCTCAAAAATGGAGCTTTAAGTACAACGCAAAAGCTACAGCGAGATCTACTATGAGCAATGTCAAAGCCGATATCCGTTACGAATATGATGTCACAGATGGATTCTAATTTAATGGTGTTTACAGACATGTACACCAATTGATCAAAAAGTAAGGGTACATCCCTTACTTTTTTAATGCTATACTTCGCCACTCTTAAAACAGCTACGCATGATATTGAATAAGTTGTGAGATATGATCACCAGCTTTTCGCAAAATCCCCCTCTTTTTTCCTAAAAATACAAGTGGGTCTATAGACTTATTTTTCCTCAAAATTATTTCGAGAAGAAAAGCCTATATTTATTCCTGAATCAAACAGAAGAAAATGGTAAATATTCCGAGACAGTCAAGGTCTTTTGACATTTCTCCTCTTTTTAAATGACAAGGTCCGGTATTCCCTATTTCAATCATTTGTTAGTGAGTTAGTCTGTTATTTTCTGAATATTGAGATTTAAAAGATCAAATACACAACTTTATGAACATTTGACTTCATAATTGATAACCATTATCATTTGATTTGCTTGCGTGATAGTTGAGAATCATTTTCATTTGGTGGAACCTTTCATCAATTACTACACTCATCCAATATCCGCAAGCCTGCTTTTATCATCGTATGAGGGTCAATTTGAGGAAGGAGATTTTTTACATATGTCCAAACGCCCTGAAGGAATGGGTACTGAGGATTCACTTTTCGGAGAAAGCCGTCCTTTTTTTATACCTGGGACGGAGCAACTGGATATCACAGCACACCCATACAGACTTTTTATATTTAAACCGAATACTACTCCTCCAGCGGCTGGTTTTCCAGTCATGTACGTGCTTGATGGGAATTCACTTTTTGGCACAATGGTCGAAGCAATTCGTTTACAGTCAAGAAGACCTGAAAAAACAGGTGTCGTACCTGCCATCATTGTTGGAATTGGCTATCAGACAGAAGCGCCCTATCATCCGCTCAGGCATTATGATCTCACTCTTACCAGCCCTGACGCTTCCATTGGGAGCAAAAGAAAGGACTTCTCCATCCATACATATGGCGGAGCCTCTGCTTTCTTTTCTTTTTTAGAAAAGACTGTAAAGCCTTATATCGAGCAACGCTTTCCGATCAACCTGAGTCGTCAAACACTGTTTGGGCATTCTCTTGGCGGTCTTTTTGTATTACACACACTATTTGAGCACCCTGAAGCTTATCAGACATATATTGCGGGCAGTCCTTCTATCCACTGGAATAAAAAATTATTTCTAGAAAAAGAAGACCAATTCACCAACCGTATACGTCAGGTGCCTATGAATGTCAGGCTGCTTGTAGGTGTAGGTGAGTTAGAAAAACATCATCCATGTCAAATGAATGATCATGCAAAGTCACTAGCAAATCGTATGTTGCCTTTATCCTCATATGGCTTACATACGGCCTATCATGAGTTCCCTGAAGAAGGACATACGTCCGTTTTACCGGTGCTGATGAATTACGCTTTTCGTTTTGCACTCTATCATGATGATCCTTTAACAACCACAGACATGAAAGAAAGGTAGTGAACGCATGAAACATAGTGGTCTATCTCAAAAGATTGCCCTTATCACAGGCGCAGGACAAGGTATTGGGCATGCAGTCGCAAAAAGACTATCCGAAGAAGGTGCGATCATTGCAGCAGTTGACGCAAATGAAGATCAGCTGCAAAGCACCATCCAACAAATGAATGATGAAGGCATACGCGCCTTTGCCTATCCAGGTGACATTACCGATCAAGCTTCTGTTCAACACATTGTCGATCAAATTGAAAAGCAGCTCGGACCCATTTATTTACTAGTCAATGTAGCAGGCATTCTTCGAATCGGTTCTATTGACCAGCTTTGTGCAGATGACTGGCAACAAACCTTCGCAGTCAACACACATGGTGTCTTTTACGTATCTCAAGCTGTCTCCAAATACATGATGAAAAGATCAGAAGGGGTCATTGTGACCGTCAGCTCTAACGCAGGTGCCATTCCTAGAATGAATATGGCTGCCTATGCCGCTTCAAAAGCCGCAGCTACTTCCTTTACAAAAACGCTTGGATTAGAGCTATCAGCCTATGGAATCAGATGCAATGTCGTCTCTCCTGGCTCTACCGCAACACCTATGCAATGGGCTTTATGGTCTGATGAACAAGGAGCAGACCATGTGATCAAAGGTTCATTAGAGACGTATAAAACCGGTATTCCTTTACAAAAAATCGCTGATCCTCAAAACATCGCTGATGCAGTAATCTTCTTTGCATCTGAGCAGTCCAGTCATATTACGATGCAGAATCTCACGATTGATGGTGGCGCAACACTCGGAATCTAGCATTTCATTAAAAAGGAGGCCTTTTCATGAAACATTCACTATTGTCGTCAGAAGAAAAACTACAGTTGATTCAAGACTATCAGCCAGGCGCTTTTTTCCTTGCTTCCCCTAAACGCACGATACTTGCAGAAGGGATTTTCCAGCATATTGAAACCAATCAGCTAAATGAACTATCCACAAGGGTAGCTCACGTATTTGACGCTGCCAAACAAGCTGGTATTCGAACACCGATTGTTGCTGGTGCTGTTCCGTTTGATCCAGCGCAACCCGTTCGTTTAAGTGTTCCACTCCATGTACAGTTTAGTGATCCACTCGAATTTCATCAAGGTGATGAGGAGACGGAAGTGGCAGCTCCATCCTATGAGGTGACACCTGTACCCTCTCCAGATGTCTACATGAATGGTGTGAACGAAGGGTTAGCTAAAATTGAGAAAGGAGAGCTTAGCAAAATCGTACTCTCTAGATCTCTCCATCTCAAATCAAATCGAGAAATTAATACGAAAGCAATACTCGAACGACTTGCTCGTCGTAATACGACTGGCTATACGTTTGCTACAAATGTAGCCGACCCGGAATCTTCCCAAAAGCGCACACTGCTTGGGGCAAGCCCTGAGCTGCTTCTTTCAAAAACTGGTTCATCTGTTATTTCCAATCCACTTGCTGGTTCTAGACCACGCAGTTCAGATCCAGTAGAAGACCAGCGTCGTCACGATGAACTCCTTACTTCAGCGAAGGATTTACACGAGCATGCAGTGGTTGTCGATGCTGTCACTAAAGCGCTTGCTCCTTACTGTCATACACTAGATGTGCCTGCATCACCATCCGTCATACAAACAGAAACGATGTGGCATTTATCTACTGTCGTAAAAGGTGAATTAGCAGATGCAGGTGTATCCTCAATTGATTTAGCGCTTAGCCTTCATCCAACACCCGCAGTATGCGGAACACCTACAGCAGATGCTCGTGAAGCAATCCAAGCGATTGAACCCTTCGATCGAGGATTTTTCACAGGAATGATCGGTTGGTCAGATGCAAATGGTGATGGTGATTGGATTGTCACCATTCGTTGTGCAGAAGCTGAGGGGCACTCCCTTCGCCTCTTTGCTGGTGCAGGAGTGGTCAAAGGATCAAAGGCAGAAGAAGAGCTAGCCGAAACATCTGCAAAATTCAACACGATGCTTCATGCGATGGGCATCCATCAGCTATAAAAATACATAGGAGATGACAAAACATGTTTGTTCAACCACCTACATGGCCAGAAGAATTTGCAAAACGCTACCGTGAAAACGGCTGTTGGCGTGGGGAAACCTTTAGCGGCATGCTTCGTGAACGCGCCATATCGTTAGGGAATAAAACAGCAATTACATACGCTGATACGCACATGAGCTACCAAGAACTTGATGAGCGCGTCAGCAGTCTTGCCGCCGGTTTTCATCAGCTTGGAATTCAAAAGGGAAGTCGAGTTGTCGTTCAGCTTCCTAACATTCCTGCTTTTTTTGAAGTCATTTTCGCTTTATTTCGAATCGGTGCTTTACCCGTCTTCTCGCTACCATCTCATAGAAGCAGTGAAATCACTTATTTTATTGAGTTTGCCGAAGCAGACGCATATGTTATTACAGATATCGACGGCGGCTTTGATTATCGATCACTTGCACGTCAAGTGAGAGAAAAGCTTCCCTCATTGCCTCATGTCATTGTTGCAGGGGAAGCTGAGGAATTCCTTGCCTTGGATGATCTGCGCAAGGACCCAGCGCTTGATCCTCAAATTCATGTAGAAGCAAGCGATATTGCGTTTCTTCAGTTATCTGGAGGCAGCACAGGCCTTTCAAAACTCATTCCCCGCACACATGATGACTATATTTATAGTCTTTGGAAAAGCAATGAAGTGTGCGAGCTCACACAGGATAGTGTGTATCTAGCTACACTTCCAGTTGCACACAACTATCCATTAAGCTCGCCTGGAGTCCTTGGGACGTTATACGCAGGCGGAAGAGTCGTTCTTGCACCTGGATCAAGCCCTGATGTAGTCTTTCCACTCATTGAAAAAGAACGAGCGACCATTACCGCTGTGGTTCCACCTATCGCATTGATTTGGCTAGAGGCCGCTCCTCAACGATCAGATGACTTATCGAGTCTTGAGGTCTTACAAGTCGGTGGTGCTAAATTAAGTGCTGAGGCAGCAAAACGAGTGATGCCTGCCCTTGGATGTAAGCTCCAGCAAGTTTTTGGCATGGCAGAAGGTCTGGTCAACTATACCCGATTAGATGATCCTGAACATGTCATTATTCATACACAAGGACGCCCGATGTCTGAATATGATGAGGTACTAGTGGTAGATGATGAGGACAAGCCCGTCCCGAATGAAGTGGCTGGACATCTTTTAACAAGAGGACCTTATACGATTCGTGGCTACTATCAAGCCGATGAACAAAACAAAAAAGCATTTACACCCGATGGCTTTTACAGAACAGGTGACATCGTGCGATTAACCAAAGAAGGAAATGTTGTTGTAGAAGGCAGAGACAAGGATCAAATCAATCGTGGTGGCGAAAAGGTTGCCGCTGAAGAAGTCGAAAACCATTTACTTGCGCATGCTGACATTCATGATGCCGCCATGGTGTCCATGCCAGATCCGTTTCTTGGCGAACGCTCATGTGCCTTTGTTATTGCGAAAGGCAACAGCAAACCAGCGCCCGCGGCCTTAAAGTCATTTCTAAGAGAACGCGGGCTCGCCGCCTATAAAATTCCTGACCGCATTGAATGGATCGATGCGTTCCCACAAACAGGTGTAGGCAAAGTCAGTAAAAAAGCATTAAGAGAATTAGCTGCAATCCATACTGCCAACGTATAAAAAAAGAGGAGTGAAAACCATGGCAATCCCTACTATTCCTGCGTATCCAATGCCGAGCACACAAGATTTACCCGAAAATAAAGTGAACTGGATACCGGATCCGAAACGTGCTGTCCTACTGATACATGACATGCAGCAATATTTTTTAAATGCATTTCAACAAGATACATCACCGATCACAGAGTTAGTTCAACATATTGAACAATTACGTAATACATGCAATGAACTTGGAATTCCAGTCGTCTATACAGCTCAACCAGGTGACCAAGACCCGAAGGATCGTGCCTTATTAACAGATTTTTGGGGACCTGGACTTGGTGATGATGAAGCATTGACAAAAATCATTGATCAGCTTGCTCCATCTGAAGCAGATACAATGCTGACAAAATGGCGTTATAGCGCATTCAAAAAATCCAATTTTTTAGATATTCTTCAAGAAGGCGGGCGTGATCAACTGATCATTACTGGCGTATATGCACATATTGGCTGTATGCTGACAGCCGCAGAAGCATTCATGCTCGATATTGAAACCTTTTTTGTCGCCGATGCCGTTGCTGACTTTTCACTTAAGCATCACAAAATGGCAATGACCTATGCAGCTGAACGCTGTGCGGTCACCACAACGACAAACCAAATCATTAGTCGTTTAACAGGACAGGAAGCAGACGATGACCTATCTTTTGAGGCCATCCTTCACCAAGTAGCTGAGTATCTCCAAATCGAGCCGAATGAAATACCGCTTGACGAAAATCTCGTCTACCTTGGGCTTGATTCTATTAGAATGATGAGCCTAGCGGAAAAGTGGAGACAGCAAGGAGCGACAGTCAATTTCGTTGAGCTTGCAGCAAATCCAACGCTCACTCATTGGCGAACTCTCCTTTTCCCAGAAAAACAGCCATCTATCCCAAATATCGATTACATGTAAAGGAGGTATAGACCCTTGTCGATCCAGTCAGTCGATTCATTCCCGCTAACCGGTGCCCAATCAGGCATATGGTATGCGCAGCAGCTTGATCCATCTAATCCCATTTTCAATACAGCTGAGTATATAGATATTAAAGGTTATATTGACTCCATACACTTTGAAGCAGCCATTAGAAAGACTGTCTTAGAAGCAGATTCCTTGTATATGCGCTTCGTTGAGGATACTGACGGTCCAAAGCAATGGTTTACATCTAAGAAAGAGATTCCATTTCAATATATCAATTTACAAAATGAAAAACAGCCGCTTGATGCGGCTAAAGCATGGATGAATGCAGATCTTTCAACACCAGTCTCTTTAGAGAACGATGTATTATTCCGTGAAGTACTTTTTCAACTTGCTGACGACAGATTTATCTGGTATCAGCGCATTCATCACATTGCCATTGATGGATTCGCCTTTTCGCTCATTGCACGCCGTGTTGCTGAGGTCTATTCAGCCCTATCGAAAGGGACACCTGTGCCTCCTCAAACATTTGGAGCCTTACATGACGTAGTCCAAGAGGAGATCACCTATCAACAGTCCAATCGGTATGAAGATGATCGAGCGTTTTGGAAAAATCGCTTTGCTGATCAACCTGAAATTGTCAGCCTTGCTGAGCTTGCCCCAAGAACTTCAGATGATTTTATCCGAAAAACCGCTAGCTATGATGCCGAAAAGGTAAGCAAAATGAAAAAAAATGCTCAAGCTTTCGGTTGTACCTGGCATGAAATGATTCTTGCCGCATCCGCTCTATATATGCATCGTATGACTGGTGCACACGATATTGTTTTAGGATTGCCTGTTATGATGCGCCTTGGATCTTGCGCCTTACAAACACCCGGAATGGTCATGAACCTAGTACCGCTTCGTTTAACATGCAAACCAGAAATGGCGCTCTCAGCACTTGTTCGCCAAGTATGTGATGAACTGAAAGCCATTCGTCCTCATCAAAGATATCGTCACGAAGACATGCGGAGAGACTTTAAACTCATCGGAAGAAATCAACGATTATTCGGCCCACAGATCAATATCATGCCATTTGATTATGATCTCATGTTCGATCAGAGCATTGGCCAAGCACATAATCTTTCAGCAGGACCCGTAGATGATTTATCGATCAACATATACGACCGCGCGGATGGGAACGGATTTCAAATCGACTTTGATGCAAACCCTGCCGTTTACAAAGAGCAAGCAGTTGACGCTCATCAGCATCGTTTTCTTCAATTGCTGGAGGAAATAACTGGACTAGAACAAGATCAGACAATCAGTCAATTCAACCTTCTTTTGTCTAAAGAAAAAGAGAACATCCTCAAGCACTGGAATGATACAAAACGAGAATTTCCAAAAGAATCTTTACGGGAACTATTTGAAAAACAAGTCAGCAAAACACCACAAGCAAAAGCAATACAGTTTGAAGGAACCACTTTGACCTACGAAGAGTTAAATCAGCGAGTAAATCAATTAGCTCATTATTTGAAAAGGCATGGCATTGGACCAGAACAATTTGTCGCAATTGCTCTGCCTCGATCCATCGATATGGTCGTAAGTCTGTTAGCCGTCGTCAAAACAGGAGCCGCATATCTGCCATTAGACCCTGATTACCCTAGCGATCGTGTTGCATATATGCTAAATGATGCCAAACCAGCGTGCTTGCTCACAGTCAAAGAGACAGCAGACCGTTTGGACCATCCACACATCGTTCAACTGGATGATTCAACTGTTCATCAGGAGATCGTAGGCAGTCCGCATCTCAATCCGACCTGGAACGAAGGCTCTCCACATCACCCGGCATACATCATCTACACGTCAGGATCGACAGGCAAACCAAAGGGTGTTGTTGTAACAAAGCGAAATGTGATCAACTTTATATTGTCGATGCAAGATTCATTTTTATTAGATCAAGGAGATCAGCTTCTAGCGGTAACGACCATTGCCTTTGATATTTCCGGGCTAGAAATGTTCCTCCCGCTCTTACATGGGGCTGCTCTTTTATTGGCAAAAAAAGAAATCATACAAGAGCCAGCAAAGCTTTCAGACATGATTCGTTCTCATCATGTCACAATCATGCAGGCAACACCAACGTTGTGGCATGAATTGGCAGATGAATACCCTGACGTGATAACAGGTATGCGTGTTCTTGTTGGAGGAGAAGCACTCCCTGCCTCCCTTTTGCACACATTGCAATCTCTTCAATGCGACATTACCAATTTGTACGGACCTACAGAAACGACGATCTGGTCTACGATGGAAAATGTCACAGCACATCAAGAGAATAGCGGGCCGCCAATTGGTAAACCAATTTGGAATACGAGTATTTACATTTTAGATGAAGGACTAAACCCTGTCCCAGCAGGATCAATCGGTGAACTTTATATTGCAGGTGAAGGAGTATCCAGAGGATATCTTGGACGATATGATTTAACGGCTGAACGTTTTGTGGCTGATCCATTCGGTACAAAAGGCACGAGAATGTATCGTACTGGTGATTTAGCCAGATGGCGTTTGGATGGTTCGATTGATTATATCAGCCGTGCCGATCATCAAATTAAAATCCGCGGCTTCCGAATTGAACTAGGTGAAATTGAAACCGTGATTATGCAACACCAATCCATAAAGCATACATCTGTTATCGTTCGTGAGGATCAACCTGGACAACAGTTGCTTTGTGCGTATGTTGTGCTGACAGATGGCACTTCTCTGCACCCTTCAGAGCTCAGGCAGTTTGTGGCTGCATTACTTCCTGATTACATGGTTCCTACTGCTGTTGTCGTTTTGCCAGAACTTCCACTTACACCAAACGGCAAAATCAATCGCAAAGCATTACCAGCACCAAATATGTCTTTAGTTAGTTCTGAACGTACACCTAGAACACCCCAAGAAGACATGTTATGTAGTTTATTTGCAGAAACCCTTGGCCTATCTCAAATTGGCATAGATGATAGTTTCTTTGACTTAGGCGGACATTCCTTACTCGCCGCTCGTCTGCTTAGACGTATACGCGATACACTTGGTGCAGACCTAAGCATGAGTACCATTTTTGAATCACCTCGAGTGGCTGAGCTTGCGCAGCACATTGACAAAGCGAAGGACATTCGGCCGCCGCTTCAGGTAGAAAACAAGCCAGATGAGATTCCGTTATCCTTTGCCCAAAAACGGCTCTGGTTCCTTCATTACCTTGAAGGGCCAAGTCCAACTTACAATATCCCACTTGTCATTCAGCTGACAGGTACACTAGATCAAAAAGCTCTAATTGGTGCACTGGCAGATATCACTGAAAAACATGAAACCCTTAGAACCATTTTTCCAAATAAGAACGGCATGCCAAGACAGGTCATTTTACATCCAAAAAGTGTTCAGCCTGAACTCCATGTCACAGCTTCAAGCGATCAACAAATTGAGAATCAGTTAAACGAAGCCATTCGCTATAGCTTTAAGATTGAAGAAGAACCCGCACTGCGAGCAGATTTATTCATGCTTGATGCAAATCGATCCGTACTGCTTCTATTGCTACATCACATCGCTGGTGACGGCTGGTCACTTGCACCATTGACACGAGATTTAGCTGTTGCTTATGAAGCCCGTATGCAAGGAAAATCAATCTCCTTGCCAGCCGAACCTGTTCAATATGCTGACTATGCCATTTGGCAGCAGAAGCTGTTGGGCAGTGAAGAAGAGAAAGATAGTCTATTTGCCAAACAACTAAGTTATTGGACAGATGCATTACATGGTCTGCCAGAAGAACTGGAGCTTCCCTATGACTTCCCACGTCCACAGGAAGGAAGCTTCAACGGTGCTACGATAGACTTTACGATTGAACCCGCTTTACACCAGCTGCTTCTTGATCTTGCAAAGCAGCATCAAGTGAGTTTGTTCATGGTGCTCCAAGCATCACTTGCAGCATTACTGACACGCCTTGGGGCGGGAACAGATATCCCAATTGGCAGTCCGATTGCTGGACGGAATGACGATGCACTTGATGACATTGTGGGGTTGTTTGTGAACACACTTGTATTACGTACAAATACAACTGGTAATCCAACCTTTAGTGAGCTATTGAAGCGAGTGCGAGACGTTGACTTAGCAGCCTATGAGCATCAGGATCTACCATTTGAGCGGCTAGTTGAAGTCCTAAATCCAACTCGATCCAGATCACGCAATCCATTGTTTCAGGTCATGCTTGCCTTCCAAAATACACCGAAGGCCGAAATGAAGCTGGCACAACTTGACTCAGACCTCTACGTGAAACCAGTGGGATCAGCTAAATTTGATCTGACCATCGAATTAACAGAACAAAGAACCGAAACTGGGTCAGCAGCAGGGTTAACAGGGTTATTTGAATTCAGCACAGATGTGTTTAAACAAAGCACCATTCAAGCAATCGCTGACAGAATGAAGCGCTTTTTAACAGAGATAGCTGAGCACCCACATCTGCCAATTGGTCAAGTGAACATCTTATCAAAAAAAGAGCGACAAACGTTTCTCCCTGACAAGCAAACAATCGCTCATTTAGACCAAGCACCTGCTCTCCCAGCATTATTTGAAAAAACGGCGCAGCAATACCCTGATCGAGTGGCTGTAACGGATGGCAAGAGGCAGCTTACCTATAAAGAGTTAAACAACAAAGCCAATCGTCTTGCTCATTTATTAATAGAAAGAGGCGTTGGACCAGAACAGTTCGTTGCACTTGCCCTGCCTAGATCAATCGATATGCTCGTGAGTTTATTAGCCGTTCATAAAGCAGGCGCAGCCTATGTCCCGCTTGATCCTGACTATCCAGCAGACAGGCTAGCATACATGATACAAGATGCCAAACCTGTTTGTAGCATCACAACAAAAGCAGACGCAGTGCATCTCCCTGCTGATTGCGATTTGATTTTGTTAGACGAAAAAGAAACGAGCGGCCAACTGCTGACTACGCCACATCACAATCCGGCTGATACAGACAGAATTGAGCCACTATCTTCTCTGCATCCGGCCTATATTATTTATACATCCGGTTCTACAGGCAAACCAAAAGGAGTGGTCATCCCACACCAAAATGTCATCCGTCTTCTGACATCTACTGCACATTGGTTCCATTTTGATGAAGAGGATGTTTGGACAATGTTTCATTCGTATGCCTTTGATTTTTCCGTATGGGAAATATGGGGACCACTTTTATATGGAGGTCGACTTGTGATTGTACCTCATACCATCTCTCGCTCTCCTGAAGAGATGCTCCTGCTTCTAGTCGATGAAGGTGTGACAGTACTTAATCAAACCCCTTCTGCCTTCTATCAGCTCATGCAGGTAGAAAAGGAACAACAAACACTTGGTCAAGCATTATCACTCCGCTATGTCATCTTTGGCGGCGAAGCATTAGAGCTTAGCAGATTAGAAGATTGGTACAGCCGTCACTCAGATTGTAAGCCAAAGCTAATCAACATGTACGGTATTACAGAGACCACCGTACACGTTACGTACAATGTACTCAATCGAGACATGATCGCAAAGAAATCCAGTAGCTTAATAGGTGAACCGATTCCAGATTTACACGTTTACGTACTAGATGAATACCTACAACCTGTTCCCCCTGGGACGACAGGTGAAATGTATGTAGCTGGAGCTGGCTTGGCAAGAGGTTATCTAGGCAGGCCTGATCTGTCATCAGACCGTTTCCCTGCCGACCCTTATGGAGCACCTGGCACAAGGATGTATCGTACAGGTGACCTCGCACGCTGGACAGAAGAAGGGGCACTTGATTACATTGGCAGAGCTGATCATCAAATTAAAATACGCGGGTTTAGGATTGAACTTGGAGAAATCGAAGCCGTTCTGGCACGCCACGATGCAGTTGCACAAGTTGCCGTCATTATGCGAGAGGATCAGCCTGGTGACAAACGCTTAGTCGCATATATCGTAACAACTGAAGAAGACTGTTTCGATACAGAGACCCTTCGTCATTTTGCCGCAGCCAGTCTTCCTGATTACATGGTGCCTGCGGCATATGTGCAGATTGATACCATGCCACTTACAGCAAACGGGAAGCTTGATCAAAAATCACTGCCGGCACCTCAATGGCATATACAGCAAACGGATGGCCGCGGCCCAAGAAATCCAAAAGAGGAAATCCTATGCCATCTCTTTGAAGAGGTGCTTGATTTGCCAAAAATCAGCATTGACGATCGCTTTTTTGACATTGGCGGGCATTCATTACTTGCGGTTCGTTTAATCAGCCGCATTCGTGATGCACTTGGTGTCAAACTAAGCATCGGAACGTTGTTTGAAGCACCAAATGTTGCAAGTTTGGCAGAGAAACTAGAAACAGGAAGCGATGAAAACGCACTAGAAATCTTGCTGCCACTACGAACAAATGGAGAAAGATATCCTCTCTTCTGTGTTCACCCAGCAGGTGGTCTTAGCTGGTGCTATGCAGGTCTCTTGAATACATTAGAGAAAGACATCCCTATTTATGGATTACAAGCACGAGGAATCGCAAGAAAAGATGACCACCCGCGCACACTAGATGATATGGCTGCGGATTATATCAAGCACATCCAAACGATTCAGCCAAAAGGCCCTTATCATCTTCTTGGCTGGTCACTAGGCGGAAACGTTGTACAGGCAATGGCTACACAGCTCCAGCAGCAAGGTGAAGAAATCTCACTCGTTGCGATGCTGGATGCCTATCCGAACCATTTCTTACCAATTAAGGAAGCACCTGATGAAGAAGAAGCACTAATCGCTCTTCTTGCGCTCGGCGGTTATGATCCAGATACCTTAACAGATGAACCACTCACGATGAAAAGTGCCGTCGACATCTTGAAAAAAGATGGTAGTGCACTAGCAAGCTTAAGTGAAGATGCCATTAGAAATCTAAAAGAAACCTATGTCAATTCAGTTCGCTTGCTCGGAGATTATCAGCCAAAAACTTATCATGGAGACATATTATTCTTTAGATCTACCATTATCCCAGATTGGTTTACACCAATTGATCCCGAAGCATGGGCACCTTATATCAACGGAAAAATTGAACAGCACGACATTCATTGCCGGCACAAAGACATATGCCAGCCTATACCCCTAGCAGAAATTGGTGTCATCTTAGACAACACACTGCATCGGGTCAAACAAAAGCACTAAGAATAAAGGAGAGATGACAAATGACAAATCCCTTTGATCGTGAAGACGGTGTCTTCCTTGTGCTTGTCAATGAACAAGGACAGCATTCACTTTGGCCATCATTTGCACCAGTGCCAGATGGATGGGAAAAGGTCTTTGGTGAAGACACTAGAAATGCCTGCATCGATTATATCCAGACACACTGGCAGGACTTACGGCCATTAAGCTTAACAAAAGAACCTGCCCTAGCACATGGAAAAACGAAATAAATCATCGCACCCTGATCTCACTCAGGGTGCTTTTTTGACAGAATAAACATCACCATCTTTCCAGCCCTTTCTGCTACAATTTAATTGAGAATGTTTATCAATCAATAAGAGATCAGGTGGTTTTATGGGAAATAACAATCAATTACGTACAATGGCAAATGCCGAACAATTCATCTATCGATTAACATATACTGAAAAAATAAATAATGCAGAGCTTCCGCATACGGAGCAACAGCTATCAGATACATTCTGCCTCCTCTTCAGCATAAGCGGCAGCGGTTTATTCACATTGAACGATCAAAAATGGCGATTGAAAAATCTGACACTCTATACGATCATGCCAGGGGAAACATTTATGTTGAAAACAGAGCCTTATCAAAAACACGAGCTCTATCTGTTTCGCTTTCAGCTCTACACGCTGCAAGATCAAAACATAGGAGAAGTATCAACTGAACATGCCCGTTCTTTAATGAATGTATGGCAATTTATCGATATTAGCTCGATTGAACAAATTCATTCTTTACTGCCTGAAATGACAGAGGAATGGAAAAGACCTGAATCCATTAGCTTTTTTAGAAGCCAAACTCTTTTTCAACAGCTCATTATGCAGCTTTTCACACTGCATAAAGAAGATATTTTTGACACGGCACATGCCCTTTTCAAAACAAAACAATATATCGATCAACATTCCGAAGAACCCCTCAGCCTTACAAGTCTATCTCATATGGCTGGCATCAGCGCCAATCATTACAGTGAGCTATTTAAAAAGCATTTTGATGTGAGTGTCACTGATTATATCACCAAGAAAAGGATGGCTAGAGCCAAACAGTTAATGGCAAAAAGCAATGCAAAGCTCAAAGACATTGCACTGGAAATCGGCTATCAAGATCCCTATTACTTTAGCCGCATCTTTAAGAAAAAAACTGGTATGACCCCTTCTGCATATATGAAAAGCCGTCAGCGCAAAATTGCAGCCTATGGTCATTCCATACTCGGTCAGCTCACACCAATTCATATCATCCCATATGCTGCCCCTCTTCATCCTAAATGGACAGCACATGATTTTGAGCATCATGCAGAAGAAATTCCGATTCACCTGAGTGCACATCGTATCAACGAGCACGCTGAAGCCAATTTACAGCAATTAAAGGAAACAAATCCTGAGCTGATCATTGCCAATGATCATGTGACAGAGGAAGAAAAACAAGTGTTGAAAACCATCTGTCCTGTTCACTTTGTTCCATTCACACAATTGAATTGGCGCGCTCAATTCAGACAAACAGCTATGTTCCTGAACGAAGCGAAGGAAGCAGAAGAATGGTTGCTTCATTACGAGGAAATCGTCATTCAAGCGAAAAAGGCATGCCTTGTTGATCATCCACCAAAAACCGTCCTGCCTCTTCGTATCTTTCAAGATCAGCTCTACTTGTCTGTAAATCGCACCATGTCAGAAGTGATTTTTCATGACATTGGTCTTCTGCCAGCTTTTCAGAATGATGGTCAGCTAATAGAAAAAAAAATCAGCATTCGCTCCATACAACAGCTAGACCCAGATGCCATCTTTCTCTTCTTGCATAAAGAGCCAAAAACCATTGCATTTTATCAAAAGTTAAAGCAACAGGAGGCTTGGCAAAATCTCAAGGCTGTGAGTCAACAAGCAGTCTATCCACTCGCTTCTGACCCTTGGCGTGAATACACAGCAGCCAGTCATCAACGAGTCATTCAGGACCTTTTATCTTTTTTTCCGTAAAAAGTCCATCATTTGATAGAGAATTGTCTATGGCTAAAAGGACGAAAGCCTAATACAATCTTTAATTGAGAACAATTATCAGTTAAAGGAGAAAACAAATGAAAAAATGGTTAGCATTGCTTACCCTTTGTATCATGACGATCACCACAGCAGCCTGTGGTGCTACAGAAAATAAACCTGCTTCAAACTCAACTAAAAGCAAGTCAGCTGAAGCAATAGAAACAAAAATCAATTACTTAGATCAAACGTACAAGCTCAAAACACCAGTGAAACGAATCGTCATTGCCGGAAGTTTAGAATCAATGGAAGATGCAAAATTACTTGGTATCCAACCTATTGGTGCTTCTACTGTAGGCGGCACATTCCCTGAATTATTTAAAGACATCACAGCGAAAACAGAAGGCATCGGTGAAAAAACAGAACCAAACCTAGAGAAAATCTTAAAACTAAAACCAGACGTGATACTCGGATCAACAAAGTTCCCACCTGCAACAATTAAAAAACTGGATAAAGTCCAAACGACGATCCCGGTATCCCATGTCTCTTCTGACTGGGAAAGTAATCTTTTATTGCTCGGTACACTGACTGGAAAAAGTGAAGAAGCCAAAACCCTCATTTCTGATTATCAGAAAGATCTCAAACAAGCGAAAGAAACCCTGAAAGACAAAAGCAACAACAAAACAGCTGTCATTTTACGCATTAGACAGGGAGACCTGTACGTGTATCCTGAAGATGTATACTTCAACTCTACCTTATATGGGGACTTAGGATTTACAGCACCAAGTGATATCAAAAAAGCCAAAGCACAAGCGATGATTTCAATGGAGCGCCTTGGCGAACTAAATCCTGACTATATTTTTGTTCAGTTCTCTAAAGAGGAAAACTCATCGAATCCAAACGCATTGAAGGACTTAGAGCAAAATAAAATTTGGACAAGCCTAAAAGCTGTGAAAAATGGGCACGTCAATGAAAATGTCGTTGACCCTATGCTTCAAGGAGGAACAGCACTAAGCAAAACAACCTTCCTTGATAAGGCTGTCAAATGGTTAGCGAAAAACAACTAAAGAAGGAAGCGCCAATTTGCGCTTTCAGATTGTTGACAAAGGGCTAAAATGATCTTTATTTTAGCCCTTTGTCTTCTTTTCATCGTAGTGAAAACCTTGAGGAGAGAATACACATGAACGGAACGTTTCTATATGACGAGTTTAATGGGCGTCAGCTTGATATTTACCTTCCACAGGACACTTCTATTGATGTTCCAGCTGTCTTTGTACAAGATGGCTCTTCTTTGTTTAGAACACACCTGCTAGAGATCGAAAGAATGATAGAAGCCAATACCATCTCGCCAATCATCATTGTCGGCATACACCCCTTCAATCGACTTGATGAATATACACCATGGAAGGCGTCATCACTGCGTTCTGAGTTTCCTGACTTTAATGGCGAGGCACAGACGTATGTGTCATTTTTAGCAAATGACTTGCTCCCATATATCAAAAGAGAATATCCAGTCAAGCAGACCTGTCATCAACATAGTCACGTAGGTGCTTCATTAGGTGGACTATTTGCTATTTATACCCTATTGATGCACCCTGCCCTTTTTAAAAACATCGCATCTATCTCTGGGTCATTTTGGTATCAAAATTTTCTACCGTTTGCTAAACAACAAAGCATTCAGTGTGTGGATCACCTTGTCTATTTATCTTTAGGCAGTGAAGAAGGTAAAGGCAAAACATCTGCTCAACAGCACATGCCTTTATTCAACAAACAACTACATGACCTTTTATTACAGAAAGGGATGCAGGAATGGCAACTGCAATATCACATCGAACAAGGGGAGGGCCATCATCTGAAACAATTTCAAAAAAATTTCTTATCGGCCATAAAGTGGTTTTATAAAAGAGAACTCTAATTTTTTATCAGCATGGCACAAAGCCGATATGATATATTGGAACGTATAGATTGAAAGAGGAGGGATTTGCGTATGAGACCATTACAAATCTCAGCCGATACGGCACAAAAACTTGCGGCATCACTCAATGTACCCATTGAACAAATCATGCATATGCCGCAGCATATCTTAATCGCTAAACTAGCAGAGCTTGAACAGAAGAAAGATCGTTCTTCTTAAAGAAATAAAGGAGTTTACATTCATGGAACAACAACTAGAACAATCAACATTACAGCATCGCAGTAAAGGACAAACCGTCCTGCTGATTGCTGGGATTTTACTCATTGCATTTAATCTACGCCCTGCCATTACGTCCGTGGGGCCTCTCATCGGCGCCATTCGTTCCGATTTGCAGCTTTCAAATGGACTTGCAGGTTTTCTCACGACATTACCACTGCTCTCATTCGCATTGCTTTCTCCAATTGCACCTAAAATCGGAAAACGACTTGGCAATGAACGAACCCTCTGGCTAGGACTTGCTGTCCTTCTATTTGGGATTGTGATTCGCTCGTTTGGCACGATCACCTTCTTAATGATTGGAACCGCGCTTGTTGGTGTCGGGATTGCAATATGTAATGTGCTCTTACCGGGGCTCGTGAAGCATAAATTCCCTGCACATGCAGGATTGATGACGAGCGTGTATACGACCTCGATGTCCGTCTTTGCGGCACTTGCATCAGGTGTCAGTGTTCCACTCAGTCATACGATGCCTGGCGGCTGGAATACTTCATTCCTCGTATGGGCTGGCCTTGCACTGCTCGCGATGATGGTCTGGGCGTCGCAGCTTCTTCATCAGAACACAGCAGCCGTCAAAAGCATTTCGCTCACAGAGCAGCCGATATGGCGTTCACGTGTCGCATGGCAGGTGACCTTTTTTATGGGCTTGCAGTCATTCCTTTTCTATAGCAGCATCGCCTGGTTTCCTGATATTTTAATATCACACGGAATGAATCTGTCGACGGCTGGCTGGATGCTGTCCATTATGCAGTTTGCTGGGCTGCCATCTACCTTTTTAACACCTGTTTTTGCAGAAAAATTAAAAACACAAAGACCGCTTGTCTTCGGCCTTGTTCTTGTGTATTTACTTGGCATGATCGGACTTCTTCTCGGAGGATCGACGCCTATTCTCGTGATCTCTGTTTTATTGATTGGCATTGGACAAGGTGCCAGTATCAGTCTGGCGCTCACATTTATCGGATTACGGACTACCAATATGGAGCAAGCCGCTGCCCTTTCCGGAATGGCGCAGTCTCTCGGTTATTTATTAGCCGCCGTTGGTCCGTTCATGGTCGGAATCCTTTTTGATCTCACACATACATGGACGCCATCCATTATCATCTTTATCATCATCCTATTTTTCATGCTTTTATCCGGTATGCGTGCCGGACGAAGCGTCTATATTTCAGATCCATCATAAAAAAAGAACCCGCCTCCTCGTGAGACGGGTTCTTTTCTAATTATGCTTGTTCTGTCACATGAACCTTTAATGTTGCTTGTACCTCTGGATGAAGCTTCACCGGTACATTTGTGTAACCTAATGCACGGATGGCATCATTCAGCTCGATTTTGCGCTTATCGAGTTTGATTTGATGATCTTTTTGCAATTTATCAGCGATTTGTTTGCTTGTAATCGATCCAAACAGACGACCGCCTTCACCTGATTTTGCAGTGAGCTCCACTGTTAACGCCTCAAGTGTCTCTTTTAGTTGCTTCGCTTGTTCAAGCTCTTGGATGGCATTCTTTTTCTCTTTGTTTTTCTGCCCTTCCAATGCGCTTAGGTTCGTTGGATTTGCTTCAACCGCTAACCCTTGTTTGATGAGAAAGTTGTGAGCGTATCCGTCAGCTACATTCTTGACTTCGCCTTTTTTCCCTTTGCCTTTTACGTCTTTTAGAAAGATGACTTTCATCTTTGAACCCCTCCTTCGAAATATTCATCAATGGCAGCTTTTAACTGCTCTACCGCTTCTTCAATGGTTATACCATACATTTGGGTTGCAGCGTTAGTCAAATGACCGCCGCCATCTAACGCTTCCATGATAATTTGGACGTTGATATCTCCTAATGATCTCGCACTAATGCACACCGTGTTGTCATCTCGTCTAGCGACAGCAAATGACGCTTCTACCTCACTCATTGACAACAGAGAATCAGCCGTCTGGGCAATCGTAATTTGATCATAATACTCTGAGCTGTCTGACGGCAAGGAGGCAATCGCCACCTGGTTTTGATACAGATCTGTATGCTGAATGAGCTTTGCCCGTTTGATGTAATGATCGACTGTCTCTTTTAGGAATTTTTGCACAAGGACAGGATCTGCCCCCTTCGCACGAAGATAGGATGCTGCATCAAATGTTCTTGATCCCGTTCTCAGTGAGAAGCTCTTCGTATCAACGATGATCCCTGCGAGAAGCGCAGTAGCCTCAATCATGTTAATGCGCAATTTCTTCGGCTGATACTCTAAAAGCTCTGTCACAAGCTCTGCTGTGGATGAAGCATACGGCTCCATATAGACAAGTAATGGATCACGGATAAACTCTTCGCCGCGTCTATGATGGTCAATGACCACGACATTTTCAATCTTATTGAGCAGTCGTTCTTCCATGACGAGAGACGGTTTATGTGTATCCACGACCACAAGCAATGTATCATCCTTTGCAAGCTCCATGGCTTCCTCTGGGGTGATAAAACGTGACCAAAGATCTTCATAATTCTTAATTTCACTAATCAAGCGTTGAACACTGTCCCCAATCTGGTTGGCATCAATGACAATATAGCCTTCTTTCCCATTGGCCTGGGCGACCTTTAAAATCCCAATAGATGCACCGATCGAGTCCATGTCTGGGAACTTATGCCCCATGATCATGACATTCCCGCTTTCAGATACAATTTCTTTTAAAGCATGAGAAATGACCCGTGCGCGTACGCGTGTCCGTTTCTCCATTGGATTCGTTTTCCCGCCGTAGAATTTCACTTTTCCATTTGGCTGCTTAATCGCTACCTGATCTCCGCCTCGTCCAAGGGCAAGGTCAAGACTCGACTGCGCAAGTGCCCCAAGCTCTTTTAAAGAAGGAACGGACGCACCAATCCCGATACTGAGAGTAAGCGTCGCACTATGCGCCCCTGTTTTCTCACGGACTTCGTCTAAAATGGAGAACTTCGACGCTTCAAGCTCTGCTAAGATGCTCTCATTTAGAACCGCCATAAATCGTTCAGACGAAATTCGCTTCAGGAAAATGCCATATTCTTGTGCCCAATTGTTTAACAGCGACGTCACTTCACTATTAATGGTGCTGCGCACCTGATCATCAAGACCCTGCGTGACATCATCGTAATTGTCTAAAAAGATATAAGATAACACCGTTCGTTCATTTTCGTACTGTCTTTCAATCTGCACCTGTTCCGTGACATCAAAGAAATATAAAAGGCGCTCTGACCGTTTAATAATGACTTTGAATTTCCGGTCATTCAGCGTCACATTTTCTGTCTCGACCTCTTGTTTAATAAGAGGCACAACGGACTCGAATGTATCATACAAGGATCTGCCGACAAGCGTGCTTTCATGAAAGCACGAAGCGAGAAATGGATTTGTCCATTCGATATAATACTGGTCATTAAACAGCATAATACCAATTGGCATTTCCATTAATGCTTCTTCTCCAACCTTTTTGACTCGATAGGATAATGTTGAAATATATGAATCAATCTCTTTTTGCACTTGCGTATCTGCCCACTTTAAGAAGTAGAGCACACCTGCAAGGACTAAAAGACCAACCGCTCCTATGATCCAATTATAATAAAGGTTGAGGAGGACTGTGACCACCGCAAGGACAATTAATGCGATGATCGGATACTTGATGACAGGTTTTCTATAGAAGCTTGGCACTGATATCAACTCCTCAACATTCAGAGTGAATTATTTGTTTTTTACTTTTTCTCTTAAATCAAAGCCTATGTCAGCAATCCCTATCATACGCACAATCACACTGAGTGGCGGATAGAGAACCGATAACACGATAGCGAAAATGGGCACCGCTTTTGAGATGCTCTTTTCATGGCAATAATAGAAGATAAAAGAAAATCCCTGAATAAGCACCAGTATAAATAAAATTCGAAATGCACTCGTTTGAACGAGCCATAAAAAGCTGCCTTTTTCCGTCTGAATCAGCATCAAAAGCAGTGTGAGTAAATAATACCATACCATGCTTTTTGGCAGCCGCATATCCTTAAATTTCTTAAGGGCTGGCATGTCTGGAACAAACCGTTTGATCAAAGGCCGAACAAACCAATGATTGACGAAAGACATCAGCGTGACAAAAATCAAAAGCGCTACAGGTAAAGAATTTAATGCCGCATCCTGCATCTCTCTAAACTGCTTGAGTTGTTTCGCTATGTCCTGTTCAGAAGCACCGGATTGCTTTAAGGTACTCTCTACCATAGGCATGATTTGGTCAATTGATTCTTTAGCAACACCAAGTATATCTACTTGAAAAAGCTGAACACTGACAACAAAGGAGATGAGAAAACTGAATAAATAGATCAGCGCACCTGTAATGATGGCATTACCAGGCTGTCTTCTGCTGTAGAAAACACCCATTCCTAATCCGGCAGCGATCAACATAGGTGCACTGAGCAGCCCATTAATAGACCCAATTAAAAAGCTGATCACTATCCCAATAGCGCCAGCAGCAATTCCCTTTCTCAAGCCGTGCCTGATTGTATAGAGGATGATCGGAATCGGAGCAGCTAGAAAGAAAATAATGGATAATAGCGGCACATACAAATAAAACAGCGTCATAACAGAGAAAATACTGATCATGATAGCGCCCTCTACTAACGCTTTTGTTTGTTTCACACCTTCACCTCTATCCAATCCTTTTACTATATCTTGCTCAATGTGTCCTTCTATGTATACGTACGATGTAATCTACACCATGTCTTACCCCAACCTTTATTTTACCATAGCGGCAAATCGCAAGTAAAATGCAGGCTATCTTAGGAGCGTTTCACGTGGAACACCGATATAGATTCGTACATGCAACTTTTCAAACAGCATGTTACAATTTTTTAGATTATTCTTAGCTATAAACCCTGAATTCAAGGCCAAAAGCTGTTAGAATAGAAACATCATCAATAAATGTAAGAAGGAGAATTCATATGGGAAAAACACTCGTATTCGGACACAAAAACCCTGACACAGACACGATTTGCTCTGCTATCGCTTACGCTGATCTAAAAAACAAAATCGGCGCCGAAGCAGAAGCGGTCAGACTTGGAGAAATCAATGGAGAAACACAATACGCATTAGATTTCTTTAAACAAGAAGCACCTCGTTTCATTGAAACGGCTGCAAACGAAACAAAGCAAGTCATTCTTGTCGATCATAACGAATTCCAGCAAAGTGTAAGCGATATTGATCAAGTACAAGTGACTGAGGTTATTGACCATCACCGTATTGCCAACTTTGAAACAAGTGAACCTCTTTACTATCGCGCTGAGCCTGTTGGCTGTACAGCAACGATCTTAAACAAAATGTACAAAGAGAACCAAGTGACGATTGAAAAAGAAATCGCTGGTTTGCTTTTATCTGCCATCATTTCTGATTCCTTACTATTCAAATCCCCAACATGCACACAGCAAGACATTGATGCTGCGCATGAGCTGGCAAAAATCGCAGGGGTAGACCCAGAAGTATACGGTCTAGACATGCTGAAAGCAGGCGCTGACCTAAGCCAAAAAACAGTTCAAGAATTAATTACAATTGATGCAAAAGAATTTGCACTAGGCAGCAGCAAAGTGGAAATTGCGCAAGTCAATACAGTAGATATCGCGGAAGTAACAGCAAGACAGGCTGACATTGAAGCAAAAATCAATGAAGTCATCGCAGCGAAAGGTCTTGATCTATTCGTTCTAGTGATCACAGACATTCTAGAAAATGACTCCCTTGCTCTTGCACTCGGTACCGAAGCGACAAAAGTAGAAAAAGCATTTAACGTCACACTTGAAAACAACACCGCTTTACTAAAAGGTGTTGTATCAAGAAAGAAACAAGTCGTACCTGCAATAACAGACGCACTTTCTTAATGAACACAACAAGACTGCTGACATATTCAGCAGTCTTGTTTCTTCTTTTAATGAATGTACATATCACTTACAAGGACATCCTTTAACACACTTGTTGGAATCGTAAATTCCACTACACCCATGTAGCCAGGCGCCACATCATATTCATTAAAGGAAATCACCAGTTTGCCTTTTGAATTGATATAGAAGCTTTGATCTGGCTGAATTTTCTTAAATGTGTCCATATCATCCTTGCCAATCCAATATATCTTGTTTGAATCCTCTTTCATCTGTTTCTTCATTTGATCTTTAATATTTTCACTAATGACATCAATATAACGATCATCTTTAAACAGGCTTGGTAATGTAATGAGTACATGGTTTTTCTTATCCACCGTATCATACGTCATTTCCTCTGCCGCAGAAGCTTGAGTCGTCACCTTGTATCGACCTAGTGAAAGAATTTGATCATTGTTTGTTCTCACTTCATATCCGCTCTCTACACTTAAATGACCATTTTTATAACCCTTTGTTTCCTTCTCAAAATCTTGATACAGCTTTTTATTTTCAGCTAAATATTTTTGATTCAGGCTGTCTTGTAATTTTCCGTCCCCAAGCCCTGAAACGTGTGGTGTTTTAAGGTCAATATTCGTTCCTTGATCGCTCTTTTTAAATTCTGTGAATGTCACGACTTTCACCAGCTCGCCAATGACAGGTACCTCTGAAATAGCTCTTGCCGCCTGTGGACTGACATTAACAGTCGTGACAAATAGAGCAGCCGCAGCAACAAGTCCGATCGTCCATTGCTGAAAATGAGGTTTTTTGTTTTTTCGTTTCAACGTTCGTTCAACCATAGCATCATACTCCGGTGGAATCGGGATTTCTAAATATTCCTCTTTTAACTGTTCCAAATGCTTATCCATTTATATTTCCTCCTGCGATAATTCTACTTTTAAAAGCCGCAACGCCTTATATAATCTTGTTTTAATGGTGTTTTCATTTTCATCGAGAATATGGGCGATGTCCTCTAGTTTTAAATCTTCAAAGAATCTCAAAATAATGATGACCCGATACATCTCAGGCAAATCCTCTATAGCCCGTCTGACGTCTTGATCCTCATATACATCTGATTCGCCCTGTGATAAGAATTCAAGCGTGTCATCATCTGTCACTTGCACCCGCTTCTTCTTTCGTAAAAAGTCTAGGGCAGCGTTCACCACAATTTTATAAAACCAGCTATGCATCTTGGTCGCATCCTCTAATCGGTGAACAGATTTGAGTGCTTTATGAATCGCCTCTTGAACGACATCCATCGCATCCTCTGGGTTTTTGACATAACTATAGGCCAATCGATAAAAACTATGTTTATGCTCCATTACGTAATCAGCAAATTGATCCTCAATCTTTCGTTTCTTCATTTTACAAAGAGCTCCTTTATCTTAAATGCGCATCGGTTATTTCTTACAATGGATAGACGCGCACCTTTTGAAAATAGTTTGCGCTCGGTTATTTTTTTAACATGTCATTCCATTTCCGTTTCTATACAAAAAGAGCGAACCAGACAGGTTCACTCTTTCAAAGCAGATATTGTTTGATGAACAAACTGTTTAAGTGGAGACAGCGGATGAATGATCAGAACGCCTGTCTCCTCTTCCATCTGCTGTGCCGCATGAACCATCGATAGCTGCATCACGCAAATATCTCCGCTTTTTTTCATACATCTTCTGAGCTGCTTTTTGATTTGCTTCTCATAAGCCTGTTTATCACCATTTAGGCAAAGGTGAAAGACATCCTCCATCACCATAACTTCTGCATCAATCTGTTTGCCGTACTCTTTTGCATATGACTCAAGCCGCTTCATTGTCCCTTTCACTGTATCCGGGTTTGAAAACACAAGTTGAAGAGGCCCTTTTTTCTGACAAATCAGCTCAAATAACGGCTCATCAATCGGAACAATCGGTTGTTTAAAGAGATGCTGCTGATCACCCAAAGCGGCAATGTATTGTGTACATGTGAGCAGAATGAGATCGGCTTCATCTTCTTGCATCAGTTTGTTGATGGCATAGTTTTGCTGCTTGTGATGATCAAAATCGGGATCTTGTGTGGCACGTTCTAAAAATGATGAATCGACCGTGTGATGCAGCTCAATATCTGTATCACCAAAAATGTCATCTATATAGAACTGATTAGACGGATGGGCGTGAAGGCAGTGTAATCGAATCATCAGGTTCGCTCCTCGTGAAAGTTTTCAATCATTATATCAATCCTTGTATGAAATAGGGAGAAAGATGACCATATTGTTAGGGAGATATTGAAGGAGGGATTTAATTGAAAGAAGACCAACACCCTAAACCATCTTCAGAGTCAGAAGACACTTTAACAAATCGGCAAGGTCATCCCGTAACAGACAATCAAAATATGAGAACCGTTGGGAATAGAGGACCCACTACGCTTGAAAACTACGATTTCCTAGAGAAAATCAGTCATTTTGATCGCGAACGTATTCCTGAACGTGTCGTCCATGCGCGTGGGGCCGGAGCTCACGGTTATTTTGAAGCCTATGGCACATTCGGTGACGAACCCATTTCCACTTATACAAGGGCGAAATTATTTCAGGAAAAAGGAAAAAAGACACCTGTTTTCGTTCGTTTTTCTTCTGTCATTCACGGCGGTCATTCGCCAGAAACATTGCGCGATCCTAGAGGATTTGCGATTAAATTTTATACAGAAGAAGGCAACTGGGACCTCGTGGGGAACAACCTGAAAATTTTCTTTATCCGAGATGCTTTGAAGTTTCCAGATTTGGTTCATGCCTTTAAGCCTGACCCTGTCACCAATCGTCAGGACGGTGAGCGCATATTTGACTTCGTTTCGCAATCACCCGAAGCGACGCACATGGTGACATTTCTCTTTTCACCATGGGGCATCCCAGCAACCTATCGGCACATGCAAGGCTCAGGTGTCCATGCCTACAAATGGGTGAACCATGAAGGAAAAGCGGTACTTGTTAAATATCATTTTGAACCGAAGCAAGGCATTCGCAACCTGACGCAAGAACAAGCTCAAGCGATACAAGGTGAAAACTTTAATCATGCCACACAGGATTTATATGAAGCCATTGAGCAAGGAGATCATCCTGAATGGGAGGTCTATGCGCAGATCATGGAAGATGATGCCCATCCTCACCTTGACTTTGACCCGCTTGATCCGACAAAGCTTTGGTACAAGGATGACTATCCATGGAAACCGATCGGACGAATGGTGTTAAACAAAAATCCAGAAAATTATTTCGCAGAAGTTGAGCAGGTTGCCTTTGGGACTGGCGTTCTCGTAGACGGTTTGGATTTCTCAGATGATAAGTTGCTTCAAGGACGTACCTTCTCCTACTCTGACACGCAGCGATATCGTGTGGGGCCAAACTATTTACAGCTACCGATCAATGCACCGAAAAAGCATGTCGCCACCAATCAGAGAGATGGGCAAATGGAATACCATGTCGATCAAGGCAAAGGGCAAAACCCCCATGTAAATTATGAACCATCGATCCTCGGCGGATTAAAAGAAGGCAAGCAGGATGGAAAGGATCATACGCCATTTGTAGAGGGTGATGTCAAACGAGAAGCCATTGACCGCCCGAACAACTTTGGACAAGCCGGAGAAACGTATCGCCGCTTCAATGATTGGGAACGTGAGGAACTGATTAAGAACTTAGTCAACACCCTTGCGACCTGTCAAAAAGACATTCAAGAGCAAATGATCGAAAACTTTACAAAGGCTGACCCTGATTACGGAAAGCGTGTTGCTGACGGCTTAAAAGCCTTCAAACAAGAACAGCCAAGTGGACCTATAGGCTCTACAGGCGCCGCTCAAGCTGTAGACGAAGCGATCAACAACAGCACACCATCAGATCCTTATTAATGAAAAAAAGAATGCAGCGCCGAGACTGCATTCTTTTTGTATCCATCTATTAAGCATGTTGACCTTTTTTGATCCATTCTGCTACATTGACTGTACGTTTTGCCTGATGTTTCGCAGCTGCTTCCGCATCCTCTTGGATTTTTCCATTTTGGTCAACAGTGACACTTACGCCATAAGGGTTGCCCCCTGCACCGTATAAGGAATCATCTGTGTATCCAGGAGCGGCAATAATAGCTCCCCAGTGGAACATCGTTGTATAAAGGCTGAGAATGGTCTGCTCCTGTC
The DNA here is from genome assembly GCF_002998085.1 of Bacillus sp. NMCN1. Classification (NCBI taxonomy): domain Bacteria; kingdom Bacillati; phylum Bacillota; class Bacilli; order Caryophanales; family Bacillaceae; genus Bacillus; species Bacillus sp. NMCN1. Next base: position 32,265 of record NZ_PVQL01000002.1, on the reverse strand, counting down.
CGCCATTTGGGTTTTGTGCAGATGTCATCGCACTTACTGCTTTGTTTGCCAATTTTCCTTGGAACCATAAGCCCCCAGTTGTATCTAAGAATTGCTTCATTTGAGCCGGTAAGTTACCAAAACGCGTCGGCATGCTAAAGATGATCGCATCTGCCCACTCTAAATCACTTAATTGAACCTCTGGGACATCCTTTGTTTCGTCTAAATGTGCTTTCCATGCTGGATTTGACGCCACAACTGATTCTGGCGCCAATTCAGCAACCTTTAATATTTTGACTTCTGCGCCAGCTTCTTTTGCGCCAGCTTCAGCCCATTTTGCCATCTGATAGTTTGTACCTGTTGAACTATAATAAATAATCGCTAATTTTACGTTTTCCATTTGTTCCATCTCCTTTTGTTTATTTTGCCCAAAAAGCTTCTGTAAAAATCCCACCTGTATTCCCCACCTTATTTAAAATTGACGACGATACCATAATGCCGCAGCATCGACTTCTTCTCTCGTTAGCTGATGTCCGCGATTTTCCCAATGAAGTGTGACAGACGCGCCTGCCTCCTGAAGCAATTGCTCAAGCTCCTGTGATTCCTCTGGACGGCACATTGGGTCATTTTCACCAGCTGCTATAAAGACTTGTTTCCCCGCTAATGAAGGCAATGAAACCCCGCGTCTTGGGACCATTGGATGATGCAGGATAGCTCCTTTTAACGCATCCTCGTAATGGAATAAAAGACTTCCAGCAATGTTCGCCCCATTGGAATATCCGATAGTGACGACATTGTGACGATCGAACCCATATTCATCTGCTGCATCTCCGATAAATGTATATAGTTCCTCTGTCCGCTCAATTAAATCCTGCTCATCAAATACACCCTCTGCCAAACGTCTGAAAAAGCGCGGCATACCGTTTTCCAACACATTTCCTCTCACACTAAGAACAGAAGCGTCAGCATCTACTAAATCGGCAAGCGGCAATAAATCTTCTTCCGTCCCGCCAGTTCCATGCAGTAATAACAAAACAGGTCTTTGTTCATTCTTTCCTTTTCGAAAAAGATGCTTCATCATGAATCTCCTTTCCCTTTGATTTCTCTTACCTCAATAGGCAGTACAATTTGTTCAATCTGACTGCGTTGCGCCTCATATTGCGGTGGCAGTTTCAATGCTTCACCCATTGTTTCCACTGATTCATCGTGTGCAAACCCTGGAGGATCAGTCGCAATCTCAAATAATATGCCGCCAAGCTCTCTAAAATAAATGGCATTGAAGTAATTTCGGTCTTGCACAGGAGTCACTTGATACCCGCTTTGCGCAATATGTCTTTGCCAATCTAATTGATCCTGATCATCTGTCGCTCTCCATGCAATATGATGCACAACCCCAACACCCATGCGTCCGCGTGCAACAGGTGTCTTGTTCACATCAATTACATTGCCTATCTCACCAAACGAACGGAATCTCACATAGTCCTCTTCTGCTCCAACTCGTTCAAAACCCATTGTTTGTTCGAGCAGCTGCATCGTTTGCTCAGGCTGTGACGTTAACAAAACAGCTCCGCCAAATCCTTTGATCGCAACATCTGGTGTGACTCCGTTAAATGTCCACTCATTTTGTTTCCCTTCCGCACGTTCTACTAGCTCAATCAACAAGCCGTGTGGATCTTCAAATGAGAGAAAGGCTTCACCAAAGCGTTCAACCATTTCATAAGAAATATCAAACTGCTCAAGACGTTCCTTCCAGAAAGAGAAAGCGCCTGGCGGTACGACATATGTCGTCACGCCCACTTGACCTGCGCCAATTTGTCCCTTTTGTGCACCTGGCCATGGGAAAAACGTGATAATCGTCCCCGGAGATCCTCCTTCATTTCCAAAATATAAATGGTACGTACCCGGATCATCAAAATTCACGGTCTTCTTCACGAGACGAAGTCCTAAAACACCTGCATAAAAATCAACGTTCTCCTGAGGATGCCCTACAATTGCTGTGATATGGTGAATTCCTTCTGTTTTCTTCACTTCTAATGACCTCCTCATCATGAAGTACAAACCTCTATTCATTATGTCTTTACTGACATCTTTATATTATCTTGAATTCGAGATATTAAATCAAAAAAATATATTTATCTCGAATTAAGGATATGATGTTTTTAAATAAAAGTCAACGATTTTTGTTTTTCCTATTAAAAAAGCAGGTCTGCTTTTTACATAACAGACCTGCTCTTCCTTGATTATTGCAGTAATTTTTTCTTTTTTAAATAGGTTTTCGCTACTTGAAATGCATCCTTACCTTTCACATTCACTTCATAATTCATTTCTCTCATCTCATCGTCTGTGATTTGACCACCAAGCTTATTGAGAGAGGTCTCAATTTCAGGGAACTCAGTTAATGTCTCCTGCCTTAGCAGCGGTGCTCCTTGATATGGCGGGAAAACATGCTGATCATCATCAAGCACCTTTAATTTGTATTGCCTCAATTCACTGTCTGTCGAATACGCATCGACTAAATTGATATCTCCTTTTTGAATCGCTCGATACCGAAGCTTCGGTTCCATCGTTACCACATCGTCAAAGGAGAATTGATAGGTCTTTTGAATACCTCGATACCCATCCTGGCGATCAGAAAATTCTAAGGTGAATCCTGCTTTTATGCGATTCTTAATCTTGCCTAGATCTGAAATGTTGGATACATCATATTGATCAGCCAGCGACTGAGGCACAGCTAAAGCATACGTATTGTTGTAAGCCATCGGCTCAAGAAGACGAAGCTGAAAGGATGATTTTAAACCGCGCCGCGCTTGCTCATACACTTTTTCTTTATCTGTGCTTTTCGCTGTTTCTTTGAGAAACTCGGAAATCGCAGTACCTGTAAACTCAGGATAAATGTCAATATCACCGGATCGTAAAGCTTGAAAAACAAAGGAAGTCTTGCCAAGACCAGGCTTAAGATTGACTTGAATATCCGTATCCTGTTCAATTAAAAGCTTATACATCGAGATTAGGATTTCAGGCTCTGACCCTAACTTTCCACCGATGGTGATTTCTTTCTTTTCTTGTTGAAACAGTAACGGGCTCGCGACAACTGCTCCTGCAATCACAGCGAAAACCGTCACAGAGATCACAGTCCTTTTAAAAGAGATTTTCTCAAAAGTGCGCAGCACCACATCAAATAAGAGTGCGAGTAAGGCAGCTGGTATAGCGCCAATGACAATGAGCGCCATATCATTTCGATCAATCCCAAGCAGAATCAGACTTCCTAATCCCCCAGCTCCGATCAATGCGGCAAGAGTGGCAGTACCCACAATGAGAACCATCCCAGTTCGGATACCTGCCATGATGACTGGCATAGCCAGAGGCAGCTCCACCTTTAATAACCGTTTGCGGTGATTCATTCCCATGGCAAGTGCCGCTTCTCTCAGGGAAGGGTCGACCTCCTGAATGCCTGTATATGTATTTCTTAAAATAGGGAGTAAGGCATAGACGACAAGCGCAATAATGGCAGGCACTTGTCCAATCCCAACGAGAGGAATCAGCAAGCCAAGCAGCGCGAGCGACGGTATTGTTTGCAAGACCGCAGTCACCCCAATCACCCACTCTGCAAGCTTTGGCACCCTCGTTAAATAGATACCTAATGGAATGGCAATCAAAATGGCTAAAAATAAAGCAATAAACGAAATTTGAATATGCTCAAGTAAGGCGTGTCCCAATTGTTCTTTTCGGTCCCACAACACACTGATCCAATCATTCATGTGACTCGCCCCTCTCTCTAGGAGAATCAGCTAAAAACTGAATCAAAGCTTGACGATTCACTAGTCCAATTCGCTCCCCATCCTTTTCAACAGCCAATTCCTCATGCTTTGCCAATTGGGATAAGACATCATCCAGTGTGGCATGTGCTGAAACCGCTTCATAGCCTAAAAGAGCCTCATGAGCCATTGGTCTAGCCATAGCCTCTAGCTCAAACGCTTGATGCTCTACATGGCGAGCAGCCCCTGAGACAAACTCCCGAACAAAGGCATTGACTGGGTGTTGAACCAATTCCTCTGGACGACCAATCTGCACCACTTTACCTTCCTTCATGATACAAATTCGATCACCAAGCCTCATCGCTTCCTGCATATCATGCGTCACGAAGACAATGGTCTTTTGAATACGGCGCTGCAAATCAAGCAGATCATCCTGCAATTTCTCCCTCGTTAGTGGATCTAACGCACTAAAAGGTTCATCCATCAGGACAATCTCAGGATCAGCTGCAAGTGCACGTGCCACACCGACACGCTGCTGTTGTCCGCCAGATAGCTCTGACGGCTTTCGATGTCGATACATAGCAGGATCAAGCCCAACCATCTGCATCAATTCATCGACACGCTTATTGGTCTCATTCCGGCTCCACTGTTTAAGCTCTGGTACCACGGCGATATTTTCTTCAATGGTCATATGAGGAAAAAGAGCAATTTGCTGCAGGACATAGCCAATATCCCAGCGCAGCTCATACATATCATAATTATTTATTTTTTGACCCTTTATGTAAATCTCACCTTCTGTAGAAGAAATGAGACGATTGATCATTTTCAATGTCGTCGTTTTCCCGCTTCCACTAGGTCCAATGAATACAAAAAATTCACCCTTCTGAATCTCTAAATCAACCGATTGAACGGCATAGCGCTCATTAGAAAATTGCATCGATACCTTCTTAAATTCAATCATCTTCCCACGCCCTGACTGCAATTATTTTCTAAAATACCAATATGACAGATCGACCCCGTATTTGTATAGAACAAACTGTCACTTTTACTCTCTTTTACATACTTCCCCTAGGATGCCCGCCAAAAACAGCTCTAGCCAATACGGATGAGATTCTTAGTGAGACAAATAAAAAAAGCGAAGAGCTCGGGGCTCTCCGCTTTTAAGTCAACGACTTACTCACCAGTAACGTATGGAAGTAATGCCATTTGACGTGATTTTTTAATCGCTAATGTCAATTTACGTTGATACTTAGCGCTAGTTCCTGTTACACGACGAGGTAAAATTTTACCACGCTCAGAAACAAACTTTCTAAGAAGATCAACATCTTTGTAATCGATGTGCGTGATACCGTTAGAAGTAAAGAAACATACCTTACGACGTTTCGCACGACCGCCTCTGCGTCCACCTGCCATTTGTTTTCACACCTTTCCTTTAGTCAATTTTTCAGATCAATTAGAATGGCAAATCATCATCGGAGATGTCAATCGGTTTACCATCATTCGCGAATGGGTCATCATTGAAGCTATTTCCCTGATTACGATTTTGTTGGTTGCTTTGATTGCCATATGGATTTTGATTTGGTTCATTTCCGAATGGATTCTGATCGTTTTGGCTACCGCCATAATACTGGCCTCCGCTATTGCCACCGCCGCTGTATCCACCTGAACCAGCACCGCCGCTCTTAGGCTCAAGAAATTGAACACTTTCAGCTTGAACCTCTGTCACGAAGACACGCTGTCCTTGCTGATTTTCATAGTTTCTTGTCTGCAAACGACCGTCTACACCGGCAAGACTTCCTTTTTTCAAGAAATTAGCCACGTTCTCGGCTTGTCTTCTCCAAGTAACACAGTTAATGAAATCGGCTTCACGCTCTCCAGATTGATTCGTAAACGTACGATTCACAGCTAGAGTAAACGTGGCTACAGCCGCACCATTAGGCGTGTAGCGAAGCTCAGGGTCTTTTGTTAGTCTTCCGACCAATACAACACGGTTTAGCATATTGAAAGACCACCTTTAAATATATATTTCAATGATTTATACTTCTTCTTTAACAACAATGTGGCGAATGATATCGTCACTGATCTTAGCTAAGCGGTCAAATTCTTGAACTGCTGCAGCGTCAGATTGAACGTTTACGATTTGGTAGAAGCCTTCACGGAAATCGTTGATTTCGTATGCAAGACGACGTTTACCCCAATCCTTTGTTCCAGTGATCTCCGCACCGTTAGAAGTTAACACGTTATTGAAACGCTCGATAACTGCTTTTTTAGCCTCATCGTCAACTGTTGGGCGGATGATGTACATAACTTCGTACTTTCTCATCTGATTGCACCTCCTTTTGGTCTAAGCGGCCCTAAACGGGCAAGGAGCAATAAATTATATTACTCACAATTGTATATTATAACAAATTACTTGGCCTATGACAAGAACCTATACATTAAAACGGAAATGAATGACGTCTCCATCTTTCACTACATATTCTTTACCTTCTAGACGGACTTTTCCAGCCTCTTTTGCAGCAGACATGCTTCCGCCAGCAAGTAAATCTTCATATGCAACCGTTTCAGCACGAATAAACCCACGTTCGAAGTCCGTATGAATGATTCCAGCACATTCCGGTGCCTTCATTCCTTTTTTAAACGTCCAAGCGCGTACTTCCTGCTCACCTGCTGTGAAATAAGTAGCTAAACCAAGAAGTGAATAGGATGCTTGAATCAGCTGATCTAGACCTGACTCTTTAATGCCAAGCTCTTCAAGGAACATCTGCTTCTCTTCTCCTTCAAGCTCTGCAATTTCAGACTCGATCTTCGCACAAACGACGATGACTTCAGCGTTTTCACCAGAAGCAAACTCACGGATTTGCTGCACATATTCGTTGCCGTCATGATCCGCTACTTCATCCTCACTCACATTTGCTACATAGAGAACTGGTTTAGATGTGAGTAAATGGAGCTGTTTCACAAGCTTTTGCTGCTCATCAGTAAATTCTACAGATCTTGCCGATTTCCCAGCTTCAAATGCGTTCATTAGCTTCGACAAAATATCAAATTCAGCTACCGCTTCCTTATCCTTTTGTTTTGCAAGCTTACTCACACGAGCCAAACGCTTTTCAACTGTTTCTAAATCGGCCAAAATCAACTCTAAATTAATGGTTTCGATATCTGACACAGGGTCAACCTTACCTGATACGTGTGTAATATTATCATCTGCAAAAGCTCTCACCACGTGACAGATCGCATCTACTTGTCGAATGTGCGAAAGGAATTTATTTCCTAAACCTTCACCTTTAGAAGCCCCTTTGACAATACCGGCAATATCAGTGAATTCAAAAGCAGTCGGAACTGTCTTTTTCGGCTGCACCAATTCTGTGAGCTTTTGTAAACGCTCGTCTGGAACTTCTACAATTCCGACGTTTGGATCAATGGTACAAAACGGATAGTTAGCAGACTCCGCTCCAGCCTGTGTAATTGCATTAAATAGCGTTGACTTCCCGACGTTAGGTAAGCCAACAATACCAGCTGTTAAAGCCATTCTTTCATCTCCTCTATATCAAACGTGCTCGTTATACTGCGTAATATGAACCTAGAGCAATTATAAGTAGGTTTACATGAAAAGACAAGCTAACCGTTATGCATTATCAATAGAAGAAACATTGCCAAAAAGGATAAATCAATCCTTTAAAACGGGAATTTGCATCTAATTCTTCTATACAAAAGACGAATTTCATCAAAAAAGCATGAGGCCTACTTAAGCAGTTGGCTCCTCATGCTTGACGAGAATTTTCTTCATTTTTCGTTCAAAGTCTCTTCTTGGAATCATCACGCTGTGCCCACAGCCTTCGCATTTAATGCGAATATCCATGCCCAAACGAATCACCTTCCAGCGATTGACACCACATGGATGGGGCTTTTTCATTTCAACAACGTCATGTAACCCAAACGCTTTGTCTGCCATCAGCCTTCACCTCTCTTGCTCACTTCATTGAATCTATTGTACAAAAAAACGGCGATGAAGAGCAATGCACAAAACAAAGAGCCTCTTTCAATCGTTCATTCTATTCTTTTTTATAGAAAAAACCCTTCTTTTAGATCATTTTATTTGTGACCAATAGTTACTTAAACTCCGCTTTTTTTCAATATTGTCACAAACACTGTAGGCCAAAAGGTTTTTATTGGTAGAACGCTGTGGTTTTTCCATATTTTTTGATTTATGATATCTGCATAAATGTTATGTGAGGGAGCAGGTAAGATGGTCAATCGAAAGGATAGATTAACTGATAAAGAATATAAAATCATATCCGATCATGCTGGAAACATAGACAATTACCAGCAGCACCATACGATAGAAATAGGTCAGCAAACGCTCACTGTCCATGATTTTCTCAAGGTCGATCATCAATTATATGGTTTAACGATGCAGCCGGAACAATCAGACGAGTTCATCGTCGCTTTTCACTGTCCGATGCCAAATCAAATGCCGGTGACCTCGCCACAAGATGTACGCACCGCGGCACAGTCATTGCTCAAAACGGATTATGCCTATCCCATTGAAAGGAAGTCCCTTGATGGCAATCAAGATCATGTTTTTTTTAAAGGGAAGGAATACATAGAGCAAGTCTGTCAGAAGCATCCAAATGCAGGTATCTATCTCACTGGACAAGCCCTTGCCGGTGCTGTTTGTGCTTTTGTTGCAACAGAACAGCCAGCTGTCAAAAAAGCCGTCACCTTTGATAGCCCAAATATATGGAGCAGTCTGTCGCCTGCGATTCAGCAGAAAGCACAGCAAGGTCAATACACACGGATATTGACTGAATATATTCAACCTAGTCATTATGTAGGTTTACTCAATCGTCATGATCATGGGGTTGGTCAAGTCAAGTACACTGTACCGCCACGGCAGCAAGACGCCGTACAAGAACCCGTTAAATACAAGAAAAGAGAAATTGATACCTTTTTAAAATCAGCTTTTGCGTCTATGAATATAGAATGGAACGAATCCTTTGATACAAATGCTTTTTTAGCTCTTATTTCTGGGAGTTACAAAGGAAATGGGTATTCATTCCATAAAGATGGGTCTGCCCGTATTTTAGATGAACAGCTTGATCATAATACAAGTTTTACAGCCATGCTGTTGCAAGAAATCCATTCTGGACGTGCATATGCACAAAGCGGCCTTGAAATTATCATAAAATCCCATTTACTGAAAAATTCATCCTACGATCTGCAGAGCATTATTGAACATGAAGTTCACACTGTATTCGAGAGAATCGATGGGATCGATGAAAGTGTAAAAGACGCCGTCCAGCATGTAAAACAAGAGCTCAAAGGACTCGTCGGCTTTGGCCACTATGATTTATTAAATCCAAGTGATGTGGAAGCACTAGTAGAGGAAGTGAAGATGGAACAACATCATTCCTCCTTTTATTCACACGAAAAACAGCTGAATGCCCTGTACACCCTGAGAGATTACGAACAAGAACTTTCTACCCTTTCAAGACATATGTACACAATGGGTGATGACTACGCCAAGGCAGATAGACGCCTTGCGATACAAATGGGTATTCATTAAGAAAGGAGTCACCGCATGATCAATCAAAATAAACCTCCTAGTGACGCCCAGCGTTTCTTGCAAAATGTGAGTGCCCGCCGCTCCATGTCTGTATTTGAAAATCAATCGGCACCACAAACACAAACGCAGTCCCCTGAAGAAATGGCCGCAATTCAGGCCATACGAAGAGAAGGACAGCGAAAGGATCTAAAACGGCTGCTCAAAATGCGGCTACACGACGAATTAGCAAATACTCGCGTGCACTTGGAGTATCAATTGTCTAAAACAGAAGACATGATCAACCAGACGACCATTGTCAAACAACACATCTCCCAGCATTTAAAGGGACAAGCCATTTCAGAATTAGAGGAACGACTTCAGCGCCTCAAGCAAATGCCAGTCTATGATGATATCAAAGACGCCATTGATTCTATTCGGATAAAATAAGCACCGCTCCGACAAAGAGAGGTGCTTATTTTATTTTATCAATATAATTTTTAGAGGGAGAAAATATCTTTTTACTTAAAATCGGATATAGCATTAAGCAGACAAGCAAATAAAGATTCAGCAAACTATATATCGGATACAAGAAAGCAATCAAATCGGCAAACCCAAGAGATGTTAAAGGCGCCATCAAAAGAAGCATCACGAGCACAACCAGCCAGCGAGGCAATGGTACAAAAGAGAGCAACCGGCTGGATAAACCAAATAAACCTGCGGCTGTCGTCGTATAAATAGCTAGACAAAGGACAACGGTCATAAACACAAACAATGACGTCGGCGCCCCTTCTAATACTGTAAACAAAGGAATGCCTTCTGCTGATAGGCTCCCAGAAATATCAACCAGTATTTCGTTATACACGTACGAGATTACCCCAAAAATCAGGCCGCTTAATATACTCGCCACTTTGGCCTCTCCAAGCCCCTTCATTTCTTTCCCAACCGAAGACAGCACTGCCACCACAGATAATATATTCAAAGAGGCAAAGACAATGCTGGCAGGCCAATTGTACTGCTGCCCAAAATCAATCCGCCACATATGATCATGGTTCATATAATAAAAAACAAATGCATAGATGAGCCCCGCCACCAAAATTGGTATAATGAAAGCATTCACAGATAAGAGCCCTTTCACATCCCAGAAAAAAATCATAAATGAAAACAGACAAAACGCACCGATGCCAATCCAAAATGGCACATGATACATCTCGAGTGTCACCCCGCCACCGGCAATCATGACTGTCGTTGTCGTGAATAAATAAAGGACAATTAAAACATCATACACTTTAGCCAGCCATGGGCCGACAAGCCGCTCTAGCACTGGCACAAAGTGATCGGCACGTACCTCATAACTGATTTTCAACACCACATAGGTAGACAGCATAAACATCAATGTAAACAGTAGAATGGCTAGTCCACTATCAATGCCAAAAAACTGCCAAATTTCTTGGCCGGAAGCATACCCCGCTCCTATTAAGCTTCCTAAAATTAAAAGCGTCCACCTTGAACCAGCCTTCCACACAATCATCACCTCATAGGTATAGAATTAAGCTTGTTTCCGTATACTGTTACTAACTACTATGACAAGGAAGTGAGACCTATGAATAGCAAGAACGGTCTTTTTTTTAGAAATAGGGTGAAAGAATACGTGTCCCATACGGATACAAATGCCATTCAACAGCTTAAAAGTATTTTATTCTCGCATCTCCAGAAAGCAGGAAAAAGACCCGTTGCCATCGTTTGTATTGGAACAGACCGCTCAACTGGCGACTCTCTAGGTCCACTTGTTGGTACAAAGCTTTCAAGTCTGGATTTGAAAAAGCTTCATGTATATGGAACGCTCTCTGACCCAGTTCATGCGGTCAATTTAAAAGAAAAGCTCGCTGAAATTGAACAAGCTCATAAACATCCGTTTATTGTAGCGATTGATGCCTGTTTAGGAAGAGTGAAAAGTGTGGGTTCCTTCCAAATTGGAGATGGACCGTTAAAGCCTGGGGCGGGTGTACAAAAGGAGCTGCCAGAGGTAGGAGATATCCATATTAATGGGATCGTCAATGTGAGCGGTTTTATGGAATACTTCGTTCTCCAAAACACTCGTCTTCATCTTGTCATGTCTATGGCCAATACACTTTCTGACAGCCTATCTCACATTGATCAAATGGATTGGACAAGAGAAAAAAATCGGTCCCTTTTCGCTCCTATTCAAAATATCACTGGGAGAATATAAAAAAGACCATCTCGTATCCAGATGGTCACTCTGATGAGTCTCTCGTAGAAAGCAATTCAAGAATTCTTTCTAAATCTTCGTTGGAGAGAAATTCAATCTCAATTTTTCCTTTTTTCTTCTGTTTCTTGATCGTCACTGAAGTGCCAAAGTAGTTTTGTAAGAAAGACTCTCTTTCTTTCAACATTCGATCCTTTGGTGCTTCTTTTTTCTTTGTTTCACGTGGAACATTTTCGTTTAACTGCTGAACAAGTTTCTCAACCTGACGTACGTTTAACCCCTCATCCACGATTTTCTTTACCAATGGCGCTAGCTTATTTTTGTTTTTCAAGCTAAGCAATGTTCTTCCATGTCCCATCGACAACGTTCCATCTGCAATCAGCTTTTGTACTTCATCCGGTAAAGTCAAAAGACGAAGATGGTTCGCAATATGCGGTCTGCTCTTCCCTAATCGCTTCGCTAATTCCTCTTGCGTCACACTTAGGTGATCTAGCAAGGAAGCATAGGCTTCCGCTTCTTCTAATGGAGATAAATCCTCGCGCTGTAGGTTTTCTAAAAGGGCAATCTCTCTCATCAGCGTTTCTGAAAATTCTCTAACGATCGCAGGAATCGTTGTCAGACCAGCTTGTTGTGCTGCACGGAAACGGCGTTCGCCTGCTACAATGTCATATCCCTTAATCGATTTACGGACAATGATCGGCTGTAAAACACCATGCTGCTGAATTGATTCTTTCAGATCAGACAATGCATCATTATCAAATGTTTTCCTTGGCTGATACGGGTTCGGACGCAAATCCTTTAATTTGATTTCTTCGACCGTTTCTTCATTTGAGTCTACATTGTTAAATAGAGCATTAATACCCTTTCCAAGACCTTTAGCCATTCGCATCCACTTCCTTTGCTAAGTCTAAATAGACATCTGCACCTCTTGAACGTGGATCATACAAGATAATCGGTTTCCCATGACTAGGCGCTTCACTCAATCTCACATTTCGCGGAATCACGGTCTGATAGACTTTATCTCTAAAGTATTTCTTCACTTCTTCGATAACCTGAATCCCAAGATTTGTTCGTGCATCAAGCATTGTCAGCAAGACACCTTCAATGGCAAGATCAGTATTTAAATGTTTCTGCACGAGACGAACTGTGTTTAACAATTGGCTCAATCCTTCAAGCGCATAATATTCACACTGTACCGGGATTAAAACGGAATCGGATGCTGTTAACGCATTAATCGTCAGTAATCCGAGTGATGGCGGGCAGTCAATAATCATATAATCATAATTTTGCTTAACAGATTCAAGTGCTCTCTTCAATCTCACTTCACGTGAAATCGTAGGCACAAGCTCTATTTCAGCCCCTGCAAGCTGTATCGTCGCAGGAATGACATCAAGATTTTCGACCTCTGTCGTCTTAATCACATCAAGAACATCTGCATCATCAACTAAAATATCGTACACACACTTCTCTACGTCGGCCTTCTCAATCCCAATACCACTCGTGGCATTGCCCTGCGGATCAATATCAACTAACAACACTCGTTTACCTATGTATGCTAAACACGCACTCAAATTAACAGAAGTTGTCGTCTTCCCGACGCCGCCCTTCTGGTTGGTAATCGCTATGATTTTTCCCACGATGTCACCCACTTTCAACTTAACAAGTTTCTCATTCATTCATACTTCCTATTCTATCAAAAAAAGTCTGAAACGTTTGCTTTTTTTGTTTCTCCAATATATATTCGTCAGCAAATGTCTATTTTCGTACATGAAAGGACGAACCAAAACGAACCAAAAAAATATATCAGTATATCTTTTGGATTAAAAGACATGCATAAAAAACCCTCACTTCCATCAAAAGTGAGAGTCATATGTCAAAAATTTAATCCACCAATTTTCCGGCCTTCGTTCACAATGACCTTAGGGGTCACTGTTTGATAGCTTCTCTTTTTTAAGAATCCATAGGGGGTCTTAATGGTAAATGTCGCATGCCCCACAGCGTCACCTGTTTTGGCATAGGCCTGCCACACAATCTTTGAACAATAAGTCGGGTCCAGTGATTGAATTGACATGGTGATGGAGTATCGAGCCTTTGGATGGGCTTTCACATAATCATGTGCCCATTCCCCTGCTAGGTCTGCTGTTTCCTCTTGATTAATCCGAATTACCTTTGTATTGGCACTATAGCGAAACCAGCTATGAATGGAATCAAGCTGAGGATGCTGTCGAAACCCTGGAATAGAAGCAAAGCTTTTCTCATTAATGACGATACCTGCATGTCCAACGATACCCTTCAAAGCATCAGTGCTTGTCACCAATATATCCCCTTTTTTAGGCATAATATCGGTACCAGGATACGGCTTTCCTAAAAGGCGCTTGATGGTGTGCGGCTTTTCATCCGTCACCAACTCATCCTGCTTGTTTTGTTGTAGGCCATAATCCTTCAAATCATCGTCAACTGAAATCAAGTCAATTGTGTCGTCCTGAGATTCATGCTCTTGATTTAATTGCTGTAGCGTGACCTCCTTAGAAACAACACCTTTTTTCTTCAGAACGTTCAGTTCTTTTTTGGTCAGCGGGCTTTCTTCTGTAGGAGCCGTTGGTGAATCCACAGCAAATATCGTTGTTTCATTTGTAAAAAAAGAAAAAGAAAATAGTAAATAACAAATAATAACATAATTCGTCTTTTTCATTTTCATCAAGTCGTGTCACCTCCTTCCTTCTATTAAATTCATATTTTACCAATTTATAAATAATAAGTAAATATGATGTAGAACCAATAAAAAAAGCTGACGAGTGGCTCTCATCAGCTTTTTTCTATTTAGGAATCCGAATCGTTAATTGGATATATTCCTCAAATTCTTCTTCCTCGGTATTTATTTTAAGCCCGCTGTCTTCTACCATATGGAGAGACTGGCGAATGGTATTCATCGCAATTCGTGTGTCACGACTAAACGCCTTACGTTTTGGCTTCGGTTTGCGATCTGTTTTTTGTTCAAGCATTTTCACTACACGCTCTTCAGTCTGTTTTACATTCAGCTGTTTTTCGATGATTTCCTGCAATAACGCGATTTGTAATTCTGGAAGCTTTAGGGGTACAAGTGAACGTGCATGCCTTTCAGAGATTTTTTTCTCTAAAAGGGCCTGTTGTACCTCTTCAGGCAACTTTAAAAGTCTTAATTTGTTTGCAACAGTTGATTGTCCCTTGCCTAAACGCTGAGCAAGCGCCTCCTGTGTTAAATCATGAAGCTCTAAAAGACGTGCATAAGCATGAGCCTCTTCAATAGCAGACAGCTCTTCCCTTTGCAAATTTTCAATCAATGCCACAGATGCCGTTTCCGTATCAGTAAAGTCTTTTATAATAGCGGGGATTTTCTCCCATTGAAGAGTCTGTACCGCTCTCCAACGTCTTTCGCCGGCGATCAGTTCATATTTACCTTCTTCTTCTGTTGGTCTGACAACAATAGGTTGGATAATGCCATGGGTATGAATCGTCGTGGCCAGCTCATGTATCTTTTCTTCTGAAAAAATGGTGCGTGGCTGAAAACGGTTTGGCATAATTGTGTCGACCGGGAGCTCCTGTATCTCTTCCTTTAATGTATCATGCTCAGCAATCTCTGCCTCTATTTCGGTTTCACGCTCAGGATGTTCTTTATCACCAAGCCCGAAGAAGCGTGAGAGTGAATGCTTCATGAACCTACACCACCTTTAAAAACTACCTTTTTATAATTCTATTTTCTCATGTTTTTTCCTTCTGTAAAATCTTAAATATTGAAGAAAAACCGACCTTTTACATGATCAACCTTCTATTGGTGATTTATTAGGTGTTCCTGGTTTTCTAGGATATTTTTTTGGTGTTTGCTTTTTCTTTTCAATGACAATGATGTTCCGTTCGCTTTCTTCTAAAGGAAGAACAAAGGAATGCTTTTCAACAACCTCTCCTCCGAGGACAGTAACGGCTTTCTTCCCTGCTTGCATTTCTTCTTCAGCGGCAGATGCTTTTAATGCCACAAACAATCCTTCCTTTTTTACAAGGGGCAGACATAGTTCGCTCAAGACGGATAAACGCGCAACCGCTCTAGCAGTGACAAGATCATAGCTTTCACGCTTTTCCTTACGTTGTCCAAACGTCTCCGCACGATCATGATAAAAAGTAGTATCTTGTAAGTTTAACCCTTTTGCTAACTCATTGAGAAACGTAATTCGTTTCTGAAGAGAATCAACAATGGTCACATGTAGATGAGGGAAGCAAATTTTAAGAGGAATGCTTGGGAAACCAGCACCAGCTCCAATATCGCAAATCGTCGTCACTTTGTGAAAATCAATGAAAAATGCTGCAGAAATTGAATCATAAAAATGCTTTAAATATACTTCTTCCTTTTCAGTAATGGACGTTAAATTCATTTTCTCGTTCCATTCTACAAGCATGCGGAAGTAAGTTTCAAATTGTTCAAGCTGCACAGGAGAAAGAGTCATCCCTTTCTCCACTAGTGCTGCTGTAAATTGTTCAATGTTCATGCCGACATCCTTTCTATTCTGCTATCTTCGCAATACGTCCCTGCTCTAAATATACTAAAAGGATAGAAATATCAGCAGGGTTAACGCCTGAAATACGAGAAGCCTGTGCAACAGAAAGCGGTCGGACTTCTTTCAGCTTTTGTTTCGCTTCAGTTGCAATCCCTTTGATGGCATCATAATCAATACGATCAGGAATCTTTTTGTTCTCCATCTTTTTCAGCTTTTCAACTTGTTGGAGTGACTTTTCAATATAACCTTCGTATTTAATTTGAATTTCTACCTGCTCACACACATCAGAAGGAAGTGGTGTTTCAGCAGGAGCTAACGTCACTACAGATTCATAGTTCATTTCTGGACGCTTCATCAAATCACTTGCACGAATACCGTCCTTCAGCTCACTTCCACCAAGTGAACGAATAAATTCTTGTGTCTCTGCTGTAGGTTTGATGATGACAGAATATAAACGTTTTTTCTCTGCTTCAATGGCTTCTTTTTTCTGCTGGAATGCCTGGAATCTTTCTTGAGAAATTAATCCAATATGATAGCCAAGTTCAGTTAATCTCAAATCCGCATTGTCATGACGAAGAAGCAAACGATACTCTGCACGGGATGTCAAAAGACGGTAAGGTTCATTTGTTCCCTTTGTGACAAGGTCATCAATGAGAACACCGATATATGCATCAGATCGGCTTAAAATGACTTCTTCTTTACCCAATGCTTTTCTTCCTGCATTAATCCCTGCCATAATTCCTTGACCTGCTGCTTCCTCATAGCCAGACGTACCATTAATTTGGCCAGCTGTATATAATCCAGAAATTTTCTTCGTCTCAAGTGTAGGCCACAACTGAGTAGGCACAATTGCATCATACTCAATGGCATAACCCGCTCTCATCATTTGTACATTTTCGAGTCCTGGGATGGTGGAAAGCATGCGCTGCTGTACATCCTCTGGAAGACTTGTAGATAATCCTTGAACATACACTTCCTGCGTATTACGACCTTCTGGCTCTAAGAAAATTTGATGTCTTGGTTTGTCATTGAAACGAACCACTTTATCTTCAATGGAAGGGCAGTATCTAGGACCAGTTCCTTTAATCATACCTGAATACATTGGAGAACGGTGAAGATTCTCATCAATAATTTGATGTGTTTCTAAACTCGTATATGTTAACCAGCATGGCAGTTGGTCTGTGATATATTCAACCGTTTCATAGGAGAACGCCCGCGGAACATCATCACCTGGTTGAATTTCTGTTTTACTATAGTCAATCGAGTGACTATTCACTCGAGGAGGTGTTCCTGTTTTAAAGCGAACCAAATCGAATCCTAACTCTGCTAGGTGATCCGATAATTTGATTGATGGCTGCTGGTTATTAGGGCCACTTGAATACGATAGATCCCCTAAAATAATGCGGCCTTTTAAGAAAGTCCCAGTCGTTAATACAACAGACTTCGCACGATAGTTTGCTCCTGTTTGGGTAACGACACCTTTACATTCATCATCTTCTACAATTAAATGATCCACCATACCTTGAAGCATTGTCAGGTTCGGTTCATTTTCCATTGTTTTTTTCATTTCATGCTGATATTGGAACTTATCTGCTTGCGCTCTTAACGCACGGACAGCAGGTCCTTTCCCCGTATTCAGCATGCGCATTTGGATATGCGTCTTATCTATATTTCGTGCCATTTCTCCGCCCAGTGCATCAATTTCTCTAACGACAATCCCTTTTGCAGGACCGCCTACGGACGGATTACATGGCATAAAAGCAACCATATCGAGGTTGATAGTCAATACAAGTGTTTTGGCGCCCTGTCTTGCAGAAGCAAGAGCAGCCTCAACCCCAGCATGACCGGCACCCACGACGATTACGTCATAATTGCCAGCTTCATAACCCATTTCTTATGTTCCTCCCTTTACTTTCCTAAACAGAATTGAGAGAATAACTGATCAATCAAGCTTTCATGAACAGCATCTCCTATAATTTCACCGAGCTGTTCCCAGCAGCGTGTTAAATCTATTTGAACAATGTCGATCGGTACGTCCATTGCAATTCCTTCAAGAGCATCCTCAATTGATTGTTTTGCTGCCTGAAGGAGAGCAATATGCCTTGTATTACTTACATACGTTAAATCTCCACTTTCAATTGATCCAGTGAAGAACAGTGATTGAATCGCCATTTCTAGCTCATCAATGCCCTTTTCTTGTAATAATGATGTGGTGACCACCGGACGATCCTTCGCTAACTGCTTGACCTTTTCTACATCAAGCTTAGGCTCAAGGTCTGTCTTATTCACAATTACGATGATATCCATACCTGAGACAGCCTCAAAAAGCTTCATATCTTCTTCTGATAATTCTTCGCTATAATTGAGCACAAGTAAAATCAGGTCAGCTTCTTTTAAGACCTGTCTAGATCTTTCAACCCCTATACGCTCAACAATGTCCTCAGTCTCACGTATACCCGCAGTATCGACTAGACGAAGAGGTACACCTCTTACATTCACATATTCCTCAATGACATCTCTCGTAGTTCCAGGAATATCTGTGACAATCGCCTTTGTTTCCTGTACAAGACTATTCAGCAAGGAAGACTTTCCAACATTCGGCCTTCCTATAATCACAGTGGATAAGCCCTCTCGAAGAATTTTCCCCTGCTGAGAGGTCGAGAGCAGCGACTCAATTTCTTTTTTGACCGATGTCGCTTTTTCCACTAAAACGCGATGTGTCATTTCTTCAACATCGTCATACTCAGGGTAGTCAATATTGACTTCAATATGCGCCAGTGTTTCTAGGATCTCGCCGCGCAACCGCTGTACCAAACCGGAGAGGCGTCCCTCCATTTGAGTGATTGCTACATTCATCGCACGATCAGTCTTTGCCCGAATCAAGTCCATAACAGCCTCTGCTTGCGAAAGATCTATTCTTCCATTTAAGAAAGCACGTTTTGTGAACTCACCTGGCTCTGCTAATCTTGCCCCTTCTCTTAAAGCAAGCTGCAATACTTTATTGACCGTTACAATTCCGCCATGGCAGTTAATCTCAATAACGTCTTCTCTCGTAAATGTTTTTGGCGCTCGAAGTACTGACACCATGACCTCTTCTATTACTTGATCAGTCCTTGAATCCACAATATGACCATAATGAATTGTATGAGAATCCACTGATACAAGTTTTTTCTCCTTAGGCCCTTTATACATCCGATCAGCGATCTGTACCGCCTCAGGCCCGCTTAAACGAATAATCGCAATTGCTCCTTCACCCATCGGTGTAGAAATGGCTGCAATTGTATCCATCGCTCAATCACCTCTTTCTCTACTTAATAGACAGTCTTTTATCTATTAAATGGACGCTGTCCATCTCTATATCAAAAACGCTTAATCCAAAATTTAAAGATACCATAAATGAAAGCGAAGTGAAAGTATCCCATATCTAATTATCCACAGCTTTGCATCCTATCTATTTTAACACTTAACTTATCCACATGTGAATAACGACGTTCTCAACTTATCTTCACATCTTACACCCAAATCCAATAAATTTAAACGCCCCGATCCCTTTGCTTACTTGTAAAAATGGCGTTTTCCACTCATATCACACACTAATTTTTTAGAAATAAAGGATGAATCTTCTATAGAAAGACAATTTTTCAATAAAAAAAGACTAAAATCCAGCTTTGCTGAATCTTAGTCTTTCTGTTATTTTTTATACAGCACCACAACATGACGCTTGCTGCCTGTATCTTCCGATGCCGTTGCAAGTTCTTTAGAAAATGCGGCGATCGTATCATGAATTACTTTTCGTTCATTCGAAGGCATTGGTTCTAAATGAACCTTTCTCTTCGTTTTTAAAACTCTGTTTGCTGTCTTGACGGCATATTGTTCAAGTGCTTCTTGTCGCTTCTTCCTATAATCTCCAATATCAATGGTAATATGATGATACTGATCAGAATAGCGATTAAACACTAACTGTACCAATGTTTCTAAAGAGTACAAAGTTTGTCCTCTTTTTCCAATCATTAATGACGTTTTATCTCCATCAATGTGGAAAGAAATCTTTTTCGGTTCCTGTTTGGAAACAATCTTTGCTTTAGGATCAATTGATTTAACAATATTTTCTAAATACTGTGTAGCTAATTTAAGAGCATTTCTCTTTTCTATCAACTTGACTACAGCTTGTCTTTTGCCAAATAATCCTAAGAACCCTTTATTTCCTTCATCAACTATTGTGATATCTACTTCTTCTTTTAGAAGCTGCATTTGTTTAAGTCCGGAATCTACTGCTTCTTCGATTGTGCGACCGACAGCAGTTATTTCCTTCATTTTTTATTCCCGCCAGCTTTTTCTTTTGTATCTAATTTTACTTGAGGAGTTTTAATCACTAATGTTTGGATGATCATGAAAATGTTACCTACAACCCAGTACAATGAAAGTGCTGCTGGGAAACTAATGGCAAATACAATGATCATAATCGGCATAACCCATAGCATGATAGCCATTTGGGGGTTGTCCGAAGGATTTCCAGCCATCATCAGCTTTTGCTGAATGAAAGTAGCTACCCCCGCAATGATCGGTAATAGAAACAATGGATCTGGACTGCCTAAGTCAAACCATAAGAATGTATGCTTTTTAATTTCTGCTGTTCTCATAATCGCATGATAAAAACCAATTAGGATTGGCATCTGAATTAAAATCGGGAAACAACCAGCTAATGGATTGACGCCATTTTTTTGGAAAAGGGCCATTGTTTCCTGCTGAAGCTGCTGCTGAGTTTTTTGGTCTTTAGAGCTATATTTTTCACGAAGCTTTTTCAATTCAGGCTGCAATGCTTGCATTGCTTTTGTACTTCTTAACTGCTTAATCATTAATGGTAAAATGAGCAAGCGGATTAACAGTGTCACAATAATGATCGCAACCCCATAGTTTTCACCAGTCAAATTTGCCATGTACGTGATTAATTGAGATAGGGGGTAAACTATATAAGAGTTCCAGAATCCCTTACTATCTGATGTGATTGGTTCATTAATTTGTGTACATCCTGCCAATAGAACCAATGCGCCAATCAAGCTAAATATTAGTAATAATCGCCTTTTCAACAAGATTCCTCCCATTACTTCAAACTTTATTTAAGTTGGAATTGATTACGAAAGTGACTCACCTAATCAGTATGGTAACATTTTTTCATTACAAAGTGGTGGTTTCATTTTAATTCACTAGATGAAGGAAGCGCTTTTAAAAATAGATTCAACGAAAGTTTCTATTACGAAGACTTTTTCGGTTGTTGTTGATAAACAGCGGATTTTCTAAATAAATGTTGGAGAGACTTCTTTGTTTCTTCAAAGGTCAATTCACTTGCTGGTTTTCTCGCAATGACAATGTAGTCTTTTTCTTGCTTTAACTTATGACCTTCCTCTAAA
Source organism: Bacillus sp. NMCN1 (assembly GCF_002998085.1). NCBI lineage: Bacteria > Bacillati > Bacillota > Bacilli > Caryophanales > Bacillaceae > Bacillus > Bacillus sp. NMCN1. The sequence continues at coordinate 10,825 of NZ_PVQL01000002.1, read as the reverse complement.
AACACCTGGCGGATCAGTCGTTTAATTCGATTTCTCATCACGGCATTACCAATCTTCTTACTGACAGACAATCCCAAACGCAGTTCATCTTGATTTGGTTGATCCAGCTGGTAAATAACGAATTGGCGATTCGCCATTGATTGACCTTTTTTGAACACTTTTTGAAACTCTTCATTTTTTTTTAGCCTGTTTCGCTTCTTCATGTTTTCTTCCACTCCGATAAAAACTGACAGTTCATTTACGATTTTATGTAAAAAAGACCACTGACATTATTCAGTGGCCTAAGCTGATAATTTTTTTCTACCTTTGCTGCGGCGTCGCTTTAAAACTAGACGTCCGTTTTTAGAACTCATACGGCTGCGGAAGCCATGAACTTTACTACGCTTACGGTTATTTGGTTGAAACGTTCTTTTCATTTATGACACCTCCCTGAGGAATAGCTGTTTAAGACAGTCTAACTCATTATATTTGTGTAACCCATCGATTGTCAATATCAATGATAAAACTCTTATTATCAACCTTATAAGCATAACATAATTTATCAAACGAAGAAACCTTCTTTTTCAGTTTCCAGCATTTTATTCTTTTTTTCCTCCTAAAAGACCTCCAAAACAAGGGTGTGGATATTTTTGCGGCATATTTAGACTATCCACATCCATTATCGACATTTTTTTCACACAAATAACCGATGTGGATAATTATTTTTCAACAGGATGTAAAGTGTGTGGATAAGTTTGTGACACCCATTGCGCCTTCTTGTTTATTTTGATATTATATTTGTGTTTTAACTCTTAATTACTTATCTGACCCATTTGCGTTATCCACAAATTGTGGATAAGCTGTGGAAAGATATTACACAGGCTGTTGAATTGTTTATCCACAGACTGTGTAATTTGTCGAAAAGACGTTTTTCTACTATATTATTTGTTTTCAACAACGTATGTGCACGAATGGTGATGACCATTTGCTCTTTTTCGTGTTCTATAACAGTTTGATACTGGTCATTTTAAAAAGAAAAGGAGGGGGGAGAAGCCTTATGGAAAATATTTTGGATCTGTGGAATAAAGCACTTCAAAAAATAGAGACAAAGTTGAGCAAACCCAGTTTTGAGACATGGATGAAATCGACAAAAGCCCATTCTCTTCAAGGCGATACGCTTACAATTACGGCACCTAATGAATTTGCTAGAGACTGGCTGGAATCAAGATATCTCCACTTAATTGCTGATACCATCTACGAACTGACAGGTGAAGAGCTCAGCATTAAATTTATTATTCCTCAAAATCAGGATGAAGTAGAAGCCATGCCAAAGTCTCCAATTAAAAAAATGTCTAAAGAAGAGGCCGTTGATATTCCACAAAATATGCTGAATCCAAAATATACATTTGATACTTTTGTTATTGGTTCAGGCAACCGATTTGCGCATGCCGCTTCACTTGCAGTTGCGGAAGCACCGGCAAAAGCATATAATCCGCTCTTTATTTATGGGGGCGTTGGTTTAGGAAAGACTCACTTGATGCATGCGATTGGTCATTATGTCATCGACCATAATCCATCAGCCAAAGTGGTCTATCTATCATCTGAAAAATTTACAAATGAATTTATCAACTCAATCCGAGACAACAAAGCTGTCGATTTCCGTAATCGCTATCGGAGTGTAGATGTGCTTTTGATAGATGATATTCAATTTTTAGCAGGAAAAGAACAAACACAAGAAGAGTTTTTCCATACATTCAACACACTTCACGAAGAAAGTAAGCAAATCGTCATTTCTAGTGACCGGCCGCCGAAAGAAATTCCGACACTTGAAGACAGATTACGCTCTCGATTCGAATGGGGCTTAATCACAGATATTACCCCGCCAGATTTAGAAACACGTATTGCAATTTTGCGAAAAAAGGCAAAAGCAGAAGGCTTAGACATTCCGAATGAAGTCATGCTTTATATCGCCAATCAAATCGACAGCAACATTCGTGAACTGGAGGGTGCTTTGATTCGTGTCGTTGCTTATTCTTCTTTAATTAATAAAGACATCAATGCGGATCTAGCAGCTGAGGCGCTAAAGGACATCATTCCTTCATCAAAGCCAAGGGTCATTACAATTAAAGATATTCAAAGAATTGTAGGGCAGCAATTTAATATTCGCTTAGAGGATTTCAAAGCGAAGAAACGTACGAAGTCAGTTGCTTATCCAAGACAAATTGCTATGTATCTCTCTAGAGAAATGACCGATTCCTCTCTGCCTAAAATAGGAGAAGAATTTGGAGGTCGTGATCATACGACTGTCATCCATGCTCATGAGAAGATTTCTAAATTAATCGTTGAAGATGAACAGCTTCAGCAGCATGTGAAAGAAATCAAAGAACAATTAAAATAACCAAGCTGATATAATAAGTACGGGAAAATGTGAATAACTAGACCATAGTCATGCACAGTCTGTCCACATGTGGATAGGCTGTCTTTCCTTTCTATTTACCGACTTATCCACATATTCACAAGCCCTACTATTACTTCTACGATTTTTATTAAATAAAATATATATACATGTCATTAAGAAAATTTAGGAGGACCACTATGAAATTCACGATTCAAAAAGATCGTCTTGTCGAAAGTGTCCAAGATGTATTAAAGGCCGTATCCTCTAGAACAACGATACCTATTTTGACGGGGATTAAAATTGTTGCATCTGATGAAGGGGTTTCTCTAACAGGAAGCGACTCCGATATCTCAATTGAATCCTTTATTCCTCAAAGAGATGGAGATTTAGAAGTAATCACGATTGATCGTACAGGGAGTATTGTGCTTCAGGCCCGCTTCTTTAGTGAAATTGTGAAGAAACTGCCAATGGCTACTGTCGAAATTGAAGTAGAACAAAATCACCTCACCATCATCCGATCTGGTTCAGCGGAATTTAACTTAAACGGCTTAGATGCTGAGGAATATCCGCATCTGCCGCAAATTGAAGAGCATCATGCATTTCAAATTCCGACAGATTTGCTTAAAAACTTAATTCGTCAAACCGTTTTTGCAGTGTCCACCTCAGAAACACGACCTATCTTGACAGGTGTAAACTGGAGAGTAGAAAAAGGTGAATTAATATGCACAGCGACGGATAGCCACCGTCTTGCTTTAAGAAAAGCGAAGTTGGATATTGACGAGGAAAGCTCATACAATGTCGTGATTCCAGGGAAGAGTTTAACGGAGTTAAGTAGAATCCTTGATGACGGACAAGATCTTGTGAGTATCGTAATTACAGAAACGCAAGTTCTCTTTAAAGCACAAAACGTGTTATTCTTCTCAAGATTGCTGGATGGTAATTATCCAGACACAGCTCGCCTGATCCCTCAGGAAAGTAAAACGGATGTCGTGGTCAACACTAAGGAATTCCTTCAAGCCATTGACCGTGCATCACTTTTGGCAAGAGAAGGACGCAATAATGTCGTAAAGCTGTCAGCCGATCCTGAACAAAGCCTTGAGATTTCTTCTAATTCACCTGAGATCGGTAAAGTAGTCGAAACGGTTCAAGCAGATGACATTAAAGGGGAGGACCTCAAAATCTCCTTCAGTCCAAAATATATGCTGGATGCGTTAAAAGTATTAGAGGGAACAGAAATTCATGTAAGCTTTACTGGTGCCATGAGACCGTTCCTGTTGCGCACGCCAAATGATGATTCAATCTTGCAGTTGATTCTTCCAGTAAGAACATATTAATTCAATCTAAAATAGCTGCTGTGTGAGTGTACAGCAGCTTTTCTTCTCGTTTACCATGCTTTCTTTCATCCCAGTTCGCTTTCCCCCTTTCCTTCTTGTCTTGTTTTTTAGTACAATTAGATATTAGTGATATTGAAAGAGGTCGATACAATGCCTAATCTTATAACCATTGAGAAAGAAATGATTACATTAGGGCAGTTTTTGAAATTAGCCGAAGTCATCCAATCTGGCGGAATGGCGAAATGGTTTTTAAGTGAACATGAGGTGTTCATTAATCAAAAGCCAGATAATAGACGGGGACGAAAACTATACCCAGGAGATGTTGTCGAGATAGAAGGTTATGGCACATTTCAAGTTGTGAATTAGAAACGGGTGACAATACATGTACATTCAAAGTCTGGCGTTAACTTCATACCGAAACTATGAACACACCGAGCTTCAATTCGACAACAAGGTGAATGTCATGATCGGTGAGAATGCCCAAGGTAAAACGAACTTGATGGAAGCGATCTATGTATTGTCGATGGCAAAGTCGCATCGTACGTCAAATGATAAAGAACTTATCCGATGGGACCAAGACTATGCTAAAATAGAAGGTAGAGTCATCAAAAAAAATGGTCCACTCCCAATGCAGCTCGTGATTTCAAAAAAAGGGAAAAAGGGCAAGGTCAATCACATTGAACAACAGAAGCTCAGTCATTATGTTGGTGCGTTAAACACCATCATGTTTGCACCAGAGGACTTAAGTCTTGTGAAGGGCAGCCCGCAAATCCGCAGAAGATTCCTCGATATGGAGATTGGACAAGTTTCTGCTGTCTACTTGCACGATTTATCGCTCTATCAAAAAATCCTCTCTCAGCGGAATCATTACTTGAAACAATTGCAGACAAGAAAGCAAAAGGATCAAGCGATGCTGGAGGTTTTAACAGAGCAGTTGATTGATGCGGCAGCGAAAGTTGTCAAAAGACGACTGACTTTTACGAAACAGCTCGAGAAATGGGCGCAGCCGTTGCATCTTGGCATTTCTAGAGATCTAGAAACACTCACGCTCCAATACCAGACGGCGATAGAGGTATCAGAAGCGTCAGACTTGTCGAAAATAAAGAATAGCTATGAAGAATCGTTTCAGAAACTAAGAGACAGAGAAATAGACCGAGGAGTGACACTGTGGGGACCTCACAGAGATGACCTTCTTTTCTTTGTGAATGGTCGGGATGTTCAGACATATGGCTCTCAAGGGCAGCAAAGAACAACAGCTCTTTCACTAAAGCTGGCAGAAATTGACCTGATACATGAAGAAATCGGAGAATATCCCATTCTTCTACTCGATGATGTGTTATCTGAACTTGATGATTACAGACAGTCTCATTTGCTTCATACCATTCAGGGACGTGTACAGACCTTCGTCACCACAACAAGTGTTGAAGGCATCGATCACGCCACCTTGAAAGAAGCGGAAATTTTCAGAGTAGCCAGTGGAAACGTAATTGACTGATAAATGAGGTGTGAGTCTTGTATATTCATTTAGGTGATGATTGTGTTGTTTCTACACGAGAGATTGTCGCAATTGTTGATTACAAAATGAGGTCGTCTTCTGTTGTAGAAGAGTTTCTCCAAAAACAAGAAGAACAAATCATTTCGTTATCACAAGGAACACCCAAATCCATCGTCGTCACAACTAAATCTGTTTATTACTCTCCTCTTTCCTCAAGCACGCTCAAAAAACGTGCTTCATTTGTGATTGAAATTGAAGTCTAAAAGCTCAATTCATATAAATATATCGTTTAAGAAAAGTGTAGGTGAATGTACGTGGCAATGGAACAGCAACATAATAGTTATGATGAAAATCAGATACAGGTGCTCGAAGGACTAGAAGCTGTTAGAAAACGTCCAGGAATGTACATTGGGTCAACCAGTGCAAAAGGACTTCACCATCTTGTATGGGAAATTGTCGATAACAGTATTGATGAGGCATTAGCTGGTTATTGTACAGACATTACAGTGCAAATTGAAAAAGATAATAGCATTACAGTGAAAGATAATGGCCGCGGGATTCCGGTTGGGATTCATGAGAAAATGGGACGTCCTGCTGTAGAGGTCATTATGACTGTTCTTCACGCTGGCGGTAAGTTTGACGGCAGCGGTTATAAAGTATCTGGCGGTCTGCATGGTGTAGGGGCGTCTGTTGTAAATGCGTTATCCACCACCTTAGACGTGACCGTATATCGTGACGGGAAAATTCATTATCAACAATTCAAACGCGGTGTACCAGCTGGAGATTTAGAGATCATTGGTGAAACAGATGTTACAGGGACAACCACTCATTTTGTGCCAGATCCAGAAATTTTTACTGAAACCATTGAATTTGATTACGACACACTTGCCAATCGTGTACGTGAGTTAGCCTTCTTAACAAAAGGTGTTAACATCATCATTGAGGATTTACGCGAAGGCAAAGAGCGGAGAAATGAATACTGCTATGAAGGCGGTATTAAGAGTTATGTAGAACATTTAAACCGCTCGAAAGAAGTCGTTCATGAAGAACCCGTTTACATCGAGGGTGAAAAAGACGGAATCACTGTTGAAGTTGCATTACAATACAATGATTCCTATACAAGCAATATCTATTCTTTTGCTAACAATATCAATACGTATGAAGGCGGAGCACACGAAGCAGGCTTTAAAACAGGTCTGACGCGTGTCATCAATGATTACGCTCGTAAAAATGGCGTATTCAAAGATGGAGACTCGAATTTGAGCGGTGAAGATGTGCGAGAAGGCTTAACAGCCATTGTCTCCATCAAACATCCAGATCCTCAATTCGAAGGACAAACGAAGACAAAGCTTGGGAACTCAGAAGCAAGAACCATTACCGACTCCCTTTTCTCTGAAGCACTTGAGAAATTCCTCTTAGAGAATCCTGATGCTGCAAAGAAAATTGTGGAGAAAGGTGTTATGGCAGCTCGTGCAAGAATGGCTGCCAAAAAGGCACGTGAGCTGACAAGACGTAAAAGTGCACTGGAAGTCTCCAGCTTACCGGGGAAACTGGCGGACTGTTCTTCTAAAGATCCTTCCATCTCTGAACTCTATATCGTAGAGGGAGATTCTGCGGGCGGATCTGCTAAGCAGGGTCGTGATCGTCACTTCCAAGCCATTTTACCGCTAAGAGGAAAGATCCTAAACGTTGAAAAAGCACGACTAGATAAAATCTTATCTAACAACGAGGTTCGTTCTATGATTACAGCGTTAGGAACTGGAATCGGTGAAGACTTCACTTTAGAGAAAGCTCGCTATCACAAAGTTGTGATCATGACGGATGCGGATGTCGATGGTGCCCATATTCGCACGCTGCTCTTAACATTCTTCTATCGCTATATGCGTGAAATCATTGAAAACGGTTATGTGTATATTGCGCAGCCACCTTTATTTAAAGTGCAGCAAGGTAAACGTGTTGAGTATGTGTATAACGATAAACAGCTAGATGAGCTGCTAAAGACATTGCCTCAAACACCAAAACCTGGACTTCAGCGCTATAAAGGTCTTGGAGAGATGAACGCAACTCAGCTTTGGGAAACAACAATGGATCCTGGTGCGAGAACACTTCTTCAAGTTACACTTGAGGATGCAATCGATGCTGATGAGACATTTGAAATGCTCATGGGAGATAAAGTAGAGCCGAGAAGAAACTTTATCGAAGAAAATGCGCAATACGTGAAAAACCTTGATATTTAGATAAATCCCTTCTGAGAACAACCTTATTTCTTGTTTGGAATAAGGTTGTTTTTCAAGAAATAGGGTCGTGTAACCAATGTCCTGTTTTTCCGTGTTTTCGTTGATTTTCTAGTAAATAAATGTGTATAAAGACGAGATTATTGATATAATGGAGAATAGTCTTGTGAAGATAAATACATATTTTACTCCCACATAATTTATTTCATGTGATACGTAAAGGGAGGTTCTTATAGTGAGTGAACAACATACACCAAATGTACGCGAAGTGAATATTAGTCAAGAAATGCGTACGTCCTTTTTAGATTATGCGATGAGTGTGATTGTGTCGCGTGCATTACCAGATGTGCGAGACGGATTAAAGCCCGTGCATCGAAGAATTTTGTATGCGATGAATGACCTAGGTATGACAAGTGATAAACCATTTAAGAAATCTGCACGTATCGTTGGGGAAGTTATCGGTAAGTATCACCCTCACGGTGACAGCGCTGTATACGAAGCGATGGTTCGTATGGCGCAAGACTTCAACTATCGTTATATGTTAGTTGATGGTCATGGAAACTTTGGTTCAGTCGATGGAGACGGAGCAGCGGCGATGCGTTATACCGAGGCGCGTCTATCTAAGATTTCTATGGAAATCCTCCGTGATATCACTAAGGACACCATTGATTATCAAGATAACTATGACGGCAGTGAAAGAGAGCCAATGGTGATGCCTGCAAGATTCCCGAACTTATTGGTCAACGGAGCGACAGGAATTGCTGTAGGAATGGCGACCAATATTCCGCCGCACCAATTAGGTGAAGTGATTGATGGGGTATTGGCCATCAGTCAAAACCCGGAAATGACCACACAGGAGCTTATGGATATCATCCCAGGGCCAGATTTCCCAACAGCAGGTCAAATCATTGGCCGAAGTGGTATTCGAAAGGCGTATGAAACAGGGCGCGGCTCTATTACATTAAGAGCAAAATCGAATATTGAGGAAACATCTAGCGGTAAACAGCGCATTGTTATCAATGAGATCCCGTACCAAGTCAACAAAGCCCGTTTGATTGAAAAAATTGCTGATCTTGTGCGTGATAAAAAGATTGATGGCATTACAGATTTGCGTGATGAATCAGATCGTAATGGTATGCGTATTGTCATTGAACTGCGTAGAGACGCAAATGTCCATGTTCTATTAAACAATCTTTATAAACAAACGACACTTCAAACGTCATTTGGAATCAACTTATTAGCACTTGTTGATGGACAGCCGAAAGTCTTGTCCCTCAAACAATGTCTTGAGTATTATCTAGAGCATCAAAAAGTGATCATTCGCAGAAGAACGGCGTATGAGCTGCGTAAAGCAGAAGCAAGAGCACACATTTTAGAAGGCCTCAGAATTGCTCTTGACCACTTAGATGAAGTCATTGCTTTAATTAGAGGCTCTCAAACTGCGGAAATTGCGAGAAATGGTTTAATGGAAAACTATAGCTTGTCTGAAAAACAGGCACAGGCCATTCTTGATATGCGACTTCAGCGTTTGACTGGTCTAGAACGAGAAAAGATAGAAGATGAATATAAAGGACTTGTTGATTTGATTGCTGAATTAAAAGCCATTTTAGCAGACAATGAGAAAGTACTTGAAATCATTAGAGAAGAATTAACAGAAATTAAAGAACGCTTCAATGATACGCGCCGTACTGAAATTGTGACAGCGGGGATTGAAACAATTGAAGACGAAGATTTGATTCCTGTTGAGAACATCGTGATTACGCTGACGCATAATGGTTATATCAAGCGTCTCCCTGCATCAACATACCGCAGTCAAAAAAGAGGCGGTAAAGGTGTCCAAGGAATGGGGACCAACGAAGATGATTTCGTTGAACAGTTGATTTCAACATCGACCCACGATACGATTCTCTTCTTCTCTAATAAAGGGAAGGTTTATCGTGCGAAAGGGTATGAGATTCCTGAATTCGGACGGACAGCGAAAGGGATTCCGATCATTAACCTTCTTGAAGTAGAAAAGGGAGAATGGATCAACGCCATTATTCCAGTAAGCGAATTTGATGAAAATTCGTATCTCTTCTTTACAACAAGACACGGTGTATCAAAACGGACGACATTGTCTCAGTTTGCTAACATTCGAAACAACGGTCTTATCGCTCTCAGCCTTCGTGACGAAGATGAACTGATGGCTGTTCGTTTAACCAATGGAGAAAAACAAATCATCATTGGAACGAAAAAGGGAATGCTGATCCGTTTTGACGAGACAGATGTTCGTGAAATGGGACGTACGGCAGCTGGAGTGAAAGGTATCACACTTTCCGAAGATGACATTGTCGTAGGCATGGAAATCCTTGAACCAGATGCAAACGTATTGATTGTAACTGAAAAAGGATATGGTAAACTAACCCCTGAAAAAGAATACCGTGTTCAAAGTCGTGGCGGTAAAGGTCTTAAAACGTGCAAAATCACTGATAACAATGGTCCACTTGTCACAGTGAAGGCAACTAATGCTGAAGCCGAAGAAGACTTGATGATTATTACAGGAAGCGGTGTAATCATTCGTATGGCCGTTTCTGACATTTCGACAACAGGTCGAGTCACTCAAGGTGTCCGCCTAATCCGTCTCGGTGATGAGGAACATGTTGCTACAGTGGCGTTAGTTGAACAATCAGAAGAAGACGATGAAGAGATTACTGAAGAGAACGTAGAAAATATAGAGTCAGATCAAGAGCAATCTGAGTAAAAATAAAGCCGGTTCTTCACCGGCTTTATTTTTTTTGAAAAAACATCACTTTTTTTGAAATTTATAATGCTTTTTTCATAGATATGTGTTAATCTTTCAAAGGAGCAAAAAGAGGCTCTATTTTTTATCTCTTTCTAAATAGAAACTTCTTAAAAAAACAAAATGTTTTTCAAGAAAAATGTTGACTGTTGATAGAGATATATGATATATTTAAGTGGTCGCTTTAAGAGAGTGGCACACAAGTTCTTTGAAAACTAAACAAGACAAAACGTACCTGTTAATTCGAGTTTTTATAAAAAAATCCTATGATATATCATAGGTAGTCAGTCAAACGCTGACGAAAAACAAAACTTCGGTTTTGTACTTTTTCGGAGAGTTTGATCCTGGCTCAGGACGAACGCTGGCGGCGTGCCTAATACATGCAAGTCGAGCGGACAGAAGGGAGCTTGCTCCCGGATGTTAGCGGCGGACGGGTGAGTAACACGTGGGTAACCTGCCTGTAAGACTGGGATAACTCCGGGAAACCGGAGCTAATACCGGATAGTTCCTTGAACCGCATGGTTCAAGGATGAAAGACGGTTTCGGCTGTCACTTACAGATGGACCCGCGGCGCATTAGCTAGTTGGTGGGGTAATGGCTCACCAA